>NZ_OBDS01000001.1:0-603029 GCF_900215165.1 Pseudomonas sp. LAMO17WK12:I5 | reverse complement strand
CCGGGTAGCTATGTTCGGGAAAGATAACCGCTGAAAGCATCTAAGCGGGAAACTTGCCTCAAGATGAGATCTCACTGGAACCTTGAGTTCCCTGAAGGGCCGTCGAAGACTACGACGTTGATAGGTTGGGTGTGTAAGCGCTGTGAGGCGTTGAGCTAACCAATACTAATTGCCCGTGAGGCTTGACCATATAACACCCAAGCAATCTGAATGCTCGAAAGAGACCAGATTGCGGTGTGTGAAGACGCAATGAACCGAAAGTTCGCGCTGCTCACAAGACACCTGTATCACATACCCGATTTGCTGAAGCGAGGCCAGTTGGTCACGAGTCAGTACCCGAATTTCTTGACGACCATAGAGCGTTGGAACCACCTGATCCCATCCCGAACTCAGAAGTGAAACGATGCATCGCCGATGGTAGTGTGGGGTTTCCCCATGTGAGAGTAGGTCATCGTCAAGATTAAATTCCGAAACCCCAATTGCGAAAGCAGTTGGGGTTTTGTTTTGCCCGCAGGAAAGTATTTTTACTTAGGCAGCGAACAATTTTGCACAGTTATTTTCGAATCAGAACACTAGAATAACCCCCATCTTTTTCGGAGTCAGAGCCTTTATGTCAGATCCGGTTGACGCCCAAGGGCTGTCAGATTTACCGCTGGAAGACTTGGTGGCCTGTCATGAGTGCGACCTGCTGATGCGCAAGCCCAAGCTTGCCCATGGCGAGAAAGCACTCTGCCCGCGCTGCGGTTACGAGTTGTACGCCCATCGCCATAATGTGGTGCAGCGCAGCCTTGCCTTGGTGATCGCAGCATTATTGCTGTACATCCCGGCAAACTTTTTACCCATCATGCAACTCAATATCCTCGGACAATCTTCGCAGGATACGGTCTGGAGCGGCGTGCTCGGCTTGTTCAATACGGACATGCAGGGCGTTTCGATCGTTGTATTCCTGTGCAGTATGGCTATTCCGTTGCTGAAGTTGCTGTGCCAGTTATTCGTTTTGCTGACGATTCGATTCAACGTCGGACGCAGTTACGGCTTATTGCTCTACCGCATTTATCACCACCTCAAAGACTGGGGAATGCTCGAGGTCTACCTCATGGGTGTCCTCGTGGCGATCGTCAAACTGGCGGACATGGCGGCCATCACCGTCGGCCTCGGTCTGGCGTGTTTCATCGGTTTGTTGTTGGTTCAGGTCTGGCTGGAAGTGGTGATGTCACCGCATCAGATCTGGCAGGCGTTATCAGGAGAGGATGCCCATGCGGGCGATTGATGCGGGCATTCTGATCTGTACCGAATGCCATGAATTGAACAAACGGGATGCGGACACCGACGAGCAGACCTGCACCCGCTGCGGTGCGCTGGTTCACGCTCGTCGTCCGAACAGTCTGGCCCGAACCTGGGCTCTGCTGATCACTGCTGCGATTATCTACATCCCGGCCAATGTGTTGCCGATCATGACGGTCAGTTCGCTGGGGCAGGGTGATCCTAGCACCATCATGTCCGGCGTGATCCAGTTGGTGCAGCACGGCATGATCCCGATTGCCGCCGTGGTGTTCATCGCCAGTATTCTGGTGCCGACCTTCAAACTGGTGGGCATCGCGCTGCTGCTGTTTTCGGTGCAGCGACGTCAGCCGTTGTCCGCGCGGCAGCGGATCTGGATGTACCGCTTCATCGAGTTCATCGGTCGTTGGTCGATGCTCGACATCTTTGTGATCGCCATTCTGGTGGCGGTCGTCAACTTCGGCCGGCTTGCCAGTGTCGAAGCCAACCTTGGCGCCATCGCCTTCGCCAGTGTGGTGATTCTGACGATGCTTGCCGCAGTAACTTTCGATCCCCGACTGATTTGGGATAACACGGAGTCGGACGACGACCATGACTGATTTGCCTGTAGCGAAAACTCGACCGGCCTCCAACTGGTCTGCCATTTGGGTACTGCCTCTGATTGCCCTGATCATCGGTGGCTGGCTCGGCTGGCGTGCCTATAACGAAACCGGTATCGAGATTCAGGTGCGTTTCGAAAGCGGTGAAGGCATCCAGGCCAACAAGACCGAAGTGGTCTACAAGGGCATGCCGGTGGGTAAGGTGAAGACGCTCAAACTTGATGACGAGGGCAATTCCAAAGGGGTGATTGCCACCGTCGAGATGAACAAGGACGTCGAGCAATACCTCAAGACCAGCACGCGCTTCTGGCTGGTGAAACCGAGCGTGACCCTGGCCGGCATCACCGGTCTGGAAACCCTGGTTTCAGGTAACTACGTGGCCATCAGTCCCGGTGAAGGCGAGCCGACCCGCAAGTTCAAGGCGCTGGCCGAAGAGCCGCCGCTATCGGACTCCAAGCCCGGCCTGCACCTGACGATCAAGGCCGATCGCCTCGGTTCGCTGAACCGCGGCAGTCCGGTGTTCTACAAGCAGATCAAAGTCGGTCAGATCAAAAGCTACGTGCTGTCTGAAGACCAGAGCACCGTTGAGCTCAAAGTGTTCATCGAGCCGACCTACGCCAAACTGGTGCGCAAACACACACGTTTCTGGAATGCCAGCGGCATCAGCATCGACGCCAACCTGTCCGGGGTGAAGGTACGCAGCGAATCTCTGGCGAGCATCGTCGCCGGCGGTATTGCCTTCGCCACTCCGGAGAATCGCAAGGACAGTCCGCCTACTGATCCAAGCCTGCCGTTCCGTCTCTATGAGGACTTCGACGCCGCCGCTGCCGGCATTCGGGTCAAGGTCAAACTCAGTGACTTCGAAGGCCTGCAGGCCGGTCGTACGCCGGTGATGTACAAGGGCATTCAGGTCGGCAACATGAAGGCGCTTAAAATCGATCCGGATCTGAACAGCGCCACGGCCGAGCTGACGCTGGATCCTCTGGCCGAAGACTATCTGGTCGAAGGCACGCAGTTCTGGGTGGTCAAACCGTCGATTTCCCTGGCCGGTATCACCGGGCTCGAAGCGTTGGTGAAAGGTAACTACATTGCCGTGCGTCCGGGCGACAAAGGTGCCGCGCCGAAACGCGAATTCGAGGCGCGGCCAAAAGCGCCGCCGCTGGATCTGCGTTCGCCGGGTCTGCACCTGGTGCTGTTCACCGATGTTCTCGGTTCGATCGAAGTCGGCAGTCCGATTCTGTACAAACAGGTCAAGGTCGGTTCGGTACAGAGCTATCAGTTCTCCAAGACCAAAAAGCAAATCGTCATCGGCGTGCATATCGAGAAGGAGTACGAAAACCTGGTCAACGCGTCGACACGCTTCTGGAATGTCAGCGGCATCACCCTCACCGGTGGTCTTACGGGTGGTATTCAAGTGAAGAGCGAGTCTTTGCAGACATTGATGGCCGGCGGTATTGCTTTCGAAACACCGCAAGCCAAGGCGCCGCTGCAAAAGCGTATTCCACGCTTCCGTCTGTTCGCCAACCATGATGAAGCCAACCAGAAAGGCACGCTGGTGACGATCAAGGTCGACCGCGCCGATGGTTTGCGTCCGGGCACGCCGATTCGTTTCAAAGGCCTGGATGTCGGCAAGATTGAAGACGTCGATCTGACCGACGATTTGCAAGCCGTGATGATTACCGCGCGGATCACCGAAGTACCGGAGCGCATTGCGCGGGTCGGCAGTCAGTTCTGGGTGGTCAAGCCGGAGTTGGGGCTGATCAAGACCCAGAATCTGGAAACCCTGGTCACCGGGCAATATGTGGAAGTGCAGCCGGCGGCGAAAAATCTCGGCCCGCAGAAGAACTTCGTTGCGCTGGCCAGTCCGCCGGAAGTGAGCAAGCAGGAGGCTGGCTTGAGTCTGGTGTTGAGCGCCGCGCGCCGTGGCTCGCTGAAACCGGGCGTACCCGTGACCTACCGCGAAATCACCGTGGGCAAGGTCACCGGTTATGAACTGGGCCAGACTGCTGATCGCGTGTTGGTGCATATTTTGATCGAGCCGAAATACGCGCCGTTGGTGCGCAGCGGCAGCCGATTCTGGAACACCAGTGGTGTCGGTTTCGACATCGGTCTGTTCAATGGTTTGACGGTGCGCACGGAGTCGCTGGAGACAGCGATTCAGGGTGGTATCGCCTTCGCTACGCCGGACGGTGAGCGCATGGGCACCCAAGCACGGCCCGAGCAGACGTTCCCGCTGTTCGACAAGTTCGAGGATGAGTGGCTGACCTGGGCGCCGAAGATTTCGCTCGGTAAGTAATTCTGTGGTGTCTGAAGGGGCGCCATCGCGAGCAGGCTCACTCCTACAGGGGAACGCGTTCCAAATTGTAGGAGTGAGCCTGCTCGCGATAGGGCACTAAAAGTCAGCACAAATTCCCAGCCATAAAAAAGGGCCGCGATCCCAACAGATCGCGGCCCTTTTTGGTTTTCAGCTAAAGTCGATCAAACCTCATCCAGCTCCGGCTCATCGGCTTGCACATTGACGGTGGCCTTCACCACATCATGCCGGCGGATGTACTTCCAGTCCGCCTCGTCGATGTAGATCCCCGCCGGGCCGCTGCCGCCCTCCAGGTCGATGGCGACACTGGCGCAGACTTGCGGCTTCACACTCGCCAGAATCGGCACGAAGCCCAATTGCAGGCTGGTTTCCAGCAGCGCTGCCTGGTTCTTCTCGTCGATGTCCGCCGCCTCGTCGAGGTAGTACGGCAGGCGCACGCGACCGGCCAGATCGCGATCCATCAGGTGCAGCAACAAGTACATGTTGGTCAGCGCCTTGATGGTCATGGTGGTGCCGTTGGACGCCGCGCCGTCGATGTCGGTGTGAATCACCGGTTGACCGTTGACCTTGGTGATCTCGAACGCCAGTTCGAACAAGTCCTTGAGACCGAGCTGGTTGTGGTTCGCCGCCACCAGCCGCGCCAGGTACTCCTTGGCCTCTTCGTTCTTGTTGTCCTGTTCCGCGCTTTGGCTCAGATCGAACACCGACAGGGTTTCGCCTTCTTCGTACTGACCGGCGCTGTGGATGATCTGATCGATGTGCTTGAGCGCTTCCTTGTTCGGCGCCAGGACGATGCGGAAGCTCTGCAGGTTGGACACCTGACGCTTGTTGATCTCGCGGTTGAACAGCGCCAGTTGATGCTCGAGGCTGTCGTAGTCGCTGCGGATGTTGCGCAGGGTCCGGGCGATGTCGGTGACCGCCGCACGCCGCGCCTTGCCCAGCGTCAGGGCTTCGTCGGTACGGTGCGCGTAAGCGTTGATCAGCAGCGACAGACGGCGCTCCATGTCGTCTTCGCTGTCGAACTTGGCCACGCCTTTGAGGCGCACCTGCGCGTACAACGCTTCGATCTGACCGTCGGCGCGCAGCAAGCCTTGCCAGCTGTCCTGATAGTCGTTGAGCAGCGGCAGCAGGTTGTCCATCGAATCGTCGACCGGATCCATAAACGGCGTGCCGAACGGCAGATCCGCCGGCAGCAACTGACGGCGGCGCAGGGCGTCGTCGAGAGTGCGCTGCTTGGCTTCCATGTCGGCGATCTGCCGACCGACCAGTTGCAGCTTGGCTGACAGTTGCTGGACGCGCTCGGTGAACGCATCGCTGGAACGCTTGAGTTCGTCCTGCGCCGCTTCCATCTGCGCCAGTTGCTCAAGCTTGTCGCCTTCTTCGGCGCTCAGCGTTTGAGTGCGACGGAAATCTTCCAGGGCTTTCTGCGCATCCAGCACTTGCTGGTACAGCGCTTCGGTCTGGGTCTTGCTCGCGGCGCGGTCGGCGGCCACGGCTTGCTGAGTCTTGAGCTGCTTGAGCTCTTTTTCCAGACGCTCTTTCTGGTCACGCAGCGCGGCGCGGTCGGCCAGCGCTTGCAGAGCCGGCGGCTCGATGTGCGAGATGTCGATCGACAAGCCCGGCACTTCGAAGCGCTCGCCCTTGAAGCCATCGAGGATCAGCTCGACCGATTTGACCCACTCGCCATCTTCGTCGAGGGTGATGCCGTGCTCGCCCAGCGGCAGGCTGAACAGCGCGCTGTTGAACAGGCGCATCAGACGCTCGACGTCCTGCTGCGAGAACTCCTCACGCAGACGCGCGTAGCTGTTGTTGTCGGCATGATCGAGTTGCTGCTTCACCGACTTCAGGCGTTTTTCCAGATCACGCAGACGTTCTTCCAGATCCTCGGCGCTGAACTGCCGGGACTGTGCCAGCGCACCGGCCAGTTCGTCGTGCGCGTCCTTGGCGGCGAGCAGTTGTTGCTCCAGCACCTTGACGTCATCGACCAGCGCGAAGCGGTTTTTCAGCACCGACAACTCACCGAGCCAGCGCTGGATGCCGGAGATTTCCCGCTCCAGACGCATCAGTTCCTGGGTGCCACCGCGCTGATCGTTTTGCAGATCGTCCTGCTCGCGACGGTAGTGTTCGGCCTGGATCGTCAGCTCTTCCTTGCGCGCCGTGGCGTAGTCCGACCAGGTGCCGAGCAACGAGTCGAGCAGCGGCGACAGGCGGTGCAGCTTGCCGCGCAGCACGTCGCGCTGTTTCACCCCGTTGGCCAGAGCTTCGACCAGCGGGCCGGCAGCGACCAGCGAGTTGTAGTCCTGCTCCATCCGGCGCACATCGCGGAAGGCTTCTTCGCACGCAGCGATGTAGTCGACGCTGCCGGAACGCAGGCTGTGCTCGAAGGCATCGAGGAATAGTTGCTTCAACTTGGCCGCAGTGATTTCGCGCATGTGCAGCAGGTTGATGAACAGTGCGCGGAAGGTTTTCAGGCTCTGCTCGCTGGTGGAGCGCAGCGGGATCAGGGTCAGGTCGAGCGGGATAGAGGTGTGCCCGCCCACCAGCAGACGACGCAGTTCGTCCGGCTTGAGTTCGTAGGCTTTCAGGCCTTCTTTCTCAAGGTTGCTGAACAGCTCTTTCTGCCGCAGGCAGGTGTCGTTCTTCTGGTAATGCGCCAGATCCAGCTTGCCGGCGTAGGCGAAGAACTGGTGACCGAAACCACCGCCCGGGCCGCGACCGACCACACCGATCACGTGCGGGCCGTGGGGCAGATTGACTTCGACGAGGATATAACTGGTGTCGGAGGCGAAGTAGAAACGTCGCGATTGTTCCAGGCTGTACTTGCCGAAACTCATGTCCGACATGCGCGCCAGAATCGGGAACTGCAGAGCGTTGATCGAGGCGGATTTACCGAGGTTGTTCGCGCCGTAAACCGACAGCGGTTCTTCCAGCGGGAACAGACCGAGGCTGTAACCGGCGGTGTTCAAAAGGGCAAAGCGGCGGATGCCGTAGCGTTCCTGGCTCATGCGTCGGACTCCTGTTCTTCGGCAATGGCGCGGGCCAGTGCGTCTTCTTCGCTTTCTTCTTCGAATTCGGACAGATCAAGCGGATCGTCGGTTTCGAGGAATTTGGCTTCGGCTTCTTCGTCGATCAGCACCGGTGCCGGCAGCGGCAGTACGCTGTGCACGCTGGCTGCCAGATCGCGGTCCTGCTGCACCGACAGGCACACATCGAGGAAACGATGCATCGGCGGCAGGAAACGGTACACGCCGTTTTCTTCGCCGGCGAAACCGAGCTGGGTCATGCGACGCATGATTTTTTCTTCGAGTTCTTCGACGGTCTGCACTTCGGCCTGGATGAACAGGTCGCGGTATTTATCCAGCAACGACGGCAGTTCTTCACGGCCGAGGCTGCCACCGTCGAGCACGGCGATCGGGTCGCGGCCCTGATCGGCCAGATGCTCGACGAGAATGAAGGTGAACAGCGCCAGGCGCTGAGCGGTCTTGTTCACCGCCGCAGCGGCCATGTCCGGCACGAAGTAGTAGAAACCACGGGTGTCGCAGACCAGTTCGAAGCCCAGCGCCTTGAACAGCGTGCGGTATTGATCCTGGAAGTTTGACAGTTGCGCGTACAGTTCCGGGTCGCGGCGGCTGACATGATAGCCCTTGAACAGCTCGCGGAAGATCGGCGCCAGTTGGGACAGTTCGGATAGATCAAGATGCATTGGGGATGCTCGCAGAATCCTCGGCGGCGGCAGGGTCGCGGGCCGAGAGCAGGGCGAAGGAGCGCAGGCTGACCTGATGCTCGTGAGTGTGGTATTCGCGGCGTTCCAGACGCTCGCGGGTGAAGCGTTTTTCCCGCGACAGACGCGAGAACCAGTACAGCAATTCGTCGGTGGCGCCGTCCGGTTCCTGCTCCAGCAACCAGGTCATCAGATCCGGCATCGGCAGGGACTCTTCGCAACGCTCGACCATCTCGCGCACGGTGCGCGGTGCACGCGGGGCATCGCCGGATTTCTGGGTCTTGTGCGCTTTGGGGAAACGCGCCGGTTTCGGCTCGAAACGCGCCAGGGCGTAGACGTAGGCCTCGACCTGACTGGCGCTGCCGAGGAAGGTGCTTTGCGGCCGGGTGAACAGCGGCATCGCCGCTTGCGGCACGGCGTCGATGCCTTTGCGGCGAATCGCCGCCAGCGCCAGCGCGGCACCACGGGTCACGGCGTTGTGCCGGCGCGCTTCTTCACGCAGCGGCAGCAGCAGTTCGCGGGCGTGGCGCAGGGTCAGCTGGGCACTGGTCTGCATTTCGAGGATGCGCGCGTGGGTGCGCAGCAGCATGTCGTCGTCGACCAGATGGCCGAGGCGCTGCTGTTCGCTGAGCATCTTCAGCAGCACGGTTTCGACCTTGCGCACGCCTTGTTCGAAGGCGCCGTCGGCGTTCACCAGGTCGATCATCGGTTCGACGTATTCGTCCCAGGTCGCCAGCACTTCGGCGTATCGCTGACGCAGCGGAATCTGCCGGTCGCTGGTCTTGGCCCGTTCGGCCACGGCGACCAGTGCCTGCTCGTCGTTGTCGAGTTTCTTCAGCACGTCGCGCACGCGCATGTCGAGCAAACGCAGCTGACGGGCGAGGTCGTTGCCGTCGCGCACATCGAACGCGTCCTGAATGTAGCCGGCCAGACGTTCGAGGTGGCGCAAATAGGCTTCGATTTCCAGGCACAGGCCCAGACGGTGCTCACGGCGCAGGTAGGCGAGGAAGTCGTGGATCTGCGCGTTGAGCTCGAAACGGTTCGGGCTTTTCGCCACGGGCACCAGAATGTCCAGGCGAATCCACACGTCGAGCAGGCTGGTGATGTCCTGCGGCGTGCTGTCCAGTTGTTGGGCGGCCAGTTGCGTGCGCAGTTCGTTGAGGCTCAGGGTGCCCTGGTCGAAGTGCTCGCACAGTGGCTCCAGAAGTGCCCAGTGTTCAGCGAGGGCGCGCAAGACGCGCTTGGGTTCGATCATCGGAATGGCCGGCTGGTTGGCGATTAAAAGCCGCGATTGTACTGCATCACGAGGGATGCGATTCACTCTCGGGACGGGCTGTCGCATTTTCTCAGGGAGCGAGCCCAGGTAAAGGCTATCGATCAACAGCAAGCGATCTTGAACGAAGGGCTGTAGAATCTGCCCACTTCAGTTATCCACAAGTGGCCGACCCTTTGCTTATCGAGTCCCGCCGCCGCGCCTATTTGAACGCCATGCAGGTGGTCAACTGGCTGCCGCGCACCGAATTGCCTTTCGCCGCCCCGTCGCGGCCCGAGCTGCTGGACATGCCCGAGCCTGAGCCAGAGGTGGCGGTGATGCCGGTTGTGCAGGCCGAAGCTCCGGCGCAGCCTGCCGCCCGTCCGGTCGAACGGCCGAAGATCGAAGTGCCGCGCCCGTCGCTCGCCAGTACCCGCAATGGCGCCAAACCGGTGGAAGAGGTCGAAGAGGCGCCGGTTGTCGCCAAGCCGGCGCCCGTGCCGCCACCGCGTTTTGCCCTGCAGTTGCTGCGCGCCGGGCCTTGCCTGCTGCTGGTCGAGTTACCCACAGGCGAAGCGTTCCAGAGCCGCGATCCGGCCTATCTGCTGCTTAAAGACATGTTGCGCGCCGCCGGTCTGCCGGATGCGCCACAGATCGTCGGCGAGCCGGTGCGCTGGCCGTGGCTGAACCGCGGCACCATGGATCAGGGCCCGGAAGCGGCGCGCGACTTTGTTCAGGGTTTCCTCTCGGTACAGATGGAAGCGGCACCCTGCGCCTGCCTGTGGCTGATCGGCCTTCCGGCAATACGCTTTGCCGGTGAAGCGGACGCCGAAGCGTTCAACAGTGAATTGCAGATCGAAGGCCTGGGCCTGGCCTGGGCCATTCCCGGTCTGGAATTGTTAATGGAAGAGCCACAGCGCAAGGCCGCTGTGTGGCAAGCCATGCGTCGGCTGATGGCGCGCTGGAAACCATCGAATGAGTGAAGCTGTATCGTTCCGCCCGATGACCGAGGCGGACCTGGACGCGGTATTGAAGATCGAATACGCGGCGTACAGCCATCCCTGGACCCGCGGGATTTTTCTCGACGGGCTGGGCAAATACCAGATCTGGCTGATGTTCGAAGGCCAGCAGCAGGTCGGCCATGGCGTGGTGCAGATCATTCTCGACGAGGCGCATCTGCTGAATATCACGGTCAAACCGGAGAATCAGGGACGGGGGCTGGGGCTGACGCTGCTCGAGCATCTGATGTCGCGGGCATATGCGGCCTCTGCCCGGGAATGCTTCCTGGAAGTGCGCGACAGCAATACCGCAGCGTTCAAGTTGTATGAGCGCTATGGTTTCAATGAGATTGGCCGGCGTCGCGATTATTATCCGGCGGTGGGCGGGCGCGAAGACGCCGTAGTGATGGCCTGCACCCTGGTCGACTGATCTTGTTTAAAAGCTTCGCGAGCAAGCCCGCTCCCACATTGGTTCTGAGCCGAGTCTCAATTCCCTGTGGGAGCGGGCTTGCTCGCGAAGGCGTCCTTACAGGCGCTACCAATCAGCGATTGCCATCCAGCGGATCACGCCGCGCCAGCTCCGCCTCATCCAGCCCATTGCCGCCGCCGATGTCATCTTCGTCGACAATGCTCAGATCCCAATCGGCCTGATTGCCCTCGCCAGCCTCTTCGGCATCGCGTGCGCCATCCTCGTGAATCAGTGTTTCCGGGCTCAAGTCATCGTCGGTCGGTTCATGATCAGCCGTCGATGCACCGGTAAGCCCGGCCTCGCGCACCCGTTCAGCGGGCATCAGTTGCTCGCGTTCACGTTCCGGAATCTCGTCGCCGATTTTCGCGCTGGGTTCGTCTTCATCGAAATCCAGCTCATGCACCGAGCCCATGCGGTCTTCGTTGTCATCGATGGGTTCTGGTTGCACCGCATCGAACGGACGTCGTGAATCAGTCATGGCAAATCCTCATACTGTGGGCCTTACTGAGGTGGACACACCGGGCACCCGAGAATTCCAAAGAAAAACACCTGCGGTTCTTGCGTGACCCCGACGGGCGGTCGTCTGTCATACCTGCGCATCTTTCTTGAGGCCTTAACCATGCACGACTTACAAGACCTGATTGATAACAACGAGCGTTGGGCTGACGCGATCACCAAGGAAGACCCGGATTTCTTCGCCAAGCTGGCGCGCCAGCAGACCCCGGAATATCTGTGGATCGGCTGCTCCGACGCGCGGGTGCCGGCCAACGAGATCGTCGGCATGCTTCCGGGCGATCTGTTCGTACACCGCAACGTCGCCAACGTGGTGCTGCACACTGACCTCAATTGCCTGTCGGTGATTCAGTACGCGGTTGATGTGCTCAAGGTCAAACACATCCTGGTTACCGGCCACTATGGCTGCGGCGGTGTGCGCGCCTCGATGCAGGATCGCCAGTTCGGTCTGATCGATGGCTGGTTGCGCTCGATCCGCGACCTGTACTACGAAAAACGTGAAGAACTGGCCAAGCTGCCGACCGAGGAAGAGCAGGTCGACCGGCTGTGCGAGCTCAACGTCGTTCAGCAAGTGGCCAACGTCGCCCACACCAGCATCATCCAGAACGCCTGGCATCGCGGCCAGAACCTGTCGATTCACGGCTGCATCTACGGCATCAAGGACGGTCGCTGGAAAAGCCTGAACACCACCATCAGCGGTTTCGAGCAACTGCCGCCGCAATATCGTCTGCGTCCGGTCGGGGCGTTGTAATCCCGATCAGTGTGGATGCCGCCAGTGCTGCAGAAAGTGCTGGCCCTCGATACTGGGTGGCTCATCGTAGCCGGTGATCCACCCACGACAGCGCGGCGAGCCACAGGTGCAGGCGAACTGTTGCAGCAAACGGTCTTCGGTGGCGGCGAAGTCGATGGTCAGGCGTTCACCCGGCTGAATGTCGCGAAGTGCCCACAGCCACAGCTCACTCATGTCCAGAAACACATTCGGATCGCAGGCGTGTTCGAGCAACCCGCAAAAGCGCGGGTCGTAGAGGTGGATGCCGGCCAGTAACTGACGCGTCTGTCGGCAGCGATAGGGCAACAGTTGCCCGGATACCCGACACATCCGGGTGATGCGCAAGAACGCCCGGCGCGCCACCACTGCCGCGTGACCGTGGTGGTCGTGCACGATTTCGAAATCCTCGGTGGATGGGAAACCCAGACGCACCGGCAATCCGGCAAACGGGTAGATGCCGGGTGCGTCGCGTGGGATGTTGTGTTGATGGGCCTGATTATTCATAACGTTCCCTGTCGGCCAAATGCTGCGACTTCCCTGGTCTGACGTCCTGTCAGCGCTGCAACATGCTTGGATCCAATATTCCCGCGTATGCCGCTTACCGTCTACTGTCAGATCTGACAGGCGTAATTGGCTGCTCCCCGCGTCAGCATTGACTGACACGGGAAGCTTTTTCAGCGGATCAGAGGTGTGGTGCAGGAACGGCGGTGGCCGGCAATTCGCCCTGAAGCTGTTGCAACTGGGCCTTGATTGGCGTGGTCGAGCACTTGGCGGCGGCCTGTGCCGGGGTCAGGTTGCGGATCGAGGTGTAGAACAGTTCGCAGGTCTTGCCCTTTTGCGTCACTTGCCAGGTCTGCGTGCAGCTGTTGAGCAGGGCTTTCGCATCGGTGCCCGGTTTACTGCCCATCCCGGCTTGCCAGCAAGCGGCGCTCAAGTCCTGACCCATGACCTTCAAACCGGCGGCATCGGCCTTGGCCTCATCGCCGTCATAGCTGGCCGGGTCGGCGGCGTACCAGATGTAGCTCGGATGGTTCGATCCCAGCACCGGCACGTTCACCCCCGCGCTCGGGCTGATGGTCGCCAGACCCAATACGGCCACGGTCGGGCCGTATTGCTGCTTGATCCAGTTACGCACCGGCGCACCGAACGCGACCATCGGCAGGGTGGTGCCGGCGCTGGTCTGGCTGAACTGCTTGACCAGCGTGGTCTGATAATCCTTGAAGTAGTCGTAGACGCCCTCCAGATCACTACCGGCGTTGGACGGCGCGGCGATTGGCGCGATGTCGATGATGGTCTGATAGGCCGGCGTCTGCTCGGCCGGAATGCCGTTGACGGTCAGCAGCGTGGCCCAGCGGTCGGTGGTGTTCGAGCGCAGGTAATCCTGCGCCTGAGTCAGCGAATAGTCCGGCGGAAAGTGCAGCAGTTCGACGCTCTTGCGGTTTTCCAGGGCCATGCCCAGCGGCAGGAACAGATACCAGCTGTACGCCCATTTGCCATCGGCATTGAGCTTGCTGGCGCCGGTATAGGCCAGATCACCGGCATCGAGCAGCGCCGACAGCGGCTTGTCGTAGCCTTCGGGAACGCCGCTGATCTCGGCGTAAATCTGCCCGTTATCGTTCTTCACTAAGACTTTGGCATTGCTGTAGCCATCGCGCTGCACGCTCTGGCTCAGGTAATGCGCGACGGTCTGCTCCAGCGACCAGTTGCGATAGCAGATCACGCTGCAGTTGTTGGGGTAGGCAAAGAGGCGGGTGACGCGCTCGGCGCTGCCCAGCTTCAGATCGACATCGGCGTGGGCAGCCGCGCTCAGGGTGAGCGCGGCGAGGGTAAGTGCTGCGGGGGTAAATCCTGCGAGTTTGAACATGCTCAGATCCTTTTCAGCGTGGGTTCCCCGGGGTTTTGGGGCGCTTCATATTGGATCAGCCGTGTTGCACAGAGAAGCTGTCATTCACGGATTTTTGCATCAGCCCGCAGGACGGGGTTTTCAGGCCTGAAAATGCAGGGCGTTGGTCAGATCGCCCATCGGTTTCTGGCCACGGGCGATCATTGCCTCATCGCGCTGCTTGAGGCCGTCGAGGGTTTCCAGTTGGAACACTCGGGTGATCAGGCGCAGGATCGACGCCGTGTCGTAAACCGTGTGATCCACCGTGCCTTTGCGGGCGAATGGCGACACCACCAGCGCCGGCACCCGCGACCCCGGGCCCCAGCGATCGCCCTTGGGTGGCGCCACATGATCCCACCAGCCGCCGTTTTCATCGACCGTCACGACCACCACCATGTTTTTCCACTGCGGACTTTCGCGCAGCACCTTCAGGGCGCGGACGATGTGCCGGTCACCGGAGGCGACGTCGGCATAACCGGCGTGCATGTTCAGGTTGCCCTGCGGTTTGTAGAAAGTTACCGCCGGCAGCTTGCCGGCCTCGGCATCGGCGAAGAACTTGTTGGTGCTCGACTCATCGCCCAGACCCGCGTCGCGCAGACGTTTGTTGCGCTCTTGCGGGTTCTCCGGGCCTTGCCGCTTGAAGTAGTTGAACGGCTGGTGGTGGTACTGGAAGTTGGGGATCTTCGGAATCCCGCCCGAGTCCTTGTACTGCTCCAGCGTCGCCTGCCAGGCGCCGGCGTACCAGGCCCAGTCGACATTCTTCTTCGACAGCTTGTCGCCGATGTGCTCGTGGGTCTGCGGCACCATCACATTGGGCAGATCCGGCTTGGAATACGCCGGACGCTCCGGATCGCGAATCCACGTCGGCCAGTACGGCGGGGCGAGGGTGTTGACGCCGAAGCCGTCCGGGGTCAGCGCACTCGGGCCGAACTGCGGCGGGCCGGTCATGGCGCTGGCCGGCGATGCCTCCAGCGGCTTGAGGCGCGGGTCAGTCGGGTCAGCGCTTTGCAGGTCGGCGATCTGTGATTTGGCCACCGAATTGGCCGCATCCGGATAGGACGGCGCGGTGGCGCTGATCAGGTACTGATGATTGAGGAACGAGCCGCCGAAGGCACCCTGGAAGAAGTTGTCGCACAGCACGAATTCCTGCGCCACATCCCACAGGCGCAGCGAGTAGCGGCTCTGGGCGTAGTGCCCCATGGTCAAACCACCGGAGTCGGCCCAGGCGACAAAACCATCGTTCTTGCCGCCATTGATCTGCATCTGGTTCTGATAGAACACGTGCCACAAATCGCGGGTCACCAGCCCGAACGGCAAGTCTTCGCCGTTCGGGCCCTTGAGGGCGAAAGGCGCGTTGGGCAGGTTTTCCTGAAACTGCGTGGCGCTGGGGTAGGTCACGCCATCAAGCGTTTGCGGGCCGATCTGCAGCACGCCACCCCAGACGGGCGGCAGCGTCTGCAACAGGCTGCCGTCGCGGTCACGTTGCTGGTAATCGGCAGGCTTGAGCGCCGACAGCGGCTTTTCGACACCGGGGAAATCACCGAACAGGTTGTTGAAGCTACGGTTCTCGGCGTAGATCACCACCACGGTTTTCACCTGCTCGCGCAGGGCATTGTCCAGCTCGGTCGGGGTCAGCGGGCGCTCGACTGGTTTACCCGGTTGATCGCTGGCGTTGCCGCAGCCGGCCAGGGTCGCGCCCACGCCGAGGACGGCAACACCGCCAAGGAAGCGGCGGCGGCTGGTGTCGGTGGGGTTGTCGGATTCAGGTGCGTCAGTGCCGTCAATCTCGTCTTTCATCTGTCAGCCCGTTCAGCTTAATTGTTTCAGTTTGTTTCGGGCGGACGCTAGCAAGGCAATGTGACAGTTGGGTGACACTTTCAGGTGCAGCAAAACAAATGTGGGAGCGACCAGGTCGGCTCCCACAACGATTCACTCGAATACAACAGGCGCAACGCAAGCTCGCTGCTGTTCTAGCCGGGCATCAGCGAGTGCAAGGAATAGCCGAGTCTGCTGGCCGCCGTTATCGCGGTCATCATCACCAGAAACAGCAGTTGCAGCGGACTGAAGTGCGCCCAGTGCAGCGCGGTCAGCCAGGGGTGGTTATTGCTCAGCTGCGGGTCGAGCGAGCCGATTCGTCGTTTGTGCACCAGTCCGATCAGGATCACGCCCACGTAAGTGAGTGCGCCCAGTGGCCCGAGCAGCAGCGAAAACAGCAGCACCATGACCACCTGCGGTAACCCGTGGCGTATTACCAGCCAGCGGGTGTCAGGGTTCCATCGGCGCGGAATCAGCCCTTCGGTGAGCCAAAGATCCGCAACGATCACGTGAGACGTCAGCACCACCCACCAACTCAGCGCAAAACGAAAAAACCACACCGGCACACACGCTAACACCAGCGGAATGAAGGCCAGGGTTGCCACATCTTTTTGTGGCGAAGCCAGATAGAACAGGAACAGCGCCAAGGCAATGGCCGCCCAGACCCGCACCCAGGTTTCGTCGGCGATGGGCCGTGGCAAAAACCGCCGCCAGTAAAAAACGTCGGCGTAGGGCAGCCGCGCGAGCAACTCCGGGAAGCGCCATTTTAGCTTTTCCGACAGATCGTGGCAGGCCTGCCATTCATTCTGACCAAAGCCGTCGATGATCTTCTTCTGCTGCATCGGTTTGAGCGGGTTGATCAACAGATGCGCTGCCTGCACGTCGGCCGCCCACGTACGATCGCTTTCAGCCTTGGCCCGCAGGTTGTCGTAAAAACTTTCCTGATTGCAGCGTTCGATCAACCTTTCCCAGAGCCAGTCCGGTTGCGGGTGCAGACCTTTGGTGTGATCCCAGCCGAACAATTGGCCGATACGGTCGAACAGCGGCACGCTCCCCTCATGGTCGTTGAGCAGATGCAGCAGATTTTGTTGCCATTGCTCGCGGCGATCGAATACCTGGAGCCACGGCTGGCCGCTGTAGTGTTTGAGCAAGTTGAGGAATTCGCGCTCGCTCTGGCTTTCGAGCAGCGCCTGCAAGGCGTTTCGATAGTCGGACATCAGGCTCTCGGCGAGCATGTCGCGCTGGCGATCATTCATCAGCACTTCTTGCCAGGGGCCCAACCATCCCAACTGCTCGACGGCCCAGTGCAGTACCGGTCCGCGCAATTGTGGATGCTCAAAACATAATTGCAGCAACAGCCTTTCGAATGCCTTGGCGCAGCCTTGTTGTTGCGCCTGCTCCCAGCGCTCGCCGAGGTTGTCTGGCGATAGATCTTCAAGCAATCGCCATGCGGCCTGCGCTTCAAGACTCTGCGCGTCCGCCGCCAGCGGCTCGACACGCAGGGCGTCGTCCTTCGATGGCGGCACAAACGGCTCCGGGGCTGCCGGACTGACGGGCGAAACCTCCAGAGCGGCGAAATCCCACGCCTGGTTTTGCGCCTGGCTGGAGCTGTTGGCCAGGGCATTATCGAGCGCCAGTGCAGCAAAGGCGCTGGACGCCGTGGCGACAGCGACGTCGGCGTCCTGCTCGTCTTCCTGTTCGGCGTTTTCCAGGCGCCATTGGGCAATCGCCAGCGCGCGTTCGTAGGCTTCGCGCAAGCGCTGGAAGCCTTCGGGATCTTCATCGGGCCTGAAGGTTTTCAGCAGGCGTGCATAGCTGCGCTTGATATCGCGGACGTCAGCGTCATCGGGCAAATGCAGGAAGGACCAGCAATCCATGTCAGCGCTCCCTTATTGCCACGGCGTGCGATCAAGTTCGCTCAGGTGCCTGCTCAGCTCGGTGCGCACTTCACGAATCTGGCGCTCGTCCTGCGAGTCGAGCGCGATCTGGAATTGCTTGGCCCAATGGCCAATCTGATCGCGCAGGTCGCCCAGGCTTTCCTGGTAGAGGCGTTCGAGACGGGCACTGAGCAGCGTGTTGACCTGTTGCTCGCGCGGGTGAATCTTGAGCTGAGCGAGGTTCTGCAAGCGTTGCTGAATCTCTTCAGGCGTGAGCACGCCGGGGTTGTTTTCGATGACCAGCGAATGTTGTTGCCCGGTCAGCGGAATATTCACCTGGGCCTCCAGCAGGCCGTTGTTGTCATAGGTGAAACGCACATCGAGGGACACTTCGCCGGCCTTGCGTTTCGGCACCTTGATCGCCAGTTCGCCAAGCGCGACGTTGTCTTTGACCAGACGGCTTTCGCCCTGGAAAATCCGCACAACCACCTGCTCCTGATTGTCCTGCAAGGTGTACACGGTCTTGACCCGGCTGACCGGGACGATGCTGTTGCGCTCGATGATGGGCAGGTAGTGACCGGCCTCATAATTGCGGCCAATCTGGGTCGAAGTTTCGATGCCCAGGGTGTAGGAGCAGACGTCGGTCAGCACCACTTCTTCAAGTGCGGCCGAGCGGGCCTTGAGTGCTGCCTGAATGGCTGCGCCTTGCGCCACCACCTGATCCGGATCGAGGGTGATCGACGGAAAACGGCCGAACAATCCGGCGGCAAGTTTGCGCACCAGCGGCATCCGGGTAGTACCGCCGACCAGCAGAATCTCATCAAGGTCGCTGACCCGGATGCGTGCGTCGCGCAGAGCCCGTTCGATCGGCGCGCGCAGGCGCTCGAGCAGTGGCATGTAAAGCGTCGCCAATTCTTGCTGGGTGATGGTGTGGGTCCAGTGGCGGTCACCCAGTTGCAGCCGGAACTCGGCGCTGCTGTCCTGACCCAGAGCCTTGCGCACACGCTCAGCCTCGCGGCGCAGGGGCTGGATGACGCTGTTGCGGTCAGGGAAGTCGGCGACTGAGCGGTGCTGGTCGATAAAGTGTTCCAGCAGCACGCTGTCGAAGTCTTCGCCACCGAGGAAGTTGTCGCCGGCGCTGGCGCGGACCTCCATCACCCCTTCGAACAACTCCAGAATCGACACGTCGAACGTGCCACCCCCGAGGTCGAACACCAGGAACGAGGTTTCCTTGTCGCGTTGGTGCAGCCCATAAGCGAGAGCGGCGGCGGTCGGTTCGTTGATCAGCTTCTCGACTTTCAGCCCGGCCAGCTCGCCGGCGATCCGCGTGGCTTTGCGCTGGGCGTCGCTGAAGTAGGCCGGGACGCTGATCACCGCTTCAGTGACGGTTTCGCCATAAGCCCGTTCGACGTCTTCTTTCAGACTTTTCAGCACCAGCGCGGACAGCTCTTCCGGACGAAACGCCTTGTCGGCCAGATAGACTTCCGTGGCGCTGCCCATGTGACGCTTGAACAGCGACGCCGTCAGGTGCGGATGAGTGTGCAGACGCTCGCGCGCAGCCTGGCCGACCAGAATCCGGCCCTGATCATCCAGCCCCACCACGCTCGGTGTCAGGAACTGACCGAGGGCATTGGGCACCAATTCGGAGGATTCGCCACGCCAGACGGCGACGAGACTGTTGGTGGTTCCCAGGTCAATCCCTACGATCATTGCAACAACTCCCTTGGCGCTTGGCAAAAAAATGAAACATATTTTCGGCGCGCAAGGATATTACCGAGGCGGTAATGCGGTAAAGGACGATGATGGCGCTGAGCCATTATTTGCGACAGAAAGCCATGTCGGCGTCGACACGGCGCTGTCAGGAAGGGAAGGCGGGGCGTCGACCGATTGACCGCGCCCCGCACTGATTCAAGGAATAACCGGCGGCGTATACGCCAATGTCGTCCCCAGCACCCACAGCAAGAACAGCACCAGCGGCGTGTGCACCAGCAATTGCACGAACGAGAAGCCGATCAGGTCGCGCGCCTTCAGACCGAGCACGCCCAGCAGCGGCAGCATGTAGAACGGGTTGATCAGGTTCGGCAGGGCCTCGGCGGCGTTGTAGATCTGTACCGCCCAGCCGAGGTGGTATTGCAGATCGTTGGCGACTTGCATCACGTACGGCGCTTCGATGATCCACTTGCCTCCGCCGGACGGGATGAAGAAACCGAGAATCGCCGAGTACACGCCCATCAACAGCGCATAGGTGTCGTGGGAGGCGATGCTGACGAAGAAGGTCGAGATGTGATGCGCCAGCGTCTGCGCATCGGCACCTTTGACCGTGGTCAGCAGCGCGGCGATCGAGCCGTACAGCGGGAACTGGATCAGTACGCCGGTGGTGGTCGGCACCGCGCGGGCCACCGCATCGAGGAAGCTGCGCGGGCGCCAGTGCAGCAGGGCGCCGAGCATGATGAACAGGAAGTTATAGGTGTTGAGCCCGGAAATCGCGGTGATCGCCGGTTTGCTCGAGAACTCGTGGAACAGCCAACCGGCCGCCAGCAACACCAGCAGAATGATCAGCAGCGGACTGTGCTCCAGCCATTCGCCGGGCCGGGTACGCGGTTGCAGCGGTGGCAGGTTGAACGCCGGGTCGATGCCACAATCCTTGGCGTCGCGCGCAGAGTTCGGGCCGGGCGCGGTGGCGTAGGCAACGATGATCGAAATCACGATCAGCGCCAGCAGCATGGCGCCGGATTGCCAGAGGAAGATGGTTTGGGTGAACGGAATCACCCCGGTGATCGACAGGATCGCTGGCGGCAGGCTCGCCGGGTTGGCCTGCAACTGCGCCGCCGATGAGGACAGGCCCAGCGCCCAGACCGCGCCGAGGCCCAGATACGCCGCCGCACCGGCCGCGCGGTAATCCATTTTCAGATCGGTGCGGCGGGCGAGGGCGCGCACCAGCAAACCACCGAACACCAGCGACAGGCCCCAGTTCAACAGCGAGGCGACCATCGAGATCAGCGCGACCCAGGCCACGGCGGAGCGGCCGTTTTTCGGGATGCGTGCCAGTTTGTCGATCAGTTTGACGGCGGGTGGCGAGCTGGCGACCACATACCCGCCAATCACCACGAAGGCCATTTGCATGGTGAACGGGATCAGGCTCCAGAACCCGTCACCGAACGCCATCGCGGCATCGGTGGGTTTGGCGCCCATGGCCAAAGTGGCCAGCGCGACAATGATCACCGCCAGTGCGGCGAATACCCAGGAGTCGGGGAACCAGCGTTCGGCAAAGCTTGAACAGCGCAAGGCAAAGCGCGCGGAGCGGCTATCTTCGATATCAACGGCCACAGGGAGTACCTCGGATTTTTATGGTTATTGTGGGTCTGCAGGAACGGTCGCCCATCTCGACAACACAGAGATCCCTGTGGGAGCGAGCCTGCTCGCGAAGAGGTCGGCACATTCAACATCGAAGTTGGCTGGGCTGACGCCTTCGCGAGCAGGCTCGCTCCCACACGGGGTTCGCTCCGGTCAGTCGGCGTTGGCCAGGTTCCTCCGGACAGGCTTAAACAGTAAATCAAGCCAGGCTGTTTTGTGAGCAGGTTTTGCCAAACCGGGACTATGGTCTAACGGGTTGTCCCCAGGCGGATTTGCGTAGACCATGGGCGCCTTGGTTTTTTGCCTGCCAGAGTTCTTTGCCATGACTGCCCAATCCACAGCGCGACCGGCGCCGTTCAGCCGCTCCGACTACAAGACCCTCGGTCTTGCGGCCCTCGGCGGGGCGCTGGAGATCTACGATTTCATCATTTTCGTGTTCTTCGCCCTGACCCTCAGCCAGTTGTTCTTCCCGCCGGAAATGCCCGAGTGGCTGCGTCTGCTGCAAAGCTTCGGGATCTTTGTCACCGGTTATCTGGCGCGCCCGCTGGGCGGAATTCTGATGGCGCATTTCGCCGATCGTCTGGGCCGGAAAAAGGTTTTCAGTCTGAGCATCCTGATGATGGCGCTGCCGTGCCTGCTGATCGGGATCATGCCGACGTATGCCCAGATCGGTTATTTCGCGCCGCTGCTGTTGCTGGCGCTGCGCATCCTGCAAGGCGCGGCGGTGGGTGGGGAAGTTCCGAGCGCCTGGGTGTTCGTCGCCGAGCACGCGCCTGCCGGGCATCGCGGTTACGCGCTGGGCTTTTTGCAGGCCGGGTTGACCTTTGGTTACTTGATTGGCGCGCTGACCGCGACTTTCCTTGCACAAGTGTTCACCCCGGCGGAAATCCTTGATTACGCCTGGCGTTATCCGTTCCTGCTCGGTGGTGTGTTCGGCGTGATCGGTGTCTACCTGCGCCGCTGGTTGAGCGAAACCCCGGTGTTCATGGCCATGGAAGCCCAGCGTGAAGCGCGGGTCGAACTGCCGTTGCGCACGGTGCTGCGCGAACATCGTCTGGCGATGTTGCCGGCGATGCTGCTGACCTGTGTGCTGACGTCGGCGGTGGTGGTGTTCGTGGTCATCACCCCGACCATGATGCAGAAAACCTTCGGCATGACCGCCAGCCACACCTTCGCCCTGAGTGCGTTGGGCATCGTCTTTCTCAACATCGGTTGTGTGATTGCCGGATTGCTGGTCGATCGCATCGGTGCCTGGCGCACGGTCCTGCTTTATAGCCTGCTGCTGCCGTTGGGCATTGGTGTGCTTTATAGCTGTCTGATCATGGGCGGCAATTGGGTCGGGCTGGCGTATGCCGTCGCCGGCCTGGGCTGCGGTGTGGTCGGCGCGGTGCCATCGGTGATGGTCGGATTGTTTCCGGCGCGGATTCGCGTGTCGGGCATCTCCTTCACCTACAACATTGCCTACGCCGCGTGGGCGAGTATCACACCGCTGTTGCTGATCGGTCTGATGCCGTGGAGTCCGTGGATCTGCGTGATGTTCTGTGCGGTGATGGGCGCAGTCGGCATTGTCAGCGCGGCGTATTTCGGTTCGCGCATGAGCAGTGTCGGGCGCCAAGCCGTGGCGCCCTGTTCCTGACGAGTGTCAGGTCAGCCAGTGCCACCACAGCAACGTCCCCACCAGTCCCACCACCGAGACAATGGTTTGCAGGATCGACCAGACCCAGATCGTCTGTTTGAGTTGCAAGCCAAAGTATTCGCGAACCATCCAGAAGCCGGCGTCATTCACGTGGCAGAAGAACACGGAGCCGGCGCCAATCGTCAGCGCCACCAGTGAGCTTTGCGTCGCGGCGAGCCCCGCCATCATCGGCGCCAGAATCCCCGCCGTCGTCGTGGTCGCGACTGTCGCCGAACCCGTAGCCTGACGCAGTGCCACGGCAATCAGCCAAGCCAGCAGCAGGTAGGGCATGTGCGCACCCTCGGCGACTTTGCTGATGGTCTGGCTGACGCCGGCATCCAGCAAGGTCTGCTTCAAGCCGCCGCCAGCGCCGATGGTCAGAAGCAACACGGCAATTGGCGCGAGGCTTTTACGCAGGGTGCCGCCGACCTGTTCGCGCGGCATGCCGTTGGCCCAGCCGAGGCAGATCACCGCCGCCATCACCGCAATGCCCAGCGCCACCAACGGTTCGCCGAGGAACTTCAGGGTCAGGGCCACGCTGCTTTCGGGGGGCATCGCGACTTTGGCCAGGGTGCTGCCGAGCATCAGCAGCACCGGCAACAGAATGATCAGCAGCGACAGGCCGAAACTCGGCTGGCGCGGCGCTTTCGGCGGGGCGCTGAACAGTGCGCCGAGCTCTGCCGGCTCATCGACGTGCATGCGTTTCGACAGCCAGTTGCCGTACAGCGGCCCCGCCAGAATCACCGCCGGAATCGCGATGCTGAAGCCCAGCAACATGGTCAACCCAAGGTCGGCGTGCAACGCACTGACCGCGATCAGCGGCCCGGGATGCGGCGGCATCAGGGCATGCAGGGTGGTCATCCCGGCCAGCGCCGGAATGGCGATTTTCAACAATGGCTGACCCGAGCGACGGGCCATGACGAAGATGATCGGCACCATCATCACCAGCCCCACTTCGAAGAACAGCGGCAGGCCGATCACCATCGCCACCAACGCCATGACCCACGGCAGGGACTTGCCTTTGCCCAGCCCGAGCAGCGTCGAGGCGATACGGTCGGCAGCGCCGGACTCGGCCATCAGTGCGCCAAGCATCGAACCCAGGGCAATGATGATCCCCGCTTCTCCGAGAATCGCCCCGGCGCCTTTGCTGAACGCCTTCGCTACATCCTCTGGCGGCAAACCTGCGCCGACACCGGCAATAAAAGTGCCGATCAGGATCGAGAGAAAAGGTGGAAGTTTGGTGGCGCTGATCAACACGATGATCGTCGCAATCGCCAGCAGGCAGCAAAGAATCAGGCGGGTGTCATGCATCATCCAGGCAGCGGTCGATAAATCCAAAACGGCACTCCTTATCGGGCGGTTACCTGCAACATGTTGTTGCAATTTGACCTGAGAATACCTGAAGTGGCCGGGCCAGAGCGGTGGCTTTTGTAACGGCTCAGTGGAGTGATCTATAGGAGTAAAAGCCCGGCGGGATTATTTTTGACTGGCCGGTCTCAAACGCTCTTCAGAAAAGTTTTCCAAGGCCGATGGTTAAGCTGCATCCCGCTTTCTACCCTGCCTATCGGTACTTTCCCATGTTCAACAAACGCCTCAAGCAAGAGCTGGCTACGCTTCGTGAAGAACTCTCCAGCCTGCTGCAAGTGAAGGAAAGCCTGGAAAGCGAGATGCTGGTGCTGACCCTGGAACCCGATGGCCGGATTCAGTCGGTCAATCAGAACTTCCTTGGCGAGATGCTCTACAAGAGCCAGGATCTGGTGGGGCGCGCCATTGAAGATATCGTTCCGGCGCACGTGAAGGCCGACGACTTTCATCACCGTTTCAAGGCCGCACTGACCCGTGGCGAGCATTTCGCTGGCGCAGTGCGCCTGCTGCGCGGTAACGGCGAAGAGGCGTGGCTGCGCTCCATCGTGCAGCCGGTGCGCTCTTCGGACGGGCGGATCAAGCATTTCTCGATCTTCTCCAGCGACCTGACCCGCACCATCGAAGCCTCCCGCGAACACGAAAACCTGATCGGTGCCTTGGTGCGTTCGACGGCGGTGATCGAGTTCGACCTCAATGGCAACGTGCTCAATGCCAACGAGCGCTTTCTGCAGGGCATGGGTTACAACCTGGCGCAGATCAAAGGCAAACATCACCGGATGTTCTGCACCCCTGAGGAATACAACAGCGCCGAATACCAGAATTTCTGGCGTCGCCTGAACAACGGCGAGTTTGTCGCCAACCGCTTCAAGCGCGTCGACAGCCACGGTCGTACGGTGTGGCTGGAGGCGTCCTACAACCCGGTGGTCGATGCCAACAACAAACTGTACAAAGTGGTGAAGTTCGCCACGGTGATCACCGATCAGGTCAACCGCGAACAAGCGGTTGCCGACGCGGCCAGCATTGCCTACAGCACTTCGCAGCAAACCGACAGCACTGCGCAACGGGGCACCACGGTGGTCACCGAGGCGGTGAATGTGATGCGCGATCTGTCGCGCCACATGCAGGCGGCCGGTGAGGGCATCGAAGCCCTGAACGAGCAGTCACAGGTGATCGGTACCATCGTCAAAACCATCAGCGGCATTGCCGAACAGACCAACCTGCTGGCGCTCAACGCTGCCATTGAGGCGGCTCGCGCTGGTGAACAGGGGCGAGGTTTTGCGGTGGTGGCCGACGAAGTGCGGCAACTGGCCTCGCGCACGAGTCAGGCGACCGAAGAGATCGTCACTGTGGTGCGGCAGAACCAGGAAATGGCACGCAACGCCGTGGCCCTGATGACCGATGGCAAGCTGCAGGCCGAGCAGGGCCTGGCGCTGGCGGCGGAGGCGGGCACGGTGATCGTCGAGATCCAGGACGGCGCGCAGAAAGTGGTGGATGCGGTCGGCCAGTTTGCCAATCAACTCTCTAACTGACCTGTACTAAACCCTGTAGGAGTGAGCCTGCTCGCGATATCGGTCTGACATTCAACATCCATGTTGATTGAACTACTGCGATCGCGAGCAGGCTCACTCCTACAGTTGAAGGTGGCGCTACAATCTGTTCCTTTTTCCCCGGAGCAGATCCCCATGAGTGCTTCCCACCGCCGCCCGGTGCCCCTGAACAAAGCCTACCGTCTGCTCAATCACGGGCCGACCGTGCTGGTCAGCGCTGCCCATGACGGCCAGCGCAACATCATGGCCGCCGCTTGGGCGATGCCGCTGGATTTCGAACCGCCGAAAGTCGCCGTCGTCCTCGACAAGTCCACCTGGACCCGCCAGTTGCTCGAAGCCTCCGGCACTTTTGTGCTCAACGTGCCGTGCGTCAATCAGGCTGACATCGTGCAAACCGTCGGCAATACCTCGGGTCTGGAAATCCAGCAGAATCAGGGGCAAGACAAGTTTCAGGCTTATGGCCTGCAAACCTTCGCTGGTGAAACCGTCGAGGCGCCTCTGCTCGAAGGCTGCGTGGCCTGGCTCGAATGCCGCTTGCTGCCGGAGCCGCGCAACCACGAGCAGTACGACCTGTTCCTCGCCGAAGTCATCGCCGCTCAGGCGGATGAACGGGTGTTCAGCGATGGGCGTTGGCATTTCGACGGGCACGACGGTTTGCGCACGCTGCACCACGTGGCCGGCGGGCATTTCCTGACGATTGGCGATGCGGTGGACGGTAAAATCCTGCCGGTTTGATTAGCTAGCCTCTTGCGGCAGAGGAGCACAATTTATAAGGCACAAAAAAGGCTTACCTCGCGGTAAGCCTTTTGTTTTTCCTGCGTAACCTCAATCCCCCAACGCTTCCCCCTCACGCCGTGGATCCGCGCCACCTTCCAGCGAGGCTTTCCCTTGCGCATCCTTGACCCGCACGATCGCCTGGGTGCCGCTGGTCATGTCGATTTCATTCACAACATGTCCCTTGTCCTTCAACGCCTGAATCAACGCCGGGCTGAACTGGCCTTGTTCCAGTTCGGTCGGGCCGTTGCGGCTGCCGAAGTTGGGCAGGCTGATGGCGCTTTGCGGGTCGAGGTTCCAGTCGAGCAGGCCGACGGTGGTCTTGGCCACGTATTCGATGATCTGCGAACCGCCCGGCGAGCCGACGCTGGCGAGGAATTCGCCGCTGTTGCGGTCAAAGATCAGCGTCGGCGCCATCGACGAGCGTGGGCGTTTGCCGGGTTCGACGCGGTTGGCGACTTTCTGCCCGTGCTCTTCGGGGATGAACGAGAAGTCGGTCATCTGGTTGTTCAGCAAAAAGCCCTGCACCATCAGGTGCGAGCCGAACGCCGCTTCGATGGTGGTGGTCATCGACACCGCGCCGCCCAGATCATCCACGGCAACGACTTGCGAGGTGGAGATGCGCAGCGGCGAGCGATCCGGCGCGTAGGCCACCTGCACGCCCGGCGGTGTGCCCGGTTGGGCGCTGCCCATGCTGCGTTCGCCGATCAGGCTGGCGCGGCTGGCCAGATAACCCGGATCGACCAGACCTTTGACCGGCACCGGAACGAAATCGGTGTCGGCGACGTATTGCGCGCGGTCGGCGTAGGCCAGGCGTTCGGCTTCGGCGATCAGGTGCACGGCTTGGGGATCGGGTTCGATACCGGCCGGTTTGTTGGTTTTCACAGGTTTGAGCGGTGTCAGCGACAGATGCGGGTCGCGGCTTTCCAGCGCCTGCAAGGTGCCGAGAATCTGCGCCACGGCGATCCCGCCCGACGACGGCGGCGGCATGCCGCAGACCTGCCAGCGTTTATAGTCGGTGCACAGCGGCGCGCGCTCCTTGGCCTGATAGTGCTGAAGATCATTCAGCGACAGGCTGCCGGGGTTGGCGTGGCCCTGCACTTTGGCGACGATCTCTTCGGCAATCGGGCCTTTGTACAGCGCGTCCGGGCCTTCGTTGGCGATGCGCTTGAGCACGGCGGCCAATGCCGGGTTTTGCAGACGGGTGCCGACGGCTTTGACGCTGCCGTCGCGGTTGAGGAAGTAGGCGGCCATGTCCGGCGATTTACGGATTACCGGGTCGGATTCCAGCAGCGAATGCAGGCGCGGTGAAATCGCAAAGCCCTGCTCGGCGAGTTTGATCGCCGGTTCGAACAGCGTGGCCCACGGCAGGCGACCGTGTTGTTTGTGTGCCATTTCCAGCGCACGCAGCACGCCCGGAGTGCCCACCGAGCGCCCGCCGATCTGCGCCTGCGGGAATGGCATCGGTTTGCCGTCGGCCTGCAGGAACAGCTTCTCGCTGGCACCCGCCGGGGCGGTTTCGCGTCCGTCGTAGGTGCGCACCTGTTTGCCGTCCCACAACACAATCATCGCGCCGCCACCGATCCCGGAGGATTGCGGTTCTACCAGAGTCAGCACTGCTTGCATGGCAATCGCCGCGTCGATGGCCGAACCACCCTTGCGCAGCATCTCGCGACCGGCCTCGGCGGCCAGCGGATTGGCGGCAGCGGCCATATGTTGACTGGCGTGGCGAGTCTGCAGATCGGTGCGGTAACCGGAAGCGGCCTCCGGCGCCAGCGGCAAGGTCGAGGAGGGCGGGGCGTTGCACGCGGTGAGGGTCAGGGCGCTGATGATCAGCGTCAGGGCAGGCAGGCGAAAGCGGCTCAGGGGCAGGGCTGGAAACACGTGGGGCTCTCCGTCCGTGGGGTGAAAGGTCTGACGGACTTTATCGACCGCTCGGTCGCGACGCAAACCGGTGGGCATTTTTGTCTTTCTTTTTCGGGCGGATGTTCGCTAGGGTCAAACTCAATAGAACGACCGCAAATATCCCCCTGTAGGAGTGAGCCTGCTCGCGATGGCGTCATAACATTCAACATCCAAGTTGACTGACCCACCGCTATCGCGAGCAGGCTCACTCCTACAAAGGTCAAGCCATAAAAAACACAAGAGGCCGATATGCACAGCGAGTTTCCCACCGAGTCCAGTTACCGCGATCAACGTGAACGGTTTCTTGCCGCCGCCAACGCCGCTGGCGCCACGCTCACTTCGTATGCGCACCCGCGTTGCGGCCCCTTTGGCGAGCCCCTGAGCACCGATGTCGCGGTGCTCGGTAATCCGCAGGCAAAGCGCCGGCTGGTGGCGCTCAGCGGCACTCACGGAGTCGAGGGCTATTACGGCTCGGATTGCCAGATCGACTGGCTGAAGACTTTCGTGCCGGGCTCGCTGCCTAAGGATGTCGCGGTAGTGATGATTCACCTGATCAACCCGTGGGGCACCGCGTGGCTGCGGCGGGTCAACGAAGACAATATCGACCTCAACCGCAATCACCTGGATTTCGCAGGATCGCTACCGGACAACCGCGCCTACGCCACGCTGCACGAGATCTACGCCTGCACCGAGTTGCACGGCCCCGAGCGTAAGCGCACCGACGCTTTGCTCGACGCACAGATTGCCGAACACGGCTGGCCGGCGGTGATGTCGATTGTCGAGGGCGGTCAGCATAGCCATCCCGATGGACTGTTCTATGGCGGCCGCGCGCCGAGTTGGTCTAATCGCACGTTGCATCAGATCATCGACGCGCATCTGGCAGGCGCGCAAACCGTGATGTGTTTCGACCTGCACACCGGCGCCGGCGAATACGGTCATCCGATGTTGCTGACCATCACCCAGGCGCCTTATCCGGCGTTGGCGCAAGCACAGTCGATCTACGGCCCATGGTTGTACACCTTGCACACCGGCGCCGAAACGTTGAGCGAAACCGGTGTCGCAGCGACGGCTACCGGCTACACCTCACAGGCATTGCTCAATGCGTTGCCGGGCGTGCAACTGATGCCGTTCGTGATCGAATGCGGAACCTATCCGGGCCCGGAGGTGCATCGTTATTTGCGCGATGATCACTGGCTGCATCTGCATGGCGATCCGCTGGATGCGACGGGGCGGGCGATCAAGTTGAAACTGCTGGAGCAGTTCTATCCGGCCGATCCGGATTGGCGGGCGATGGTCGGGTTGCGTACTCGGCAGATCTGGGCGAAGGGGCTGATGGCCCTGTCGGCAGAGCAGACCTGAATAGGTCAGGATTGGCATTGTGGTGAGGGATTTATCTCCTCACCACAGAGGGCGGTTTTCTCGAGGCATAAAAAAACGGCCTACCTTTCGGTAAGCCGTTTTTAGTACTTGGTGGCTACACAGGGACTTGAACCCCGGACCCCAGCATTATGAATGCTATGCTCTAACCAACTGAGCTATGTAGCCAAGTGGCGCGCATTATTCCCCTGAAATGGAAAAGCGTCAAGCGTAAATTTAAAATATTTCTTCTTATTTTCAACCGCTTATCCTCCGACCCCGGAAATCGGGGGCGGGCAGGGCGTCAACGCAGCTGGAATCTCGCGGTATTGGCGCTCAACGCATGGCTGCCTTGGCTCAGCGTGTCCGCTGCGAGGTTCACCGCCCGCGCACCTTCAAGCAAACGCATCGCCGCCTGATCGACCTGCTGGATATTGCCGCTGACTTCATCGGCGGTGCTCGCCTGTTCCTCAACGGCGGTGGCGATCTGCGCCAAGGTGTCAGTGACACTTTGCACCGCGCTGGCGATTTCACCAAGACGTTCACCAAGACCGGTCACGGCTTCAGCATCCGATTGTGCCTGGCCGCACGCGGCCTCCATCAGGCTCACCGCTTCGTTGACCGTGGCGCGCAAGCTGTCGACGGTGCCGGCAATCTGCGCGGTCGATGACTGGGTGCGCTGCGACAGGCTGCGCACTTCATCGGCGACCACGGCAAAGCCGCGTCCCTGTTCGCCGGCGCGTGCCGCCTCGATCGCAGCGTTGAGCGCCAGCAGGTTGGTCTGCTCGGCGACGCCACGGATGGTGTCGACCACCAGTTGAATCTGCTGGCCCTGCTCACTGACTCGACCGAGTGCGGCGGCAGTTTCGTTGAGGCGTTGGTTAAGTTGCTGAATGCTCGCCGTGGTGCGCTGGCTGTCGCGGCTGCTGTCCGCGGCGATGCGCCGGGTGTACTGGGCGCTGCCGGAAGCCTGTTCGCAACTCTGCGCCACACCTTGCGAAGTGGCGGCCAGTTGCGTGGCAGCGGCGGCGATCTGGCTGATCTGCAATTGCTGCGCCTCGACTTCGCTCAGCGCGCCGCTGGAATGATCGTTGAGGCTGCGCACCGCGTGGCTCAGTTGTGAGGTTTCGTGATCGACCCCGAGCATGCTCGCGCGCAGTTGCACCACCGCGACGTTGAGCGCGGTGCTGATCGCCGCCAGCTCATCGCGGCCCACCACCGGCACTTGCAGGCTGAGATTGCCGTCACGCAGGGCCTCGGCCAGCAGGGTAATGCCGCTGGCGCTGCGGCGTATCGAAGCCTGCAGGCAGACGAACAGGTACAGCGCCGCCAGCAACAGGCAACCGAACACGGCGGCGACCACGATGAACTGACGAATCGCCGACGCGTGGTAGGCGTCCAGGCGCTGATCCAGCGACAGCAGCGATTGCTGGCGCAACGACGCAAGATCGCTCAGCAGGGCGTCGAGGCTGCGTTCGAAATCTTCGGGTTTGAGGGTAATGCTGCCGCCGAACACGCCGTCATCCAGCACCTTCAGCCCAGCGTCCAGACGCTTGAGGCTGTCGTGGTATTGACCGGCCCAGGTTTGCAGATCGCTCGGCATGCGCGCTTCGAGCAGGCCTGCCGTTTTGACAAGCTGCTCGCGGGCGTCGCCGATGCGGCCGCGCAGGTCGCGTAGCTGCAAGCGACTTTGCAGGGTGAATTGTCCCGAGACCACCGAAGCCTGGCCGACGGCGGCGAGTCGACCCACGCGCTCGATCAGATCCGGTGCATGCTGGGTCGAGATCTGCGTCAGCAGATAGGTTTCCAGCCATGGCGCCAGCGTCAGGCGGTTGTCCATGACGATTTGCTCGCGCAAGGCTTGCAGGGCGCTCAGAGCATTGGTGAAACGGTCGTAACCGTCCGGCCACCAGCCGACGCCGCTCAGGCTTTTCGAATCCAGACCAGCGAGCGCGGTTTGCAGGGCTTGATAACGGGCGAGGGTTTCGCCTTCGGCACCTTCATTTTTCAGCGCGTTGCCCAAATCACTGGTGGCTTGCTGGACGGCTGGTTGCACCGCGTCGAACGTAGCCATGGCGGCGAGGGTCGCCGGGGTTGGCTGGCGATTGGTTTCGGTGGCGCGCCAGCGAGCAGCGCGGTCACGCTGGGCGGCGAGCAGGTTGTCCAGCGCATCGAGGCTGAGCAACTGGCGCACGCCGGCACGCTCGCCGGAAATCAGGTTGAGCTTGTCGCGATAGTCCTGGCCGATCATCAACAGGCTGCCGGCCAACGGCAGAATGAACAGCAGAAACAACAGCTGGAATTTACGTGCGAAGCCAAACCGCCCCAGCAATTTGATCCCCGGTGAAAGGAAAGCCTGCATGCCTCATGACTCCTCTGGACACCACGCACCATTGGCGTGCATCACGGTCGTGCGACCTGGATGTCGTGCCCTGCTAAAAGGCCTCGAAAGTTCACTCTCGCCCGCTCTGTAGGCCGGCTCTGTAGCGAAACTTCCCATTCTCGGAGGCCTTTGTAAGGCCGCCGCGTTCGAGGGGAGAAGCAAGGCAAGATTCAGACCATGGCGTTGCGCTATCACTTCGCGTGCGACGGTCAGTCAGTTAGTTAGCTGGCTAAGGGGATGGCGCTGGCGCACCGAAAAATGGCACATTGACGCACCTGCCTGCGTGCACCCATCTGCTGTACGGAAACTTTCATGGCTATCAGCAACGCTCAGACCGCCGCTGCCTCGGCGTCCGCTCCTCCCCAAAGCAGCCCGTTGGTGATGCGTATCATCGGCGCGGTGGCGCTGGCGCATTTGATCAACGACCTGATTCAGTCGGTGCTGCCGTCGATCTATCCGATGCTCAAAGCCAACTATGGCTTGAGCTTCACCCAGGTCGGCCTGATCACGCTGACCTTCCAATTGACCGCGTCGCTGTTGCAGCCGTGGGTCGGTTATCACACTGACCGCCATCCGAAACCGTGGCTGTTGCCGGCAGGTTCGATCTGCACGCTGATTGGCATCGTGATGATGTCGGTGGTCGGCAGTTTTCCATTGATTCTGTTGGCGGCGGCGCTGATCGGTATCGGCTCCTCGACCTTTCATCCCGAGGCTTCGCGGATCGCGCGGTTGGCCTCGGGCGGACGCTTTGGTCTGGCGCAATCGACCTTCCAGGTCGGTGGTAACGCCGGTTCTGCGTTCGGCCCGTTGCTGGCGGCAGCGATCATCATTCCGTTCGGTCAGGGCAACGTGGCGTGGTTCGGTCTGTTCGCGGTGTTTGCGCTGTTCGTGCTGTATCGCATCAGCCGCTGGTACGCCCATCACCTGAACCTGTTCAAGCTCAAGGCCGGGCAGGCGGCGACTCACGGGTTGTCGAAGGGCAGGGTGATCAGTGCGCTGGTGGTGTTGGGGCTGTTGGTGTTTTCCAAGTATTTCTACATGGCCAGCCTCACCAGCTATTTCACCTTTTACCTGATCGAGAAGTTCGACCTGTCGGTGGCCAGTTCACAGCTGCACCTGTTCCTGTTTCTCGGCGCGGTGGCGGCGGGGACGTTCTTTGGCGGGCCGATCGGCGACAAGATCGGGCGAAAGGCGGTGATCTGGTTTTCGATCCTCGGCGTGGCGCCGTTCACGTTGCTAATGCCGCACGTCGATCTGTTCTGGACCACTGTCCTCAGCGTGGTGATCGGCTTCATTCTCGCCTCGGCGTTCTCGGCGATTGTGGTTTACGCGCAGGAACTGGTGCCGGGCAATGTCGGGATGATCGCCGGGGTGTTCTTCGGCTTGATGTTTGGTTTCGGCGGGATTGGTGCGGCGCTGCTGGGGCATCTGGCGGATGTGCACGGGATCGAGTACGTGTATTTCCTGTGCTCTTTTTTGCCGTTGTTTGGCGTGCTGGCGATCTTCCTGCCGCGCACCAAAAAAACCTGACCTACACAATTCCAACGGTGGGAGCGGGCTTGCTCGCGAATGCGGTATATCAGTCGATATTAATATGGCTGACCCACCGCCTTCGCGAGCAAGCCCGCTCCCACAGGGGGATTGGTGGTGTTGCAAACAAATCTGTAAGGCACAAAAAAGCCGCGTATCAAACGCGGCTTTTTCTTGGGCGTGTCGCTTACACGTTGAAGCGGAAGTGCATCACGTCGCCGTCTTTGACGATGTAGTCCTTGCCTTCCAGGCGCCATTTACCGGCTTCCTTGGTACCGGCTTCGCCCTTGTACTGGATGAAGTCGTTGTAGGCGATGACTTCGGCGCGGATGAAGCCTTTTTCGAAGTCGGTGTGGATCACGCCAGCAGCTTGTGGTGCGGTGGCACCGACGCGGACGGTCCAGGCGCGGACTTCTTCGACACCGGCGGTGAAGTAGGTCTGCAGGTGCAGCATTTCGTAGCCGGCGCGGATCACGCGGTTCAGGCCAGGCTCTTCCAGGCCCAGAGCCTCGAGGAACATGTCTTTCTCTTCGCCGTCATCGAGCTCGGCGATTTCCGCTTCGATCTTGTTGCACACCGGAACAACCATGGCGCCTTCTTCTTCGGCGATGGCCTTGACCACGTCCAGGTGCGGGTTGTTCTCGAAACCGTCTTCAGCGACGTTGGCGATGTACATGACCGGTTTGGTGGTCAGCAGGTGGAAGCCCTTGATCACCGACTTTTCGTCAGCACTCATGTTCTTCATCAGGCTGCGCGCAGGCTTGGCCTCGGTGAAGTGCGCGATCAGTTGCTCAAGCAGAGCTTTCTGAACCACGGCGTCCTTGTCACCACCCTTGGCGTTGCGCGCGACTTTCTGCAGTTGCTTCTCGCAGCTGTCGAGGTCGGCGAAGATCAGTTCCAGGTCGATGATTTCGATGTCGCGCTTCGGATCGACGCTGTTGGAAACGTGGATCACGTTGTCGTCTTCGAAGCAGCGCACCACGTGAGCGATGGCGTCGGTTTCGCGGATGTTGGCCAGGAACTTGTTGCCCAGACCTTCACCTTTCGAGGCGCCGGCCACCAGGCCTGCGATGTCGACAAATTCCATGGTGGTCGGCAGGATGCGCTTCGGATTGACGATGGCCGCCAGGGCTTCCAGACGTGGGTCCGGCATCGGCACGATGCCGCTGTTCGGCTCGATGGTGCAGAAGGGGAAGTTCTCGGCCGCGATACCGGATTTGGTCAGGGCGTTGAACAGGGTGGACTTGCCGACGTTAGGCAGGCCGACGATGCCGCAATTGAATCCCATGGTGTTTCCCCTCGGATTAGAGTCAGGCCTTCTGGCTGTGCAGGTTTTTCATCGCGCGGTTCCATTCACCGGCGAGGATATCCGGCAGCACGCCGAGGGCAAAGTCGATGCTGGCATCGAGTTTTTCCTGTTCGGCGCGTGGCGCACGACCCAGGACGAAATTTGAAACCATACTGGCGACGCCCGGGTGGCCGATGCCAAGCCGCAGGCGGTAGAAAGTATTCTGATTGCCCAGTTGCGCGATGATGTCGCGCAACCCGTTGTGACCGCCATGGCCGCCGCCCTGCTTGAGCTTGGCGACGCCCGGAGGCAGGTCGAGTTCGTCGTGCGCCACCAGGATTTCTTCAGGCTTGATGCGGAAGAAACCGGCGAGTGCCGCCACGGCCTGGCCGCTGCGGTTCATGTAGGTGGTGGGAATCAGCAGACGAACATCCTGACCCTGATGCGAGTAGCGCCCGGTCAGGCCGAAATATTTGCGATCGGCCACAAGGTTCACACCTTGCGCGGCGGCGATACGCTCAACAAAAAGGGCCCCTGCGTTATGCCGGGTCTGTTCGTATTCAGCGCCTGGATTACCCAGGCCAACGATCAGTTTGATGGCAGTCACGATAGGGGCCCTTCCTTGGAGTGGTGGTTAACATCGCCGCGATCAGTGAAGGCGGCGAAAGTGGACGAAAATTGCTCATTTACCATGAATGTAAACTCCGCGTTCTCGCCCGCTTTCTCGCTACGTTCCAGTCCGCGATGTTTCACTCACTCCGACGAACAGAGTGAAATTACTCTGCTGCGCCTTCTTCGGTAGCTTCTGGAGCAACACGTGGAGCGTGGACGTTGGCTACTGCCTTGTCATCGCCGTGTGCCAGAGCAACGAACTCGACACCTTTAGGAGCTTTGAGGTCCGACAGGTGAACGATGGTGCCGATTTCAGCGTTAGCCAGGTCGACTTCGATGAACTCAGGCAGGTCTTTTGGCAGGCAGGAAACTTCGATCTCGGCAACAACGTGCGAGATTTCGCCGCCTTTCTTCACTGGAGCAGCTTCGTTGATGAAGTGCACAGGAACGATAGCGGTCAGTTTCTGGCCAGCTACAACGCGTACGAAGTCAGCGTGCATCACGTGGCCTTTGGCCGGGTGACGTTGCAGGGCTTTGATGACGACGTTTTGTTTCTTGCCACCAACGTTCAGCTCGATGATGTGGCTGTAAGCCGCTTCGTTTTCGAGCAGTTTGGCAACTTCTTTGGCCAGCATGCTGATGGATTCAGGGGCTTTGTCGCCACCGTAAACAACAGCTGGAACCAGAGCGGCGAGACGACGCAGGCGGCGGCTCGCACCTTTCCCCAGGTCGGAACGCACTTCAGCATTCAGAGTAAAATCGTTCATTTTGTATCTCCAAAATAGCCATGACCGAGTGGCGTTTGCGACCAGCGCCAAACACGGTATGGGCAAAAAAGCCCCGCCCCGACAGGAATGCCGGGGCGGGGCGCTTTTCGTCAACGAGACATTTCGAGAAGGGCAGGGCCCTTAACGGAACATCGCGCTGATCGATTCTTCATTGCTGATGCGGCGAACCGCTTCGGCAACAACCGGTGCGATATCCAGTTGACGGATACGTGCACAGGCTTGTGCTGCAGCGGACAGCGGGATGGTGTTAGTCACCACCAGCTCGTCCAGCACGGAATTTTCGATATTCTCGATGGCCCGACCCGACAGCACAGGGTGTGTGCAGTAGGCAAAGACCTTGGCTGCGCCATGCTCTTTCAGGGCCTTGGCCGCGTGGCACAGAGTGCCGGCGGTATCGACCATGTCATCGACCAGAATGCAGGTACGCCCTTCGACATCACCGATGATATGCATCACTTCAGAGTGATTGGCTTTCTCACGGCGTTTGTCGATGATCCCGAGATCCACGCCCAGGGATTTGGCAACAGCCCGTGCACGCACGACGCCACCAATGTCCGGGGACACGATCATCAGGTTTTCGAAGCGCTGATCTTCAATGTCATCCACCAGAACCGGGGAGCCGTAGATGTTATCTACCGGAATATCGAAGAAACCCTGAATCTGGTCAGCATGCAGATCAACCGTGAGAACACGGTCGATGCCGACTACGGTAAGCATGTCAGCAACGACTTTCGCGCTGATAGCCACACGTGCGGAACGCGGACGGCGATCCTGACGGGCATAACCAAAATAAGGAATAACAGCAGTAATACGAGTAGCCGAGGAGCGGCGGAAGGCATCAGCCATCACTACCAGTTCCATCAGGTTATCGTTGGTCGGAGCGCAAGTCGGCTGAATAATGAAAACGTCTTTACCGCGAACGTTTTCATTGATCTCGGCAGTAATTTCGCCGTCGGAGAATTTACCGACAGAGATGTCACCGAGAGGGATATGCAGCTGACGTACAACACGCCGAGCCAGATCGGGGTTAGCGTTCCCCGTAAAGACCATCATCTTGGACACGCGCAGTACCTAGAGGCTGAGGGTAACCTGGATGAGTATAGAAAATGGCAGGGGCGGCTGGATTCGAACCAACGCATGGCAGGATCAAAACCTGCTGCCTTACCGCTTGGCGACGCCCCTGTATCTGTTGCTTCAAGTGCCTGGCACTTGATTCCTTTTAGAGCAGACTTTGCAGCTTGCGATGCAACATCGAAACGTTGCTTCCTTTCGCTACAAACCCTGTAAGGGTCTCTGTCAGAAGGGCCGAGACTTTATCAGCTTCAGCTTTGCTTGGGAAGCCCCCAAACACACAACTTCCAGTTCCGGTGAGTTTTGCTTCGGTAAATTTACCTAACAAATCCAATGCGTTACGTACTTCTGGATAACGCCTTGCAACCACCGGCAAGCAGTCATTTCGACTGTTTCCCTCGGGAACGGGGCGCACTTTAATGGGCGGCGTGTTACGTGTCAACAAAGGATCGGAAAAAATTTCTGCCGTACTTACAGAGACTTGCGGCACAAGCACCAGATACCACGGTTCTTCGGGGTCGACCGGGGTCAGTTTCTCGCCCACGCCTTCGGCAAATGCCGCGTGACCACGGACGAAAACCGGCACGTCGGCGCCGAGCGACAGGCCCAATGCCGCGAGGCGATCTTCATCCCAGCCCAATTGCCACAAGTGATTGAGGCCGAGCAGGGTGGTCGCGGCATTCGAGCTGCCGCCACCGATTCCGCCGCCCATGGGCAGCACCTTGTCGATCCAGATGTCGATGCCGAGTGTGCAGCCGGACTGTTGCTGCAGCATTTTCGCCGCGCGCACGATCAGGTTGCTGTCGTGGGGCACGCCAGCGAATTCGGTGTGCAGATGAATCAAACCGTCATCGCGCACGGCGAAGGTGATTTCGTCGCCGTAATCGACAAACTGAAACAGCGTCTGCAATTCGTGGTAGCCGTCCGCGCGGCGCCCGAGAATGTGCAGCATCAGGTTGAGCTTGGCCGGCGACGGCAGCGTCAGGCGTGGAGCGGTCATGCTTTATTGCCCCAATTTACGCGGTTGCCAGGTCTTGATCACCAGCGTCACGTCCAGATCGGTGCCATGCAGCTTGATCCGCTCGGGCAGCCAGTAACCGTTTTGCTCGGCGTAGCTGAGGTACTCGACCTTCCAGCCGTCCTGTTCCAGATTGGCCAGGCGACTGTCGTTATCGAGGGTCAGACGGCTTTTGCTGCTGGGGGCCGGCAGGCCACGGACCCACCAGGCCAGATTGGAGACCGGCAGCTTCCAGCCGAGTTGCTCTTCGAGCAGCGCTTCCGGCGACTCGGAGTCATAGCGGCCCTGATTGGCGACTTCCAGCGAAACCTTGCCCGGGCGCCCGGTCAGACGTGCCGCGCCACGACCCAGCGGGCCGGACAGGCGAATGTCGTAGTAGTCCTGGCGTTGCAGCCAGAACAGCGTGCCGCTGCCGGAATCTTTCGGTGCGCGAATGCCGATCTTGCCGTCGATCTGCCAGCCGTCGAGGCCGGTCAGCTGTTGTTTGTTCGCGGCCCACTGAGCCGGACTGCCGTGGCCCTCGACCGATTCGCGAGCGCCGAAGCCCGCGCAACCGGCGAGCAGGGCGATGAAGCTGAAAACAATAACGTGGCGCAAAAACATGAGTTAAAGAGTCTCGGATCCGGTCAGGCGCTTGATGGTGCTGCGCAGGATGGTGCTGTCGGGCTGATCTTTGAGGTACTTGCCCCAGACTTGCTTGGCCTCGCGCTGATTGCCCTTGACCCACAGAACTTCGCCCAGGTGCGCGGCGACTTCGTGGTCCGGGAAACGCTCGAGCGCCTGACGCAGATATTTCTCGGCGTCGTCCAGATTGCCCATGCGGAAATTCACCCAGCCGAGGCTGTCGAGTACCGCCGGGTCTTCCGGATTGATCTGGTGCGCCTGTTCGATCAGGGCCTTGGCTTCAGCGTAGCGGGTGGTGCGATCGGACAGGGTGTAGCCCAGCGCATTGAGCGCCATGGCGTTGTCCGGGTCGCGCTTGATGATCAGGCGCAGGTCTTTTTCCATCTGTGCCAGATCATTGCGTTTTTCCGCGAGCATGGCCCGGGTGTAGAGCAGATTCAGATCGTCCGGGTATTGCTGCAAGGCTTTATCCAGCGTTTTCCAGGCCTTGTCGTCCTGTTTGTTGGCCGACAGGGTTTCGGATTCGATCAGATACAGCTGGATCGCGTAATCCGGCTGGGCATCACGCTCAGCGGCCAGTTTGCTCTGGGCTTCAGCGGTCTTGCCGTTGTTCATCAGAATATCGGCCTGACGCAGTTGCGCCGGCAGATAGTCGTTGCCCGGGCCGACCTGCGCGTATTCGATCAGCGCGCCTTGCGGGTCATTGCGTTCTTCAGCGATGCGACCGAGGTTCAGGTGCGCCGAATCGACATGGCTTTCACGAGCGATCAGGTCTTCCAGATAACCCTTGGCCTCGTCCCAGGCCTTGGCTTCCAGGCACACCAGCGCCAGCGAGTAACGCAGTTCATCGTCTTCGGGGTATTGCTGAACCAGGGTGGAGAACTCGACCTTGGCGTCATCCATCCGGTCCTGTTCAACCAGCGTGCGCGCATAAGTCAGGCGCAGGCGTTTGTCGTCCGGGTATTTCTTGATGCTTTTCCGCAACAGCGGCAGGGCTTCGTCGCCACGATTCATGGTTTGCAGCAGACGCGCGCGCAGCAGGATCGGCGCAATCTCGCCTTCTTCCGGCGGGTTGTCTTCGAGCAGTGTCAGGGCGGCTTTATTGTCGCCGTCCTGTTGCAGCAGCAGGGCCTTGCCGAAAATCAGCTGGCTGTTCTTCGGGTGGCGCTGTAGCAGACGGTCGAAACTTTTCATCAGGCCGTTGCGGGTTTCCTGATCGGTATCGGCGGCCGACAGCGCGAGGAAGTCGAAATGGGTGTCGCCCTTGCCCTGCAGGACTTTCTCCATATAGACCATGGAGTCGTCATAACGCCCGGCGCGGGCCAGCTGTACAGCGGCGGCACGTTGCGCTTCGAGGTCGTCCGGGGCGTTTTTTGCCCAGATCAGTGCGGTGTCCAGCGCAGGCTGGTCGGCACCGAGATATTCGGCGATGCGGAACGCGCGCTCGGAAACCCCCGGGTCCTGAGTATTGATCGCCTGGGTTACGTAGTTGTCCAGGGCAATGTCGAACCGATTGCGCTGGCCGGCGAGTTCGGCGCTCAGCAGGCTGAAAACGGTTTCCTCGCTGAACGAGCTGTAAACCTTGGGTTTTTCAGGCGTGGACGCGGTGTCTTCGACCGGCGGGGTACCGTCCGGCGAAACGGGTGCCATGGCCTGGCAGCCGCTGAGGAAGACAAAAGCAAGGAGCAACGCGGAAGATCTATTCATATAGGAAGAGGACGACTAACCTGCGGTCGGATCATCATGACACAAGCCTTCGGCCAAACATAACCGAGTCTCGAATGTGGCCTTTATAGTGGCCGACAATTGGGACAATAGTCAGCGGTAGTTGTTCTGAATCTGACGAAGTAGGACAATTGCCGGCTTCACGTCACCATCAGCGACCTTGAATGGCCTTCCTTGCACTCGGTATTAACCACAAGACTGCTTCAGTAGACGTCCGCGAGCGCGTGGCCTTTACCCCTGAGCAGCTGGTGGAGGCCTTGCAGCAGCTCTGCCGACTCACCGACAGCCGCGAAGCTGCGATCCTCTCCACCTGCAATCGCAGTGAGCTGTATATAGAACAGGATCAGGTTTCGGCTGATCTGGTTCTGCGCTGGCTGGCCGATTATCACCATTTAAGCCTCGATGAGCTGCGCGCGAGTGCTTATGTGCATGAAGATGATGCGGCAGTTCGTCACATGATGCGCGTCGCCTCCGGGCTCGACTCGCTGGTGCTGGGCGAACCGCAGATTCTCGGCCAGATGAAATCGGCCTACGCCGTGGCGCGTGAGGCCGGGACCATCGGCCCGCTGCTGGGGCGGCTATTTCAAGCGACATTCAATGCCGCCAAGCAAGTGCGTACCGACACCGCCATCGGCGAAAACCCGGTGTCCGTGGCGTTTGCCGCGGTCAGCCTGGCCAAGCAGATTTTCAGCGACGTGCAACGCAGCCAGGCCCTGCTGATCGGTGCCGGCGAGACCATCACGCTGGTCGCCCGCCATTTGCATGAGCTGGGGGTCAAGCGCATCGTGGTCGCCAACCGTACGCTGGAGCGCGCCAGCCTTCTGGCCGAGCAGTTCGGCGCGCACGCGGTGCTGCTCTCGGACATTCCGGCGGAGCTGGTGCGTAGCGATATCGTGATCAGTTCGACCGCCAGCCAATTGCCCATCCTCGGCAAGGGCGCGGTGGAAAGCGCGCTGAAGCAGCGCAAGCACAAACCGATCTTCATGGTCGACATCGCCGTACCCCGCGACATCGAGCCGGAAGTCGGCGAACTCGACGACGTTTACCTGTACAGCGTCGATGATCTGCACGAAGTGGTCGCCGAGAACCTCAAAAGTCGTCAGGGTGCAGCCCAGGCGGCGGAAGAGATGGTCTCGGTCGGTGCCGACGATTTCATGGTGCGCCTGCGCGAGCTGGCGGCCGTCGATGTGCTCAAGGCCTATCGGCAACAGAGTGAACGTCTGCGCGACGAGGAGCTGCAAAAAGCCCTGCGCCTGCTGGCCAACGGCGGCAACGCCGAAGATGTGCTCGGGCAACTGGCCCGCGGCCTGACCAATAAACTGTTGCATGCGCCCAGCGTGCAATTGAAAAAGCTTTCTGCCGAAGGCCGCCTCGATGCGCTGGCCATGGCCCAGGAACTCTTTGCCCTCGAGGGCTCACCGGATAGTTTTTCGGATAAAAAACCGCAATGAAAGCGTCACTGCTCAACAAGCTGGACACCCTCCAGGACCGTTTCGAGGAACTGACCGCGCTGCTCGGCGACGGCGAAGTCATTGCCGATCAGGCCAAATTCCGCGCCTATTCCAAGGAATACGCCGAACTCGAGCCGGTGGTACAAGGCTACAAAAAGCTGCTCGGCGTACAAAGTGATCTTGAAGGCGCCCAGGCGCTGCTCAAGGACAGCGACCCGGACATGCGTGAAATGGCCGTGGAAGAAGTCCGCGAAGCCAAGGAATTGCTGATCAGGCTGGAAGATGATCTGCAGCGCATGTTGCTGCCCAAGGATCCCAATGACGGGCGTAACGTCTTTCTCGAAATTCGCGCCGGTACCGGTGGCGACGAGGCGGCGATCTTCTCCGGCGATCTGTTTCGCATGTACTCGCGTTACGCCGAACGACGTGGCTGGCGCGTGGAGATTCTTTCGGAAAACGAAGGCGAGCACGGTGGCTATAAAGAAGTCATCGCTCGCATTGAAGGCGACAACGTTTACGGCAAGCTGAAATTCGAGTCCGGCGCGCACCGCGTACAGCGTGTACCTGCCACCGAATCCCAGGGCCGTATCCACACCTCGGCCTGCACCGTGGCGGTGTTGCCCGAGCCGGACGAACGGGAAGCCATCGAGATCAACCCGGCGGATCTGCGTGTCGACACTTACCGCTCCTCCGGGGCCGGTGGTCAGCACGTCAACACCACCGACTCGGCGATCCGCATCACGCACATACCGACCGGCACCGTCGTCGAGTGTCAGGAAGAACGTTCCCAGCACAAGAACCGTGCCCGGGCGATGGCCTGGCTGTCGGCCAAGCTCAACGATCAGCAAACCGCAGCGGCGGCGAATGCGATTGCCAGCGAGCGTAAGTTGCTGGTGGGTTCCGGTGACCGTTCCGAGCGCATTCGCACGTACAACTTTGCCCAGGGCCGGGTCACTGACCATCGCGTCAACCTGACCCTGTACTCCCTCGATGAAATTCTCGCCGGTGGCGTTGAAGCGGTGATCGAGCCTTTACTGGCCGAATACCAGGCCGACCAACTTGCAGCGATAGGTGAATAAATGACCATCATTGCCAGTCTGTTGCGCGCTGCCGAATTGCCGGACTCGCCCACCGCGCGCCTGGATGCCGAATTGCTCCTAGCAGCGGCACTGGGCAAATCGCGAAGCTTCCTGCACACCTGGCCCGAGCGCATCGTACCCAGCGAAGCGGTGCTGATTTTTACCGAGTACCTGCAACGGCGTCGAAGTGGCGAGCCGGTGGCCTACATCCTTGGTCAGCAGGGGTTCTGGAAGCTCGATCTGGAAGTGGCGCCGCACACTCTGATCCCGCGCCCAGACACCGAGTTGCTGGTCGAGGCCGCACTGGAACTGCTGGCGGCAACGCCGGCGAAAGTCCTCGATCTGGGCACCGGCAGCGGCGCGATTGCCCTGGCCCTGGCCAGCGAACGCCCGGCGTGGAACGTCACGGCGGTGGATCGCGTGCTGGAAGCCGTGGCCCTTGCCGAACGCAACCGTCAGCGCTTGATCCTGAACAACGCCACGGTGCTGAGCAGCCACTGGTTCAGCGCCCTCGAAGGCCAGCGCTTCAATCTGATCATCAGCAACCCGCCGTACATCGCGGCTGCCGACCCGCATCTGGTCGAGGGCGACGTGCGCTTCGAACCGGCCAGCGCGCTGGTGGCCGGTGTCGACGGGCTCGACGATCTGCGCCTGATCGTCGCCCAGGCCCCGGATCATCTGGAAGCCGGCGGCTGGCTGATGCTCGAACACGGCTATGATCAAGCCGAAGCTGTGCGTGATCTGTTGCTCACTCGCGGTTTTGAACAAGTCCACAGCCGCACCGATCTGGGCGGCCATCAACGGATCAGCCTGGGGCGCCTGCCGTGCTGAATGATCAGGAATTGCTGCGCTACAGCCGGCAGATTCTGCTGCAACACATCGATATCGATGGGCAACTGAAGCTGAAAGACAGCCGTGTGCTGATTGTCGGCCTTGGCGGTCTCGGCGCCCCGGTCGCGCTGTATCTGGCGGCGGCAGGTGTCGGTGAGTTGCATCTGGCGGATTTCGACACGGTCGACCTGACCAACCTGCAACGCCAGATCATTCATGACACCGACAGCGTCGGCATGAGCAAGGTCGACTCGGCGCTCAAGCGCCTGAGCGCGATCAATCCCGAGATTAAACAGGTGCCTCATCGTCAGGCGCTGGACGAGGATTCCCTGGCCGCCGCCGTGTCGGCGGTGGATCTGGTGCTCGACTGCTCCGATAACTTCTCCACCCGCGAGGCGGTCAACGCCGCGTGTGTGGCAGCGCGCAAACCGCTGGTCAGCGGCGCGGCGATTCGTCTGGAAGGGCAGTTGTCGGTGTTCGACCCGCGTCGCCCGGAAAGTCCGTGCTACCACTGCCTGTACGGGCATGGCAGCGAAGCCGAATTGACCTGCAGCGAGGCCGGTGTGGTCGGGCCCCTGGTGGGGCTGGTCGGCAGCCTGCAGGCGCTTGAAGCGTTGAAAGTGCTGGTCGGTTTTGGTGAACCGTTGGTGGGGCGTTTGCTGTTGATCGATGCACTGGGTTCGCGCTTTCGTGAACTGCGGGTCAAGCGCGATCCGGGGTGCAGCGTCTGTGGTTCGCAGCATGCGTGAGGCGCCGATCGCGGTGTTCGATTCCGGTGTCGGCGGCTTGTCGGTACTGGCGGAAATCCAGCGTTTGCTGCCCCATGAATCCCTGCTGTATTTCGCCGATTGCGGGCATATTCCCTACGGCGAGAAAACCCCGGAGTTCATCCGCCAGCGCTGCAATGTGATGGCCGGATTTTTCCGTGAGCAGGGCGCCAAGGCCCTGGTGATCGCCTGCAACACGGCGACGGTGGCCGCGGTTGCTGATCTGCGCCGGGATTTCCCCGAATGGCCGATTGTCGGCATGGAGCCAGCGGTCAAACCCGCTGCTGCCGCCACCCGCAGTGGTGTGGTTGGCGTACTCGCCACCACCGGCACGTTGCAGAGTGCCAAGTTCGCCGCGTTGCTCGACCGCTTCGCCGCTGACGTTCGCGTCATCACCCAGCCGTGCCCCGGTCTGGTGGAACTGATTGAAAGCGGTGATCTGCACAGCGCCGAGTTGCGCACGTTGCTGCAGCATTACGTCGATCCGCTGCTGGCCAACGGTTGCGACACGATCATACTCGGTTGCACTCACTATCCGTTTCTCAAGCCGATGCTCAAGACGATGATCTCCGACAGCATCAGCCTGATCGATACCGGCGCGGCGGTAGCGCGGCAACTGCAACGGTTGCTGGCCGAACGTGATCTGCTGGCCGAAGGGCCGAACCGCCCGGTCAGATTCTGGACCAGCGCCGACCCCGAGTTCTTCCGCAAGACCCTGCCCCTGTTGGGTCAGGTTGCCGGCGACGTCGAAAAATTCAGCTTGTAAAAAAAATGTGAAATAACTAAAAAAAGAGCTGAACTTCTAATCAAGCGCTAGCTTCTATAGCGATGAGTTATCTAGAAAACCAAACGATCGTTCCGGAAAAGGAAGTTTCAACGTGAAGCGACTATTCTGCTTGGCCGCGATTGCGGCCGCACTGATGGGGCAAAGTATTACCGCACAAGCCGCAGGCGTTGAGTTTGCAGTGGGTGCGACCAGCGATTCGACCATGACCTATCGCCTGGGCATGAATTTCGATTGGGACAAAAGCTGGCTGCAAAGTGACGTCGGTCGCCTGACCGGTTACTGGAGCGGCGCTTACACTTACTGGGAGGGTGACAAGACTTCCAGCAACAACAGCCTGTCGTTCTCGCCGGTATTCGTTTACGAGTTTGCCGGTCAGTCGGTCAAACCGTATGTTGAGGCGGGCATTGGTGTCGCAGCGTTCTCGAACACCAAGTATGAAAGCAACAACATCGGCGGCTCTTTCCAGTTCGAAGACCGTATCGGTTTTGGCCTGCGCTTCAACGGTGGGCATGAAGTGGGGATTCGTGCGACGCACTACTCCAACGCCGGCCTGGCCAGCAGCAACGACGGTGTAGAAAGCTACGCGCTGCATTACACGATGCCGCTGTAAGCGCTACACATAACCTCTGTAGGAGTGAGCCTGCTCGCGATTGCGGAGTGTCAGCCAACATTTGTTTGACTGGTACTCCGCAATCGCGAGCAGGCTCACTCCTACATTTGTTTCAGTAGTGTTTTTCGGAATCAGCGGTAAGCAGTGGCAATGCCTTTGCGTTCTTCAATGCACTCCGGTGCACCCATCTCGAATTCGCGACAGATCAGCGGACGTTTCTCATAGATCGTGCACATCATGCTGTCGCGATCCAGCGCCGCGCACCAGCCGTCGTCCAGACGCAGCATCACTTCTCCACCCCACTCATCAGTATCGATAAAGCGCTCAGGCACGCCGGTGTCGGTGATCAGCATCACTTCGAGCTGGCAACAGCACGCTGCGCAGGTCGAACAGGTGACCGCTGGCTCGGTGATTTGCTGGTGGGGAATGGTTTTCATGCTGCGCAGTGTAAGGCAGCCACCGGTTGCTGTGTGAAAGGCCTGACAGACGCTCAGTGGGCCAGCCGCCGTGCCATGGCATGCAGCAGCGGAAACAGCAGCGCCCATAGCAGGCCGATGCCGATCAGGGTCGGCACTTCACCGTAAGGAAATTGCACGCCGGCCAAACGTCCACCGCCGTAATAGGACACCGCACCACCCACCGCGCCGAGCACACTGGCCAGCCACCACGGGCGGGCGCTCCATTGCAGGCAGTGCCGCAACGTGGTGGCGAGCAAGGCCCAGAGCAGCATCAGCCACAGCGGAATCAGCGGCGACAGATCCTGGAATTCGAACACCCCGGCAGCGCGCAACAGACTGTCTACGGCTGTACCGACAAGCACCACGCTGAGGATCAAACGGCCTTCCGCCGCCCAACTGCTGATCCAGCCAAAATGGACCACCAACACCGCCAGCGCCAGCAGCAGCCACAGACTGTCGCCGCCGATCACGCAGGCCAGCCAGCCGACCTGGAACAGCACGGCATTGATCAGCCGCTCAAGCATCGAAGCGTCCGAGTAACGGCGCCGGCATCGCGGCCGGTTTGGCCAGCAGCAGTTGCGCGGTGCCGATGGTGCGCTCCAGAAACCCGCCCTCGCAGTAGCACAGGTAAAACTCCCACAGTCGCAGGAAGTAATCGTCGTAACCCAACTCGCTCAAACGGCCATGGGCGCGGCGAAAGTTTTCGTGCCACAGGCGCAGGGTGCGGGCGTAGTGCAGGCCGAAATCTTCCATGTGCAGCAGGTTCATATCGGTCTCGCGGCTGACCACTTCGAGCATCTTCTGCACGCAGGGCAGGGCGCCGCCGGGGAAGATGTAGCGCTGGATGAAGTCGACGCCGCGCTTGGCCTGCTCGTAGCGCTGCTCGCGGATGGTGATCGCCTGCAACAGCATCAGGCCGTTGCTCTTGAGCAGGTGCGCGCATTGCTTGAAATAGGTGGGCAGGAAGCGGTGACCGACCGCTTCGATCATCTCGATCGACACCAGTTTGTCGTATTCGCCGGTGAGGTCGCGGTAGTCGGTGAGCAGCAGCGTCACCCGATCCTGCAACCCCAGTGCTTCAATGCGCCTGGCGGTAAACGCGTACTGCTCTTTCGACAGCGTCGTGGTGGTGACACGGCAGCCGTAGTGCTGCGCGGCGTAGAGCGCCATGCTGCCCCAACCGGTGCCGATCTCCAGCAGATGATCTTCGGGCTTGAGTGCGAGCTTCTGGCAGATCCGTTCCAGCTTGTTCAACTGAGCCTGTTCCAGGCTGTCGTCGGGGCTGAGGAACTGCGCCGCCGAATACATCATGGTCGGGTCGAGAAACTGTTCGAACAGATCGTTGCCGAGGTCATAGTGCGCCGCGATGTTTTTCTGCGAACCCTTGCGCGTGTTGCGGTTGAGCCAGTGCAGGCCTTGCACCAGCGGCCGGCTGAGGCGGGCCAGGCCGCGCTCCATGGCGTCGAGTACGTCGAGGTTGCTGACGAACACTCGCACCACGGCGGTCAGATCCGGCGAACTCCAGTAACCGTGGATAAACGCTTCGCCGGCACCGATCGATCCGTTGCCGGCGACCATGCCCCACACCGCCGCGTCCTGCACATGGATTTCGCCGAGCAGGTGGCTGCCCGGCGTGCCGAACATCAGGCGTTCGCCATCCTCGACCACCAGCAATTGCCCGTGTTTGAGCTGACTGAGTTGCCGCAAAACGCCGCGACGCAGCAGCGAACCGGTCAAACCGTTGGTGCTGAAGCGACTGACCGACAGGCTAGAGGATTTCATGGCGGTGCTCCTTGGGAGGCACAGTGGCGATCTGAAAGCTGCCGTCGGCAGCCTGATGAGCAAAAATCGGGGCACGCTTGAGCAACAGGCGCACGGCTTGCCAATAAATCGCCAGGCAGGTTTTCGCGGTCATCCACGGAAAACGTCGCAAGTAGCGGTGCAGGCTGTGGCGGTCGAGGGGTTCGCGCTGCAGATTGAGCGTGGCGTCGAACAGCTTGTGCTCACCCTGCCAGTCGGCCATGTGCACGCCGAGGTTTTGCGCAGCCGGGCTGAAGCTCATGCGGTACTCGAGATCGCGCGGCAAAAACGGCGAGACATGAAAGGCCTTGGCCACGGCGAAGTGCTGGTGAAAGTCTTGCAGGTCGGTCGGTGTGCGGGCCGGCAGCACGTAGTGATAACGCTCGCGCCACGGCGTGTTGGTGACTTCGCAGAGAATCGCCGCCAGTTGCCCGTCGGCCTCGTGGCAATAAAAGAAACTCACCGGATTGAACGCCAGACCCCAACTGCGCGGTTGGGTCAGCAGGCAGATCGAACCCTGCGGTTGATGGCCGATGGCGACGCCGACTTGCTGGCGCACCGCGTCGATCAGGCGCATGCCGCTGCCGGTGAAGGTTTTCAGGTAGTCGGTTTCGCGAAACGAAAACGGTGCAAAGCGGCTGCGACTGGCAAACGGTGACAGGCCGAACACGGCGTCCTGTTCCGCCAGATCGAGGTACAACAGACCGATCCGGTAACGGAATTCGTGGCGTCTGGGCGAAAAGCGTCGATGGCCGATCCAGCCGCTGTACAGGGCGCTGTTCATAAGCTTTCCCCGAACGCGGCGGCCACGCGCAACGCGCTGATCACGCCGTCCTCATGAAAGCCGTTGGCCCAGTAGGCGCCGCAATAATGGGTGTGCTGCTGACCGTCGATTTCTGCCCAGCGGTTCTGCGCCGCCACGGCCGCGAGGCTGAATTGCGGGTGGGCGTAGATGTATTTGGCGAGCACCTTGAACGGGCTGATCCCGGCGCTCTGATTGAGGCTGACGCAGAACGTGGTGTCACTCTGAATACCCTGCAGGATGTTCATGTCGTAAGTGACGGCCGCGTGGGTATGGCCGGCGCCGCTCAAGCGATAGTTCCAGCTGGCCCACGCCAGTTTGCGGGTCGGCAGCAGACGGGTATCGGTATGCAACACGACTTCGTTATCGGCATAGGGCAGGGCGCCGAGGATCGAGCGTTCCGCCTGGCTTGGCGTGCCAAGCAAGTGCAGGGCCTGGTCGCTGTGGCAGGCAAGCACGACTTTGTCGAAACGCTCGATGCCGGCCGGGCTGTGGATAACCACGCCGTGTTCATCGCGATCGATGCGCGTCACCGGGCAACTGAGGCGGATCTTGTCCTGGAACGCTGCGGTCAGTGGCGCGACATAGGCACTGGAGCCGCCCTCGATCACCTGCCATTGCGGGCGATCACTGACTGACAGCAGGCCATGATTCTTGAAGAAGCGCACAAAGAATTGCAGCGGGAAATTGAGCATCTCGGCCATCGGCATCGACCAGATCGCCGAGCCCATCGGCACGATGTAATGCAGGATGAAACGTTCGCCATAACCGCCAGCCTTGAGGTAATCGTCGAGCGTGGTATCGGCGGCAATGCGTTGTTCGGCGAGGTCGCGCTGGGCTTCTTTATTGAAGCGCAGAATGTCGCGCAACATGCCCCAAAACCCCGGGGACAGCAGGTTGCTGCGCTGGGCGAACAGGCTGTTGAGGTTGTTGCCGTTGTATTCCAGACCGGTGTCCGGGTCGGTGACCGAGAAGCTCATTTCCGTCGGTTTGAACGACACGCCGATCTGGCCGAGCAATCGAATGAAGTTCGGATAGGTCCAGTCGTTGAACACGATGAACCCAGTGTCCACCGCATATTCGCGGCCATCGACGGTCACCTGCACGGTGTGCGTGTGACCGCCGACCCAGTCGCTGGCCTCGAACACCGTGATGTCGTGTCGGCGATTGAGCAGGTGAGCGCAGGTCAGGCCGGCGATTCCGCTGCCGACAATGGCAATCTTCATATCGGGTCTCGCAGCGGTGGGTTGCTGCGCACCATGCGCTTGCCGATCGCCAGTTGCAGGCGCGCGGGCAGCTTCGACAGTGGCCACAGCGCCGCCATGAACAGTGCCGGAAAGGCGATCTCCAGTGGACGATCCTTGAGCTTGGCGAAGATGTGCCGCGCCGCTTTATCCACAGGCCAGCTCAACGGCATCGGGAAGTCGTTCTTGGCGGTCAGCGGGGTTTCGACAAAACCCGGGCTGATGATGGTGACATCGATGCCCTCGACGGCCAGGTCGATCCGCAGCGATTCGAACAGATAGCGCAGCCCGGCTTTCGACGCGCCGTAGGCTTCGGCTCGGGGCAGCGGCAGGTAGGTCACGGAGCTGGCCATGCCGATCAGATGCGGCGCGGTGCCTTTGCGCAGCAACGGCAGGGCCGCTTCGATGCAGTAACTGCTGGCGAGCAGGTTGGTGCGCACCACGTGTTCGATGATCGAGGCATCGAACTGGCGGGCGTCGACGTACTCGCAGGTGCCGGCATTGAGAATTACGCTGTCCAGTGAGCCCCAGGCCTGTTCGATCTGCTGGCCGATTTCGCGCACGGTCTGACTGTTGGTCAGATCGCCGGCCACCACCAGCACTTGCCCCGGATAACGTTGCGACAGCACTTTGAGCGGTGCCACCTGACGCGAGCTCACAGCCAGATGCGCGCCGCTTTTCAGAATCTCTTCAGCCAGTGCTGCGCCGATGCCACTGCTGGCACCGGTCAGCCAATAACGCCGTGGAGGTGTACGACTCATCCCATTCTCCTTTTCAACCAGGCGATCACCCGGCCCAATACGGGTAAATGTTCATACAGCATGGCCCCGGCATCGAAATAATCCCGGTGGCGATAAACCTTGTCCCGCCACAGCAGGTGCGAACACCCGGCGACGCGAATCAATTGACCACCGGCCAGACGCGGGTGGCGGTAACTCATGACCCAGCGCAGGTAACCTTCACCGTCAGCGATCTGGTCGAAGCCGTGGAAATCGAAGCGCAGTTCGCTGACGTTGGCGTACAGCTCGCTGAAGTAATGTCGCAGTTGCACCAGCCCCTGCACTTCATGCAGCGGGTCGGTGAAGTGAATGTCATCGCTGTACAGCTCGCCCAGACGTTGCAAGTTGTCTTTGTTCAACTCGGCGAACTGGCGGGCGAAGCGGCGCAGGAATTCACTCATGAACTTCTTCCATAGACGAGCGCGACGGCAGGTTCTTGAACGCCGCCAGCGCGCGTTCGCGCGAAGCCCCGAGATTGACGATCGGCGCCGGATAATCCGCCACGCCGAACAGTCCGCCGGCGCTGGCCGGGTTGTGTACTTCCTTCTTGTTCAGGCCGGCCAGTTCAGGCAGCCAGCGCTTGATGAACAGGCCTTCGCTGTCGAATTTTTCCGATTGGCTCAGCGGATTGAAGATGCGGAAGTACGGCGCCGAATCGGTGCCGGTCGAAGAACTCCATTGCCAGCCACCGTTGTTCGCCGCCAGATCGCCGTCGATCAGGTGGCGCATGAAAAAGCGCTCGCCTTCACGCCAGTCGATCAGCAGATTCTTGGTCAGGAACATCGCCACAATCATCCGCAGACGGTTGTGCATCCAGCCGGTTTCCAGCAGTTGGCGCATGGCCGCATCGATGATTGGCAAACCGGTGCGCGCCTCTTGCCAGGCCGCCAGATCGTCCGGCGCATCACGCCAGGCCAGGGCTTCGGTTTCCGGGCGAAATGCGCGGTGGCGCGAAACCCGTGGGTAGCCGACCAGAATGTGTTTGTAGAACTCGCGCCACAGCAGCTCGTTGATCCAGGTCACCGCGCCGACCTTGCCGCTGTCGAACTCGCCCTGATTGCTTTGCAGGGCCGCATGCAGGCATTGGCGCGGCGAGATCACCCCGGCGGCGAGGTACGCGGAAAGTTGACTGGTGCCGGGTTTGGCCGGGAAGTCGCGTTCGCTCTGGTAGTAGTCGATCTGCGCGTCGGCGAAGGTGTCGAGACGGCGCCGGGCTTCCTGTTCGCCGGCCGGCCACAGTGTGCGCAAAGACTCGCTCGGCGTTGCAAAACCGGCTACGGATGCCGGCACCGGATCGCTGTCGATGTTCAGCTTTGCCTGTTTGCCGGGCGTCTTGACCAGCGCCGGCATCGAGCGGTGCAGGCGTTCATAGCAGACCTTGCGGAACTGGCTGAACACCTGAAAGTAGGTTTCGGTTTTGGTCAGTACCGTGCCGGGCTTGAACAGCAGTTGGTCAAGGTAGCTGTGGAAAGCGATGCCTTTGGTCTTCAGGGCCACCGCCACCGCGGCGTCGCGCTGGCTTTCGTGGATGCCATATTCTTCGTTGACGTGCACAGCTTGAATATTCAATTGCACACAAAGTTCGAGCAGCACCGCCGGGGCCTGATCCCAATGATTGGCGGTGCGCAGCAGCAACGGGATGTTCAGCTCGCCGAGGCGACTGCTCAGCTCACGCAGGTTGCGCAGCCAGAAGTCGACCTTGCACGCGGCGTCGTCATGTTCCAGCCATTGCTGCGGGCTCAACAGATACACGGCAACCGTCGGGCCGCGCGCTGCGGCGGCCGCGAGGGCGGTGTTGTCATGTAGGCGCAGGTCGCTGCGCAGCCAGATCAATTGCATCGCGGTTTCCATCAAATCAGCCCACGCTGAACCAGTTCCTGATGTGCCGAGAGCGGGTCTTCGGCCAGGATCAGATCAGCGATCTCAGGGGTTCTTACGGACAACTCGGTCTGGTGGATGCATACCGTTGGTCCGACGAGCATTTTTGCAGTGCCGATGCCATTCAGCAGTTTTGGCAGCTGCGCCAGATTCATCGCCTTGCTGGAATACAGCAGCACTCCCCGCGCTTGCAGATGATCGACCGCCAGCGCCAGTTCTCCGGCCGGTAGCGGCCAGTCGAACACTTGCACCGGGCAGTCGGCGCTGCTGATCAGCCACGCGCATAGCCACAGGTGAGGTTCCAGTGCCAGGTCCGAGTGATTGATCAGCAGCAACGGCGCAGCGTGTAATTGCCGATTGTTATGGTAGATGCGCGCGCCGAATTTGCTGCGTAACCAGGAATAAAAGAACACCCGTTCCATCTGTGCGCCGAACTGGCCTTGCCAGCGCTGCTCGAGTTCGGCCAGCAGCGGCAGGAGCAATTGCTCGCACAGGGTGCGTGGCGGGTACAGGGCCATGGCCTGGTTGATGCTGTCGTCGAGGTTGCGCTCATTGAGCTGGATGACGGCGCCGAGCAAGGACTGGCGCTGCCGTTGCCAGTCGTTTTCCACCGTCTCGGTAAAGGCTTGCGGAGCATCAAGCAACGGTTTGACCTGACTGACAGCCACGCCTCGATTAAGCCAGGTCAGGATGGTCAGGATTCGTTGCACATGTTCGCTGGAATACAGGCGATGGCCCTTGGGCGTGCGCTGCGGCACGATCAACCCGTAACGGCGCTCCCAGGCGCGCAGGGTGATGGCGTTGACCCCGGTCTGCCGCGCCACTTCGCGGATCGGCAGCCAGCCCTCGTCGAGGGCTTTCTTGAAGTCGGCGCCGAGGTCTTCCTGGGCGCTGGTGTCGAGTTTGTCGTTCATCAAATGGCGTTTCGCAGGCTGAGGTTTTCCGGATGCGGCTGCAAGTAAACCTGCCGCGCAATGTACGGATCCGGGTGTTGGCGAAAGTGGTGTTTGAGCAGAGTCAATGGCACCACCAGCGGCACGATGCCGTGGCGGTACTGGCCGATGACATGCTGCATTTCCTGTTTGTCTTCCGGGCTGATCGCCTGTTTCAGGTAGCCGCTGATGTGTTGCAGCACGTTGCTGTGGGTGCGGCGGGTAGCGCATTTCTTCAACGCGCTCATCAACTCGCTGAAATAGCGCGGGCCGAGTTCGACCGGATCGGTCTTGGCCATGTTGCCCAGCAGTTTGCCCAAGGCTTTGTATTGCTCAGGGTTGTGTGCCATCAGCAGGTATTTGTAGCGTGAGTGGAATTCGGTCAGTGCGCGGCGGCTCAAGCCTTGTTCGAGCACCTGCTGCCAGGCGCTGTAGGCGAGCACGCGGGTGATGAAGTTTTCCCGCAACACCGGATCGTTCAGACGTCCGGCTTCTTCCACCGGCAGGTCAGGGTGCTGCGCACAGAACGCCTGAGCGTAGATGCCACGGCCACCGCCGTTCACCGGCGCGCCATTGGCGTGATAGACCTTGACCCGCTCCAGACCGCACGAAGGCGACTGCTGCATGAAGATATAGCCGCAGATGTCATTGAGCTCGCCGGCCATTTTCTGCCCGTAGGCTGCCAGTGGTTCGGTGACATTGATTTGCGGATTGACCGTACCGATAGCTTCAGGAGCATCGGGATCGCCAACCAGGCGGATCGGTTCGCGCGGGATGCCCAGGCCAATCGCGACTTCCGGACATACCGGCACGAATTCGAAATACTCGGCAAGGGTGCGGCTGCACAACCGCGATTCCTTGTGCCCGCCGTTGTAGCGCACTTCGGCGCCCATCAGGCAGGCGCTGATGGCGATTTTTGGCCGGGAAGCAGAAAGATCGGACATGCACACCTCGAATCTATTCCTGTACAGATATTTATCTCTGTACAACTTTTCCTCAGCATAGATTCATGCGTGTACAAGTCAACTCATTTGTATAAGTTTTTCCAGGTTTACCACGATCGACTATGGGAGGCAGCATTGATGTTGAATGATGCGACGCCATCGCGAGCAGGCTCACTCCTACAGGATCTTTATTGCCAGCCCAGTAACCAGTGATCGTTGTTCTTCAACGTCTGCCAATCGAGGCGTTCGGCGCGCTTGGTCAGCACCGCCTGCAACTCGATCTCCAGCACCGTGCCTTCCTCATCCCGGAACAGTTCGGTGACCAGAAAATGTTTTTCGCGGTTTTGCGGGTGGGCTGCTGTCCACTTCGACAGCAGCAATTTTTGCGGATTGATGCGATTCATTGCAGGTGTTCGTGCAAACGGCGTGCAGCTTCCTGGCCACTGAGCCAGGCCCCTTCGACACGCCCCGACAGGCACCAGTCGCCGCAGGCGTACAAGCCCAGATCGGCGTCGGCCAGCGTGCCCCATTCGTGGCCGGTCGCAGGGCGTGCGTAGAGCCAGCGGTGGGCGAGGCTGAAAGTCGGAGCGGGCATCGCGCTGTGCAGCAGTTCGGCGAATGCACCGTGCAGTTGCTCGATGACCGCTTCCTTGGACAGGTCGATGTGTTGCCGACTCCAGGCGCTGCTGGCGTGCAGCACCCAAGTGTCGCAGGTGGTATCGCGCCCCGGTTTACTGCGGTTGCGTGCCAGCCAGTCGATGGGGCTGTCCTGCACGAAGCAGCCTTCGATCGGTGTATCCAGTGGCGTATCGAAGGCGAGGGCAACGGCCCAGGTCGGGTCCATTTTCACCCCGGCGGCGGCGCCAGCGAGTTTTGGTGCGGCAGCCAGCAACGCCGTGGCTTGCGGCGCTGGCGTTGCAATCACCACGTGACTGAAAGGACCGTGGGTGAAGCCTTCGGCGTCCTGCAGGTGCCAGTGTTCTTCACCGCGAAACACCTCGGTGATACGGCAGGCGAAGTGCACTTCCAGACCGTCGAGCAAACCCCGGGTGATCGCGCTCATGCGTGGCGTGCCGACCCAGCGCGTCTGTTCGTCCGGCGACAGATTCAGTTGCCCGCCCTGAAAGGTGTAGAGCTGCGGCGTCCACTCGGCGACCCAGCCCAAGCTCTGCCAGCGTTGCACCTCGGTGACGAAACGCCGGTCGCGGGCGGTGAAGTATTGCGCGCCCATGTCCAGCGAACCGGCGTCGCTGCGTTTGCTCGACATGCGTCCGCCACTGCCGCGGCTTTTGTCGAAGAGCTGGACGGTGTGTCCGGCCTCTGTCAGCGCCTGCGCGGCGGAGAGTCCGGCGATGCCGGTGCCGATGATTGCGATAGGTACAGTCATAGGGGCCTCGTTTACCTTTCTGTACAGACTACGCCGTCAATGAAACCTGTACAATTTTGTTTTTTGGTATAACTTCTAGCGTTCTCGTTCTGACAGCTTGGCCTATGGTTAAACAATAGAGCCTGCCCGATAGAAAAGATCCCTGCTTATAAAAATAGACTAGTGATCCGGGTAAAACGCCACGCGAGGAAGAAGTCATGCGCATATTGCTGACCGGCGGTACTGGTTTGATAGGCCGTCAGCTCTGCCGACACTGGTCGGGGCAGGGCCATCAATTGACGGTGTGGAGTCGACGCCCGGAAAAGGTCGCGAAAATCTGTGGCGCGCAGGTGCGCGCGATTGCGCGCCTCGAAGACTTCGGCAACGAGCCGTTGGACGCGGTGGTCAACCTGGCCGGTGCGCCGATCGCTGATTGGCCATGGACCCATCGGCGCAAGGCGTTGTTGTGGAGCAGCCGCATCACGCTCACCGAAACCCTGCTGGCCTGGCTGGAAACACGGCAGCAGAAACCGCCGTTGTTGATCTCCGGTTCTGCTGTCGGCTGGTACGGCGACGGCGGTGAACGCGAGCTGACCGAAGAGTCGCCGCCAGTGATCGACGATTTTGCCAGTCAGTTGTGCATTGCCTGGGAGGAAACCGCCCAGCGTGCCGAAAGCCAGGGCATCCGCGTGGTGCTGGTGCGAACCGGGCTGGTGCTGTCGGCCGAGGGCGGCTTTTTGTCGCGGCTGTTGCTGCCGTTCAAACTCGGGCTCGGCGGGCCGCTGGGCAATGGTCGACAGTGGATGCCGTGGATTCACATCGATGATCAAATCGCCCTGATTGATTTTCTTCTGCACCGCGATCAGGCGAGCGGTCCTTATAATGCCTGCGCACCGAAACCGGTGCGCAATCGCGAGTTTGCCAAGACGCTGGGCAGCGTACTGCACCGCCCGGCGTTCATGCCGATGCCGGCCCTGGCGCTGAAGGTCGGGCTTGGCGAAATGTCATTGCTGTTGCTGGGTGGCCAACGGGCCGTGCCGGCACGCTTGCTGGAAGCGGGTTTCACTTTCCAGTTCACGGATTTGCGCGCGGCTTTGGATGATCTCTCCGGCCGCCTTTGAAATAGGACGATGCATGACCGATCACGCCTTGCTTCTGGTCAACCTGGGTTCCCCGGCCTCCACCTCGGTGGCCGATGTACGCAGCTACCTCAATCAATTTCTGATGGACCCGTATGTGATCGACCTGCCGTGGCCGGTGCGGCGGCTGTTGGTGTCGCTGATCCTGATCAAGCGCCCCGAGCAATCGGCCCATGCCTACGCTTCGATCTGGTGGGAGGAGGGCTCGCCGCTGGTGGTGCTCAGCCGTCGTCTGCAGCAGCAGATGACCACCCAGTGGACCCACGGCCCGGTGGAACTGGCCATGCGTTATGGCGAACCGTCGATTGAAACCAAATTGCTGCAACTGGTGGCTGCGGGGCACAAGCGCATCACGCTGGCGCCGCTGTATCCACAGTTCGCCGACAGCACCACGACCACGGTGATCGAAGAAGCCAAGCGGGTGATTCGCGAGAACAAACTCGATGTGCAGCTTTCAGTGTTGCAACCGTTTTACGATCAGCCGGAATACATCGACGCGCTGGTCGCCAGCGCTACCCCGCATTTGCAGCAGGACTACGATCACTTGCTGCTGAGCTTCCATGGCTTGCCGGAGCGGCACCTGACCAAGCTCGATCCGACTGGCAATCACTGCTTGAAAAACGCGGATTGCTGCAAGAACGCTTCGCCGGCAGTCCTGGCCACCTGTTACCGCGCCCAGTGCATACGCACCGCCGCCGAGTTCGCCAAGCGCGCGGGCATTGCCGATGGCAAATGGTCGGTGTCGTTTCAGTCGCGTCTGGGGCGAGCCAAGTGGATCGAACCCTACACCGAAGCGCGGCTGGACGAGCTGGCGCAAAGCGGCGTGAAGAAGATTCTGGTGATGTGCCCGGCGTTTGTCGCCGATTGCATCGAGACGCTGGAAGAGATCGGTGATCGCGGCAAGGAACAGTTCCGCGAAGCGGGGGGCGAGGAGCTGGTGCTGGTGCCGTGCCTGAATGACGACCCGCAATGGGCGAAGGCGTTGGCGACCCTGTGCGAGAGAGCGCCGTTCGCCCTCTGAAAGCATCGCGAGCAGGCTCGTTCCCACAGGGGATCTTCAGCGCACCGAAGATCAATGTGGGAGCGAGCCTGCTCGCGAAAGCTATCTGTCAGACAATAAAGATCTAAAGCCTTAGATCAGCGGCTCATCCGCCTTCTTGTTCTTCCAGCCATCATTGCCCGGCAGAATCAGGTTCAGCGCAATCGCCACCACCGCGCACAGCGCGATGCCTTTGAGGCCGAAGTCGTCCGGGCCAGTGCCGGTGCCGACCAGCACACCGCCTATACCGAACACCAGGGTCACCGACACGATCACCAGATTGCGTGCCTCACCGAGGTCGATCTTGTGACGGATCAAAGTGTTCATCCCCACTGCCGCGATCGAGCCGAACAGCAGGCAAAGAATCCCGCCCATCACCGGCACCGGAATGCTTTGCAGCAGCGCGCCGAACTTGCCAATGAACGCCAGGGTGATGGCGAAGATCGCCGCCCAGGTCATGATTTTCGGGTTGTAGTTTTTGGTCAGCATCACCGCGCCGGTCACTTCGGCATAGGTGGTGTTCGGCGGGCCACCAAACAGACCGGCCGCCGTGGTAGCGATGCCGTCACCGAGCAGGGTGCGATGCAGGCCCGGCTTCTTCAGGTAGTCACGACCGGTCACGCTACCCACCGCGATCACGCCGCCGATGTGCTCGATGGCCGGAGCCAGCGCCACCGGAACGATGAACAGGATCGCCTGCCAGTTGAATTCTGGCGCAGTGAAGTGCGGCAGGGCGAACCATGGCGCCGCCGCAATCTTCGCGGTATCGACCACACCAAAATAGAACGACATGGCAAAACCGACCAGCACCCCGGAAATGATCGGCACCAGACGGAAGATGCCTTTACCGAACACCGCCACGATCAACGTGGTCAGCAGCGCCGGCATCGAGATCATCATCGCGGTCTGGTAGTGGATCAGCTCGGAACCGTCACCCGCCTTGCCCATCGCCATGTTCGCGGCAATCGGCGCCATGGCCAGACCGATGGAGATGATCACCGGGCCAATCACCACTGGCGGCAGCAGACGGTCAATGAAACCGGTGCCTTTGATTTTCACGGCGAGGCCGAGGAAGGTGTAGACGAAACCGGCTGCCATCACGCCGCCCATGGTCGCGGCGAGGCCGAACTGGCCCTTGGCGAGAATGATCGGGGTGATGAAGGCAAAGCTCGACGCGAGGAACACCGGCACCTGACGCCCGGTGACGATCTGGAACAGGATCGTCCCCAGACCCGCGGTAAACAGTGCCACGTTCGGGTCAAGACCCGTGATCAGCGGCATCAGCACCAGGGCGCCGAAAGCCACGAACAGCATCTGGGCGCCGGACAGCACCGTGCGCCAGAGCGGATCGTTGAACTCTTGCTGCATGCTCACGCGTCCTTCTGCTTGGTACCGAAGATCTTGTCACCGGCATCGCCAAGCCCTGGGATGATGTAACCGTGTTCGTTCAGACGCTCATCGATGGAAGCGGTGTAGATGGTCACGTCCGGGTGAGCCTGTTCCACAGCGGCAATGCCTTCCGGCGCGGCCACCAGCACCATTGCGCGGATGTCCTTGCAACCGGCTTTCTTCAGCAGATCGATGGTCGCGACCATGGAGCTGCCGGTGGCGAGCATCGGGTCGATGATCATCGCCAGCCGTTCGTCGATTTCCGGAACCAGTTTTTCCAGATAAGTGTGCGCTTGCAGGGTTTCTTCATTGCGGGCAACGCCCACAGCGGAAACCTTGGCACCCGGGATCAGGCTCAGCACGCCTTCGAGCATGCCGATGCCGGCGCGCAGGATCGGCACGACGGTGATCTTCTTGCCGGCGATTTTTTCCACCGACACAGTGCCGCACCAACCGGCGATATCGTAGGATTCGAGCGGCAGATCTTTTGTAGCTTCATAGGTCAACAGGGCGCCGACTTCCTGAGCAAGCTCACGGAAATTCTTGGTGCTGATATCGGCGCGGCGCATCAGGCCGAGTTTATGGCGGATCAGCGGGTGGCGGATCTCGAGGATGGGCATGGAAAAACTCCGGCGGCGGGCAAAAAAACCGGCCTAGATTAATCTATCCGAGGGTGATGTCCTATAGGACATTGAGTACGTTAGTCCATTAAGGCTTGATTCGACCTCACGGGATGCGTACCTTTGCCCGCTTTTCCGAAAACATCCCCCTGGAGAGCGCCATGTCCGCTGATCTCGAGCATATCCGTCAAATCATGCGAGAGGCTGACTGCCTGTACACCGAAGCTGAAGTCGAGGCCGCCATCGCCCGCGTCGGTGCACAAATCAACGAACAACTGGCCGACAGCAACCCGGTGGTGTTCTGCGTGATGAACGGCGGCCTGATCTTCTCCGGCAAACTGCTGACTCACCTGCAATTCCCGCTGGAAGCGTCCTACCTGCACGCGACCCGTTATCGCAACGAAACCAGCGGCGGCGACCTGTTCTGGAAAGCCAAGCCGGAAGTCTCGTTCATCGACCGCGACGTGCTGATCATCGACGACATCCTCGACGAAGGTCACACCCTGGGCGCGATCATCGACTTCTGCAAACACGCCGGCGCACGCAAAGTGCACACCGCCGTGCTGATCGACAAGGATCACGACCGCAAGGCGCGTCCTGATCTGAAAGCAGACTTCGTCGGCCTGCCGTGCATTGACCGTTACATCTTCGGTTACGGCATGGACTACAAAGGCTACTGGCGCAACGCCAACGGGATCTTTGCCGTTAAAGGCATGTAAGACCCCGCGCTATCCCTTGTGGGAGCGAGCCTGCTCGCGAAAGCGGTCTGTCAGCAATGTTGATGTTGACTGATACGACGCTATCGCGAGCAGGCTCACTCCCACAGTTGTTTTGTGTGTGCTGATCCATCTGCTACACCCATGCTAGAGTGCTCGGCCCCGCCCCCGGAGCCTGTCATGAGCCTCTTGATCCGCAGCCTTGCCGCCCTGTTGCTGACCCTCAGCCTGCCTCTGGCCGCCGCCCCGGCACCGATGCACAGTCAATTCCTGCCGCCGGACGACCTGACCCTGCGCGATGCCGAACCCGAGCAGCAACAACTGCTGCAGGTCACCGATTATTCGGTGGTGGTCGGTGCGCAACGCCAGTCCAATCAGCAGCCGATTCCGGTCACTTCACCGCTGATGATTCGCCTCAAGGGTAAGTCGCTGAACAAGGGCGCAACCATCGCCCAGGTGCTGGTCAATTTCGATGGCGAAAGCAAAAGCCTGAAAAAACCGGCTTATGACGACAAGAGCAAAACCCTGACCCTGTTTTACCCGCTGGCCCAGTACCGGGTTGTGATCGATTTGCTGCGCAACGACACGGTGTATGTACAGTTCCTCAGTTACGCCAACGGCCACATCTGGGCCGATCTGCACACCGGGGCCGTTCGTGCGCGTTGAGCCTGGTGGCTGGGCAGGGGTAAACTGCCCGCCCCGTGTAATGTCTGCGAGCTGGAGTCGGCAATGCGTAAAGATAAGAAACAGGTGATTGGTGACGAGATCGGCGATGAGCAGATCAAGCTGTTCCTCGATTTTGAACCGGTCGACGCCACTTCGCCGTCGCTGCACAAACTGATCAAGGCCTACCGTGGTCTGCGTATCGACGATTTCGAGCGCTTTCTGACGTTCTTCGTCGCGGCCGGTTACGACGTGGATGGCAAGGATGAGTACGGCAAGACCTTCGTTGATCTGATCGCCGATCAGCGCAACGCTCCGGACTACATCGAACTGATCGAAAAAGCCCGCGCCTAACACCATCCCTGTGGCGAGGGAGCTTGCTCCCGCCGGGCTGCGCAGCGGCCCCAAACTCTTGTGAGCGCTGCGCACTCAAGCGGGAGCAAGCTCCCTCGCCACAGAGGTCAGTGTTTCAAATACTGGCCATAAAAAAACGCCCCGCACTCACCGAGTACGGGGCGTTTTTTTATGGCGCAAGATCAAGCGAAGCTTGGGGTCTCGCTGCTTTCTTCAACCAGTTCCAGGGCGATGTTGTTCTGCGTGTTGATCTTGCGATACAGCGCAGCATCGGTTTCCAGAACCTTCTCGCGGGCCGGGAAGATTTCCGCCAGTTTGGCCGCCCACTCACCCTTGGCCTTGGCCGGGAAGCATTTCTCGATCAGCTCGAGCATGATCGAAACGGTTACCGAAGCACCTGGCGAAGCGCCGAGCAGGGCGGCGAGGGAGCCGTCTTTCGCCGCAACCAGTTCGGTACCGAATTGCAGGATGCCGCCTTTTTTCGGGTCTTTCTTGATGATCTGTACCCGTTGGCCGGCCACTTCCAGGCGCCAGTCCTCGGCTTTCGCCTCCGGGTAGAAGCGGCGCAGGGATTCCAGACGCTGCTCCATCGATTGCATCACTTCGCTGACCAGATATTTGGTCAGGTCCATGTTGTTTTTCGCCACCGCCAGCATCGGTCCGATGTTGCCGGCGCGAACCGACAGCGGCAGGTCCATGAAGGAGCCGTGCTTGAGGAACTTGGTGGTGAAACCGGCGTATGGCCCGAACAGCAGGGATTTCTTGCCATCGACCACACGGGTGTCCAGGTGCGGCACCGACATTGGTGGCGAACCGACTGCAGCCTGGCTGTAGACCTTGGCCTGGTGGTGCTTGACCACTTCCGGGTTGTCGCAACGCAGCCACTGGCCGCTGATCGGGAAGCCGCCGAAGCCTTTGCTTTCTTCGATGCCCGAAGCCTGCAGCAATGGCAGAGCCGCGCCGCCAGCGCCGAGGAAGACGAACTTGGCGTCGACTTCACGGCTGGCGCCGCTGTTGACGTCCTTGATGCTGACGGTCCAGCCGGCGCCGTTACGCTTGAGGCCGGTGACGCGCTTGCAGTATTTGACCTGGGTGTCCGGTGCGCTGGTCAGGTGCTTGAGCAACTGATTGGTCAGGGCGCCGAAGTTGACGTCGGTGCCGTTCATCACGCGGGTGGCGGCCAGGACTTCATCCGGCGAGCGGCCCGGCATCATCAGCGGCATCCACTCGGCCATCTTGGCCTTGTCTTCGGTGTATTCCATGTCGGAGAAGGCGTGGTGCTTGTGCAGCACGTTGAAGCGTTCCTTGAGGAACGACACGCCTTTGTCACCCTGAACGAAGCTCAGGTGCGGCACCGGGCTGATGAAGGATTTGCACGAGCCGAAGGTGCCTTTCTTGGTCAAGTACGACCAGAACTGTTTGGACACTTCGAACTGGGTGTTGATGTGCACGGCTTTTTTGATATCGACGCTGCCGTCGGCTGCCTGCGGCGTGTAGTTCAGCTCGCACAGGCCGGCGTGGCCGGTACCGGCGTTGTTCCACGGGTTGGAACTCTCCGCAGCACCGGAATCCATCAACTCGACGACTTCCAGCTTGATCGCCGGGTCGAGCTCTTTGAGCAGTACTGCCAGGGTGGCACTCATGATGCCCGCCCCAACCAGAACTACGTCGACTGCTTCGTTATGCGCCATTTAACGCGTCTCCAAAATCTGCAGCACCAAATTGTCGGCATGGCTGCCAGGGAGTGACGGGGCAGGTCAGTTGCGCCCCGGATACCCATGGTCAGGTTCGTCATGTCCGAATCTTCGCAATTTTTCGCAACTTCGACGGATGCATGCGGCCTGGCTTCAAGAGCTCCATGAACTCATTTCAGCACGCGGCTGGCAATTCGACTTATGGTCGAGACATCCGTTTTTGTGCAACCAAATCCGTAGCGGACAGGCTTCAGGCTCCGATGTTCGAGGTATACCCGGTCCTGTGTCGTTGGGCTGTTTCAGACGCTAATGGTGCATGTTCAGACGCAAAACTTTTCATTTGCTCGCCACACTCTTGTGAAGTTGTGAAAACCCGTTTTTTTCACGCTCTTTTGAAGACGTGAACCTCAAAAAAGGGCTGTCCAGGCCTGGCACCCTGCCCGCAAGGGCAAAACAACGCGGTGGCCGAGCGTCATGACAGCTCTGCAGATTCGCGAAAAGCGGGGTTTTTGCCGGAAGAACAGGCAAGCGCGCCAACTTCACTCGATCTGTGTGGGCGGCTCTCTGTGGGCGATTTGGGTGTCGATGCATGCGCATTGACGGTGTTGCGGGGCCCGATCAGGAGACGTCCTTATAATCGGGGGGAGATTGTATCGAAGAAATGCGGGCAGTTGCTCGTGTTTAATGACTTTTATTAGGCATCCGGTCAGATGCTCAACATTGCCTGCACGCGTGCGCGGGGCTGCGACGCTATGACGCGGGCGCTGGCGGGCAGTGGCTGGTGCAACCAGTTGAGGCGGATTTCTTCGATTTCCACCCAGCCATCGCCCATCGGTTGCAAGCTGCACTGCTTGAATGCCTGACAATGACCGTTGCGGTCGAGCAGGGCAAAGCTGCGGTGCAGTGGGCGTGGGGCGAACAATGAGATCAGATAACGCATGGCCGAGTACCTTGTTGGAGGACTGGTTTGAAGCTTGCCGGGCGGCCGTGACGCCAACGTGTATGGGCGGTGAATAATCTGTGACAGGAACCGCATTCCCACTGCTGGGTCAGACATTTGAGTATTCACTGTCGGGTGCTGGTGACCCACAGTGGCCCACCGCTATACTGCCGGCCTGTTTGTGCCTGATTCTGGAGAAAAGAGCATGTTGCAACGCCTGTTGTTCGGTTTGATCACTGTGACCAGTTTGACCCTGGTTGGCTGCGCCCACAGCCCGCAACAACTGAGCCCGGAACCGAAGCTGACCACGCAGTTGGCCCCGGTCGGCCATGGCCAGCAAGTGGTGGTGCGTGTGGTTGACGGTCGTCCGTCGCCAACCCTCGGCACCCGCGGCGGCCTGTACCCGGAAACCAGCGCGATCACCGTGCAGCGCGAGCAGATCCTGCCCAAGTTGCAGGCGCAGGCTGAAGCCGCCGTACGTCTGCTCGGCTTCACCCCGACCAGCAACGGGATGAACGCTCCGCAACTGACCGTGACCCTGACCGAGCTGAAGTACCAGTCGCCGAAAGAAGGCATGTACGTGACCGAAGCCACCATCGGCGCGACCTTCCGCTCCGACGTGCAGAGCGGCAACCGTCGTTACAGCGGCCGCTACGGCGCTTCGCTGGACCAGCGTTTCGGCATGGCGCCGAACCAGGAAACCAACACCAAGCTGGTCAGCGACGTGTTGAGCGATGCGTTGACTCGCCTGTTCAAGGACCCGACCGTGGGTCAGGTGCTCGCTGAGTAAGCTGTGCGGTTGATGTGAAAAAGCCCGGCGCCAGTGATGGCTCCGGGCTTTTTTGTGGCCACACAATTTATCTGAATACTCATACAACTGTGGGAGGGGGCAGGCGTGTGTCAGGCAGCCTGGGAGTAGAAGTCGAGGACACTCACGCCGGTCAGCAGGTCAGTCTCCGGCAGATCCGCATGCTGATGCCCGCCGAGGGCGCAATACACCAGCCAGTGGCGATCCTGAACATTGAAGGCAAGGCTGCCGACGAGGCTTTGTTGTTCGTCGGTCGGGGTGATGAGGTACAGGCGATCCTGGTTTTCGGCGTGCAGCATGTCGCGTTCCATGTGTGTTTCGAGGCGCGCATGGTGGCCGATGTAAATGACGATGCCGTGACACAGGACAGCCATCGGTCGATTGTCAGGTTATTTGTCGCAAAGGGTAGGGTGGTGGCGGAGTGTTTCGGTAGAATCCGCGCCGCAGTCGTCGAACGGGCGCCTGCCACACCGATTCAGTTCCGAGGTCTGTGATGTCGCTGCACTTGATGACGCTGTTTACCGCCCATCCCGCCAAATTGATCAACCTGCTGGCGCTGGCCCTGGCCTTCCCGGGCAGTTGGCTGCTGCACGCGACCCGCCGCCGTGAACAGCGCGCGATGGCCAGCATCGCTGCGCAGCGTCAGGCCCAACCGAACGCCGAACCGATTCTGGATTGGGCGACGCTGCGCATGAACCGCTTTTTCTATCGCTTCGGTTTTGCCTGCCTTGGCCTGGCACTGATCGTCTCATGGATCAGCACCCGCTTCTGAAGCGAATGCAAAACCTTGTGGCGAGGGGATTTATCCCCGATGGCCTGCGCAGCAGGCCCATGATTATTCAGGCAGAATCCTGGGGCCGCTTCGCGACCCATCGGGGATAAATCCCCTCGCCACAGGGGCTCCGCTATGCCTGTTTACAACGGCAATCCAGCCTTCACCCGGTACTGATTGCGCACCGGCGTCGCATATTGCAGCACCAGATACGGACGGTGCTCTTCAGGGCAGGCGTCCAGTCGGCGCTGCCATTCTTCCTGCGCCTTGGCCAATTCATCCGCCGGGAACACTTTGGCAGCCTTCGGCACGTTCAGTTGCGGATCGGCATCGGCCCACTGCGCGTACGCCAGGTAATGCACCGGGAACAGGCGATATCCGCCGAGAATCTGCTTGTCCATCTCGACCGCCAATTGCTTGGTGTCTTCGAACAGCTCGGTGATCGGCGCGGCAAAGTTCACGTGCACCCGGCCCTTATAACCGGTGATGCCCTTGGCAATGCTCACGTCATCCTCGCCCGGCGCCTTGGCGTAGGTGCCGGTGGTGGCGCGGATGTACAACTCGCGGGCCTTGGCCTGATCGCACGGGTCGTATTCGTAGCTGATCGACACCGGGGTCAGGTTCAGCGACTGGATGACCTCGCCGAACGGCTCGTCCTTGCGGCTCATGTGGAACATCTTGAGGATCGCCGACTCGGTACGGTCGTCGCCGTCCTTTGCCCGGCCTTCAGCCTGCGCGATCCAGATCGAGGCGCAATCGTTGCGGATCGAGTGGTTGATATACGCCGACAGCAATTGATACGCCGCCATCTTCTCGCGGCGCCCGGTGATCGAGCGATGCACGATAAAACTCTTGTTCAGGCGCATCAGGTCGCTGACGAAGGGTTTCTGCAGCAGGTTGTCGCCGATCGCGATGCGCGGGGTCGGCAGGCCCGCGTGGTACACCGCGTAGTTGACGAAGGCCGGGTCCATCACGATGTCGCGGTGGTTGGCGATGAACAGATAAGCGCTGCCGGACTTGAATTGCTCGACACCGGTGTAGGTCACGCCATCAGTGGCGCGCTCGATGGTGTGGTCGACGTAGAACTCGACTTTGTCCTGCAAAGTGGCCACGGAGGTCACGTCGGCAAACTCACGACGCAGCCGATGGGCTATAAGTGGTTTGAGCATCCAGCCGAAGGCACCGGCAAAACGCGGGAAGCGGAAGTGGGTGAGGATATCTAGAAACGCCTTGTCGCCGAGCAGTCTTGCCAGTACCGCAGGTACTTCGCTGTCGTCGTAAGGTCGGATGGCATCGAATTCGCCCATCATGCTCTCTTGTTGGAAACGGCTAGGGTAAGTAAAGGTTTTGATCGAAAACCAACGGGGCACGGTCTGAAAAGGTAGCCAGACAAAAATAGCCCTGCAAATAGACCGGCGATTATACGCACAAGTCACCTGGGAGACCGCGATGCTGGAAAGCGCACTGTATGAATGTCCGTATTGTGGTGAAGAGGTCGAGACGACGGTGGACCTGTCCGCAGGCGATCAGACCTACATCGAGGACTGTCAGGTGTGTTGTCGACCGATTACGTTTGTCTTGCAGGTGCATGGCGAGGATTGGTTTCTGGAAGTCTTCAGCGAAAACGAATGAGGGGCGCCCATGCAGCGAATCTACGAGCCGGAAAACCTGATGGAAGGCGAGATGCTCAAGGGCATGCTCGCCAGTGAAGGCATCGAGGCGCACCTGGTGGGCCGCGATCTGCTCGGTGGTACCGGTGAATTGCCGATTTTCGGCCTGCTGGGCCTGTCGGTCGAAAACGATCAGGCCGAATACGCCCGCGAACTGATCACCGCGTACAATGCCGCGCTGCCGCTGCCCGGCGATGAACCGGAGAGCTTCCCCGGGACGCTGGTCTGTTAGGCTGGCGTTCGTTTTACTTTTGAGTCGTGTTGCCCCATGTGTGGACGTTATGCCCTGTTTCGCTGGAACCGCGATTTCGCGGCCCTGCCCGGATTTCCCGCCGATCAGCAGGCGCAGTGGAACATTTCCCCCAATGATTCGGTGTTGATGCTGCGTGCCGAGGCCGACGGCCAACGCACCCTGGCCCGCGCCCGTTGGGGGCTGACGCCACCGTGGCTGACCGATCTGTCGCGTACCCCGGCGCATGCCCGGGCCGAAACCGTCGCCGAGCAACCGATGTTCCGCGAGGCGCTGCGCCTGCGTCGTTGTCTGTTGCCGGCCAACGGTTTCTACGAATGGCGCGGCAATCTGCGCAAGCGCCCGTACTGGCTGACGCCGGGGGAGGGTTCTTCGCTGTTTTTCGCGGCGATCTGGGAGGCCTATCCGGTGCAGGAGCAGGTGTGGCTGAGCACCGCCGTCATCACGCAGCCGGCGGCCAGTCAGCGCCGACCGTTGATTCTCGATGAGGCGGGGCAGGCGGCCTGGCTCGATCCCGCGACGCCGTTGCATGTGCTGCAGGGCTTGCTCGCCAGTGAGCCGGCGGCATTGCGCGAGCGGGTGTTGGCGAACCTGATCAATGATCCGAAGCTCAATGGGCCGGAGTGTCTGACTCCGGGTTGAGTTGATGCTGTGCCGCCCTCTTCGCGAGCAAGCTTGCTCCCACAGGTTTTGTGAACGCCGCAAAATTACTGTGGGAGCGGGCTTGCTCGCGAAGGGGCCTTTGGATCAGACCTTGAACTGATTGATCAGCCGCCGCTGCTGTTCCGCCAATTTAGTCAGGCCGGCACTGGCCGAGCTCGACTCATCCGCACCGCCCGCCACTTCATTCGCCACCTGACCGATATTGATCACGTTACGGTTGATGTCATCGGCCACTGCGCTCTGTTCTTCCGCCGCACTGGCAATCTGCGTATTCATGTCATTGATCACCGACACCGCCTGAGTAATTGTCTCCAGCGCTTCAGCCGCTTTCGCCGCGTGCTGCACGCTTTCGTCGGTGCGGTTCTGGCTGTCCTCCATGACCCGCACCACATCGCGGGTGCCCTGTTGCAGCTGCTGGATCATGCTCTGGATTTCTTCGGTGGCCTTCTGGGTCTTCTGCGCCAGATTGCGCACCTCGTCCGCCACCACCGCAAAGCCGCGCCCTTGTTCGCCGGCCCGCGCCGCTTCGATTGCTGCGTTCAGCGCCAGCAGGTTGGTCTGCTCGGCGATCCCGCGAATCGCGATGAGGATCGCGTTGATGTTTTCGCTGTCCTTGGCCAGCGTCTGCACCACCTCCACCGCTTTGCCGATTTCCACCGCCAGTACGCCAATCGAGTTCGACGTATCACGGACGATCTGCATGCCTTGGCCGGCAGCCTGATCCGCGTGGCTGGCGGCTTGCGCGGCCTGAGTGGCGTTGCGCGCCACGTCTTGCGCGGTGGCGGTCATCTCCTGCACCGCGGTGGCGACCTGATCGATCTCGGCCATCTGTTTCTGAATGCCGATGTTGGTGCGAATCGCGATGTCGGCAGTGTGCTCCGAGGAATCGCTGACGCTCTGCACCGACGTCACCACCTGCGTGATCATCGCCTGCAACTTGGCGAGGAAGGTGTTGAAGCCCTTGGCGATCGAGCCGAGTTCATCGCTGCGATCACTGCTCAAGCGACGGGTCAGGTCGCCTTCACCTTTGGCAATGTCATCGAGCATGGCGACCATCTGTTTCAGCGGTCGGGCGATGCCGTGGCCCACCAGCCAGATCACCAACAGACCGATGGCGGCAATGATCAGGCCGACCATGGCCATGCCGAAGGTGTCGGATTTGCGTTGCGCATCAAGGTCGGCCTGGAGTTTTTGCAGATCCGCCATCACCGCGTTCAATGGCAGTTGCAGCATCAGGGTCCAGCGTGCGTCGGTCTGGCCGATGCCGAACGGCAGGTACAGTTCGATGCGGCCCTTGTCTTTGTTCACCGAGTAGGTGACTTCGCCGCGCTTGAGATTGGCCATGTTGGCGATCTGCTCGGCGTCAAGAATGTCGCTGACCTTTTCACCGAATTTGCTGGTGTCCTTGGTGTAGGCGACGATCCGGCCGTTGCCGCCGATCAGAGCCATTTGCCCGGCGCCGCTGTACAACTTCTGGTTGGCGCCGAGGAGCATGTCCTGGATGAAGTTCACCGACAGGTCGGCGCCGACGATGCCCTGGAATGCGCCGTTGAGCATGATCGGTTCAATGAACGAGGCGAGCATGACGACCTTGTCGCCGACCTTGTACGGCGCCGGATCGATCACGCAGGGCTTTTTCGTTTCCTTGGAGCAGAGGTAGTACTCACTGGCGCGTACCCCGGTGGACAGGGTTTTCTGATCGTCGACATCGGCCAGTTTGTCCACGCCCAGACTGCCGTCGGTATTGCGGAACCACCACGGCAGGAAGCGTCCGTTGGCGGGATCGATACCGGTCACGGCGCTGCCGACGTAGGCCGCGTCATTGTGGTCCAGTGCGTTTTTTTCCCAGCCGATGTAGGTGCCGAGAATCTTCGGATTTTTTTCAACGTTCTCCTTGATCAAGCTGATCAACTGCTCGCGGCTGACGCTCAGGCGCGGCTGGCCGTCGGCGCCCGGTGTGCCGAGCAGCGCGTTGACCCGCACCAGTCCGCCGGCAATCAGCAGCGGCGCTTCGAGTTCGCGCTGGATCTGGCTGACCTGGGTCTGCGCCAGTGAGGTCAGGCGTTGTTCGATGACTTGTTCGAACTGCGCCTGAGTGCGCTGTTGCACCATGTCTTGAGTGCGGGCACCGGAAAACAGCGCGTACAGCACCAGCGCGGCAACCACGCTGAGGACGATGGCGCCGGCCAGGGCGGCGACGGAAAACTGGATCGACTTGAACTTCATGGGAGCTCCGCACGCAAGAGGACGTCTGCGCTGTTGTATCGGCAGCAGGCATGGCGCCATGAGCGTTGAGCGGAACAAAGGGCGGAGGATGTCGCAAATGGATCGGTGCGCGACGCAGCGGCAGCAGACTTGCCGGTTGCTGTGAATTTTTTACGACAACAGCGGTGGGAAACTTCCGAAAGACGCTGCAACACGTCTGTTGTATCTGGCGCCGATACAATTCACCCCCTACGATACGCGGCAGGTTTTCAGGGAGCTTTTGAATGAACAAGACATTGGTTGTAAGTGCACTGAGCGCAGCGCTGTTGCTGGCCGGTTGTCAGTCGGTCAACACCACCAGCGGCGGAGCCGTCGGTGTGGAGCGCAAGCAGTACATGTTCAGCATGCTCTCCTCGCAAGAGGTCGACCAGATGTATGCCCAGTCCTACCAGAAGACCGTCGGCGAGGCGTCGAGCAAAGGCGTGCTGGACAAGACCAGCCCGGAGGCCAAGCGGGTTCAGGCGATTGCCAACCGGCTGATCGCCCAGGCACCGAACTTCCGCCCGGATGCGGCGCAGTGGCAGTGGGAAGTCAATCTGATCAAGAGCGACGAGCTCAACGCCAACTGTGGCCCTGGTGGCAAGATCATTTTCTACACCGGGCTGATCGACAGCCTGAAGCTGACCGACGATGAAATTGCGGCGGTCATGGGCCATGAAATCGCCCACGCCCTGCGCGAGCACGGTCGTGAAGCGATGTCCAAAGCCTATGGCATTGAAATGGCCAAACAGGGTGCCGGTGCGTTGCTCGGTCTGGGTCAGGACAGCCTGGCGCTGGCCGACACCGTGGCCAATTACGGCATGACCTTGCCCAACAGCCGCGCCAACGAAAACGAAGCCGACCTGATCGGCCTCGAACTGGCCGCCCGTGCCGGGTACAACCCGAATGCGGCGATCACCTTGTGGAACAAGATGAGCAAGGCTTCGGAAGGCGCACCGCCGGAGTTCATGAGCACCCACCCGGCCTCGTCCAGCCGGATCGCCTCGCTGCAGGCAGCGATTCCGAAGGTGATGCCGTTGTACGAGAAAGCCCCGAAGTCCTGAGTCCGTCGGGGGCTTGAAGGGAACCGGCTTTATTGTGGTGAGGGGATTTATCCCCGATGGGCTGCGAAGCAGCCCCAAAACCTATGACTGCGGTGTACTGGGTGCACCGAGGTGGTCAGCTTGGGGGCGCTTCGCGCCCCATCGGGGCGGTGCGACGTTTCGCTAAACCCCCTCACCACAGGTTTTGGGTAGTTCAGTAGACGGGGGTTAAATCCAGCCACTGCTCTGCATTGCCTTGTACACCGCCACGATCGCCAGAATCAGGAACGCCGAAGCCGCCAGGCGACGGATCAAGGTCAGCGGCAGTTTCTCCGCAGCAAAGTTACCCGCCAATACCACCGGCACGTTGGCAATCAGCATGCCCGCCGTGGTGCCGATGATCACCAGCCACAGCTCCGGATATTGCGCCGCCAGCATCACGGTGGCGATCTGCGTCTTGTCGCCGATTTCCGCGAGGAAGAACGCGATCAGCGTGGTCAGGAACGGGCCGAACTTGCGTGCGGTGCTCGCTTCATCGTCGTCCATCTTGTCCGGGACCAGCGTCCACAGCGCCGTGGCAGCGAAGCTTGCGGCAAGAATCCAGTGCAACACCGAATCGGAGAAAAAGCTGCCGAACCAGGCGCCTACCGCACCGGCTGCTGCGTGGTTGGCCAGGGTCGCAGCGACGATACCGGCAATGATCGGCCAGGGTTTGCGAAAGCGAGCGGCGAGAATCAGCGCGAGCAGTTGCGTCTTGTCGCCGATTTCGGCCAAGGCAACGATTGCGGTGGGAACGAGTAACGAGTCCAGCATCAGGATTTTCCTAAGGGGCGGGTCGACACGGCTATGACACGTACAGCCTTCCCGCCCCGGGTAAGGTGTGCGTGTCATAGGTCTTGTCAAACCCTGCGATCCGTCTGGTGCGGACGCTTGGGTCGCATACGCCATGATCTGAGGATCAAGTATGTTGACGTATGCCGGACGAGCTTGGCGCTCGTGGGAGACTACTCCCCTAGGACGGAGCGGATTCTGCCTTCGCAAAACCGATAGAGCAAGAACAAATTTTCAGCCGCGCTTGGCCCGGTAAATCCGGAAACCATTGCCTTCGGCCTTGATCGCACACACGCCCAGATGCTCTTCGATCAGTGGCTGATACTTCAGGAAGCTGTTCGCAACCAGGCGCAGTTCGCCGCCGTTTTTCAGATGTTTGGCCGCTTTTCGCAGCAAGTTCTCGGTGGCGAAATAATCGGTGTGCACGCCGACATGGAACGGCGGGTTGCTCAGAATCGCGTTCAAACCCATCGGTGCAGCGTCGATACCGTCACCGGTCAGCACTTCGGCGTCCAGACCGTTGGCCGCCAACGTCAGGCGACTGCTGGCGGCGGCGAAGGCATCGACGTCGAGCAAAGTCACCTGATTGTGCGGATAACGCCGTTTGACCGCCGCGCCCAACACCCCGGCGCCACAACCGAAATCCAGCAGATGACCGCTCGGCAGTTTGTCCAGATGCTCAAGCAGCAGGGCGCTGCCGCGGTCCAGTCGACCATGGCTGAACACGCCCGGCAGGCTGATGACTTTAAGCGGGCCTTCGGCCAGCGGCAGCTCATAAGTCTGCGCCAGGCTTTCCAGCGATTTTGCTTCAGGCGCGTTGGCCACGGTGACCTGCCAGAGTTGGCAGTGACGGGCGCTGTCGAGTTTGCGCGGCTTGCCGAACGGGTTGAGTTGCTTGGACGCACCCTCGATGCCGCTGCGTTTTTCCCCGACCAGAAACACCTCGCGCCCGGGCAGACGTGCGGCCACGGCATTGAGGATGTAATCGGTCAGATCCTTGGACTTGGGCAAAAACACCACGGCACTGTCGAACTCGCGCTCCGGCACGTTTACGCCGAAATGGCTGCGACCTTCGAAGCGCGCATCGAGAGCGGCCTGATCGCCGGCATGCCAGCACCAGCCGAACGCATTGGGCAGGCGCCCGAGCAGATCGTCGGCAGGCAAACCGGCCAACAACAGCGAACCCTGGAATAACTCGGCCTGACGAAGCAGTACTTCACTGCGCGGATCCATAACTGCTCCTTGGAAAAAAGTGCCGCAGTTTATCAACTGACGACCCGCAGCGCTTTACCGCTGAAGAATGCCTGGGCGTTTTCGGTCAATTGGCCGACGATGCGTTGCCGCGCTTCGCGACTGCCCCAGGCGTTGTGCGGAGTGACGATCAGCCGTGGAATGTCGGCGGCCAGCAGCGGATTGCCGTTGACCGGCGGTTCGACGCTGAGCACGTCGGTGGCGGCGCCGCCAAGGTGACCGTTGCGCAACGCGTCGGCCAAGGCTTGCTCGTCGATCAAACCACCGCGAGCGGTGTTGACCACAAAAGCGCCGGGTTTCATCGCCGCCAGCTCGCGGGCGCCGATGAAGTGCCGGGTGTGTTCGTTGAGCGGACAGTGCAGGGTCAGGGCGTCGATCTGCGGCAGCAATTCGTTCAGTGGCAGACGATCCGGGCGCGCCGGGCGGCCGGGAATCTGCCCGAGCAACACACGCATGCCAAACGCTTCGGCCAGTCGCGCGACCGCACCGCCGAGTTCGCCATGACCGAGCAGGCCGAGGGTTTTGCCCTCCAGTTCGACAATCGGGTAGTCGAGCAGGCAGAACTGTCTGGCCTGCTGCCAGCGACCTTCGCCGACGGCTTTTTGATAATCCGCGAGGCGGGTGGCGAGGTTGAGCAGCAGCATGATCGTGTGCTGCGCCACCGACGGCGTGCCGTAACCCTGACAGTTGCACACGGTGATGCCGTGGGCGCGAGCCGCGTCCAGATCGACGTTGTTGGTGCCGGTGGCGGTGATCAGTATCAGTTGCAGAACCGGGTTGGCGGCCATCGTGGCGGCATCGATGCGGATCTTGTTGGTGATCGCCACGCTGGCCCCGTGCAGGCGTTCGGCGACTTGATCAGGCGCAGTCTGGGCGAACAGTTGCAGGTCGCTGAAGCAGGCGCGCAACGGGCTGAGGTCGAGATCGCCGAGATCCAGTGACGGGTGATCGAGGAATACGGCGCGGCGCGGGTTCGTCATCAACTGTACCTTTTGTGCTTGGAACGGAAGGCGTAATCTGCCGAGCCTACCAGATGAAACAAAACGTTACGCAGTGCCCGAGGTGCTCACAAAACCTGTGGGAGCGGGCTTGCTCGCGAAGAGGGCGTGTCAGACCCATAAAGGTTGCCTGACACAACGCCATTCGCGAGCAAGCCCGCTCCCACAGGGGAAAAGCATTCAGGCGATGTGTTCAAGCTGATGATCACCCCCAGAGGAGCCCCCATGTACTGGACCGAGTTCTTGACCGTTGCACTGATCCACCTGCTGGCCGTGGCCAGCCCCGGCCCGGACTTTGCCGTGGTGGTGCGCGAGAGCGTGACCCATGGTCGTCGCGCCGGCACCTGGACCGCGCTGGGTGTGGGCACGGCGATTTTCCTGCATGTGGGTTATTCGCTGCTGGGCATCGGCCTGATCGTGTCGCAGTCGATCGTGCTGTTCAACGCCTTGAAATGGGCCGCCGCCGCTTACTTGCTGTACATCGGCTTCAAGGCGCTGCGCGCGCAGCCGGCGAAAGTCGTGGCCGATGATTTGCACAAAGAGGCCGGCGTGCGCACCGCGCGCGGCGCGTTCACCTCGGGTTTCGTGACCAATGGTCTGAACCCGAAAGCCACGCTGTTCTTCCTGTCGCTGTTCACCGTGGTGATCAACCCGCACACGCCACTGTCGGTGCAGGCCGGTTATGGGGTTTACCTGGCCGTTGCGACCGCTTTCTGGTTCTGCCTGGTGGCGATGCTGTTCAGTCAGCAACGTGTACGTGCCGGTTTTGCCCGCATGGGCCATTGGTTCGACCGCACCATGGGCGCGGTGCTGATCGCTCTCGGCGTGAAAATCGCGTTTACCGAGATGCATTGATCTCAGAACCGCGACTTAAAACTGTGGGAGCGAGCCTGCTCGCGAATGCGTTGGATCAGTCGACATTACTGGTGGCTGAAAGACCGCTTTCGCGAGCAGGCTCGCTCCCACAGGGCCTTACACAAGCTCGCTGAGTTTGCTCAGATTATTCAGGTACTCCCGGGGATTGTCCCCGAGCAAACGGCGAAACATCGCGCTGAACGCCCGCGCGCTGCCGTAACCCAGATCCCGCGCCACGCGCTGCACGCTGTCCCCGGCGAGCAGGCGCGGTAGCGCTTCCATCAGGCGCAGTTGCTGGCGCCAGGCGTTGAAGCTCATCTTCAGTTGTCGCTGGAACAGCCGCGCCAGAGTGCGTGAGCTGGCGCCGACCTGCTGCGCCCAGTCTTCCAGGGTGTTGGGGTGATCCGGTGTGTGCAGCAACGCCAGACAGATGTTCTGCAGGCGTCGGTCGGTGGGCATTGGAATGTGCAGCGGCAGGTTTTCCAGGCTGGCGAGCTCTTCCAGCATCAACTGCTGGATCAGCGGATTATCCGCGTGCGGCGGGCCTTGAACGGCGCGCAGGATCAACTCGCGCAACAGCGGCGTCACCGCCAGCACGCAGCACTGTTGCAGGCTGGCCGGTGACAGCTCGGGGGCAATGAACAGCGAGCGCATCTGCACATCGCCGGACATGAAAATCTCGTGCGCGACTTGCGGCGGAATCCACACTGCGCGGCTTGGCGGAATCACCCAGGCACCGAGGTCGGTGACCACCCGCATGATCCCTCGGACCGCATACAGCAACTGCGCCTCGCGATGCAGGTGCAGCGACTGGTGCGCGCCGTCCAGATAATCCCGGGGATAGGCACTCACCGGGCCGTGTTCGAAATGGCTGATCAACATGTCGGGTTTGATGACCTGGTTGGCAGGTATGCGCTTTTTCGCCAACTTAGCATAAAGCCGCTGACAACAATCCGCCCATAACAAACACAAGCGTGCCGCCATGAATCAATCTCGAAACGTCATTCGCTACGTCCACGCCGCCCATGTGATCGATCACATGTTCATGCTGATTTTTCCCGCCGCCGTGCTCGGCATGACCCAGGCCTTCGGCCTCGACTACGCCGCGCTGATCGGCCTTTCGCTGGGTGGGTTCATTGCCTTTGGCGCCTGTTCGTTACCGGCCGGCTGGCTGGGCGATCACTGGAGCCGGCGGCAGATGATGCTGGTGTTCTTCTTCGGCATCGGCGCTTCGGCAATCTTCACCGGGCTGAGCACCAGCCCGACGATGCTGGTGATCGGGTTGACCCTGATCGGAATTTTCGCCGCGATCTACCACCCGGTGGGCACCGCGATGCTGGTGGCCTACGCGCAGAATCGCGGGCGGGAGATCGGCATCAATGGCATGTGGGGCAACCTCGGCGTGGCGTTCTCGGCGCTGATCACCGGGTTGCTGGTGGCGCAGTTCGGCTGGCGGTCGGCCTTTGTGTTACCGGGGGTGGTGGCGATCATGCTGGGAATCGGCTTTGCCGTGCAGGTGCGTGAAGAGCCGATCCCGCAGCGTCCACACACCGCACTGAAGGGCGCTGCCGGGCAGCGGATTTCGATGCTCATGGTGTTCGGTGTGCTGGCACTGGCGACGGCCACCGGTGGCGTGGTGTTCAACGCCACCACCATGACCTACCCGAAGCTGTTTCAGGAACGTCTGCATGATTTGTTCGCCTCACCGCAAACCCTCGGCGTGGTGGTCAGCCTGGCGTATGCCTTTGGTGCAGTGGCGCAGTTGAGCATTGGCCAGGTGCTGCACCGAGTCAGCTTGAAATGGCCGTTTATTGTGTTGACGCTGTTTCAGGCGCCGCTGTTGTACGCCATGGCGTATGTCGATGGTTGGGCAGTGATCGTGCTCGGTGCGGCGTTCATGTTCGTGGTGTTCGGTCAGGTGACGGTGAACGACTCGATGGTCGCCAATTTCGTCGCGCCGCAGTGGCAATCGCGGGTTTTCGCCCTGCGTTACTGCCTGTCGTTCGGCGCCAGTGCGACAGCGATTCCGCTGATTGCCTACATCGAACCGCGCCATGGTTTTGTCGGGCTTTACTTGATTCTGGCGGGTTTCGGCGCATTGACCTTCCTTGCTGCGCTGGTTTTCCCACGGACGCCTTCAGAAGCGGCTGTAGGGCAAACGGCCTGAACGGCGCTGAAATACCGACAAATGCTGGCGCAAAGCTAGCATTTGTACGGCTGTGCAAATCATTCCTTCGGCTGATTTGACTGGGGTATAACGGCTCTAGAGTAACGCTCTCTACGCCAACACCGTGCAGCCAGAAAAGGGATTCATATGTTGCAGACTCGCGTCATTCCCCCGGCCGATGGGGCCTACCAGTATCCATTGCTGATCAAACGGCTGCTGATGTCCGGCGCCCGTTACGAGAAAACCCGCGAGATCATCTACCGAGACCAGTTGCGCTACAGCTATCCGACCCTGATCGAGCGGGTGGCGCGGCTGGCCAACGTATTGACGGCGGCCGGGGTGAAGGCGGGTGACACCGTGGCGGTGATGGACTGGGACAGCCATCGCTACCTCGAATGCATGTTTGCCATTCCGATGATCGGCGCGGTGATCCACACCATCAACGTGCGTCTGTCGCCGGAGCAGATCCTCTACACCATGAACCACGCCGAGGACCGCTTCGTGCTGGTCAACAGCGAGTTCGTCGGGCTGTACCAGGCCATCGCGCCGCACCTGACCACCGTCGAGAAAACCCTGCTGCTGACCGATCTGCCGGAAAAGACCGCCGAGCTGCCGAATCTGGTCGGCGAGTACGAGCAACTGCTGGCCGCCGCGAGTGCGCAATACGACTTTGAGGATTTCGACGAGAACTCGGTCGCCACTACCTTCTACACCACGGGCACCACCGGTAACCCGAAAGGTGTGTACTTCACCCATCGGCAACTGGTGCTGCACACCATGGGCGTGTCGACGATCATGGGCGCGATCGACAGCGTGCGCCTGCTCGGCACCAACGACGTGTACATGCCGATTACCCCGATGTTCCATGTGCATGCCTGGGGTTTGCCGTACGTGGCAACCATGCTCGGGCTCAAGCAGGTTTATCCGGGGCGTTACGACCCGGAATTCCTCGTCGAGCTGTGGCGCAAGGAGAAGGTCACGTTCTCCCACTGCGTGCCGACCATCCTGCAGATGCTGCTCAACGCCAAAGGCGCGCAGGGCACCGACTTTGGCGGCTGGAAGATCGTCATCGGTGGCAGTGCGCTGAACCGCACGCTGTATGAAACCGCCAAGGCCCGGGGCATTCAGTTGACGGCGGCGTACGGCATGTCGGAGACCGGGCCACTGGTTTCCTGTGCGCATTTGAACGACGAGTTGATGGCCGGCACCGAAGACGAACGCACCACTTACCGGATCAAGGCCGGTGTGCCGGGGCCGTTGGTGGAAGCGGCGATCGTCGACGCCGAGGGCAACTTCCTCCCCGCCGACGGCGAAACCCAGGGCGAACTGGTGCTGCGCGCGCCGTGGCTCACCGAAGGCTATTTCAACGAACCGCAGAAGGGCGCCGAGCTCTGGGCCGGTGGGTGGCTGCACACCGGCGATGTGGCAACGCTCGACAGCATGGGCGTGATCGACATCCGCGACCGCATCAAGGATGTGATCAAGACTGGCGGCGAATGGATTTCCTCGCTGGACCTCGAAGACCTGATCAGCCGTCATGTGGCGGTACGTGAAGTAGCAGTGGTGGGCATCGCCGATCCGCAATGGGGCGAGCGGCCGTTTGCACTGCTGGTGATCCGCGAAGGGCACGAGATCGGGGCGCGCGAGCTCAAGGAACACCTCAAGCCGTTCGTGGAACTGGGGCACTTGAGCAAGTGGGCGATTCCAAGCCAGATCGCCCTTGTTACGGAAATTCCCAAGACCAGTGTCGGCAAGCTCGACAAGAAGCGCATCCGCCTCGACATCACCGAATGGCAGGCCAACAACAGCACCTTCCTTTCGACACTTTGAGTGTCTGCTGGCGCGCCGAAACCGGCGCGCCAGACTCACCAAGCAAGCGCTTGGCTTGTTAAATCGAAAAATTCAGCCATCCTTGCCGTGCCGACATCTGTCGGACTGGCGAAAGGACTGTTCCAGAGTGGCCGGCAGCTGCAAATCACACTTTAGAGGGATCAAGCAGTACCCCCTGCTGGCTATAGTCCGCTCAAGGATTTTTAAGAACGGGGCACACGCACGAACAGGGGCGATGCAACTTTGGAGTGACGTCGGGTGGCTACTGGCTCCCGGTCTTCCAGGCGTTTTTAAAAGTACTCACTGCCATAACAATAATGCACATGGAGTAGCGTCGATGACATCAGTAAACCAGTTCTGGCGCCGGGCTAAACTGCCTCTGGCCGTCAGTCTTGCCTCTACGCTCGCCGGGCCCGCATTCGGCGTCAGTTTCAACGTCGGTGAAATCGAAGGTCAGTTCGACTCCTCGCTCTCCCTGGGCATGAGTATCTCGACCCAGCAGCCGAACAAGGACCTTATTGGTGTCAACAACGGCGGCAAGGGCCTGTCCCAGACCTCCGACAACGGCCACCTGAACTTCAAGAGCGGGCAAGCCTTCTCGAAGATCTTCAAGGGCATCCATGATCTGGAACTGAAATACGGCGACACCGGGGTCTTCGTCCGGGGCAAATACTGGTACGACTTCGCGCTGCAGAATCAGGACCTGGAATACAAGGACGTCAGCAACCACAACCGCGACGTCGCGGCGCGTTCTTCCGGCGGGCAGATCCTCGACGCCTTCGTCTACCACAACTACTCGATTGCCGATGAGCCAGGTTCGGTGCGTCTGGGCAAGCAGGTGGTGAACTGGGGCGAAAGTACCTTCATCGGTGGCGGCATCAACTCGATCAACCCGATCGACGTGTCCGCGTTCCGCCGTCCGGGTGCCGAGATCAAGGAAGGCCTGATCCCGGTCAACATGTTCTACGTGTCCCAGAGCATTACCGAAAACCTCTCGGCCGAAGGTTTCTACCAGATCGACTGGCAGAAGACCGTGACCGACAACTGCGGCACCTTTTTCTCGCAGCCGGACATCGTCACCACCGGTTGCGACGACAACCTGCGGGTACTGAACAAGCGTTCGACCATTCCGGGTATTGCGCTCGGGCCGTTGGCCAACGCTGGTGTCGACGTCAACGAAGAGGGCGTGCTGGTGCGCCGTTCGCCCAACCGCAACGCGCGTGACAGCGGGCAGTGGGGCGTTTCCGCCAAGTACATGTTCGACCCGCTGGCCACCGAGTTCGGCGCCTACTTCATGAACTACCACAGCCGTGCGCCGATCTTCAGCGCCACCGGCGCGCCACAGTCGATCTATAACGGCGTGGCGGCATTGCCGGGGCCGTTCCAGGCGCTGGGGCCACTGGTAGTCGCAGGCAACTCGAACTACTTCATCGAATACCCTGAGGACATTCGCCTCTACGGTCTGAGCTTCTCCACTACCCTGCCTACCGGTACGGCGTGGAGCGGTGAAGTCAGCTACCGGCCGAATGCGCCGGTTCAGTTGAACTCCACCGACATTCTGTTCGCCGGCGTACGTCCGCTGGGTGGCGCCTTGACCAATGCGTCGGTCCTCAACGGCGTGCCGGGCCAGGATCTGCACGGTTACAACCGTAAAGAAATCACCCAGCTGCAAACCACCCTGACGCACTTCTTCGATCAGGTGATGGGCGCCAACCGGCTGACCCTGGTGGGTGAAGTCGGCGTGACCCACGTCGGTGGTCTGGAAAGCAAATCCGAAGCCCGTTACGGCCGCGATCCGGTGTTCGGCCCGGGCGAACTGCCTGCCACGGGAGGTCTCAACACCTGCTCGCAGATCCTCAACACCTCCACCATCAACGGTGCCGGGCCGGGGGCTTCGCGCGACAACGTTTCCAGCAACTGCAACAACGACGGTTTCACCACGGCCACTTCGTGGGGCTATCGCGCTCGTGCCATTTGGGATTACAGCGACGTGTTTGCCGGTGTGAACCTCAAGCCGAACGTGGCTTGGTCGCACGACGTGAAAGGTTACTCGCCAGGCCCTGGCGGCAACTTCGAGGAAGGTCGCAAGGCCATCAGCCTCGGTCTCGATGCCGAATACCAGAACACCTACACGGCGAGCCTGGCCTACACCAACTTCTTTGGCGGCGACTACACGACCGTGGACGATCGTGACTTCGTGGCCTTGAGCGTCGGCGTGAACTTCTAAGCACAGTTTTTTCAGGACGAACACACATATGAAAATAACAAAGAGTCTGTTCCACGCGGGTGTTCTGGGTTTGTCGCTGCTGGCGACCAGTGTCATGGCGGCCGTTCCCGCCGCCGAAGCCGACAAGCTGGGCAAGAGCCTGACCCCGATGGGCGCCGAAATGGCCGGCAACGCCGACGGTTCGATCCCTGCCTGGAAACCGTTGGCGAAAAATGCCGGCACGGTCGACAGCAAGGGCTTCCTGTCCGATCCGTTCGGCAGTGAAAAACCGCTGTTCACCATCACCGCGCAGAACGTCGAGCAGTACAAGGACAAGCTTGCTCCGGGCCAGTACGCGATGTTCAAGCGCTACCCGGACACCTTCAAGATTCCGGTTTATCCGTCCCATCGCGGCTCGACCGTGCCGGATGACGTGTTCGCCGCGATCAAGAAAAACGCCACCACCACCAATCTGGTGGCTGGCGGCAACGGTCTGGAAAACTTTGACACTGCCGTGCCGTTCCCGATTCCGAAAAGCGGTCTGGAAGTGATCTGGAACCACATCACCCGCTATCGCGGTGGCAGCGTGACCCGTCTGGTGACCCAGGCGACTCCGCAAACCAACGGCTCGTTCAGCCTGGTGTACTTCCAGGACCAGTTCGTGTTCCGCGACAAGATGAAGGATTACGATCCGGCCAACCCAGGCAACATCCTGTTCTACTTCAAGCAGAAAGTGACCGCGCCGGCACGTCTGGCCGGTACCGTACTGCTGGTGCACGAAACCCTCGACCAGGTGAAGGAGCCGCGCAAGGCGTGGGTCTACGCCACTGGTCAGCGTCGTGTGCGTCAGGCACCGCAAGTGTCCTATGACGGCCCGGGCACTGCGGCGGACGGTCTGCGTACCTCCGACAACCTCGACATGTACAACGGTGCGCCGGATCGCTACGACTGGAAGCTCGAAGGCAAGAAAGAGATGTACATTGCCTCCAACAGCTACAAGATCGACTCGCCGACTCTCAAGTACGCCGACATCATCAAGGCCGGCCATATCAACCAGGACCTGACCCGTTACGAGTTGCGTCGTGTCTGGCACGTGGTCGCCACCCTGAAACCGGGTCAGCGCCATATCTATGCCAAACGTGACTTCTACATCGACGAAGACACCTGGCAGGCAGCGGTCATCGACCACTACGACGGTCGCGGTCAGCTGTGGCGTGTCGCCGAAGCGCATGCCGAGGATTACTACGACAAGCAAGTGCCGTGGTACGCGCTGGAAGCCCTGTACGACCTGCAATCGGGTCGCTACCTGGCGCTGGGCATGAAGAACGAAGAAAAATCAGCGTATGACTTCGGTTTCTCTGCCACCAAGAGTGAATTCCAGCCGGGCAACCTGGGCCAGGACGGTATCCGCTAAGCTTTGACCCGAGGCCGCATCCTCGAAAAAACGCCCCGACTGGTTCGGGGCGTTTTTTTTGGCGTTGATTTTGTAGGAGCTGCCGGCTCTCGACAGTCTTTTTGTAGCCATTTGTAGCAGCAACCTTCATAACCGCTACGTTTAAGGCTAGGCTGCGGACATCTGCTACGCCGCCAACAGCCATTCGAACAAGAGCCGGCCATGACTGATCTGTCCCCACTTCCGGGTCCCGCAAGCGTTGCCGTCGCGGCACTGGACGGACGTTTTTTCCGTCCTCCGCTGCCGGACGGATACGTCTTGCGGCCACGTCTCTGCGAGCGCCTGCAAACCGGGCTCGGTGGACGTCTGTTACTGGTGTGCGCTCCGGCCGGGTTCGGCAAGAGTTCGCTGGCGGTGGAGTTCTGTCAGAGCCTGCCGGGGCACTGGCAAAGTCTCTGGCTGGGATTGAGCCCACGGGATAACGATCCGGGGCGGTTTCTCGAGCGATTGCTGGAGGGACTGCAGGACTACTTTCCGGATCTGGGCAGTCGTGCACTCGGCCTGTTGAAGATGCGCCAGCGCCATCAGCCGTTCGCCTTCGAAGAATGGCTCGATGGTTTGCTCGATGAACTGGCCCTGCAACTGCAACCGACGGCGCCGCTGTTGCTGGTGCTCGACGACTACCATCTCGCCCAAGGCCCGGTACTCGACCGTTGCCTGCAGTTTTTCCTCAATCATCTTCCCGATGGCTTGCTGGTCATGGTCACCAGTCGGCAGCGCCCGGACTGGCATCTGGCGCGTCTGCGCCTGTCGCGCCAGTTGCTCGAACTGCATGAGCAGGACTTGCGCCTGACCCACGATGAGGCCCTGACGCTGCTTGATCGACACAGCAGTTCATTGCGCGGCGAAGCGCTGGAAAACCTGATCCAGCGCAGCGAAGGCTGGGTGGCCGGACTGCGTTTCTGGTTGCTTGCGGTCTCCGAGGCTGGCAGCGGGGCTCCGTTGCCACCCGCGCTGAACGGCGGGGAAGGGCTGATCCGCGATTACCTGCTGGAAGAAGTGATCGATTGCCTGCCGGCCGAGGTGCAGGCGTTTCTCTACGACACCGCCCCTCAAGAGCGCTTTTGCAGCGAGCTGTGCGACGCGGTGCGCGAAGCCCACGACAGCGCCGAAATCCTGCGGTTTCTGTTGGCGCATCAGGTATTTCTGGTGCCGCTGGACGAACACGGTCACTGGTATCGCTATCACCATTTGTTTTCCGATCTGCTGCGCAGCCGTCCCGTGACCCAGACGCTGGTGCCGGCGGCGACCCTGCACCTGCGCGCCTGTCGCTGGTTCAATGCTCAAGGGCTGCTCGACGAAGCGGTGGAGCAGGCCTTGCGCGCCGGCCATCTGGATGTCGCAGCGAATCTGGTGCAGAACCTGTCCGAGGAACAACTGCTCGCCGAGCAGAACGTGGGCATGCTGCTGCGCTGGAAAATGGACTTGCCCGACAGCCTGCTGATCAGCACGCCACGCTTGATCGTGCTCTATAGCTGGGCGCTCGGGCTGGCCTGTCAGCTGGATGCCGCTGAAGAGCTGGCCAGTCATTTAAGTCGTTTCCTGCCTGCGCCTTCGGCTTCGGCGCAGAAGTCGATGCTCGCGCAATGGCTGGCGCTCAGCGGCATCATCGCCCGCGGGCGAGGGCATCGTGAGCTGACCCAGCGCTATTGCAGCGAAGCGCTGGAAAGCCTGCCGGTGAAACGTTACGGGCAACGCCTGATGTGCCTGTCGACCTTGTCCAATCTGGCGATTGCCGACGGTGACCTGTGGCGTGCGCGGGGCTTGAATCGAGAATCCCTCGAGCTGGCGCAGCGGGTCGGCAATCCGTTGTTCGAAGCCTTGGCGCATTACGACCGGGCGCGGGTCCTGCAATCGCGCGGGGAAATTCTGCGCGCCCTGGATGAGGTGCATCAGGGTCTTGATCGTCTGCGCGGGTTGTCGGCGCAACGTCTGTACGCGGTGCGTGCACGGCTGACGCTGTATGAAGGTTTTCTGCTGTCGATGCGCTTGCAACCGCAGCAGGCCCGGGCCCGATTGCTGAGCGGTCTGGCCGAAGCGCGGGCCTGCCGGGATATCAGCGTATTGATCGGTCACTGCGTGATCGCCCGTCTCGACGGCAGCGTCGGCGAGTTCGCCAAGGCCTTCGCCGAACTCGCTGAAGCCGAGCGTCTGATGCATATCTGGGATGTGCCGCCGATCTACTATCTGGCGATGATCACCCTGGTCAAATGCGAACTGTGGTTGGCGCAAGGCCGCACTGATCTGGCCGAAGCCTGGCTGGCGCGACTGGGCCAGACCTACACCGGCGAACGTGCAGCCGCACCACCGGAATTTCATCCACAGCTGCCGCTGCATGTGGAATTGCAACAAGCGTTGCTCGACGTGATCAAGGGCCAGCCGATGCTCGCCGAAGGGCGGTTGAATGTGTTGCTGGAAAACGGTCAGCAAACCGGGCGCCAGTTACTGTGTGTGATGGCGCTGGCGCAGAAAGTGAATTTGCTGCTGAGCAGTGGTCGCGAATCCGAGGCACGCAAAGCATTGAACCAGGCGCTGGAAGCGGCGGCGGGCGGCGTGATACAGCCATTTGACGCCTTGATCAAAGCGCATCCGGACTGGCTGCGCAGCCAGCTGCAAAACTCGCCAGCACTGGCAGGACAGCAGTTGCTGACGCATTTTCCGCTGGTGGTTGCCCGTCCTGTCATTGAATCTGGATCTGCCGAACAACTCAGCAGTCGCGAGCTGGCGGTGCTGCGTTTGATTGCCCAGGGCTGTTCCAATCAGGAAATCAGCGAGCAACTGTTCATCTCGCTGCATACGGTGAAAACCCATGCCAGCCATATCAACAGCAAGTTGGGGGTTGAGCGGCGTACCCAGGCGGTGGCCCGCGCCAAGGCGCTGGGGTTAATGATCTAGTCCCGCTAAAATCTTCGGCATCAGCGGTTTTCGCCGCCGTCGAATATTGATCAGGATTGCCCCATGACTGTTCCAGCGCCTGCGCTCATCCGCGAAACCTTCCCCGTCGGCCCGCTGCAGTGCAACTGCACGATCATCGGCGACCCGATCACTAAAAAAGCCATCGTCGTCGATCCGGGCGGCAACCCCGATCTGATCATGGCGCGCCTCGATGCCCACGGTTTGAAAGTGGTCAGCATCATCCACACCCACGCGCATCTCGATCATTTCCTCGCCTCCGGGCAGATGAAGGAAAAGACTGGCGCAACCCTGCATCTGCACAAGGAAGACCAGTTCCTGTGGGACAACCTCGAAATGCAATGCCAGATGTTCGGTGTGCCCTACACCCCGGTACCGTCGCCGGATCGCTGGTTGAGCGACGATGAAGAACTGGCCTGCGGCTGCGGCGTGGCGCTGCATACGCCGGGACATACGCCCGGTTCCATGAGCTTTTGGTTTTCCGAGGCTAAGCTGTTGATTGCCGGCGACACGCTGTTTCGTCGCGGGGTAGGGCGCACGGATTTGTGGGGCGGCGATCAGGCGACCATCGTGCGATCGATCAAGCAGCGGCTGTACACCCTCGACGAAGACGCAATCGTGGTTGCCGGGCATGGTCCGGACACGCGTCTCGGGGATGAAATGCGGGAAAACCCGTTCGTGCGCGCCTAAACATTTTGTCATGAGTGTGCGGCGGAATTTTTCGGCATTGTCATGATCCAACGCCCGCACAGGTCTATTGCCTAGGGCCGCTGCCACACAGAATGCGAAAAAAACCAGGAGCTCTTCATGTTCACCACGCCTCGTTTGATTATTGTTGCTACCGCTGTGGCCATGTTGGCCGGCTGCGCCTCGCCCAACCCGTATGACAATCAGGGGCAGGCCGACGGTGGCTCGCAAGGCATGAGCAAAACCGCCAAGTACGGCGGTCTCGGTGCGCTGGCCGGCGCCTTGGCAGGTGCCGCCATCGACCACAACAACCGTGGCAAGGGTGCCTTGATCGGCGCGGCGGTCGTTGGTGCCTCGGCGGCCGGTTACGGTTACTACGCCGACCAGCAAGAGAAAAAGCTGCGCGCCAGCATGGCCAACACCGGGGTTGAAGTGCAGCGCCAGGGCGATCAGATCAAGCTGATCATGCCAGGCAACATCACCTTCGCCACCGATTCGGCGAACATCGCGCCAAGCTTCTATCAGCCGCTGAACAATCTGGCGAACTCGCTGAAAGAGTTCAACCAGAACCAGATCGAAATCGTCGGCTACACCGACAGCACCGGCAGCCGCCAGCACAACATGGACCTGTCTCAGCGTCGTGCGCAGAGCGTGGCCACCTACCTGACCTCGCAAGGTGTCAGCGGTGCCAACCTCTCGGCCCGTGGCGCCGGCCCGGATAACCCGATTGCCAGCAACGGTGACGTCAATGGCCGCGCGCAGAACCGCCGCGTCGAGGTCAACCTGAAAGCGATTCCAGGTCAGCAGTATGGTGGTCAGCAGCAACAGCCGGGGACGGTTCAGCAGTATCCGTAAGTGAATGCTTGAGTGAAGAAATGCCCGGTCTTGTGACCGGGCATTTTTTTGGGGTTGCCCGTGCTGGCCCTTTCGCGAGCAAGCCCGCTCCCACAGGGATGGGTGTTGTTCACAGAATCTGCGTTCACCACATGACCCTGTGGGAGCGGGCTTGCTCGCGAAGGGGCCGGACCAATCACCCTCAAATCATCAGATACAAAAAAAGCCCCCGGACAACCGAATTGTCCGGGGGCTATTTGCTTGCAGCGAAGACTGATTACTTCTTCAAACCATAATGCTCATCGAGCATGCCAGGCGAGTTCGGGGCTTTCGGTGCGTAGTCGCGTGGCGGCTCCTGGTCGCGCGGCGGCGTCAGGCGTTCGCGCGGTGCCTGCGCGGCATCGGCGTGCAAAGCGGCGATCAGGCGTTGACGGGTCTGCTCGTCCAGGGCCAGGCGGTTGGCACCCTCGGCGAGATGATCCTGCACTTCCTGATAGCTCTGGGTCAGCTTCTTGACCAGCATCGCGGTGCTGTTGAAGTGGGTGACCACCTCGTTTTGATAGCTGTCGAAACGCTCCTGGATATCATCCAGTTGACGCTGCGTGCGGCTCGGCGCGGCATTCGGTGCGACGCGAGCGATCAGGAATCCAATGGCGACACCCACAACCAGGGCAAGAGTCGGTAACAACCAAACTAAGAGCGAGTGTTCCACGAGTCCTTCCTCTATAAACGGCTTTGCTTTACGTTAACGGCTCGAACCTGCGCTGTATACCGCGATTCACTCGCAATAGATTGGCACAGACAATTTGCTAGACGAGTCGACCCGATTCGAGGTCACGGAGTTCCTTCCTTGCTGATGCGTGAAACCCCTGTAGTGATTGCCGGCCCAGTCGGCCAAATCGAAGCGCTGTACCTCGATAACGAGCAGCCAGTCGGCATCGCGCTGATCTGCCATCCAAACCCGGTGCAGGGCGGCACCATGCTCAACAAAGTCGTCTCGACCCTGCAGCGCACTGCGCGCGACGCAGGTTTGATCACCTTGCGCTTCAACTATCGCGGCGTCGGTGCCAGCGAAGGCTCCCACGACATGGGCAGCGGTGAAGTCGACGACGCTCAGGCTGCCGCAGCATGGCTACTGGAAAAGCATCCGGAGCTGCCGCTGACCCTGTTCGGTTTCTCCTTCGGTGGATTTGTTGCAGCAAGTCTCGGCGGTCGTCTCGAAGCCCAAGGCGTGCAGCTCAAGCAGCTGTTCATGGTCGCGCCGGCGGTGATGCGCCTGGGCGATCAGGATCAACTGCCACAGCACGGCGAGCTGACCGTGATCCAGCCGGAAACCGACGAAGTGATCGATCCGCAGTTGGTCTACGACTGGTCGGAAAAACTCCAGCGCCCCCATGAGCTGCTGAAAGTGGCAGAATGCGGACACTTTTTTCATGGCAAGCTGACCGATCTCAAGGATCTGATCCTGCCGCGTCTCTCGAATTGATTGCAGTCTGACAAGCGATTACCCATGACGAACCGTACCCGTATCCTCACCGGCATCACCACCACCGGCACGCCGCACCTGGGCAACTACGCCGGCGCCATCCGCCCGGCGATCCTCGCCAGCCGCGACAGCAATGCCGATTCGTTCTACTTCCTGGCCGACTACCACGCCCTGATCAAATGCGATGACCCGCTGCGCATCCAGCGCTCGCGTCTGGAAATCGCCGCGACCTGGCTGGCCGGTGGCCTGGATGTCGACCGTGTGACCTTCTATCGCCAGTCCGACATCCCGGAAATCCCCGAGCTGACCTGGCTGCTGACCTGCGTCGCCGCCAAAGGCTTGCTCAACCGGGCGCACGCCTACAAGGCCTCGGTGGACAAGAACGTCGAAACCGGCGAGGACCCGGATTCTGGGATCACCATGGGCCTCTACAGCTACCCGGTGCTGATGGCGGCGGACATTCTGATGTTCAACGCGCACAAGGTGCCGGTCGGTCGCGACCAGATCCAGCACGTGGAAATGGCCCGCGACATCGGCCAGCGCTTCAACCACCTGTTCGGCCAGGGCAAGGAGTTCTTCACCATGCCCGAAGCGCTGATCGAGGAAAGCGTGGCGACCTTGCCCGGCCTCGACGGGCGCAAGATGTCGAAGAGTTACGACAACACCATCCCGCTGTTCTCCAGCGCCAAAGAGATGAAGGACGCGATCTCGCGGATCGTCACCGACTCCAAAGCGCCGGGCGAAGCCAAAGATCCGGACAACTCGCACCTGTTCACTCTGTTTCAGGCGTTCGCCACACCGGCGCAGGCGGACGAATTCCGCAGCGAACTGCTCGGCGGTCTGGGTTGGGGCGAGGCGAAGAATCGTCTGTTCCAGTTGCTCGACAATGAACTGGGCGAGTCCCGCGAGCGCTATCACCAGTTGATCGAGCGCCCGGCGGATCTGGAAGACATCCTGCAACACGGCGCGAAAAAGGCTCGTGCGGTGGCGACGCCGTTCCTCAACGAACTGCGTGAAGCGGTCGGCCTGCGTTCGTTCGTCAATCAGGTGCAAGTCGCGGCGACCAGCAAAAAGAAAGCCGTGAAAGCTGCACGTTTCGTCAGCTTCCGTGAAGACGACGGCAGCTTCCGCTTCCGTCTGCTGGCGGCTGATGGCGAGCAACTATTGCTGTCGCGCAACTTCGCCGACGGCAAAACTGCAGGCCAAGTGACCAAACAACTGCAAGCCGGTCAGGCGCTGGACATTCGCAATCAAGACCTGAGCTTCAGCGTGTGGCTGGAAGGCGAGTGCGTTGGCGACAGCCCGGCGTTCGCCGATACTGCTGCGCGAGACGCGGCCATCGAGGCTCTGCGCGTTGCGCTGACCCCGGTTCAGGACTAATCCGCGGCGCGGCCCGACCAAGGGCTGATTGCCATTCCTACGGGCCGTCGCTACAGTGACGGCCCGTTTTTGTTGCCTTGCTAACGAATTATGACGCCCCTAGAACGATACCAAGCTGATCTGAAACGCCCGGACTTCTTCCATGACGCCGCGCAGGAAACTGCCGTGCGTCATCTGCAGCGCCTGTACGACGATCTGATCGCGGCCGAGCAGAACAAGCCGGGTTTGCTGGGCAAGCTGTTTGGCAAGAAGGATCAGACGCCGGTCAAGGGCCTGTACTTCTGGGGCGGTGTGGGTCGCGGCAAGACTTATCTGGTCGACACCTTCTTTGAAGCGCTGCCGTTCAAGGAAAAGACCCGCACCCACTTCCACCGCTTCATGAAGCGTGTGCACGAAGAGATGAAAACCCTCGGCGGCGAGAAAAACCCGCTGACCATCATCGCCAAGCGCTTTGCGGCCGAGTCGCGAGTGATCTGCTTCGATGAATTCTTCGTTTCGGACATCACCGACGCGATGATCCTCGGCACGCTGATGGAAGAGCTGTTCAAGAACGGCGTGACCCTGGTCGCGACCTCGAACATCGTTCCGGACGGCCTGTACAAGGACGGTCTGCAGCGCGCGCGCTTCCTGCCGGCCATCGCGCTGATCAAGCAGAACACCGAAATCGTCAACGTCGACAGCGGTGTCGACTACCGTCTGCGCCACCTCGAACAAGCGGAGCTGTTCCACTATCCGCTGGACGAAGCCGCCCATGAAAGCCTGCGCAAGAGCTTCAAGGCCCTGACGCCGGAATGCACGGCAGCGGTGGAAAACGATGTGCTGATCATCGAGAACCGCGAAATTCGCGCCCTGCGCACCTGCGACGACGTGGCCTGGTTCGACTTCCGCGAACTGTGCGACGGCCCGCGCAGCCAGAACGATTACATCGAACTGGGCAAGATCTTCCACGCGGTGCTGCTCAGCGGCGTCGAGCAGATGAGCGTCACCACCGACGACATCGCCCGGCGTTTCATCAACATGGTCGACGAGTTCTACGACCGTAACGTCAAGCTGATCATTTCTGCCGAAGTCGAGTTGAAAGACCTGTACACCGGCGGACGCCTGACGTTCGAATTCCAGCGTACGCTCAGCCGTCTGCTGGAGATGCAATCGCACGAATTCCTGTCGCGGGCGCACAAGCCTTAAACAGATTCGGCAAAGAAAAAGGGCCTGCAATTGCAGGCCCTTTTTATGCGCTGAAAAAATCTCTAATGCACTGCAATCCCTGTGGGAGCTGGCTTGCCAGCGATAGCGGTTTGTCAGAGAAATAGATATCACCTGACATGACGCCATCGCTGGCGAGCCAGCTCCCACAGATTTTGTGTTTGTTCAGGGGGCTACGCAGCCTGCTGAAACTGCTGCCGATACTGGTTCGGCGACAGCTCGGTGTGCTGGCGGAACAGCCGCGCAAAGAAGCTCGCATCGTCGTAACCGACCTCATAACTGATGGTCTTGATGCTCTTGCGGCTGCCGGACAGCAAGCCCTTGGCGGTCTCTATACGCAACCGTTGCAGGTAGTGCAGCGGTTTGTCGCCGGTGGCGGTCTGGAAGCGGCGCATGAAGTTGCGGATGCTCATGCCGTGCTCGCGGGCCACGTCTTCGAAGCGGAACTTGTCGGCGAAATGCTCTTCGAGCCAGTGCTGGATCTGCAGGATGATCACGTCCTGGTGCAACTTCTGCCCACCGAAACCGATACGTCCCGGCGAATAGCTGCGCTGCACTTCATACAGAATGTCGCGGGCCACGGCTTGCGCCACGTTGGCGCCGCAGAAGCGTTCGATCAGGTAGATATAGAGGTCGCAGGCCGAAGTGGTGCCGCCGGCGCAATACAGGTTGTCAGCGTCGGTCAGGTGCTTGTCCTGATTGAGGTACACCTTGGGGAAGCGCTCGGCGAAGGCATTGAAGAAACGCCAGTAGGTGGTCGCTTCCTTGCCATTGAGCAGTCCGGCCTCGGCCAGCCAGAATACCCCGGTGGCTTCGCCGCAGAGCACTGCGCCGCGGGCATGCTGCTCGCGCAGCCACGGCAGGATTTGTGGATAACGGCCGCACAGGGTTTCAAAGTCGTCCCAGAACGCCGGGAGGATGATGACGTCGGCGTTTTCCAGGCCGCCGTCCACCGGCATCATCACGTCACTGAAGCTGTTCACCGGTTTGCCGTCGGGGCTGACCAGGCGGGTTTCAAACGCCGGTGTCAGGCCGTGGCCCAGTTGTTTGCCGTAACGCAGGCTGGCCAGATGGAAGAAATCCTTGGCCTGCATGAGAGTGGATGCGAAAACCCGGTCGATTGCCAGGATGCTGACGCGCCGCAAGGGCGTGGAGACTTGCTTGGACATAATTCAACTTTTGTTTTGTTTTTATAAGGGAAAGTGGTCACCAGACGGCTGGATCGTCTTATTTTTTGTCGGATGTGTCCAGTGTCCTGTGTCGGAGGTGAGGCTTAGTCTCTGAAGGTCATATTCCTCCAACAAGAATGAAAGGTGCCGCATGATCCCCAGAACCTTGTTCAGCTCCGAGCACGAATTGTTCCGCGACAGCGTACGAACCTTCCTCGAAAAAGAGGCTGTGCCGTTCCATGCGCAATGGGAGAAACAAGGCCACATCGACCGCAAGCTGTGGAACAAGGCCGGGGAGGCGGGGATGCTCTGCTCACACCTGCCGGAAGAATACGGCGGCCTGGGCGCGGACTTTCTGTACAGCGCGGTGGTGATCGAAGAGGTCGGTCGCTTGGGTCTGACCGGTATCGGCTTTTCGCTGCATTCGGACATCGTCGCACCGTACATCCTGCATTACGGCAGCGAAGCGCTTAAGCACAAATACCTGCCGAAACTGGTCTCTGGCGAGATGGTCAGTGCGATTGCCATGACCGAACCGGGTGCCGGTTCCGACCTGCAAGGGGTCAAGACCACGGCGGTGCTGGATGGCGACGAGTACGTGATCAACGGCTCCAAGACTTTCATCACCAACGGCTTCCTCGCTGATTTGGTGATCGTCGTCGCCAAGACTGATCCGAAGGCCGGCGCCAAGGGCACCAGCCTGTTTGTGGTGGAAGCGAATACGCCGGGCTTCGAGAAGGGCAAACGCCTGGAGAAGGTCGGAATGAAGGCTCAGGACACGTCGGAATTGTTCTTCCAGGACGTGCGTGTTCCCAAGGAAAACCTGTTGGGGCAGGCCGGGGCAGGGTTTGCCTACCTGATGCAGGAATTGCCGCAGGAACGTCTCACGGTGGCGATCGGTGGTTTGGCCTCAGCCGAAGCTGCGCTGAAGTGGACGCTGGATTACACCCGTGATCGCAAAGCGTTCGGCAAGGCGATTGCCGACTTCCAGAACACCCGCTTCAAACTGGCGGAAATGGCTACCGAGATTCAGATCGGCCGAGTATTTGTCGACAAGTGCCTGGAGCTGCATCTGCAGGGCAAGCTCGACGTTCCGACAGCGGCGATGGCCAAATACTGGGGCACCGACCTGCAATGCAAGGTGCTCGACGAGTGCGTGCAGTTGCATGGCGGCTACGGCTTCATGTGGGAATACCCGGTGGCCCGGGCGTGGGCGGATGCGCGCGTGCAGCGCATCTATGCCGGCACCAATGAAATCATGAAGGAGATCATTGCGCGGTCGCTTTGATCTTCGCTGCATTGACGGGCCTCTTCGCGAGCAGGCTCGCTCCCACAGGGATCACCGTACCTGTGGGAGCGGGCTTGCTCGCGAAGCTTTTAGGGATTGATCAAGGCGCCGGGTTCGGGTGATCCTTGTGAATCGCCTCGATTCCCGCCAGCACTTCATCGGAAAGTTTCAGATCAAAACTGGCAATGTTGCTGTCCAGTTGCGCAAGCGTCGTCGCACCAATGATGTTGCTGGTGACGAACGGTTGCTGGGTGACGAACGCCAGTGCCATTTGCGCCGGATCCAGACCGTGTTCACGGGCCAATGCCACATAGCGGCTGCAGGCAGCTTCCGATTGCGCGTTGAAATAGCGGCTGAAGCGGCTGTAGAGGCTCAGGCGACCTTTCGGTGGACGAGCGCCACCTTCGTACTTGCCGGACAGGAAACCGAACGCCAGCGGCGAGTAGGCGAGCAGGCCGCACTGTTCACGGATGGCGATTTCCGCCAGACCGATTTCGAAGCTGCGGTTGAGCAGGTTGTACGGGTTCTGGATCGACACCGCACGCGGCCAGCCACGGGCTTCGGCCAGGGCAAGAAAACGCATGGTGCCCCACGGGGTTTCGTTGGACAGGCCGATATGGCGGATCTTGCCGGCCTTGACCTGTTCGTCGAGCGCTTCGAGCGTGTCTTCGAGCGGCGTCAGGTTGGCCTCGATCTTGTGCTTGTAGCCCAGCTGTCCGAAAAAGTTGGTGCTGCGCTCTGGCCAGTGCAATTGATACAGGTCGATGTAATCGGTCTGCAGGCGCTCGAGGCTGGCATCCACCGCGGCGGTGATGTGCTGGCGATTGTGGCGCAGGTTCTTGTCGCGGATGTAGTCGATGGTGTTGCCGGGGCCGGCGATCTTGCTGGCTAGGATCCAGTCGGCGCGGTCGCCGCGACGCTTGAAGTAATTGCCGATGTAGCGCTCGGTGGTGGCGTAGGTGTCGGCTTTCGGCGGCACCGGGTACATCTCGGCGGTGTCGATGAAATTGATCCCGGCTTCCTTGGCCCGTTCGATCTGGGCGAAGGCTTCAGTTTCAGTGTTTTGCTCGCCCCAGGTCATGGTGCCGAGGCAGATTGCACTCACGTTCAGGTCGGTACGGCCTAGCTGGCGATAGTCCATCGGGTGCTCCTTGGGCAAAACAATCATAAAAGCAGGTTGAAAATTTTTTCGCAATCTGCATAATTGCCGACCTCTTTCTGCAGTGGAAGTGATGCGCCGCCGCCGAAGAATCTTGCCGTTGAACGGACGCGCCGACCCGAGCCCCCGAAAGCGTCTGTATCCGGCTGCCTTTGACTTGTCAAAGTACGCACTATTCAGTAAGATCCGCCGTCTTATTTACAGGCGGCCCCTGAGGCTATAAAGAATGAAAACTTTTACTGCTAAACCGGAAACAGTAAAGCGCGACTGGTTTGTCGTCGACGCTGCTGGTCAGACCCTGGGTCGTCTGGCCACCGAAATCGCGAGCCGTCTGCGTGGCAAGCACAAGCCTGAGTACACTCCTCACGTTGATACCGGCGACTACATCGTCGTAATCAACGCCGAGCAGATCCGTGTAACCGGCGCTAAAACCACTGACAAAATGTACTACTCCCACTCCGGTTTCCCGGGCGGCATCAAGTCGATCAACTTTGAAAAGCTGATCGCCAAAGCCCCTGAGCGCGTGATCGAGACCGCGGTTAAAGGCATGCTGCCTAAGAACCCGCTGGGTCGTGACATGTACCGTAAGCTGAAAGTCTATGCGGGCGCTGCACACCCTCATACTGCTCAGCAGCCCCAAGAACTGAAGATTTAACGGAATAGTTCATTATGTCGGCGACTCAAAATTACGGCACTGGCCGTCGCAAGACCGCAACCGCACGCGTTTTCCTGCGTCCGGGTACTGGTAACATCTCCATCAACAACCGCTCCCTGGACTCGTTCTTCGGCCGCGAAACTGCCCGCATGGTAGTTCGTCAGCCGCTGGAACTGACCGAGACTGTCGAGAAGTTCGACATCTACGTCACTGTCATCGGTGGTGGTGTAAGTGGTCAGGCTGGCGCAATCCGCCACGGCATCACTCGCGCTCTGATGGACTACGACGAAACCCTGCGTAGCGCTCTGCGCAAAGCTGGCTTCGTTACTCGCGACGCCCGTGAAGTTGAACGTAAGAAAGTTGGTCTGCGTAAAGCGCGTAAGCGTCCGCAGTACTCGAAGCGTTAATTCGTTTCCACGTTCAAAAAAGAACGCCCGATTCCTCACGGAACCGGGCGTTTTTTTATGCCTGCGATTTATCAAAAGAATTGCGCTGTGACAACTTGCCACATTCGTAGACCCCCTATACTGCAAGGCTTGAGGGTATGAGCTCCGGGTAATTCCCTTGTCAGAATTGGGGCTTTTCATTACCATCTCGGCAAAATTTTTATAAGTAACATTGATTTATTTAGTAGATGCCTGATTTAACAGGCCACAAAGCTGATGGGAGAGGACTGAATGAGCAATGACGGCGTGAATGCAGGCCGGCGTCGCTTCTTGGTAGCAGCCACATCCGTGGTGGGTGCTGCAGGAGCGGTGGGGGCTGCGGTCCCGTTCGTGGGGTCATGGTTTCCCAGTGCCAAGGCGAAAGCCGCCGGTGCACCGGTGAAAGTGAATGTCAGCAAGATCGAGCCAGGACAGCAGATGATTGCCGAGTGGCGCGGCCAGCCGGTGTTCATTGTCCGCCGTACTGCGGAAATCCTGGGGAATCTCAAGAAGATCGAGGGCCAGCTCTCCGATCCGACTTCCAAAAACTCCACGCAACCCACCTATGTCGACCCTGAAGTGCGTTCGATCAAGCCGGAAATTCTCCTGCTGATCGGGATCTGCACGCACCTGGGTTGCTCACCAACCTTCCGTCCCGAAGTGGCGCCTGCAGATCTGGGTAAAGACTGGGTCGGTGGCTATTTCTGCCCTTGCCACGGCTCCCACTACGATCTGGCTGGCCGCGTCTACAAGTCGCAACCCGCGCCTTTGAACCTGCCAGTTCCCCCGCATTCCTATGAGACCGATGACCTGATTGTCATTGGCGTCGATACGGAGAAAGCGTGATGAGCAAGTTCATGGATTGGGTTGATGCGCGCTTCCCAGCGACCAAAATGTGGGAAGACCATCTCAGCAAGTATTACGCGCCAAAAAACTTCAACTTCTTCTATTTCTTCGGCTCGCTGGCGCTGCTGGTGCTGGTCAATCAGATCGTCACCGGTGTCTGGCTGACGATGAGCTACACGCCGTCGGCAGAAGAGGCGTTCGCTTCCGTCGAATACATCATGCGCGATGTCGAGTACGGCTCGATCCTGCGTCTGCTGCACTCCACCGGCGCCTCGGCGTTCTTCATCGTGGTCTATCTGCACATGTTCCGTGGCCTGCTCTACGGTTCGTACCAGAAACCACGTGAACTGGTCTGGGTATTCGGCATGCTGATCTACCTGGCGCTGATGGCCGAGGCCTTCATGGGTTATCTGCTGCCTTGGGGTCAGATGTCCTACTGGGGTGCCCAGGTGATCATCTCGCTGTTCGGTGCGATTCCGGTGATCGGTAACGACCTGACCCAGTGGATTCGGGGTGACTACCTGATCTCCGGGATTACCCTGAACCGCTTCTTCGCCCTGCACGTCGTGGCGCTGCCGATCGTGATCCTTGGTCTGGTGGTGCTGCACATTCTGGCGCTGCACGAAGTCGGCTCGAACAACCCTGATGGCGTCGACATCAAGAAGCACAAAGACGAAAACGGTGTCCCACTGGATGGCATTGCCTTCCATCCGTACTACACCGTGAAAGACATCGTCGGCGTAGTGGTGTTCCTGTTCATCTTCTGCTTTATCGTGTTCTTCTTCCCGGAAATGGGCGGCTACTTCCTCGAAAAACCAAACTTCGAGCAAGCCAACCCGTTCAAGACGCCTGAGCACATTGCCCCGGTCTGGTACTTCACGCCGTTCTACGCGATCTTGCGTGCGATCCCGGACAAACTCATGGGCGTGATCGCCATGGGCGCCTCGATTGCCATGTTGTTCGTGCTGCCGTGGCTGGATCGCAGCCCGGTCAAATCGATGCGCTACAAGGGCTGGATGAGCAAAGCATGGCTGGTGGTGTTCTGCATTTCCTTCGTGATCCTCGGCATTCTGGGCGTACTCGCTCCGACGCCGGAGCGCACGCTGGTGTCGCAGATCTGCACCTTCCTGTACTTCGCCTACTTCATTCTGATGCCGTTCTACACCAGGCTCGAGAAGACCAAACCGGTTCCGGAAAGGGTGACTGGCTGATGAAAAAGTTATTTTTTGCTCTGATTTTTGCTGCTCTGCCCGTGCTGTCTTTCGCCGCCGAACACGGTGGTCCGGAGCTGGAAAAAGTCGACATCGATGTATCCGACAAGGCTGCCCTGCAAGATGGCGCGCGAACCTTCGCCAACTATTGCATGGGTTGCCACAGTGCCAAGTTCCAGCGTTACGAGCGGGTGGCCGATGACCTCGGCATTCCCCACGAAATGATGCTCGAGAAGCTGGTGTTCACTGGCGCCAAGATCGGCGACCACATGAACATCGGCATGCAGCCGGCGGACGCCAAGACCTGGTTCGGTGCTGCGCCGCCGGACCTGACTTTGGTGGCTCGCGTGCGTGGCACTGACTGGCTCTACGGTTACCTGCGCTCGTTCTACGAAGATCCGGCACGTCCTTGGGGCGTGAACAACAAGGTCTTCCCGAACGTCGGCATGCCTAACGTGCTGGTCGGCCTGCAAGGTCGCCAGGTGGTTGGCTGCAAGCAAGTGCAGATCGTCGAGGACGGCAAGAAGCAATACGATCCGCTGACCGGTACGCCGCTGACCCATGAAGCGTGCGATCAGTTGACCATCGTGCCGAAATCCGGTGCTCTGAACGAAGAGCAGTTCGATGAGAAGGTCAAGAATCTGGTAACCTTCCTGGCTTACTCGGCTAACCCGGTTAAGCTGCAACATCAGCGCATCGGTACTTACGTCTTGCTGTACCTGGCGTTCTTCTTTGTGTTCGCCTACCTGCTCAAGCGTGAATACTGGAAAGACGTGCACTGATACGCTTCAAGCATTGCTGTTAATCGCGCGCGCCCAAGGGTTCCTCCGATAACGCAAGGTCTGGTTCGCCAGACATTGCGGGAGGCGCCCTCTGGGCGCGCGCGTTTTTCCGGTTCCGATAATTTCAACAAGCGAGGAGGATCGCCATGGGCGTGACCAATCGGTTGGCCTGTTACTCCGACCCCGCCGACCACTATTCCCACCGAGTGCGCATCGTGCTTGCAGAGAAGGGTGTCAGCGCCGAAATCATTTACGTGGAAGCTGGTCGCCAGCCGCCTAAACTGATTGAGGTGAACCCTTACGGCAGTCTCCCGACGCTGGTCGATCGCGACCTGGCGTTGTGGGAGTCGACCGTGGTGATGGAATATCTGGATGAGCGTTACCCGCATCCGCCACTGATGCCGGTTTATCCGGTGGCGCGTGCCAACAGTCGTCTGCTGATTCACCGTATTCAGCGCGACTGGTGTGGTCTGGTGGATCTGATTCTTGATCCCAAGTCCAAGGAGGCCGCGCGTGTCGTGGCGCGTAAGGAATTGCGTGAAAGCCTGACGGGCGTGTCGCCGCTGTTTGCCGACAAGCCGTTTTTCCTCAGTGAGGAACAAAGTCTGGTGGATTGCTGCCTATTGCCAATACTCTGGCGTTTGCCGATTCTGGGTATTGAACTGCCGCGGCCGGCCAAGCCGCTGCTTGATTATATGGAGCGCCAGTTTGCGCGTGAGGCTTTCCAGGCGAGTCTGTCTGGCGTCGAACGCGATATGCGCTAAGGCTTAAGGAGCCGCTATGAACTCCAGTCGACCTTATCTGGTCCGCGCGCTCTACGAGTGGATTGTGGATAACGATTGCACCCCGCACATGCTGGTCAATTCCGAATACCCGGCAGTGCAGGTGCCGCAGGGCTTCGCCAGTGACGGGCAAATTGTCCTGAACATTTCGCCCAGCGCCGTGCGGCACTTGCACATGGACAACGACGTGGTGACCTTCGAGGGTCGCTTCGGTGGCGTTCCGCACAGTCTGTATGTGCCAATCAGCGCGATTCTGGGCATCTACGCCCGGGAGAACGGGCAGGGCATGGTGTTCGATCTCGAGTCGCCGATGGATGACGAAGACGATATCGAGCCGGATGACGACTTGCCGCCACCGGGCAGCGAGCCGCCGCGACCAAGCGGCCGGCCAAGCTTGAAAGTGGTGAAGTAATAAAAAAGGCGATCCGGATGGATCGCCTTTTTTGTATCTGCTCGTCGCGTATCAGTCGATGTATTCGAACAGCTTCACGATTTTCTGCACACCGGAAACGCTCTGCACCAGGTTGGTCGCCTGTTGGGCTTCCTGCTTGGTCAGCAGGCCCAGCAGATAGACGATACCGTTCTCGGTCACGACCTTGATGCGCGAGCCGGGAATGCTGGCATCGGTCAGCATCTGGGTCTTGATCTTGGTGGTCAGCCAGGCGTCGTTCTGGCGGGCGAGGAAGCTCGACGGCGCAATCACTTGCAGCTCGTTGTGCACCTTCTTCACGCGCTGGACGTTGGCGGCGGCCTGTTCAGCCTTGGCCTTGAGGTCTTCGCGCGGCGTCTGGCCGGCGAGCAGCACCACGCCGTTGAAGCTGGTGACGACGATATGCGAGTCCTTGTCCAGGCCTGGGTCGGCCTTGGCCACGTTGACGCCGACTTTGGTCTCGATCAGCGAGTCGTCGATTTTGCTGCCGAAGGTTCGGGTGCCGCGGTCGTCTTCAATCGGCGCTTCACGGCTGGCATTCACCACCGAGGTGCAGCCGCTGATGCCGAGGCACAGGGTCAAGGCCAGAAGGCCAAGGCGATTAGGGGTCATTCTTCACTCCCGAACAGTTGGCTGTCGATCAGATCGCAGAGGCAATGGATCGCCAGCAGATGGACTTCCTGAATACGTGCAGTGACATGGGCCGGTACGCGAATCTCGACATCTTCAGGCAGCAGCAGCGAAGCCATGCCGCCGCCATCGCGGCCAGTCAATGCTACGACAATCATTTCACGATCATGTGCGGCCTGGATCGCTTGAATAATGTTGGCCGAGTTACCGCTGGTCGAAATCGCCAGCAATACGTCGCCTGGTTGACCCAGTGCGCGGATCTGCTTGGAGAACACTTCGTTGTAGCTGTAGTCGTTGGCGATCGAGGTGATCGTCGAGCTGTCGGTGGTCAGGGCGATGGCTGGCAGGCTCGGGCGTTCGCGCTCGAAGCGGTTGAGCAGCTCCGAGGAGAAGTGCTGGGCGTCGCCGGCAGAGCCACCGTTGCCGCACGAAAGCATTTTGCCTTCGTTGAGCAGGGCGTTGACCATGATCTGGCTGGCTTGCTCGATGTGCGGTGCAAGTACGTCCATCGCCTGTTGCTTGGTGTCGATACTGGCCTGGAAAAGCTGGCGAATTCGGGATTGCATGTCCATCTGTGTGACCTTAAGTAGCGCGGCTGTTCGGCACGTGAATGTGCAGCCCGCAAAGCAAAGAGCAAAAATTGTCGGTGAAAGTGTCCGGGGTGGTGTGCAGAGAATCAACCATCGAACGCATTCTGCAACCAGTTCAACTGATCCGGGTGCCTGTCGATGGCCACCACGTCGAAGCGGCAAGGGGAATCGGCCCAGCGTGACTCACGCTGAAGAAAATACTGTGCGGCGAAAATCAGTTTCTGCCGTTTGCGCTCATCGATGCTAGCGAGCGCGCCACCCCATTGAGTGTTTTTTCTGTAGCGGACTTCGACGAATACTACTGTATCGCCATCAAGCATGACCAGATCAAGCTCGCCCCGTTTGCATGACCAGTTCTGCGCCAGCAGGCGCAGACCGTGGTGTTGCAGATGCTCGAGCGCCTGGCGTTCGGCATCCTTGCCGCTTTGCAGGTGGGAGCCGTCGGGCATCAGCGCGGGGTGTCCGGCAGGCGTTGAACCTGACCGTTGACGAACTGCGCCCATGGCAACTGACGCACCACGCGTTGGGTCTGGGTCATGCCCAGGCTGCCCGACTGACCTTCGATGCGGCTGTCCGGCAGCGCCTTCAACTGACCCAGGCGCGGTGCCAGACGGTAGGCATCGACGCCCATGGCGTACAGGCGGCCGAGGCTGCCGGCCGCTTGTGGCCATTGCGCGGTGACTTGCTGGCGTAGCGGGTCATTGGCTTCCAGCAACCACGGGGTTTCGCAGAAGCGCACACCGTTCATGTCGTTGTACTGGTTCACATCGCCGCTGGCGCTGTAGACGTGGGACGTTGCGTACACCGGAACATCGCCCGCGTACTGGAAGTTCAGGGTCGGCTTGATCTGCTGCGCCTGTTGCGGGGTGGCTGCGAGGAAGATGAACTCGATGTCCTGACGACGCGACGGCTGCGCGGCTACGTTGGTGCCAGCGGCGTTCTGCAGGCTCTTGGCGCGGGCTTCGCTCTGACGCAGCTGGAACATGTCGGCGATCTGCTGGGCCAGTTGCACCGGCTGATCGACACGTTCGGTGGCGACGATGCTGCCGCCATTGGCCTGCCAGTCCTGGCTGAACGCACGCAGTACGCGGTCGCCCCATTCGCCTTTCGGCACCATGATCGCCGCGCGATGCAGGCCGTCGGCGCGGGCACGACGCGAAACTTCGCGGGCTTCGTCTTCAGCCGCCAGGCCGAACTGGAACAGTTGCGCCGGACCTTGATCACCTTCGCTGTAGTTCAATGCGAGGGTGGTGATCGGCAGTTGCGGACGGGTGCTCAGTTGTTTGACCAGCGGTTTTTCCAGCGGGCCGACCACCAGTTGCACGCCGTCAGCCTGAGCCTTGCGGTAGAACTCGTCCATCGAAGTCAGCTTGGAGCTGTCGTAGAGCTCGATGGCGGGCGGCTTCTGGCCGGCCTGTTGCGCTTGATAGTGCGCCGCCATGAAACCTTCACGCAGGGCCTTGCCGACCGAGGCCAGTGGGCCGTCTTGCGGCAGCAGCAGGGCGATCTTGCTCAGGGGCTGGCTGGCCAGTTCCTTGAGTTTGGTCAGGGGCAGCGGCAGGTTGATCGCAGCCGGGTGTTTTGGATTCTGCGCGCGCCAGGCATCGATCGCCGCTTGCTGCTGTTCCAGAGTGCCGGCGGTTTTCACGGCCAGGGCCAGACCCATCCAGCCGCCGAGATCGTCGGAGGTATTGGGTTGCAGTTGATCGGTTGGCAGCGAGGCGATCAGGGTCCAGATCGCTTCGTGGTTCTTGCTCGCGGCTTCGCCTTTGAGCATTGGTGCGATGAAGATGCGCTCGCGAGCGGCCGCCAGGGTCTGACCGTCGGCTTCCAGTGCACGGGCATGCACGGTGCCGGTGCGCACTTGCTGGTCTTCCGGCATTTCGCTCAGATGCTGCAGGCTCGGATGGCTCAGGGCCGTCAGCGCGGCTTTCGGCTGATTGCGAGTCATCGCCAGCTCAGCGGACAGGGTGCTGGCGAAGATCTGCTGGCCTGGCTTCAACTGCTCCATCGGCACTTGTTGCAGGATCTGCGCGGACTGGCCGGCGTTGCCCTGGCGATATGCCAGGTCTGCCGCGCTCAAGCGCAACAGCGCGGCTTTTTCCGGCGTCTTGGCCTGGGTAGCCTGTTCGAGCAGTTGCTCGATGCTGGCATCCGGAGTCCGTGGGAGTTCGCCAAGGCTGGAGGAAGGGGAGCTGGCGCAGGCCGCCAGCAAGGCAGCGAGGCAGAGGGCAGTGAACAGCCGCAGGCAAGCGATCATGTAAGTGTTCCTGATACTCGATCAAATTAGCGTGGAATTGTACCCAAGCACTGGCCGGGGCGCGATGTTACTGGCGTGAAACCGTCAATTTAGCTGAAGCAAATGTTGCGGCATCGCACAAAGACGCGCAAAACCGGCGTCGGCCGGAACGCATCGCAAGCCTCGTGACGCGTTACAATGCCGGTTTTTACCGAACACGAGGTGTGCGCTTTGACTGCTCCAGGTCCTTTGAATTCCGCTGCTGGCTCGCTTTATGTGGTGGCGACGCCCATCGGCAACCTGGACGACATCAGCGCCCGGGCCCTGAAAATCCTCCGCGAAGTGGCGCTGATCGCCGCTGAAGACACGCGGCACTCGGCGCGGCTGATGCAGCACTTCGGCATTGCCACGCCGTTGGCCGCCTGCCATGAACACAATGAGCGTGATGAAGGTAGCCGCTTTATTACCCGTTTGCTGGCGGGCGATAACGTCGCGCTGATTTCCGATGCCGGGACGCCACTGATTTCCGATCCGGGTTACCACCTGGTGCGTCAGGCGCGGGCGGCGGGGATCAATGTGGTGCCGGTGCCGGGCGCCTGTGCTTTGATCGCGGCGCTGTCGGCGGCGGGCCTGCCCTCCGACCGGTTCATCTTCGAAGGCTTCCTGCCGGCCAAGTCGGTAGGGCGCAAGGCGCGCCTGGAAGCAGTCAAAGAAGAGCCGCGCACGCTGATTTTCTACGAGGCCCCGCATCGCATTCTCGAATGCCTGCAGGACATGGAAGCGGTGTTCGGTGGAGAGCGTCAGGCATTGCTGGCCCGGGAAATCACCAAGACTTTCGAGACGCTTAAGGGGTTGCCGCTGGCTGAGCTGCGTGCGTTTGTCGAGTCCGACAGCAACCAGCAGCGCGGCGAGTGTGTGGTGCTGGTCGCCGGCTGGTCTGCGCCGGAGTCCGAAGACGCCGTCAGCAGCGAAGCGATGCGCGTGCTCAATCTGTTGCTCGAAGAGATGCCGCTCAAGCGTGCCGCCGCTCTGGCCGCGCAAATCACCGGCGAGCGCAAAAACGTGCTGTATCAGGTCGCACTGGAACAGCAGAAGGGCGGGTAACCCGTCGCGCAGACGGGTTTCACGGCTATTAGCGCTTGTTCTTCGGGCGCTCTGCCGTTAACCTGCGCGGCGGAGAGTCGATCGGACAGTCGCTGCCCTCTATGAAAATTAGGGGGGGGAGGAAAGTCCGGGCTCCATAGGGCGAAGTGCCAGGTAATGCCTGGGAGGCGTGAGCCTACGGAAAGTGCCACAGAAAATAACCGCCTAAGCGCTTCGGCGCCGGTAAGGGTGAAAAGGTGCGGTAAGAGCGCACCGCACGTCTGGCAACAGTTCGTGGCTAGGTAAACCCCACTTGGAGCAAGACCAAATAGGGTCCCAAGGCGTGGCCCGCGCTGGGACCGGGTAGGTTGCTAAAGATGTCCAGTGATGGCCATCGTAGACGAATGACTGTTCAAGACAGAACCCGGCTTACAGATCGACTCTCCACCTTTTTCTTTCCCTGCTTGAATCAATGGCATCAGGGCTGGTTATTATCGGCAGGCCTGCGCTAAAGTCCGGCAGCGGCAAATGCAGTAATAGCCATTTCCCACCTTGCTTCAATCAACAGCAGAAGCGCTTTTGTAATACCGAAAAAATCTTACTCTTAACAAATTACTTTAACTTCCGAGCGCAGCTTTCAGTGCTGCATCAAGTTATTGGTCAAAAGTGTCCGCCAAATTGTCGTTACCCCCCCTTTTAAGCTCCTAAATCTCCGTTCTGTAAGGGTTTTCCTTTGATCCGCGCCTTGACGGTGTGGTGGGCGCATTCCTATAGTGTGCGCAAGTGGCGGAAAGTGGCATGAAGTGGGTTTTTTGAGCTCAAAACGATAAAAATTGGAGAAACGCTGACGTGTTTCGCGGAGCTAACGCTATCAGTCTCGATGCAAAGGGCCGTCTCGCCATGCCGAGCCGGTACCGTGACGAGCTCGTTTCGCGTAGTTCCGGACAATTGATCGTGACCATTGATGCCGTTGATCCGTGCCTGTGTGTCTACCCGCTCGACGAGTGGGAAATCATTGAAACCAAGTTGCGCGCACTCCCTTCGCTTCGCGAAGAGAACCGTCGCCTGCAGCGTTTATTGATTGGTAATGCCGTCGACCTCGAACTCGACGGCAGTGGTCGTTTTCTGGTTCCACCGCGTCTGCGCGAATACGCCAAGCTTGATAAGAAAGCGATGCTGGTGGGCCAACTGAACAAGTTCCAATTGTGGGACGAGGATGCATGGAACGCGGTGTCTGCCGCTGACCTTGCTGCTATTCAACAACCGGGCGCCATGCCTGATGAACTGCGTGATTTGATCCTGTGACTATTGATAGCGGCTTTAACCACATCACCGTACTGCTTGACGAAGCCGTCGAGGCTCTCGCCGTACGTCCTGATGGCTGCTATCTGGACGGTACGTTCGGGCGCGGCGGGCACAGTCGGCTGATCCTCAGCCAGCTCGGGACGGACGGTCGGCTCATCGGGTTCGACAAAGATCCACAAGCGATTGCCACCGGGCAAACGCTAGCGGCCGAAGACGGCCGCTTTGTCGTTGTGCAGCGCAGCTTTGCCGAGCTGGGTTCGGTGGTTGCCGAGCGAGGTCTGAGCGGCAAGGTCAGCGGTATCCTGCTCGATCTCGGCGTGTCTTCGCCGCAGCTGGATGACGCCGAGCGCGGCTTCAGTTTCCTTAACGACGGCCCGCTGGACATGCGCATGGATCCGTCCCGTGGCATCAGCGCCGCCGAGTTCGTCAACACCGCGCCGGTGGAAGAAATCGCCCGGGTGTTCAAGGAATACGGCGAAGAACGTTTCTCCGGGCGCATGGCCCGTGCCGTGGCCGAGCGCCGCGACATCAAGCCGTTCGAGCGCACCGCTGATCTGGCCGAAGTCTTGAAAGTCGCCAACCCGGCGTGGGAGAAGGGCAAGAACCCGGCGACCCGTGCATTCCAGGGTTTGCGCATTCACGTCAACAACGAACTGGGAGATCTGGAAGCCGGCCTCGAAGCCGCCCTGGATGCTCTGGAGATCGGTGGCCGTCTGGTGGTCATCAGCTTCCACTCGCTGGAAGACCGCATCGTCAAACTGTTCATGCGCAAGCTGGTGAAAGGCGAAGCTGACAACCTGCCACGCAACCTGCCCGTGCGCCACGTTGCGTTCGAACCGAAAATCAAAATCCACGGCAAAGCGCAGACGGCCTCCGACGCCGAACTCAAAGCCAACCCACGTTCCCGTAGCGCTGTCATGCGTGTCGCGGAGAAGTTGCGGTGAGCAAGCTTTTCGCCAAGCCCCTGCCGGGCGGCAGCTTTATCATGCTGCTGCTGTTTATCGGCGTGCTCGTGTCGGCCATCGGCGTGTCTTACAGCGCGCACTGGAACCGGCAGTTGCTCAACAATCTTTATAACGAACTCAGCGTGCGCGACAAGGCGCAGGCCGAGTGGGGGCGCCTGATTCTCGAGCAAAGCACCTGGACTGCGCACAGCCGCATCGAAGTGCTGGCCACCGAACAACTGAAGATGCACATCCCTGGCGCGGCTGACGTGAAGATGGTGGCGCCATGATGAAACTCGAAGGGGCACTCTTCCCGTGGCGCTTCCGCCTGATGGTGGCACTGCTGGGCGTGATGGTTGCGGCGATCTGCTGGCGCATCATCGACCTGCAAGTGGTTGACCGTGACTTCCTCAAAGGTCAGGGCGACGCGCGCAGTCTGCGTCATATTCCGATTCCTGCTCACCGTGGTCTGATCACCGACCGTAACGGCGAGCCGTTGGCCGTGAGCACCCCGGTGACGACCCTGTGGGCCAACGCCAAGGAAATGCAGACCGCCAAAGAGAAGTGGCCGGCGCTGGCCGCTGCGCTGGGGCAGGATCCGAAAGCCCTGGCCGAACGTCTCGAAGCCCAGGCCAACAAAGAATTCATTTATCTGGTGCGCGGGCTGACCCCCGAGCAGGGCCAGGCTGTGCTCGATCTGAAAGTGCCGGGCGTTTACGGCATCGAAGAATTCCGCCGCTTCTATCCGGCCGGTGAAGTTACCGCACATATGGTCGGCTTTACCGACATTGACGATCACGGGCGTGAAGGCGTCGAGCTGGCCTACGACGAGTGGCTGGCCGGTGTCCCGGGCAAGCGGCAGGTCATCAAGGATCGGCGCGGTCGGCTGATCAAGGATGTCCAGGTCACCAAAAACGCCAAGGCCGGCAAGCCCTTGGCGTTGTCGATTGACCTGCGTCTGCAATACCTGGCCAACCGCGAGCTGCGCAACGCGATCATCGAGAACGGCGCCAAGGCCGGCAGCCTGGTGATCATGGACGTGAAGACCGGCGAGATTCTCGCCATGGTCAACCAGCCGACCTACAACCCGAACAACCGTCGCAATCTGCAGCCGGCGATGATGCGTAACCGCGCGATGATCGACGTGTTCGAACCGGGTTCGACCATGAAAGCGATCTCGATGAGTGCCGCGATCGAAACCGGCCGCTGGAAACCGAGCGACACCGTCGAGGTGTACCCGGGCTCCCTGCAGATCGGCAAGTACACCATCAAGGACGTGTCGAAGACCGAAGGTCCGGTACTCGACTTGACCGGCATCCTGATCAACTCCAGTAACGTCGGCATGAGTAAGGTCGCGTTCGATATTGGTGGTGAAACCATTTTCCGCCTCGCGCAGAAAGTCGGCCTCGGCCAGGACACCGGCCTCGGCTTCCCGGGCGAGCGCGTCGGCAACCTGCCGAATTACCGTGAATGGCGCAAGGCTGAAACCGCGACGCTGTCTTACGGCTACGGTATTTCCGTGACCGCGATCCAGTTGGTGCACGCGTTCTCGGCGCTAGCCAACAACGGTCGTCTCGCACCGCTGACCCTGATCAAAACCGACAAGCCGCCGCAGACCACCCAGGTACTGCCGGAAGCGGTCGCGAAAACCATGCAAGGCATGCTGCAGCAAGTGATCGAAGCACCGCGCGGCGTGTTCCGTGCGCAGGTGCCGGCGTATCACGTGGCCGGCAAGTCGGGTACTGCACGTAAAACGTCGGTGGGCACCAAGGGCTACGCCGAAAACTCGTACCGTTCGCTGTTTGCCGGTTTCGGCCCGATGAGCGATCCGCGTTACGCCATCGTGGTGGTGATCGATGAACCGTCCAAGGCCGGTTACTTCGGTGGTCTGGTGTCGGCGCCGGTGTTCAGCCGTGTGATGTCCGGCACCCTGCGTCTGATGAACGTGACCCCGGACAACCTGCCGACCACCCAACAGGCCAACGCTACCCCGGTCGTTCCGCTGAAAGCCAATGGAGGGCGCGGCTGATGTCTCTGAGTCTGAACAAGATATTCCCCCACGCCGGCCACGATCTGCTGATCCGTGAATTGGCGCTGGACAGCCGCAACGTACGCGCGGGTGATCTGTTCCTCGCCGTACCGGGCGGCAAGTTCGATGGCCGTGCGCACATCGCCGATGCCTTGCAGCGTGGCGCGGCGGCAGTTGCCTATGAAGTGGAAGGCGCCACCGTGCTGCCGATCACCGAAGTGCCATTGATTCCGGTCAAAGGCCTGGCGGCGCAGCTGTCCGACATCGCCGGGCGCTTTTATGGCGAACCGAGCCATCACTTGAACCTGATCGGCGTCACCGGCACCAACGGCAAGACCAGCGTGACCCAACTGGTCGCGCAGGCACTGGATCTGCTCGGTCAGCATTGCGGCATCGTCGGTACGCTGGGTTCCGGGTTCTATGGCGCGCTGGAAAGCGGCCTGCACACCACGCCGAATCCGATTGCCGTGCAAGCAACCTTGGGCGACCTGAAAAAGGCCGGGGCCAAAGCCGTGGCCATGGAAGTCTCGTCACACGGTCTGGACCAGGGCCGCGTTACCGCATTAGCGTTCGACGTCGCGGTAATGACCAACTTGTCCCGCGATCACCTGGATTACCACGGCACCATGGAGGCGTATGCCGAGGCCAAGGCCAAGCTGTTCGCCTGGAATGACCTGAAGTGCCGCGTGGTCAACCTCGACGACGATTTCGGCCGGCAACTGGCCGCCGATAAACGCGATTCGCGCCTGATCACTTACAGCCTGCTCGACAGCAGCGCCTACCTGTTCTGCCGAGAAGCGCAGTTCGATGACCACGGCGTGCGCGCCACGCTGGTCACGCCGCAGGGCGAGCATCATCTGCGCAGCACGCTGCTCGGTCGTTTCAACCTGAGCAACGTACTGGCGGCAGTCGGCGCCTTGCTCGGTCTGGATTACGCCCTAGACGAAATTCTCAAGGTGCTGCCGAAACTCGAAGGCCCGGCCGGACGCATGCAGCGTCTGGGTGGCGGCACTCAGCCGCTGGTGGTGGTCGACTACGCCCACACCCCGGATGCGCTGGAAAAAGTTCTGACTGCATTGCGCCCACACGTCAAAGGCCAGTTGCTGTGCCTGTTCGGCTGTGGCGGTGATCGTGATCGCGGCAAGCGTCCGCTGATGGCCGAAGTGGTCGAGCGTCTGGCTGATCGCGTACTGGTCACCGATGACAACCCGCGCACGGAAGACCCGGCGCAGATTTTTGACGACATCCGCGCCGGTTTCAGCGCTGTGGATAACGTCACCTTCGTCGCCGGCCGTGGTCAGGCGATCGCCCAGCTGATCGCCGGTGCTTCGGCGGATGACGTGATCGTGCTGGCCGGTAAAGGTCACGAGGACTATCAGGAAATCAACGGCGAGCGGCACGCTTTCTCCGATCTGGTCGAGGCCGATCATGCCCTCACCGCGTGGGAGGTGGCCCATGCTTAAGGCCCTGACATTGAGCGAACTGACCAACGTGCTCGACGCCCGTCTGATCAGCAGCGACGCCAGTTTTGATGGCGTCAGCATCGACAGCCGTGCGATCACCGCTGGCCAACTGTTTATTGCCCTGACCGGTCCGCGCTTCGATGGTCACGACTATCTGAACGACGTCGCCGGCAAGGGCGCGGTGGCGGCACTGGTCGAGCGCGAAGTCGTCGACAGCACCTTGCCGCAACTGCTGGTCAAGGACACCCGCCAGGCCCTCGGCCAGTTGGGTGCGTTGAACCGTGCCGCATTCACCCAGCCAGTCGCGGCCATCACTGGCTCCAGCGGCAAGACCACGGTCAAGGAAATGCTCGCGAGCATCTTGCGTACCCGCGGTCCGGTGCTGGCGACGCGCGGCAATCTGAACAATGATCTGGGCGCACCGCTGACCCTGCTCGAACTGGCCCCGGAACACACCGCCGCCGTAATCGAACTGGGCGCTTCGCGTCTGGGTGAAATCGCCTACACCGTCGGGCTGACCAAGCCACACGTGGCGATCCTCAACAACGCTGGCACCGCCCACGTTGGCGAGTTCGGCGGGCCGGAAAAAATCGTCGAAGCCAAAGGCGAGATCATCGACGGGCTGGCGGCGGATGGCGTCGCTGTGCTCAACCTCGATGACAAGGCCTTTGGTATCTGGAAGCTCCGCGCCGGCGCACGCAAAGTGCTGACCTTCTCCCTGAGCAATCCTCAGGCAGATTTCCACGCCAGCGACCTGAGCACCGATGCCCGGGGTTGCCCGGCCTTCAACCTGCATACACCTGAAGGTGTGGAGCACGTTCAACTGAACCTGCTCGGCACCCATAACGTCGCCAACGCCATGGCTGCCGCCGCTGCCGCTCACGCCTTGGGCGTGTCGCTGTTCGGCATTGCCACCGGGCTTGGCGCAGTACAACCGGTCAAGGGTCGCACCGTCGCGCAACTGGCGAAGAACGGCATGCGCGTGATCGATGACACTTACAACGCAAACCCCACCTCCATGTGCGCGGCCGTTGATATACTCGCCGGCTTTTCCGGCCGCACCGTCCTGGTGCTCGGAGATATCGGCGAGTTGGGCGACTGGGCGGAGCAGGGGCACCGCGACGTGGGCGAATACGCCCGGGGCAAGGTTTCCGCGCTTTACGCGGTCGGGCCGAACATGGTCCACGCCGTGAACGCATTCGGTAAAGAGGCGCATCACTTCGGCACGCAAGCCGAACTGATCCAGGCCCTCGACGCCGAGCAGGACACAAACACCACCATTTTGATCAAGGGTTCGCGCAGTGCAGCGATGGAAAACATCGTTGCGGCTCTGTGCGGGTCCAGTCTGGAGAAACATTAATGCTGCTGCTGCTAGCGGAGTATCTGCAACAGTTCTACAAAGGCTTCGCGGTCTTCCAGTACCTGACCCTGCGCGGGATCCTCGGTGTGCTGACCGCGCTGGTTTTGTCGCTGTGCTATGGCCCGTGGATGATCCGCACCCTGCAGAACCGTCAGATCGGCCAGTCCGTTCGCAATGACGGCCCGCAATCGCACCTGTCCAAGTCGGGTACGCCGACCATGGGTGGCGCACTGATTCTGTCTTCCATCGGTGTCAGCACCCTGCTGTGGGCTGACCTGAGCAACCGCTACGTCTGGGTCGTGCTGCTGGTGACGCTGCTGTTCGGTGCCATCGGCTGGGTCGACGACTACCGCAAAGTGATCGAGAAGAACTCCCGTGGCTTGCCAAGCCGCTGGAAGTATTTCTGGCAGTCGGTGTTCGGTCTGGGCGCGGCGATCTTCCTTTATATGACCGCCACCACGCCGGTGGAAACCACGCTGATCCTGCCGATGCTCAAGGACTACAGCATTCCGCTGGGCGCCGGGTTCATCGTGCTGACCTACTTCGTGATCGTCGGCTCAAGCAACGCGGTCAACCTGACTGACGGTCTCGACGGTCTGGCGATCATGCCAACCGTGATGGTCGGCGGCGGTCTGGGGATCTTCTGCTACCTGTCGGGTAACGTGAAATTCGCTGAATACCTGCTGATCCCTTACGTGCCGGGTGCGGGCGAACTGATCGTGTTCTGCGGCGCACTGATCGGTGCCGGCCTCGGATTCCTCTGGTTCAACACCTATCCGGCGCAAGTGTTCATGGGCGACGTCGGTGCTCTGGCACTGGGCGCGGCACTGGGCACCATCGCAGTGATCGTCCGTCAGGAAATCGTCCTGTTCATCATGGGCGGCGTGTTCGTGATGGAAACCCTGTCGGTGGTTATCCAGGTTGCCTCTTTCAAGCTGACCGGGCGCCGTGTGTTCCGCATGGCACCGATTCACCACCACTTTGAACTCAAGGGCTGGCCCGAGCCACGCGTGATCGTCCGTTTCTGGATCATCACCGTGATTCTCGTGCTGATCGGCCTTGCCACCCTGAAGCTGAGGTAGAACGAGTGTCTCTGATCGCTTCTGACCACTTCCGCATCGTTGTCGGCCTCGGCAAGAGCGGCATGTCCCTGGTTCGCTTCCTGGCGAACCGGGGCGTGTCGTTTGCCGTCGCCGATACGCGGGACAATCCACCGGAACTGGCCACGCTCAAGCGTGACTATCCGCACGTGGAAGTGCGTTGTGGCGAGCTGGACGTCGAATTCCTGTGCCGTGCCGACGAGCTCTACGTGAGCCCTGGCCTGGCGCTGGCGACCCCGGCCCTGCAAGCCGCTGCCGCCCGTGGCGTGAAAATGGCCGGCGACATCGAGCTGTTCGCGCGTAACGCGCGGGCGCCGATCGTGGCCATCACCGGTTCCAACGCGAAAAGCACCGTCACCACTTTGGTCGGCGAGATGGCGGCTGCGGCCGGCAAACGCGTCGCGGTGGGCGGCAACCTCGGTACGCCAGCACTGGAACTGCTCAGCGATGACGTCGAGCTGTACGTGATGGAGCTGTCGAGCTTCCAGCTGGAAACCACCGACCAGCTCAACGCTGAAGTGGCCACCGTGCTGAACATTAGCGAAGACCATATGGACCGCTACAGCGGCCTGCCGGCGTACCACCTGGCCAAGCACCGGATCTTCCGTGGCGCGAAGCAGTTCGTGGTCAATCGTCAGGATGCACTCAGTCGTCCGCTGATCGGCGAAGGCCAGCCTTGCTGGACCTTCGGCCTGAACAAACCGGATTTCAAGGCCTTCGGCCTGCGCGAAGAAGACGGCGAGAAATACCTGGCCTTCGAATTCCAGAACCTGATGCCAGTGCGCGAACTGAAAGTGCGCGGCGCGCATAACCAGGCCAACGCCCTCGCGGCGCTGGCGCTGGGGCATGCGGTCGGCCTGCCATTCGACGCCATGCTGTCGGCCCTGCGCAATTTCGCCGGTCTCGAACACCGCTGCCAGTGGCTGCGTGATCTCGATGGCGTCGGTTACTACAACGATTCCAAGGCCACCAACGTCGGCGCCGCACTGGCCGCCATCGAAGGCCTGGGTGCGGATATCGACGGCAAGGTCGTGCTGATCGCCGGTGGCGACGGCAAAGGCGCCGAGTTCAACGACCTGCGCGATCCGGTGGCGGCCAACTGCCGCGCCGTGATCCTGATGGGCCGAGACTCCGACAAGATCGGCGAGGCCATCGGTGACGCCGTGCCACTGATTCGCGCGACCTCGCTGGTCGACGCCGTTGCGCAGTGCCGCGCGGTCGCCCAGCCGGGTGACGTAGTGCTGCTGTCGCCGGCCTGCGCCAGTTTCGACATGTTCAAGAATTACGAAGACCGTGGTCACCAGTTCGTCCGCGCCGTGGAGGATCTGGCATGAGCCTGCGCAATATCATCAAGCCGTACCCGTCGCCGATCATCACCGGCCGTGGCATCGACCTCGACTTCCCGATGCTCGCCGGTTGCCTGGCGCTCCTGGGCCTTGGCCTGATCATGATCGCCTCGGCCTCCACCGAAGTGGCGGCGGCGCAGTCGGGCAGCGCGCTGTACTACATGATTCGCCACCTGATCTATGTGGCGCTGGGCCTGGGTGCCTGCATCATCACCATGATGATTCCGATCGCCACTTGGCAGCGTCTGGGCTGGATGATGCTGATCGGTGCATTCGGTCTGCTGGTGATGGTGATCGTCCCCGGGATCGGCCGTGAAGTGAACGGTTCGATGCGCTGGATCGGTTTCAGCTTCTTCAACGTACAGCCGTCGGAGATCGCCAAAGTCTTCGTAGTGATTTACCTCGCCGGTTATCTGGTGCGTCGGCAGAAAGAAGTGCGCGAGAGCTGGATGGGCTTTTTCAAGCCGTTCATCGTGCTGCTGCCCATGGCGGGTCTGTTGCTGATGGAGCCGGACTTCGGTGCCACCGTGGTAATGATGGGGGCTGCGGCGGCGATGCTGTTCCTTGGCGGGGTCGGGCTGTTCCGCTTCTCGCTGATGGTGGTACTGGCAGTCGGGGCCGTGGTCTTGCTGATTCAGATGCAGCCCTACCGGATGGCGCGTCTGACTAACTTCGCCGACCCGTGGGCCGACCAGTTCGGCGCCGGTTATCAGTTGTCGCAGGCGTTGATTGCCTTCGGTCGCGGTGAGTGGCTGGGCGTTGGCCTGGGCAACAGCGTGCAGAAACAGTTCTACCTGCCTGAAGCGCACACCGACTTCGTGTTCTCGGTGCTGGCCGAAGAGCTCGGCGCCGTCGGTTCGCTGTGCACCGTCGCGCTGTTCGTCTTCGTGTGTATTCGCGGCATGTACATCGGTCTGTGGGCCGAAAAAGCCAAGCAGTTCTTCGCCGCTTATGTGGCTTACGGTCTGTCGTTCCTGTGGATCGGTCAGTTCCTGATCAACATCGGGGTGAACGTCGGTCTGCTGCCGACCAAGGGCCTGACCCTGCCGTTCCTCAGTTATGGCGGCAGTTCCCTGGTGATCTGCTGCGCCTGCCTCGGCTTGTTGCTGAGGATCGAGTGGGAGAGTCGGACCCACTTGGGCAGTGAAGAGATGGAGTTCCATGAGAGCGACTTCGCCGAGGAGCCGAACCATGGGCGCTAACGTATTGATCATGGCCGGCGGCACCGGCGGCCACGTGTTCCCGGCGCTGTCCTGTGCCCGCGAATTCCAGGCGCGCGGCTACACCGTGCACTGGCTCGGCACGCCACGCGGAATCGAAAACGAACTGGTGCCGGCTGCAGGTCTGGAACTGCACCGCATCAATGCCACCGGGTTGCGTGGCAAGGGCAAGCTGTCGCTGCTCAAGGCACCGTTCATGTTGCTCAAGTCGGTGTGGCAGGCGCGGGCGGTGATTCGCAAGTTGCGTCCAGTCTGCGTGGTCGGCTTCGGTGGTTATGTGACCGGGCCTGGCGGGATTGCCGCGAAACTGGCCGGTGTGCCGGTGATCGTTCACGAGCAGAACGCCGTGGCCGGCACCGCCAATCGGTTGCTGGTGCCGTTCGCCGCCCGAGTGTGTGAAGCGTTCCCCGACACCTTTACTCTGTCGGACACCCGCCGTACCACCGGAAACCCGGTGCGCAGCGAGCTGTTCCTCGAAACATCGCGACCGGCCCTGGCCGGGCGCAAAGCGCGTTTGCTGATCCTCGGCGGAAGCCTGGGCGCAGAACCGTTGAACAAGTTGCTGCCTGAAGCCCTGGCGCAAGTCCCTGCCGATTTGCGTCCGGAAGTGTTTCATCAGGCCGGCAAAAACCACGATGAAGTGACTGCAGAGCGCTACCGCGCCGCCGGCGTGGATGCGCAGGTGCAGCCCTTTATCAAAGACATGGCCCAGGCCTATGGCTGGGCTGACCTGGTGGTGTGCCGCGCTGGCGCGCTGACCATCAGTGAGCTGGCTGCCGTTGGTCTGCCCTCGATGCTGGTGCCTTTGCCCCACGCGATCGACGATCACCAGACCCGCAACGCCGATTATTTGGCCCGTGAAGGCGCTGCCTTCGTGATGCCGCAAAGAACGACTGGTGCCGCGGACCTTGCCGCGCGCCTGACAGAGGTCTTGATGCAACCGCAACGACTCGAAGAAATGGCCCAAGCGGCCCGCCGTCTGGCCAAACCCGATGCCACCCGTAGCGTGGTCGATACCTGCCTGGAGGTGGCCCATGGTTGAGAATCAGAAAGCCATGCCACAACCGGAAATGCGCCGCATCCGTCGTATCCACTTCGTCGGTATCGGCGGCGTGGGCATGTGCGGGATTGCCGAAGTGTTGCTGAACCTGGGCTACGAAGTGTCCGGTTCCGACCTGAAGGCTTCGCCGGTGACCGAGCGTCTGGAATCGTTCGGTGCGCACATCTATATCGGCCACCGTGCCGAGAACGCTGCGACCGCCGATGTGCTGGTGGTTTCCAGCGCTGTGAACACCTCCAACCCGGAAGTGGCGACCGCCCTTGAGCGTCGTATCCCGGTGGTACCGCGTGCCGAGATGCTCGCCGAGCTGATGCGCTATCGCCACGGCATCGCCGTCGCCGGTACTCATGGCAAAACCACCACCACCAGCCTGATCGCTTCGGTGTTCGCCGCTGGTGGCCTGGACCCGACCTTCGTCATCGGTGGCCGTCTGAATGCGGCGGGCACCAATGCCCAGCTCGGCACCAGCCGCTACCTGATCGCCGAAGCCGACGAAAGCGACGCGAGCTTCCTGCACCTGCAACCGCTGGTGGCCGTGGTCACCAACATCGACGCCGATCACATGGCGACCTACGACGGTGACTTCAACAAGCTGAAGAAAACCTTCGTCGAGTTCCTGCATAACCTGCCGTTCTACGGTTTGGCGGTGATGTGCCTGGACGATCCGGTGGTGCGCGAAATCCTGCCGCTGGTCAAGCGTCCGACCGTGACCTACGGCTTCAGCGAAGACGCCGACGTGCGCGCGATCAATGTGCGCCAGCAAGGCATGCAGACTTTCTTCACCGTGCTGCGCCCGGATCGCGAGCCACTGGATGTGTCCGTGAACATGCCGGGCAACCACAACGTGCTCAACTCGCTGGCGACCATCTGCATCGCCACCGACGAAGGCGTCAGCGACGAAGCCATCGTCCAGGGCCTGTCCGGGTTCCAGGGCGTTGGCCGACGCTTCCAGGTCTACGGCGAATTGCCGGTGGACGGCGGTAACGTGATGCTGGTCGACGACTACGGTCACCACCCGACCGAAGTCGCCGCCGTGATCAAAGCCGTGCGCGGTGGCTGGCCGGAGCGCCGTCTGGTGATGGTCTACCAGCCGCACCGTTACAGCCGCACCCGTGACCTGTACGACGATTTTGTCAATGTACTGGCCGATGCCAACGTGCTGCTGCTGATGGAAGTCTATCCGGCGGGCGAAGAGCCGATCCCGGGCGCGGACAGCCGCAAGCTGTGCAACAGCATCCGTCAGCGTGGTCAGCTCGACCCGATCTACATCGAGCGCGGTGTCGACCTCGCGCCGCTGGTCAAGCCGCTGCTGCGTGCCGGCGACATCCTGCTGTGCCAGGGCGCCGGGGATATCGGCGGTCTCGCGCCGAAGCTGTTGAAAAGTGAATTGTTCGCCGGCGCCGTGGCTGCGTCGGTCGAGGGGAAGTTGAAATGACTGCTGCCTACGCCAACCTGTTCTCCACCATCGCGCCGAAAGATTTCGGCCGTGTCGCCGTGCTGTTCGGTGGCATGAGTGCCGAGCGTGAGGTTTCGCTGAAATCCGGTAACGCCGTGCTCGACGCGCTGCAAAGCGCGGGCGTGGACGCGTTCGGGATCGACGTCGGCGAGGATTTTCTGCAGCGTCTGCTGAATGAAAAGATCGACCGCGCGTTCATCATTCTCCACGGTCGTGGCGGTGAAGACGGCTCGATGCAGGGCCTGCTCGAATGCGCCGGCATTCCCTACACCGGCAGCGGCATCCTCGCTTCGGCACTGGCGATGGACAAACTGCGCACCAAGCAGGTCTGGCACAGCCTCGGGATTCCGACGCCGCGTCACGCCGTGCTGTGCAGCGAAGCCGATTGTATTTGCGCGGCGACGGAACTGGGCTTCCCTTTGATCGTCAAACCGGCGCATGAAGGTTCAAGTATCGGGATGGCCAAAGTGAGTTCTGCGTCCGAGTTGATCGACGCATGGAAAGCGGCCAGTACCTACGATTCGCAAGTCTTGGTTGAACAATGGATTCAAGGTCCGGAGTTCACCATCGCCACCCTGCGTGACCAGGTGTTGCCTCCTATCGCCCTGGGTACACCGCACACGTTCTACGACTACGACGCCAAGTACATCGCCAACGATACCCAGTACCGCATTCCGTGCGGGCTGGATGCCGCCAAAGAGCAAGAACTCATGGATCTCACGGCCAAGGCCTGTGAGGCGCTGGGTATTGCCGGTTGGGGCAGGGCGGACGTGATGCAGGACGCCGACGGACAGTTCTGGTTCCTGGAAGTGAACACCGCACCGGGCATGACCGATCACAGTCTGGTGCCGATGGCGGCCCGTGCTGCCGGTCTGGACTTCCAGCAACTGGTTCTGGCCATTCTGGCCGCCAGTGTTGAAGGCTCCGGTAACACAGAGGCGCGAGGTTAAGACCATGCAAGGCGCTCATCTCAGACATCAGCCACCCGCACCCGGCCGCAAGCCGGTGCCGCGGGGTGCCAGCCGAATGGTGGCCAAAGAGCCGATGTCCGCGCGCCTGCCGAAAGCCAATTTCGGCTTTCTGAAAAGCCTGTTCTGGCCGGTGCTGCTGGTGGCGCTCGGGTTCGGTACCTACGAAGGCGCACAGCGTTTGCTGCCGTACGCCGATCGGCCGATCACCAAGATCGCCGTGCAGGGCGACCTGAGCTACATCAGTCAGCAAGCGGTGCAGCAGCGAATCGCCCCGTACGTGGCGTCGAGCTTCTTCACCATTGATCTGGCCAGCATGCGGACCGAGCTTGAGCAGATGCCATGGATCGCCCACGCCGAAGTACGCCGGGTGTGGCCGGATCAGGTGGTGATCCGCCTCGAAGAGCAACTGCCGGTGGCCCGTTGGGGCGACGAGTCGCTGCTCAACAACCAGGGTCAGGCCTTCACGCCAAAGGAGTTGGCGAACTACGAACACCTGCCACAGCTGTTCGGCCCACAACGGGCGCAGCAGCAAGTGATGCAGCAGTATCAGGTGCTGAGCCAGATGCTCCGGCCGCTGGGCTTCTCGATCGCGCGCCTGGAACTGCGTGAACGTGGCAGCTGGTTCCTGACCACCGGTGCCGGCAGCTCCGGCCCCGGCATCGAGTTGCTGCTGGGACGCGGCAACCTGGTGGAAAAGATGCGCCGCTTCATTGCCATCTATGACAAGACGCTTAAAGACCAGATTACGAACATTGCGCGCATCGATCTGCGCTACGCCAACGGCCTCGCTGTTGGCTGGCGGGAACCAGTAGCGCCGACGACAGCCCAACCCGCTGTCGCAAAGAATTAAGAAGAGGCAGGACCCATGGCAAACGTGCAAAGCGGCAAAATGATCGTCGGTCTGGATATCGGCACCTCCAAGGTGGTGGCGCTGGTAGGCGAGGTCGCGGACGACGGCACGCTGGAAATCGTCGGTATCGGTACTCACCCGTCCCGCGGCCTGAAGAAGGGCGTGGTGGTGAACATCGAATCCACCGTGCAATCGATCCAGCGCGCGATCGAAGAAGCCCAACTGATGGCGGGCTGCCGCATTCACTCGGCGTTCGTCGGCGTGGCCGGCAATCACATCCGCAGCCTGAACTCCCACGGCATCGTGGCGATTCGTGATCGCGAAGTGAGCTCGGCTGACCTGGAGCGCGTACTCGACGCCGCCCAGGCCGTGGCGATCCCGGCTGACCAGCGCGTGCTGCACACCCTGCCGCAGGATTACGTGATCGATAACCAGGAAGGCGTCCGCGAGCCTCTGGGCATGTCCGGCGTCCGTCTGGAAGCCAAGGTTCACGTGGTCACCTGCGCCGTCAATGCTGCCCAGAACATTGAAAAATGCGTGCGTCGCTGCGGTCTGGAAATCGACGACATCATTCTCGAGCAACTGGCCTCGGCTTACTCGGTACTGACCGACGACGAAAAAGAGCTGGGCGTGTGCCTGGTCGACATCGGCGGCGGCACCACCGACATCGCGATCTTCACCGAAGGCGCGATCCGCCACACCGCGGTGATCCCGATTGCCGGTGATCAGGTGACCAACGACATCGCCATGGCGTTGCGCACCCCGACCCAGTACGCCGAAGAGATCAAGATCCGCTACGCCTGCGCCCTGGCCAAACTGGCCGGTGCCGGCGAAACCATCAAGGTGCCGAGCGTTGGCGACCGTCCACCGCGCGAACTGTCGCGTCAGGCCCTGGCCGAAGTGGTCGAGCCGCGTTACGACGAACTGTTCACCCTGATCCAGGCCGAGCTGCGTCGCAGCGGCTACGAAGACCTGATCCCGGCGGGCATCGTCCTGACCGGCGGTACGTCGAAGATGGAAGGTGCCACCGAACTGGCTGAAGAAATCTTCCACATGCCGGTGCGCCTGGGCGTGCCGCATGGCGTGAAGGGCCTGGATGACGTGGTGCGCAACCCGATTTATTCCACTGGCGTGGGCTTGTTGATGTACGGCCTGCAGAAGCAGTCCGACGGGATCTCGTTCTCGGGCATCGGCAGCCGCGACAGCTACAGCAACGATGAGCCACAGGCGCCGTTGCTGGACCGATTGAAGAAGTGGGTTCAAGGCAACTTCTAAAGCTTTACCGCAACACCGCTACAAAAATGCAGTAGGCGAAAAAACTAGAGAATGTAAGGAGAGGGAAAATGTTCGAACTCGTAGACAACATCCCCGCAAGCCCGGTAATCAAAGTTATCGGTGTTGGCGGTGGCGGCGGCAACGCTGTCAACCACATGGTCAAGAGCAACATCGAAGGCGTCGAATTCATCTGCGCCAACACTGATGCTCAAGCGCTGAAAAACATCGGCGCGCGCACCATCCTGCAACTGGGCACCGGCGTGACCAAAGGTCTGGGCGCTGGCGCCAACCCTGAAGTAGGTCGTCAGGCCGCTCTCGAAGACCGTGAGCGCATTGCCGAAGTCCTGCAGGGCACCAACATGGTGTTCATCACCACTGGCATGGGCGGCGGTACCGGTACCGGTGCTGCACCGATCATCGCCGAAGTGGCCAAGGAAATGGGCATCCTGACCGTTGCGGTCGTGACCCGTCCGTTCCCGTTCGAAGGCCGCAAGCGTATGCAGATCGCCGACGAAGGCATCCGCATGCTCTCCGAAAGCGTCGACTCGTTGATCACCATCCCTAACGAGAAGCTGCTGACCATCCTCGGTAAAGACGCAAGCCTGCTGTCGGCTTTCGCCAAGGCTGACGACGTACTGGCCGGTGCCGTTCGCGGTATCTCCGACATCATCAAGCGTCCGGGCATGATCAACGTCGACTTCGCCGACGTGCGTACCGTGATGAGCGAAATGGGCATGGCGATGATGGGCACTGGCTGCGCCAGCGGTCCGAACCGTGCGCGTGAAGCGACCGAAGCGGCCATCCGCAACCCGCTGCTGGAAGACGTGAACCTGCAAGGTGCACGCGGCATCCTGGTGAACATCACCGCCGGTCCTGACCTGTCCCTGGGTGAGTACTCCGACGTGGGTAGCATCATCGAAGCCTTCGCTTCCGAGCACGCAATGGTCAAGGTCGGTACCGTTATCGATCCGGACATGCGCGACGAACTGCACGTCACCGTGGTTGCCACCGGTCTGGGCGCGAAAATCGAGAAGCCTGTGAAGGTCATCGACAATACCGTTCACACCTCCATGGCTGCCGCTCAGGTTCAACAACCGGCTCCTGCGCGTCAGGAAGCTCCGGCGGTGAACTACCGTGACCTGGACCGTCCGACCGTCATGCGCAACCAGGCTCAGGCCGGTGCTGCGACTGCCGCGAAGATGAACCCGCAGGACGATCTGGATTACCTGGACATCCCGGCATTCCTGCGTCGTCAGGCCGATTGATGGAATGTATCAGGGCTATGACGGTGATTGGTGTTCAGCAAAGGCTCGGTCTGCTATTATCGCCAGCCTTTGTTGATACCAGTTCGCAATTTGCGCTGAAGCGGCCCAAGCCATGATTAAACAACGCACACTGAAAAATATTATCCGTGCCACAGGTGTAGGCCTGCACTCCGGGGAGAAGGTCTACCTGACCCTCAAGCCTGCGCCTGTCGACACTGGCATTGTGTTTTGTCGCGCTGACCTCGACCCTGTGGTGCAGATTCCTGCCCGCGCGGAAAACGTCGGTGAAACCACTATGTCGACGACGCTGATCAACGGCGACGTCAAAGTGGACACGGTAGAGCACTTGCTCTCGGCCATGGCTGGCCTGGGCATCGATAACGCCTACGTCGAGCTCTCCGCGTCCGAAGTCCCGATCATGGATGGCAGCGCTGGACCGTTCGTATTCCTGATTCAATCGGCTGGCCTGGAAGAGCAGGACGCCGCCAAGAAATTCATCCGCATCCTGCGTGAAGTGACAGTGGAAGACGGCGACAAGCGCGCCACTTTCGTCCCTTTCGAAGGGTTCAAGGTGAGCTTCGAGATCGACTTCGATCACCCGGTTTTCCGGGACCGCACCCAAAGTGCAAGCGTGGATTTTTCCAGCACTTCGTTCGTAAAAGAAGTCAGCCGCGCCCGTACTTTCGGTTTCATGAGTGACATCGAGTACCTGCGCAAGCACAACCTCGCACTCGGCGGCAGCGTTGAAAACGCGATCGTGGTGGATTCCGATGGTGTACTGAACGAAGACGGCCTTCGCTACGAAGACGAATTCGTGAAGCACAAGATCCTCGATGCGATTGGCGACCTGTACCTGCTGGGTAACAGCCTGATTGGTGAGTTCAAAGGCTTCAAGTCCGGTCATGCACTGAACAACCAGCTGCTGCGCAAGTTGATTGAGCAGACAGATGCGTGGGAAGTCGTGACGTTCGAAGACGCCAGCACCGCACCAATCTCTTACATGCGCCCGGTTGCGGCGGTGTAAGTAAAAAACCTCTCTAGTTTTTTGAAGGCCATCCTCGGATGGCCTTTTTTTATGCCTTGAATTTGATGTTGCCTGTTCAGGCCTCTTCGCGAGCAAGCCCGCTCCCACATTTTGGAATGCATTCCCCTGTGGGAGCGGGCTTGCTCGCGAAGAGGCCAGTTCAATCGCCGCAAAAATCAGCCAGCCACTACTATCCGGTTACGCCCACCTTCCTTGGCCTGATACAGCGCCTTGTCCGCTGCAAACAACAACTGCTCCAGCGTCATCTCGCTCGCCGCCGTCCACGTCGCGATGCCAATACTCACCGTCATCGGCCGTTCGGCCCCGTCGACCCTCGGCATCTGCTCGACCGCCTGGCGGATATGTTCGGCAATCTGTCGCGCGCCGCTGCTGTCGGTTTCAGCGAGGATCACCGAGAACTCTTCGCCACCGTAACGGGCGACCAGATCACCCGGTCGTCGCACGTTCGCGGTGATTACCCTGGCCAGTTCGCGCAGCGCCTGATCACCGGCCTGGTGCCCATGCCGGTCGTTGAAGGCCTTGAAGTGGTCGGCATCGATCATCATCACCGACAGCGGCTTGCCCGAACGCTGGGCGCGGAACCATTCGTGGCGCAGCGCCTGATCGAGCATCCGCCGGTTGGCCACGCCGGTCAGCGCATCGGTGGCGGCCATTTGCGCCAGTTCACGTTCGGCGCGCTGGCGCAGGCGCAGCTCACGGGCAAGCAGCCAGGTCAGCCACAGCAGCCCGGCGCACAGCACGCCGGTGGCGCCGCTGATCAACAGTGCGGTGCGGCGCCAGGTGCCAAACACCTCATCACTGGACAGCGCGACCATAACGGTCAACGGCAGATTGCCGACCCGCGAGTAAGTGTAGAGCCGTTGCTGATGATCCATGCTTGAGGTGCTGGTGAAACTGCCACTGCCATCCTTGTCGCCGAGAATCCGCACCACGTTGGGCCGGTTGCCGAAACTCTTGCCGATGGAGTCGCTTTGCAGATAAGGCTTCTGCGCCAGCAGCACGCCGTCGCTGTTGATGATGTTCAGCGTGCTGTCCTTGCCGATGTCGAGGCTGTTGAACAGTTGATCGAAGTAGTCGAGTTTCATCGACGCCACCGCCACGCCGGCGAATTCTCCAGTGTCCGAAGAAATCCGCCGACTGAAGCTGATGCGCCACTGATTGGCTTCGTCGCAATCGCAGCGGGTCTTGAACGGGCGGCTGATGAACATGCCGGTATCGCGGTTGAAGGCGTGGGCGAGGAAATAATCGCGGTCGGCGAAGTTGCCCGGTTTGGGTTCGATGCGTGATGAGTCGGCGACCACATCGCCGTGCTTGTCGAGCAGCAGGATGTCGCCCTTGAAGCGCGCGGTGGTGGAGCGGTCGAACAGTGCCAGATGGCGGATCTGCGGGGTGACGTCGCGCAGGTCGTCGCGTTGAGCAGCGGCAATCAGGCCTTGCAGGGTCAGGTCGTACAGCTCGACCGTGCGCAGGACGTCGGCGTCGATCAACTGGGCGATGGTGGTGGCGCTGCGGGTGGCCGCTTCCTGAGCGTTGGCGTGCTCACGAATCAGCAGAAAAGTGACGATGCACAGAATCGCGATCACGGTCAGCGAACTGCCGCAGATCAGCAGCAATTCGGGGCGTCCGGTCTTGCCCGCCAGAGGTGGGGTACGGCTCGCGATCATGATGGGGGCTGTCGGTTGGGGTAAGACTTATAAGAGTAGTTGCACAAACACTGCTGCTGAAGCCAGAAACCATTCCCAATGTGGGAGCGAGCCTGCTCGCGAAAGCGCTGTGTCATTCAACCTGGATGTCGAATGGTAGACCGCTTTCGCGAGCAAGCCCGCTCCCACAGGGTACATCTCTAAATTCAAGACCGTGGTGCAGGGGGGATCTTAGAAGACGTTGATCGGGTAGTCGACAATCACCCGGTATTCATCGGTATCCGTATCAATCGCGCCGTAACCGTTGCCACCCCGGTTGGTCGCCCATTGCAGGCGTACCGCGAGGTCTTTCGCCTGACCGCTCTGCACCACGTATTTCAAATCGAGGTCGCGTTCCCAGTGCTTGGCGTTGCGACCGTCAGCGCTGTACCACGAGGCATAGCCTTTGCTGCCCGGATCGACCTTGGTCAGGTCCACGGTGCCGCGCGAATAGGAAACTGCCGAAGTCAGGCCTGGCACACCGAGACCGGCGAAGTCATAGGCGTACTTGAGCTTCCACGAGCGCTCGTTCGGGCCGTTGAAGTCCGAGTACTGCTGCGAGTTATCGAGGTAAACGCTGTCGCCCTGGCTGATGTAGTCGAACGGCGTGTTGCCGTTCACGCGCTGGTACGCAGCGGTGACGCTGTGGTTGCCGATGCCGACGGTGAAATGCAGGCTGTAGGTGTTGTTGTCGATGTTACCCAGCAGCGCGTCGCCGGTGTCCTGCGTGTGATAGAAGTGCAGGCCCGGGTTGAGGCTGACCAGATCGTTCAACTGCCAGGTGTAATCCAGGTCGTAGTAGTACTGGTTCCAGATGTCCTTCAGCTCGGCGGCGTACAGATTGCTGGTCAGGCCTTCGACGCCGCTCCAGGACACGCCGGCCCAGTTCAGGTGACGGCTTTCGTCGCCCTCGGCGAGTTTGCCGTAGGACGTGCCGATGCGCTGGCGACCGCTCTGATTGTACGGCTTGGTAAAACTGGCCTGGCCACCTTCGAACATCCAGCCGTCGAAGCTGTGGTTGGTCAGGCTCACGCCACGAAAGGTCTGCGGCAGCATGCGCGAATCACCGCCGGCAATCACCGGGTTGGTGAGGAACAGGTCACCGGCCTTCAGCTCGGTATCGAACGCGCGCATCTTCAACGTGCCGCCCGCAGTCGAGAACGAGCCCGGCGCTTTGCCGTTGCCATCGCTGATCGGCAGGATGCTCGAACCATCGGTACCGCCACCGCCGTCGAGCTTCAGCCCGAGCATGGCGTGGGCATCGATGCCGAAGCCGACCGTGCCTTCGGTGTAACCCGACTGGAAAATCCCGAGAAAACCCTGGCCCCACTCGATGTTGTCGTCCGTCTGCTGCAGACGGTTGCGATTCATGTAGTAGTTGCGGGCGTTGAGGTTGAGGCTCGAGCCTTCGATGAAGCCTTGTTTGGCGGCTTCGTCGGCATGAGCGGCGGGGGCAATCGTTGCGGCAATTGCAATGAACAGTGGGGTAAAACTGACTGGGTAACGCACTTGCGACGGAGCTCCTTGGGTCAACTGACACTTCAATGTCTTGAGGTGCGGGATGTTTCTTGTTTTTTACAGACGAACCAAACGGCTTTCAGACCACAACGAAAAAAGGCCGCTGAAAGGCAGCGGCCTGGAAGGACGACGGTTGAACGGGAAGAGCCAAACAACCGCGTCGAGGGAAATGTTTCGCGGTGCGCGACTCAGCTGTCTTTCTCGGCCGCTTGAGCCTGGGAAGTGGCGGCTTGAGGGGCTTGCGAGGCGTCCTGCGACTTGGCCATCACTTCTGCCTGAGATTGTTCGAAGGCGTGAGCGCGAGCGGCATTCTGCGCTACGAACGCTTGCGATTCTTCAGCCATCGCCATCGGCGACAGGATCAATGAGGACAAAACGAAAGCGCTGGCAATACCCATACTGTTGGACATCTTGAAAACCTTCTTGCTTGGCAAGTGCTGTTTGGTGCGGGCAAAGATAAGGTTGCCGGGCGCCGAGAAACAGCGTGATTTTCATAAATGACTGTTACAGCACAAGCAAAGATCAACCGCGGGTTGACTCCATTCCCTGTGGCGAGGGGATTCATCCCCGATGGGCTGCGAAGCAGCCCTCAATCCTTTGTACTGGTTGTGTCAGGAAGATCGCGATCGCTGGATTTTGGGGTCGCTTCGCAACCCATCGGGGATGAATCCCCTCGCCACAGGGGACTTTAATCAGCGATTAAACGGGGAGGTGGATGCCGAAGGTATTCATCCCCCGATCACTGCGCACAAACACATCACCACCGTGCATCAGCGCAATCGCCTTGACGATCGCCAGCCCCAATCCATGGTTGTTGCCGCTGTTGCTGCGCGAGGCATCGACCCGGTAGAAGCGTTCGAACAGACGCGGCAAGTGCTCGCTGGCAATCGGCGATCCGGGGTTGGCCACACCAATGCTGACCTGATGGTCTTCAACTTCGATGCACACCTCGATCACCTTGCCCGGCTCGGTGTGCTGCACGGCGTTGCTCAGCAGATTGATCAGTGCCCGGCGCAGATGCGCGATCTCGATCCGCACCTGCGCATCGCCACTGACGTGCACCTGCACTTGCGCATCTTCGAGGATGAAATCCAGGTACTCCAGAGTGGTCGCGACTTCATCAGCCAGCGAAGTTTCGGTGAGCTTGGTCGCCTTGCTGCCCTGGTCGGCGCTGGCCAGAAACAGCATGTCGTTGATGATCGAACGCAGGCGTTCCAGCTCTTCGAGGTTCGATTGCAGCACTTCGAAGTAATGCTCGGCGGAGCGCCCGCGGGTCAGCGCGACCTGGGTCTGGCCGATCAGGTTGGTCAGTGGCGAGCGCAGTTCATGGGCGACGTCGGCGTTGAACGATTCCAGGCGCGAATAGGCCTGTTCGACCCGCTCCAGGGTTGAGTTGAACGAGTCGACAAACTGCTCCAGCTCCGGCGGCAAGGGCGACATGCGCAGGCGTCCGGCCCGTAGTGGCGGTGCCAGGCGCTGGGCTTCGTGAGACAGTTTGATCAGCGGCTTGAGACCGATCCGCGCCACCCAGTAACCCAGCGCCGAGGCCAGCAGCACGCCGACAATGGCCAGGCTGACCAAGGCGATCAGCAGGCTGTGCTGAGTCTCGTGGAAAGTCTCGGTATCGATGCCGATCATGAAGCGCAGCGGCGGGCGTTGATCCTTGGCCGGCAGTTCGGTCAGCAGCACTTTCAGCGGATAGGGATGGTCGGGCAACTGCAGGTCATGCATGCCCGTCGGGCCTTTGGCGAAGGCGCGGATCCGCGCGTCCGGCGCGCCGTACTCGTAACCGGGATCACCGCTGACCACCCAGAAACGAATGCGCTTGTCTTCCTCGCCGAGCAGCTTGAGCTTGGCGTTGATCTTCACCCAATGCTCAGGCGTGCCATAACGATTGAGCGCCGACTCCAGCACGCTGTAGCGCGCATCCAGCTCGGCTTCCGGCAGCAGACCCAGGCCTTTGTCGACCTGCTGATACAGCGCGCCGCCGATCAACAGAAACACCAGCAGCGCCACCAGCGTAAACATCCCGCTCAAGCGCAGGGCGATGGAATTACTGGACACCACGGCTCTCCAGCACATAACCCATGCCACGAATGGTGTGCAGCAATTTCTCGTCGAACGGCCCGTCGAGCTTGGCGCGCAGACGCTTGATTGCGACTTCGACGACATTCGCGTCGCTGTCGAAATTGATGTCCCAGACCATCTCGGCAATCGCGGTTTTCGAGAGGATTTCACCTTGCCGGCGCGCCAGAACACTGAGCAGCGAGAACTCTTTCGCGGTCAGATCCAGCCGGGTGCCGGCGCGGGTGGCCTTGCGGCTGATCAGATCGATCCACAGGTCGGCGATGCTCACTTGCACCGGTTCATGGCCACCGCTGCGCCGGGTCAGCGCCTGCAGGCGGGCCACCAGTTCCAGAAAGGAAAACGGTTTGCCGAGGTAATCGTCGGCGCCGTCACGCAGGCCCTTGATGCGGTCTTCGACGCGCTCGCGGGCGGTGAGCATGATCACCGGGGTCTGCTTGCGTGCACGCAATGCGCGCAGCACGCCGAAGCCATCCAGGCCCGGCAGCATGACGTCGAGGACGATTACCGCGTAGTCGCTTTCCAGCGCCAGGTGCAGGCCTTCGACGCCGTCGCGGGCCAGATCCACGGTGTAACCCTGTTCCGTCAGACCGCGGTGCAGATAGTCCGCGGTTTTTTCCTCGTCTTCGATAATCAGAACGCGCATGACCCTGCCTCAGTCTGTGGTCGCCAGTGCCGTCGTGGGCATTGGTTTGGGCCTGTGGAAAAGCCGCTCAAGCCACAAGTATATGACCGGCGTGGTAAACAGCGTCAGCATCTGGCTGACCAGCAAGCCGCCCACCACCGCGATCCCCAGCGGCTGGCGCAGTTCCGCGCCGGTGCCGTAACCGAGCATCAGCGGCAACGCGCCGAGCAGGGCGGCGAGGGTGGTCATGATGATCGGCCGGAACCGCGTCAGGCACGCTTCGAAAATCGCATCCTGCGGTGCCAGTCCGCGATGACGCTGGGCTTCCAGGGCAAAGTCGATCATCAGGATGCCGTTCTTCTTGACGATACCGATCAGCAACACCAGCCCGATCAACGCCATGATCGAAAAATCCTGACCGCAGATCCACAGCATGATCACCGCCCCGAGACCGGCCGCCGGCAGCGTCGAGATGATTGTCAGCGGATGTACGAAGCTCTCATAGAGCACGCCGAGAATGATGTACACCGCCACCAGCGCCGCGAGAATCAGCCACGGCTGACTGGCCAGCGAACTCTGGAAAGCCTGCGCCGCGCCCTGGAAATTGCCGCTGATCGCGGTCGGCATGCCGATCTCGGCCTTGGCCTGATTGAGCAGGATCACCGCGTCGCCCAACGCCACGCCGGGCGCCAGGTTGAACGACAGGTTGGCGGCGGGGAACATGCCGTCATGGGCAATCGACAGCGGGCCGATGGTCGGCGCATCGAATTTGGCCAGCGCCGACAGCGGCACCATCTCGCCACTCAGCGGCGAGCGCAGGTAGAAATAGTTGAGGCTTTCGGCTTTGCCGCGTTGCTTGGTGTCCAGCTCGAGAATCACGTTGTACTGGTTGACCTGGGTCTGGAACTCGTTGATCTGGCGCTGCCCGAAGGCGTCGTACAGCGCTTCGTCGACATCGCTGGCGGTCAGGCCGAAACGCGCGGCGGCGCTGCGGTCGATGCTGATGTGGGTGATGCTGCCGCCCAGTTGCAGATCGTTGGAAATGTCGCGGAACGCCGGGATGCTGCGCAGCTTTTCGGTCAGGCGCTGGGTCCAGGTGGCGAGGGTCGCGCCGTCGTTGCTCTTGAGTACGTATTGGTACTGCGCGCGGCTCGGGCCGGAACTGAGGTTGATGTCCTGGCCGGCGCGCAAGTACAGGACGATGCCCGGGACTTTCATCAATTGCGGACGAATCCGGTCGATGAACTGGCTGGCCGAGACATCGCGGTCACCGCGTTTTTTCAGGGCAATCCAGAAGCGCCCATTGGCGATGGTCTGGTTGCTGCCGGACACACCGACCGAGTGCGAGAACGCCTGAACGGCCGGATCGGCGGCGACGATTTCGGCCATGGCCAAGTGTTTTTTCACCATGTCGCCGTAGGAAATATCCGCAGCGGCTTCGGTGGTGCCGAGGACGAAACCGGTGTCCTGCACCGGGAAAAAACCCTTGGGGATAAAGATGTAACCGGCAATCGCCAGTCCCAGCGACAGGCCGAATACGCCAATCATCAACTTCTGGTGGGCGAGGGCGCGACGCAGACCTTTTTCGTACCAGGCCAGCAAGCGCTCGCTGAAGCCCGGTTTGTCGTGGGCGTGGTGCACCGGTTTGCGCATGAACAGCGCTGCCAGCGTCGGCGCGAGGGTCAGCGACACCACCACCGAAATCAAGATGGTCGAGGTCGCGGTCAGGGCGAATTCCTTGAACAGCCGCCCGACCACACCGCCCATGAACAGCAGAGGAATGAACGCCGCCACCAGCGAGAAACTGATCGAAACCACGGTGAAGCCGATCTCGCCGGCACCTTTGACCGCCGCTTCGCGCATGCTGTCGCCGGCCTCCAGATGCCGGTGGATGTTCTCCACCACCACAATCGCATCGTCCACGACAAACCCGACCGCGACGACGATCGCCACCAGCGTCAGGTTGTTCAGGCTGAATCCCAGCAGGTACATCAGGGCGAAACTGGCGGTCAGCGATACACCGAGCACCGCCGACACAATCATCGTCGCCGACAACTGCCGCAGGAACAGCGCCATCACCGCCACCACCAGCAGGATCGCGATCAACAGGGTGATCTCGACTTCATGCAGCGAGGCGCGGATGGTCTGGGTGCGGTCGATCAGGGTTTTCACCTGCACCGAGGCCGGGAGCATGGCTTCGAGGCCGGGCAGGGCGGCTTGAATGCGGTCGACGGTTTCGACGATGTTCGCGCCGGGCTGGCGCGAGATCACCAGGTTCACCCCGGGTTGATCACCGGCCCAGGCTTGCACGTAGGCATCTTCCGAACCGTTGACGACTTTGGCGACATCGCGCAGGTGAACCGGGGCGCCGTCCTTGTAGGAAACGATGAGTTGGCTGTAGTCCTCGGGATGGAACAACTGGTCGTTGGTCGACAGCGTCGAGATGCTCGATTCGCCGTATAACGCACCTTTGGCGAGGTTGAGGCTGGTCTGCTGGATCGCCAGACGAATATCGGCCAGGGTCAGGCCGATCGCCGCCAGTTTGTCGGCCGAGGCTTGCACGCGAATCGCCGGACGTTGCTGACCGGTGATGTTGATCTGGCCTACACCGTCGATCTGACTGATCTGACGCGAGAGCAGGGTTTCCACCAGGTCGCTGAGTTCGGTGCCGGGCATTTGCGTCGAGCTGACGCTGAGGATCAGCACCGGGCTGTCGGCCGGGTTGACCTTCTTCCAGGTCGGCAGGGTCGGCATGTCCTTGGGCAGTTTGCCGGCAGCGGTGTTGATCGCCGCCTGGACTTCCTGGGCGGCGGTGTCGATGCTCTTGTCGAGGGTAAATTGCAGGGTCAGCAGGCTGGAGCCGAGCGCACTGCTGGAAGTCATCTGGGTCATGCCGGGGATGGCGCTGAATTGCACCTCCAGCGGCGTGGCCACGGACGAGGCCATGGTGTCGGGGCTGGCGCCGGGCAACTGCGCCGAGACCTGAATTGTCGGAAATTCCGCTTCCGGCAGTGGGGCAATCGGCAGGCGCGGGAAGGCAATTACGCCGACCAGCACCAAAGCGATGGTCAACAGAATCGTCGCGACCGGGTGATCGATGCACCAGGTGGAGACGCCTTTGTGCGCCTTCATGGTTTCGGCTCCGCTTGCACTACCTGTGGCGGTTCACTCATGACCTGCACGGTCGAGCCGGGTTTGAGCCGCGACTGGCCGTCCGTCACCAGCACGTCACCGGCCTTCACGCCTTTGATGATGTCCTGCCCGCTGCCCTGATAAACCATCTGCACTTGTACGGCTTCGACCTTGTCGCCATTCACGCGATAGACGAAGTGTTGATCGAGACCGCGCTGTACGACGGTGGGCGGCACCACCAGCGCATTCTTATCCAGTGCCGTCTGAATTTTTACCGTCACCAGCAGGCCCGGCCAGAGCTTCTGGCTGGCGTTGTCGAATTCAGCCTTGGCGCGGATGGTGCCGGTGTTGGCGTTGATCTGGTTGTCGATCAGGGTCAGGTGACCTTCGCCGAGCAGGTTGCCGGTTTCGCCGTCGGTATCAGCGCCGATGTAGGCCTTGACCTGTGCGTGCTGCGGATCGTTGATCAGGCCTTGCAGGGTCGGCAGCATTTGTTGCGGCAGGGAGAATTCCACGGCGATCGGGTCGATCTGGGTCACGGTGAACAGGCCGGCGGTGTCGGTCATGCGCAGGAAGTTGCCTTCGTCGACGGTGCGAATACCGACGCGGCCGGTGACCGGGGAGCGGATCTGCGTGTAGGAAAGTTGTACTTGCGCCGCGTCGATTGCGGCCTGGTTGCCTTGGGCGGTGGCCTTCAACTGGTTGACCAGTGCTTGTTGCTGGTCGTAGGTCTGTTTGGAGACGCCGTCGTCGACGCTGAGCAGTTTGTAGCGTTTGAGGTTGACCAGGGCGACTTGCAGTTGCGCCTGGCTTTCGCCCAGTTGTGCGCGGGCCTGGTCGAGGCTGGCGCGGATCGAGCGGTCGTCGATGGTGGCGAGCAGGTCGCCTGCTTTGACGAGTTGGCCTTCCTTGACGAGGATTTTGGTGAGGATGCCGTCGACTTGTGGGCGTACTACGACGCTGTGTAATGAGAGTACGGAGCCGATGCCGGTGGTGTAGCGGGGGACGTCTTTTTCGCTGACCGCGATCACTCGCACGGGGATGGCGGTGGGGGTGGCGAGTTTGGTCGGGGCGGGTTTCAGGGTGTACCACAGACCTGCGCCTGCGAGGACGATCAACAGGATGGCGAGCAGGGCTTTGTTCTTTTGGATTCGCATGCGGGGTGGGCGCCGGACGGAGTTTGGGCAGGGTTGTTGTCTTTATAAACCTGTCTGCAGGTCAGTAGGGTGACGGCTAGCTGTCAGCGCTGTCAGTTTCGCCGGGGTGTATATCCGTTTCTGCGGGTGTGGCTGATTACGGTTTCGCCCTTACGGCGAGTCACTTTTTCCAGACGCCGAAAAAGTAACCAAAAAGGCTTGCTCCTGCGTTCGGCCCGCTCGCTGGGGCTCGGGGTCCCTTCGCTGCGGGATTGATCCGGGGGCAGCGCCTCCGGTTTGCTTCGCTGCACCTCCTCTCGCTGTGTTTGGCTGCGCCAAACGGTCGCTGCGCTCCCACCCCCGGATCAATCCCTCCACTCAGCCTTCCGACGTCGCCCGTGGATCAAGATCAAGAGCGGCAGCCGAGCTTGCGCTCATCCTGGAGTGGGGCGGCATGCGCCGCGTGCGGGTTGTACTTATCTTCCCTGTAGGAGCTGCCGGAGGCTGCGATCTTTTGATCTTGCTTTTGCTTTTGCTTTTGCTCTTTTGTGGGAGCTGGCTTGCCAGCGATGGCGGCCTGACAGCCGACCAATCTCTGGCAGGTGTACTCGGTTCAACGGTGGGAGCGGGCTTGCTCGCGAAGAGGTCTGTCCAGTCAGCCGATTACGTTGAACTGTTTAATTCTGTGCCAAATAACCAGAACCTTCCCACAAGGTTTTCAGGTTGTCCGTCGGAAGTGCGGTCTCTAGGCTTTGGTTGTCACCGGCAAATCGGTGATCGGGTGTGAGAACCCGCTGAGAGGTTTTAATCAAGCGCCAGCCGCACCATAATCGCCGTCAGCTTATTTGCTGCCGACGATTTTCTATGGCGGCTGTGTGCGGGCGGACTTCGGTTCGGCCGGGTTGATCTCTTACCGGTTTCTCACTCCGCACATAGCTGCCACCTCTTCGTCGCGTGAGAAACGACAGAGATGGCTTTAATCAGATGATTAGAGATCAATTCAATGTCGAAACCGGTACCCGATCCTCCCTTAGAAACCACAACCCCGCTCGCCGAAGCCATCCGCGCAGAAGACCTCGCCCAAAACCGCGAAGCCATCAAACGTGCGCTCGATTTCTACCTCAGTCCGCAACCCGTCCAGCCGCGACAGCCAAGCACCATGTTTCTGGTCAACCCAGGCATCGACACCGAAACCCTGCTCGCCCACGCTTACGAATCGTTGGCTTCTGCCAGTGCCATGGCCAGTAACTTCGCCAATGAACTCGGCGGCCCGCAACGCAGCACGGCGCTGGCGATCCAGCAGATCGTCATGCTCGCCGAACTGGCGGTGAACCGGGCGCTGGATAGGGTTGATCCACGCACTTGATCCGTCCGAGCACCGCGTCATCGTTCATCGCGAGCAGGCCCACTCCTACAGGTTAAAAGACAGTCCACCTGTGGGAGCGAGCCTGCTCGCGAAGACGTCTGTGCGGGCGATGCACCTCTGCCGGCTATTGTTGTTAGCCGGTCTCAAAAAGGGACCGATCATTCCCAATTTAGGAAACATTGCACCATCACCTACCTCTAAACCGTTCGGCGTGCGCTGCAAATCTTCAGGTGCTGTCGCAAGGCGCGCAGGTATACTGCGCGCCTTCGCGGCTCACTGTTCGGGCCCGACTTTTTTGCTTTGCGGAGCTTTTATGACTTCCCCGACCCAACCGCCGGTTGACGACGCCGTAAGCGATGTCCCGGCCGAGCTGACTGACGCCAGCGAAACCAAACCCGAGATTCCGGCTTTCAAGTTCCCGTTCAAACCGGGTGAACTGGCGGCGGCCAAGGGTTCGAATCAGCCGTGGTACAAGAACGGCGCCAAGAACGGCCACACCAAGACCCCGGGCATGGCGCCGCCGGGCACCCGTCGCTCGATGGGCAAGCGCTGAGTTTTATCCCGCCTTCAGCCATCGACTGCGATTTTCGGTCGCAGTGATGGCTAAGTGCTCAGATCCTGAGCCAGATCAATATTTGACCAATTGGTGCGCTTAGAGTCAGCAGCCCTGCCGACTCTTCCCATAAAACGAGCGCGCTTTCCATGAAGATCAATCTCCCGGTAACCGGCCGTAACGTCGATGTGGCGCCGGACGCGAACATTCTTTCGACCACTGATCTGACCAGCGCGATCACTTACGCCAACGACGATTTCATCAGGATCAGCGGCTACAGTCGCGACGAATTGCTCGGCAAGCCACACAACCTGTTGCGCCATCCGGACATGCCGGCGCTGGCGTTTGCGCATATGTGGCAGACGCTGAAGGGCGGGCGCTCGTGGATGGGGCTGGTGAAGAATCGTTGCAAGAATGGCGATCATTATTGGGTCAGCGCCTATGTCACGCCGGTTACGCAGAACGGCGTAGCGGTGGAGTATCAGTCGGTACGCACCCGGCCGGATGCACGGCAGGTGGCGGCGGCGGAGCGGGTGTACGCGCAGTTGCGTGGAGAGTTGAAGGGACGGCGGCCGCTGCCCACTTTAGGTCTGCGTGGCAGGATCACGGTGTTGGCCAGTGCGTTGCTGGGGCTGGTGTTGGGGATCGAGGCCTGGTTGCGTCCGGAGTCGGCATGGATCGATGGGCTGGCATTTGTTGTCGGCAGCAGTCTCTGCGCGTTGGGCGTGCGCTGGATCCTGCGGCCGCTGGAGCGGCTGAGCGAACGGGTGCGGCAGGTCGCGGACAATCCGTTGAGTCAGAGCATTTACACCGGGCGCCGCGATGAAATCGGCCAGATTGAATTCGCCCTGCAGATGCTCGAAGCGCAGGTCGGCGCTGTGGTCGGGCGCATCGGTGATGCATCGCAGCAGTTGGCCGGGCATGCGGCGCAACTGGTTGATCATTTGCAAAGCAGCCACAGCAGTTCGTTGGCGCAGCAAGCGGAAACCGATCAGGTGGCGGCGGCGATTCATCAGATGGCCGCCAGCGTCGCGCAAGTTGCCAGCCATGCGCAGCAGGCCTCGGTGGCGGCGGACATGGCCGGCACGGAAACCCGCGAAGGGCATTTGCTGGTCGGCGAGAGTCGCAGTGCGGTGTTGCGTCTGGCCGAGGAGTTGCGGCGGGCGACCGAGGTGATTCATCAGCTCGAAGGTCACAGCAGCGAGATTTCCGGAGTGATGGAGGTGATCCGCAGCATTGCCGAGCAGACCAATCTGCTGGCGCTCAACGCGGCGATCGAAGCGGCGCGCGCTGGTGATGCCGGGCGCGGTTTTGCAGTGGTGGCCGATGAGGTGCGCGGGTTGGCGCAACGCACGCAGCAATCGACCAACGAGATTCAGCGGATGATCAGCACCCTGCAAAACGGTGCGCGCGATGCAGTGCTGGTGATGCAGCAGAGCAGCGAGCATGTGGATAACAGCGTCGAACAGGCACAGCGCGCGGCGCGGGCGCTGGACGGGATCAGTGAGCGGGTCGAGCAGATCACCGAGATGAGCCTGCAGATTGCCGCGGCGGTGGAGCAGCAGAGTGCGGTGAGCGAGGACATCAACCGCAATATCGTCAGCATTCGCACGGCGTCGGAATTGACGGTGGATGAGGGGCGGCAGAGTCAGCGTAACTCTGAGGACGTGGCGGGGCTGGCGGGGGATTTGCGGTTGCTGGCGCGGGAGTTCTGGGGACGGCGGGTTAGGGATTGAGGTTGCCTGGGCCGGCCTCTTCGCGAGCAGGCTCGCTCCCACATTTGAAATGCTATCCATTGTGGGAGCGAGCCTGCTCGCGAAGGGGCCATTCGCCCCGACAAAAATTCCGGATCAAGCCGCTCGCAGTGAAATAAACGCATACGTCTGCGCCGGCTCAGTCACCACCTGCGCCCCGGCGGCAAGCAACTGCCCGGCCACATCATCACCGGACAAATGAAACAGCCATTCACTGGACGTTCCACTCAGCGGCTGTGCTGAAACCTGATCGATCACGGCCGCAAAAGCGTCCATCTGCGGCAAATATGCGGTAAATCCGTCGCCCTTGAGCGCCGTAGTGCGAATCCCCAGCGCCGCGCAGATTGCATCCTTGATGCGGATGTCATCGCGATCGGCCTGACGCGAACGCTGGATCAGCTCCAGCAGTTCCTGATCGACCAGCTCCCCGCCGACAATCAGCAGCGGCCCCTGTTGCCACGACTCTGGCGGGCAATCCTTGGCCGCCGGGTTGAGCGGAATGTGCGGATTGATTTCTGCCGGATAAATCCTGCACACCAACGGTCGGCGTTCGTAAATGCGGCACAGGTTTTCTTCGTCAAGATTCCGGCAGCGACCGACGTTGTACGCGGCAAAGGTGATGGCCACGTGGGCCTCGGTCGTGCCGCTGCGTACCACCAGCGAACGCCGTTCGGCGTGTTCACGCTGCTGCGCCGGCAGGCCCAGGCCGTTGCCGAGAAAGGCCTCCACCAGCACGATCACCTGACCGCCATCCGCCGCCCACATGCGGGCTTCGGCGAGGGTCAGGGGCACATGGTGGTCGGTGCAGCATTTGCCGCAACCGACGCAGGAAAATGTCGTATTCATTGCACGATCAATCTTCAATCAGAGTGTGATACGGCGACGTAAAGTCGCCAGGCTGAGGCTGATCGAAGCAAGTTGTGCGCCAGCCCTCAAGGCTTGGCGGTCGGCCGGATCGAGTCCCATTCGGTGACGAACGCGGTTTTCGACTTTTTGCTGTACAGGCACAGCTCAGTGCCTTGCTGGCCTTTCATGTGTTTTTGCGGGTATTGGCCTTGCAGCAACACGGCGGTGTAGCCGACGCGGTCATCGAATTGCGCGGGTGTGCCGACGGGTTTGGCGTCTTTCAGGCCGCTGGCCTTGGTGCAGCTGGCGAGCACGGTTTTATCGTAAGCGGCCCAGGCATCGGGGCTGGAGGCGTGGGCCTGTGAGGCCAGGGCGGTGAGGCAGAGCAGGCTTAGGGTGAGGGTTTTCATCGTGGGCGTCCTTGGTCGTGGGTGGCCAAGGTTGGAGTCTGCCCGGGAAGGGAAGTTGCCTGTGCTGGCCTCTTCGCGAGCAGGCTCGCTCCCACAATTTGAAATGCATTCCAGGGTGGGAGCGAGCCTGCTCGCGAAGACGGTCGATCAGTCCGGTACAAGTTCCCGGCGAACCACCATCATCCCGGCACTCTCATACAACCGCTGCGCCCGCAGATTGTCTTCCAGCACCTTCAGATCGACAAATCCTTCGCGCCTTTGCTGAAACACCTTGAATGCATTCAGCAGCAATGCCCGACCCAAACCTCGGCCCTGAGCACGTGGGTGCACCACCAGATTCTTGATGTACGAACTGGTCCAGCATTGCGCCACGCCGATCACGCCTTCGTTATCGCGGGCGATGAAGCACAATTCAGGATCGTATTCGGCATCGCTTTCAAACCGCAGCTGCCACTCCTCCAGTGCCGGCACCCGACCGCCGCCCTCACGGTAGCCGAGTTGCATCAACTGATGCACCGCCGCCGCCAGTTCCGGGCGATAAGTGCTCAACTCAATGCCTTCCGGCCAGTGGATCGGCGGCACGCCTTGGCGAAGGTCGCGCCTCATCAAAAAGCAGTATGTCTGGCCCAAGACTCAGTGACCGTTGGCGGCGACGTGTTTGGCCGCTTCGATCAGGCGCTGGGTCAGTTCCGGCGAGGAGAACTTGGTCAGCACCGCGTTGGCCCCGGCCAGACGCGCTTTCTCGCTGTTCATCGCGCTGTCGAGCGAGGTGTGCAGCAGCACGTAGAGGTGGGCGAAGTCCGGCGTCTCGCGCAGGGTGCGGGTGAAGGCGTAGCCGTCCATCTCGGACATTTCGATGTCGGAGACGATCAGGTTGATCTGTTGCGCGGTGCCTTGCAGATCCAGCAGGCAGTCGATGGCTTCCTTGGCACTGCGCGCGGTGTGGCATTGCAGGCCGAGGTTGCGCAGGGTGTGCACCGATTGCTGCAACGCCACCTGGCTGTCGTCGACCACCAGAATCCGTGCGTTGCCCAGTACCTCGGCGTCTTCCATGCTCAGGTCGGTCGGGGCCATCTCGATCTGCGCCGGGGCGATGCTGTGAATGACTTTCTCGATGTCGAGCACTTGTACCAGTGTGCCGTCGACTGAGGTCACGCCGGTGATGTAGGCGCGCGAGCCGCCGGAGCCGAACGGCGGCGGCTTGATGTCGGTGGTCAGGCAATGGACGATTTTGCTCACCGCCTGAACGTGCAGGCCCTGCTTGGAGCGGCTGACGTCGGTGACGATCAGGCAGCCGCCGTTCGGGTCTTCCAGCGGTCGCTCGCCGATGGCGCGGCTGAGGTCGATCACCGACAGCGACGCGCCGCGCAGGGTGGCGATGCCTTTGATGTGCGGATGCGACTCGGGCATTTTGGTCAGTGGCGGGCAGGGGATGATTTCACTGACTTTCAGCAGGTTGATCGCCATCAGCTTGCCGCTGCGCAAGGTAAACAGCAGAAGCGAAAGTGAATCTGCGCGGGCTTTGTTGGAAGACATAAAAACCTTCTGTGGAAAAAGGTGATGGGCGAGGGTGCAAATCGCCAGAAACTATTGATGCCGGGTTATCGGCGTTAATGGGGTGGGCTTTAGGTCGGTTATCGGGTAGGGCAAGAATCACCTGTGGCGAGGGGATTTATCCCCGATGGACTGCCCGGCAGTCCCATTTCCTGGTGCCGCTGCGCAGCACATCGGGGATAAATCCCCTCGCCACAAGGAATTCACTCAAACTGGATGAAGTGATTATTTCATGCCTAATCGCTTGGCCATCCGCCCAAGATTCGCCCGATCCAAGCCCAACTCCCGCGCCGCACTCGCCCAGTTATCCTGATGACGCTCAAGCGCAGCACTGATCAACTGCCGCTGATATTGCTCGGTGGCGCTGCGCAGATCGCCGTTGATCAACGGCATCGCGGGCACCTCGGCAACCGGTTCAGCCGAGTTATCCACAACCTCACGCGGCAGATCCAGATCCGCCGCACTCAAACTGAGTATCTTCGGCCTTACCTTGCAATTACCCAGTGCCTTCAGCGCGCTACGCCCGATCAAATGTTCCAACTCGCGCACGTTGCCCGGCCAAGTGTAGGCGAGCAACGCCTCCTGGGCATCGCTACTCAAACGCAGGCTGTTGAGGCCCATGCGCGAACGGTTCTGTTCCAGAAAGAAGCCGCTGAGCAGCAACACATCGCGGCCGCGATCGCGCAGCGCCGGCACTCGCAGCGGGTACACGCTCAGGCGGTGATAGAAGTCGGCGCGGTAGCGGCCGCTGCGCACTTCTTCGGCCAGATCGCGGTTGGTCGCGGCGATCAGGCGCACATCGACCTGATGTTCCTTGTCCGAGCCGAGCCGCTGCAACTGGCCGCTTTGCAGCACGCGCAGCAACTTGGCCTGTACGGTCAGCGACAGTTCGCCGACTTCATCGAGAAACAGCGTGCCGCCATTGGCCAGTTCGAACTTGCCGCGGCGGTCGCTGGTGGCGCCGGTAAAGGCGCCGCGCACGTGGCCGAACAGTTCGCTTTCGACCAACGTATCGGGCAGAGCGGCGCAGTTGAGGCTGATGATCGGTTTGTCGGCGCGCGGCGAGGCGGCGTGAATCGCTTGCGCCACCAGCTCCTTGCCGACCCCGGTTTCGCCGGTGATCAGCACGGTCAGGTCGCTGCCGCCGACCAGATTGATTTCCTCCACCAGCCGTTTGTGCGCTTTGCTTTGGCCGATCATTTCGCGTTGCTGCTGGCCGCTGGCCTGGCGGTAGACCTCGGCGCGTTGGTGTTCGTCTTCGGCACGCAGCGCTAGGCGCTCAATGCGTTCGGCGGCATTGACCGTGGCCGAGGCGAGACTGGCGAAGGCTTGCAAGGCGTCGAGTTCGATCGGTTCGAAACGCTCCGGATCGAGCGCATCAAGGGTGATCAGGCCCCAGAGTTTTTCATCGACGAACAGCGGACAGCCGAGACAGTCATGTACCTCAAGGTGATCGCCCAGACCATCGACCAAGCCGTCGTAAGGATCGGGCAAGTCGCTGTCGGCGGCGAACCGCGTTGGCCCGGCGCCGTCCAGCAGGATCTCGAATCGGGGATGTTCGCTGACCTTGAAGCGCCGGCCGAGGGTGTCGGTGCTCAAACCATCCACCGCCAGCGGCACCAGCCATTCGCCGTCCAGGCGCAGCAACGCGGCGGCATCGCACGGCAGCAGGGCGCGCATGGCTTCGAGCAGGCGCCGATAGCGCTCGCCCTCGGGCAGTTCGCGGGACAGGTCGGAGACCAGTGGCAGTAGAGCGGTGAGCAGGGATTTGGCGGTCATGGTCTTGTAGTCAAAGAGACTCGATGTAGTCGCGATGACTATAAAACGCTTTGAGTCTAAATGACTACGTAAAAAATAAACCATTGATTTATAAAGATAAATTATCTGGCACGAAAACTGATAAGCCTAAGGTAATTCTCAAAAAGCTCAGGAGTCATTCTTATGCTTAGCGTCCAGGATCGTGCCATCGTCAAATCCACTGTGCCTCTGTTGGAAAGCGGCGGAGAAGCGCTGATCACCCACTTCTACCGCATGATGCTCTCCGAATACCCTGAGGTGCGCCCACTGTTCAACCAGGCGCATCAGGCCAGTGGCGATCAGCCGCGCGCGTTGGCCAATGGTGTGTTGATGTACGCCCGGCACATCGATCAGCTCGACCAGTTGGGCGATCTGGTGGCGAAGATCATCAACAAGCACGTCGCCCTGCAAATCCTCCCGGAGCACTACCCGATTGTTGGCACCTGCCTGCTGCGGGCCATTTCCGAAGTGCTCGGCGACGAGATCGCTACGCCTGAAGTCATGAGCGCGTGGGCCGCGGCGTACGGGCAATTGGCCGAGATTCTGATCGGTGCTGAAGCCGCGATCTACGACCAGAAAGAACAGGCAGTCGGCGGCTGGCGTGGGGCGCGGGATTTCATCGTGGTGGACAAGGTCGAGGAGAGCGCGGAAATCATTTCGTTCTACTTCGAGCCGGCGGACAAAGGCCCGATCCTGGCCGCAGAGCCGGGTCAGTACATTGGCATGAAGCTGATCCTCGACGGCGAAGAAATCCGCCGTAATTACTCGCTGTCGGCACTGGCCAATAAAGGTCAGTACCGCATCAGCGTCAAGCGCGAACCGGGCGGTCGTGCGTCCAACCACTTGCATGACCAATTGCACGTCGGCGCGAGCATTCAGCTGTTCCCGCCATCGGGCGAGTTCACCCTGACTGCCAGCGACAAACCGCTGGTGCTGATCAGTGGCGGGGTCGGCATCACTCCGACCCTGGCGATGCTCGAAGCAGCGCTGCAAACCGAGCGCCCGGTGCACTTTATCCACTGCGCGCGCAACGGCAGCGTGCATGCGTTCCGCGACTGGATCGATGGGTTGGCGGCGCGTCATCCGCAGCTCAAGCGCTTCTATTGCTACGCCGAAGACGACGGCGTGAGCCCGGCGGCGGACAAGGTCGGGATCCTCAGTCAGGAGCAGTTGGGCGAGTGGCTGCCTACACAACGTGACGTCGACGCTTACTTCTTGGGGCCGAAGGGCTTCATGGGCGCGATCAAGCGGCATCTGAAAGCGTTGGGCGTGCCGGAGCAGCAGAGCCGATATGAGTTCTTCGGGCCGGCTGCTGCTTTGGAATAATCCTTAGGACTGAGTCGCCTTCATCGCGAGCAGGCTCACTCCTACAGGGGCGGTGGCGTACATGAAAATGGTGTACGAAGCAGATCTCTTGTAGGAGTGAGCCTGCTCGCGATGGCCGTTACGCAATTTTGATTCTTAAAAAGTGTTTAAAGGTTAATCGTTTCTTAACCGGTTTATCGTTTATTCCCCGATGCTGATGATAGGCGCTCGTTCGTTTAACTGATCAGGATCGCCCCCATGTCGCACATCATCTTCTCCTCTCGTCTGAACCTGGCAATGCTTGGCCTGTCGGCTGCTTTGCTGGCCAGTCCGTTTGCTTCGGCCGAATCGGCGTTGATCGCACCACAGACCCTGGTCGTCGATCAGAGCCTGCCCAAGGCTCAGCGCGATGCAATGGAGTTGGCGGCGCGGCGTTACGGCAGTTTCTGGAACAGTGGAGAAGAGGCCCTGGCCACGGCAGCCTTGTCGCCGCAGTTTGTCGACAAGACCCCGCCTGAAGGTCGGGTGCAGGGGCCGACCGGGCCGTTGCTGGCATCGAAGTTCTTTCGTACGGCGGTGCCGGACCTGAGCTGCGAGATCGAGCAAATGATCATTGCCGGTGACCGCGTGGTGGTGCATCTGCACTTTCGCGGACACTTCAGTGGGACGTTCAAGGCTCTCAAAGGGCAGGGCCAGCGTGTAGACTTCCGGGCAACCGATATCTATCAGATCGACAACGGTCGCATCGCGGCCAATTGGCATATCGAAGACAACATCAGTCTGATGGCGCAACTGCAAGCGCAGCCGCCAGCCAGCTGAACCATGGACATACAAGGGAAACGCGATGAGCGAGGAAACGATTCGACTGGGACGTGAGCGGCGCTTTCTGGTGCTGCTGGGCATCATCTGTCTGGCACTGATCGGCGGCGCGCTTTACATGCAGATCGTGCTGGGTGAGGCACCATGCCCGCTGTGCATCCTGCAGCGTTATGCATTGCTGCTGATTGCGCTGTTCGCGTTTATCGGCGCGGCCATGCGCACCCGCCGCAGCATCACGGTGTTCGAAGTGCTGGTGGTGATCTGCGCGATCGCCGGCGCCGGTGTTGCCGGGCATCACGTGTACACCCAGTTCTATCCGGCGGTGAGCTGCGGCATCGATGTGTTGCAGCCGATTGTCGATGACCTGCCGCTGGCGAAGATCTTCCCGCTGGGCTTCCAGGTCGATGGTTTCTGCTCGACGCCGTACCCGCCGATCCTCGGTCTGTCGCTGGCGCAATGGGCGCTGGTGGCGTTCGTGCTGGTGGTGATTCTGGTGCCGCTGCTGACCTCGCGTAACCGAAAAGCACTGCGCTGAATCAACTCTTCGGCAGATTGGCCGATACAGAAAACGCCCCGATTTGCGTATCAGCCGATCGGGGCGTTTTGCATTTCAGAGTGTTTGTGAAATCACCGTGACGAACGGCAATGGAGAGTGCGGCAGATGTGCGACATGTTGTCACACGCGCCCTGTCGCAGGGCGTTTCGGCGACCCGGATTGGCGTAATGTTACAAAAAAGGATTGGTCTGTTTCGGCATTTTTCTGGTTTTGCACGCAGGTGCCAGATCAGGCAGTTTTAACAGGCTCTGGCAGATGGCCAGAGGCCTTTGAATATCGGGCTTTGCGCCGATTCGCTGCCGGGAAAATCCCTTCGGAGCTGTCTGAACTGAGGTGTATAGGCCTACATTTTTTGGTGTTTTTGTTGAGAATCGATTTCGATAACATGCGGAACTTTTGCAAAAACGGTGATGGATTGTTGCTCTGAGCGATAAAAATTATTTCGGGATAAGACATGGTGTATAGGGCGCTACCTATCTACAATCGCCCGCACTGAATTCCCGGCGCTGTTCAGCCTTTATTAAGGAACTGGACAGGAAGTCGGGTGTCGAGCGGGCCGAAAGGCTTTTGCGACACCCAGGTGTCGGTGCCTTCCAACTTTCCGCACCAAATGGAATTGGTCTGTAACAAGGCCTTTGACCACGAATTCGAATAAGAACTGACCGCTGTCCATGGTTTTGTCGAGCGTCTGACGCGCGACGGGCGGCCCTTATTCAATCCAAAGAAAATGCCAACCCTTGGCAGGGTGAAGTGTTGGCGATCAAAACCCAACTGCATTGCGCAAGCTGCTTTAGAGGTCGTGAGATGAGTAAAAACAGGTACCCCAGATTACTAGGCCTAGTGCCGCTGCTCGGCACGTTGTTGCTGGGAGGCTGCAACATGACCCTGCTCAATCCAACGGGCCAGGTCGGCCTGGAACAGCGCAACCTGATCATCACCGCCACGCTGCTGATGCTGTTGGTCGTTGTGCCGGTTATCGTCATGACCTTCCTGTTCGCCTGGAAGTACCGCGCGTCCAACAAGGATGCCGTCTACACCCCGAAATGGTCGCACTCGACCAAAATCGAAGTGGCGGTCTGGACCATCCCGGTTCTGATCATCATCGCCCTGGGTTACATCACCTACATTTCGACCCACAAACTGGACCCGTACCGTCCGATTGAATCCGACGTCAAGCCGGTGACCATCGAAGTCGTTGCGCTGGACTGGAAGTGGCTGTTCATCTACCCGGAACAAGGCATTGCCACGGTCAACAAGATCGTGTTCCCGGCGCACACTCCGGTCAACTTCCGGATCACCTCCGACGCCGTGATGAACTCGTTCTTCATCCCGGGCCTGGGCGGCCAGATCTACGCGATGGCGGGCATGACCACCAAGCTGCACCTGATCGCTGACCGCAACGCTGAAATGGACGGTATCTCCGCCAACTACAGCGGCGCTGGTTTCACCGGTATGAAATTCAAAGCGATCGCAACTTCTCAGGAAGATTTCGACGCCTGGGTAAGTGAAGTCAAAAAGGCACCTAAACAGCTTGAACAAGCTGAATACGCAGCCCTTGCCAAGCCAAGCCAGAACAATCCAGTCGAGCTCTACTCCTCGGTCACGCCGAACCTGTTCCAGACCATCGTCGACAAGTACGAAGGCATGAAACCGGGCAAGCCGCTGAAGCACGAGAAGAAAGAGAAAGAAGTGGCGGCAACGGACATGGACTCGAATTCGCATTCAGCTGCCGGGGCAGAGGAGTAAACGATGTTTGGTAAATTAAGTTGGGAAGCGATCCCTTTCCACGAGCCGATCGTGATGGTCACCATCTCGATGATCGCGCTCGGTGGTCTGGCGTTGTTCGCTGCAATCACCTACTTCAAGAAGTGGACCTACTTGTGGACCGAGTGGCTGACGTCGGTCGACCACAAGAAAATCGGTGTGATGTACATCATCGTTGCCATGGTCATGCTGCTGCGTGGCTTCGCCGACGCCATCATGATGCGTACCCAGCTGGCCATGGCCACCGAGGGTTCGCCTGGCTACCTGCCACCTGAACACTATGACCAGATCTTCACCGCTCACGGTGTGATCATGATCATCTTCATGGCGATGCCATTCTTCACCGGCCTGATGAACCTTGCAGTGCCGCTGCAGATCGGCGCGCGTGACGTTGCCTTCCCGTTCCTGAACTCCCTGAGCTTCTGGCTGCTGGTGTCCGGCGTGGTGCTGATCAACCTGTCGCTGGGTGTCGGCGAATTCGCCAAGACTGGTTGGGTTGCCTATCCGCCGCTGTCGGGTCTGCAGTACAGCCCTGGCGTGGGGATGGACTACTACATCTGGGCGCTACAGCTATCCGGGTTAGGGACGACGCTGACGGGGGTCAACTTCCTCGCCACCGTGCTGAAAATGCGTACCCCTGGCATGAAACTGATGGACATGCCGATCTTCACCTGGACCTGCACCTGGGCTAACGTCCTGATCGTGGCTTCGTTCCCGATCCTGACCGCTACCCTGGCACTGCTGACCCTCGACCGTTACATGGATTTCCACATTTTCACCAATGAACTTGGTGGCAATCCAATGATGTACGTCAATCTGTTCTGGGCCTGGGGCCACCCTGAGGTTTACATCCTGATCCTGCCGGCATTCGGCATCTTCTCGGAAGTGATCTCGGCGTTCACCGGCAAGAAACTGTTCGGCCACCACTCGATGATCTACGCTTCGGGCGCGATCTCGGTACTGGGCTTCATGGTTTGGCTGCACCACTTCTTCACCATGGGTTCGGGTGCCAGCGTCAACGCCTTCTTCGGTCTGGCGACGATGCTGATTTCCATCCCGACGGGTGTGAAACTGTTCAACTGGCTGTTCACCATCTACCAGGGCCGTCTGCGCTTCACCAGCCAGGTGCTGTGGACCCTGGGCTTCATGGTGACCTTCGCCATCGGCGGCATGACCGGCGTACTGCTGGCCATCCCGGGTGCTGACTTCGTTCTGCACAACAGCCTGTTCGTGATCGCGCACTTCCACAACGTGATCATCGGCGGCGCGGTATTCGGCTACATCGCAGGTTTCGGCTTCTACTTCCCGAAAGCGTTCGGCTTCAAGCTGCACGAAGGCTGGGGTAAAGCAGCGTTCTGGTTCTGGATCTCGGGCTTCTTCGTCGCGTTCATGCCGCTCTATGCACTGGGCTTCATGGGCATGACCCGTCGTCTGAACGCCACCACCAACCCTGAGTGGGTACCGTACCTGTACGTTGCCATGTTCGGTGCGGTGATGATCGCTGTCGGTATCGCCTGCCAACTGATCCAGCTGTACGTCAGTGTGCGTGACCGCAACAAGCCAGAGAACATGTGCGAACACGGTGACCCGTGGAATGCCCACACTCTGGAATGGTCGACCTCGTCGCCACCTCCGTTCTACAACTTCGCTGTGCTGCCTAAGGCTGACTGCATCGACCCGTTCACCGAAGCCAAGGAAAACGGTACTGCGTACCAGGCTCCGGCCAAGTACGAGCCGATCCACATGCCGAACAACACCGCCACTGGCGTGGTGATGGGCGCACTGCTGACCGTCTTCGGTTTCGCGATGATCTGGCACATCTGGTGGTTGGCGATCGCCAGCCTGGCCGGCACTGTCATCTACTTCGTGATCCACGCCGCACGTGACGACCAGGGCTACATGGTTCCGGTTGAAACGATCGAGCGCATCGAAGCCGAGCAGCACAAGCGTCTGGTCGCGGCAGGGAAAATCCCGGCCAATGCCACCCGTGTAACCTCGTTGGAACAGGCTTAAACCATGTCGAACTTAGTGACCAATGTTGGACACGCCCATGGTGACCATGGGCACGATGACCATCACCACGACTCGGGCGAGATGACCGTATACGGTTTCTGGCTCTACCTGATGACCGACTGCATTCTGTTTGCGTCGATCTTCGCGGTGTACGCAGTACTGGTAAACAACGTCGCCGGTGGCCCGTCGGGCCACGACATTTTCGAACTGCCATACGTGCTGGGCGAAACCGCTCTGCTGTTGTTCAGTTCGATCACCTACGGCTTCGCCATGCTGGCGTTGTACAAAGGCAAGAAGCAGCAGGTTCTGGGCTGGTTGTTCATGACCTTCCTGCTCGGCGCAGGCTTCATCGCCATGGAGATCAACGAGTTCCACCTGCTGATCTCCGAGGGCTTCGGTCCTAGCCGTTCGGGCTTCCTGTCGGCGTTCTTCACCCTGGTCGGTACCCACGGTCTGCACGTGTCCGCGGGTCTGATCTGGATGGGCATCATGATGTACCAGGTCAACAAGCACGGCCTGACGGCGACCAACAAGACCCGTCTGAGCTGCCTGAGCCTGTTCTGGCACTTCCTGGACGTGGTGTGGATCTGCGTATTCACCGTTGTTTACCTGATGGGGACTCTGTAATGGCTAATGCACACTCCCATGACAGCCATGATGCTGGCCACGGCAGCGTAAAGTCGTACGCCATCGGCTTCATCCTGTCGGTGATCCTGACTGCCATCCCGTTCGGCCTGGTGATGTTCCCGACCTTGCCGAAGTCGACCACGCTGGCAATCGTTCTGTTGTTCGCAGTAATCCAGGTGATTGTTCACCTGTACTACTTCCTGCACCTGGACCGTTCGATTGCACAACGTAACAACGTGATCGCGTTTGTCTTTACGGCCATCGTGATCCTGCTGCTGGTTGGCCTGTCGCTGTGGATCATGTTCAGCATCCACACGTACATGATGGCGAAGTGAGGTAGACCCGATGTCGCTCAAGCACTTTATCCAAATCACCAAACCGGGGATCATTTTCGGTAACGTGCTTTCTGTGGCAGGCGGGTTCTTCCTGGCCTCGAAAGGGCATGTAGATCTGGCGGTGTTCCTGGCCGCCATGATCGGCACATCCCTGGTTGTGGCCTCCGGTTGCGTGTTCAACAACTGCATCGACCGCGACATCGACCTGAAGATGGAACGCACCAAGAACCGGGTGCTGGTGCAGGGCTTGATCTCCCTGAAACTGGCCCTGGTCTACGCGACCATCCTGGGTGTTCTCGGCGTTGCCTTGTTGTACAAGGTGGCCAACCCGTTGGCCGCCCTGTTCGCGGTAATCGGCTTCATCATCTACGTCGGCTTCTACAGCCTGTACCTCAAGCGCAAGTCGGTGCACGGCACGCTGGTGGGCAGTCTGTCGGGCGCCATGCCGCCAGTGATCGGTTACGTTGCCGTAACCAACAGCTTCGACATGGCCGCACTGACCCTGCTGGTGATGTTCAGCCTGTGGCAGATGCCGCATTCCTACGCCATCGCGATCTTCCGTTTCAACGACTACCTGGCCGCATCGATTCCGGTGCTGCCCGTCAAGCGCGGAATCGAAGTGGCCAAGAAGCACATCCTGCTCTACATCCTGGCGTTCCTCGTGGCGACCTTGATGCTGACCTTCAGCGGTTACGCCGGCATGAGCTACCTCGCGGTCGCCGCGGCCATGGGCATGTACTGGTTGTACATGGCCTGGACCGGCTACAAGGCGGTGGATGACACGGTCTGGGCACGCAAGCTGTTCGTGTTCTCGATCTTCACCATCACCGCCCTGAGCGTCATGATGTCCCTGGACTTCAAGGTGCCCGCCGAGCTGCTGCTGACGTACGCGCCGTAAGGCTGGATGGCTTCACGAAAAACCCCGCACATTGAGAGATGTGCGGGGTTTTTTGTTGATCGGATGTTTATCAAAGGTCGAATTTGTTGATAGTCTCTCCATGGGCAAGTTGCCTATAGTTTGCCCATGCGAACTGTATTTTTTGAAACCACAATATTCACCGCGAGCGTTGGTCATTATCTGACGGACGATGAGTATCGGGAGTTGCAGAATTATCTGCAGTGCAATCCAGCGTCGGGCGACGTAATACCGCGAACTGGCGGCTTCCGGAAATTACGTTGGTCTGACGCTCGGCGTGGCAAAGGCCGACGAGGTGGCTTGCGGGTCATCTACTATTGGCTTATGAATGATCGTCAGTTCTGGATGTTTGCGATTTATGACAAAGATGAGCTTGAGAATCTGTCCGCCGAGAAAGAGAAGGCGCTCAAAAAAGCCATTGAGATAGAGTTGAGAAAAAGAGGTGCCTCATGAAAAAACGCGACCTGTTTGCGGAATTGATGCAGGGCGTTGAAGAGATGGCCGCCCATCGCGAAGGTAAAATTACGCTGCGCAATACGGTCGTCGAGGACAAACCGGTTCCCGAGGTTGGTGCACAAGAGATCGTTGCACTGCGTGAAAAATTGCACATGTCACAAGCGGTATTTGCAAAGCGAATCAGGACCAGCCCGAGCACATTGAGGAATTGGGAGCAGGAGAAGTCCAAGCCCAATGCTCAGGCGGCACTGTTGATCCGCTTGGTGGAGAAATTCCCTGATATGGTTGAGCGCTTGGGCGCTGTGTAGATAGTTCGTTGATATACGTCATCAAGCCCCGCGATTCGATAGAGTCGCGGGGTTTTTCGTCCAGAACGGCAGGTTGCGGTATCGCCGGAAACCACCTAGATTTGGATCCAGTCCTTAGTGATAGCGCCATGCCACTTCCTCGGCGCTCAACTGTTCCACTCCGCGATTCTTCATGCACTGATCAAAAGGCTGGGCGAAATGACTGAGAGGATGACCTGCGACGAACGCTTCATTGCCCTGGCACAAGAGCTGAACTACGACATCTATGGCGAGAACACCGCCGGCGGCAATTATGCGCCGCTGATCCGTCATCGCGATGAGTTGTACATCAGCGGCATGGTGCCGCGGGTCAATGGCAGGATTCTGTATCCCGGTCGCGTGGGGTTGGAGTTGACCCTCAAGGACGCCCAGGCTGCCGCGAGCATCAGTGCCATGCGCTGCCTGGCGCTGATTGTCGATGCGGTGGGTTCGCTGGACAAGATTCGGGCGTTGTTGCGGGTCACGGTGTATGTGAAGTCGACCCCGGACTTCGTAGACCTGAGCGAAGTGGCCAACGGTGCATCGGATGTATTCAGCCATGTGCTCGGCGATGCCGGCCGGCACACTCGCACTACGGTCGGTGTCTATCAGTTGCCAAAGAACGCCGCGGTTGAAGTCGACATGATCGCGGCGGTGCAGCCGGAAGTCTGACCGTTATGCCGCCCAACAAAAAGCCCCGCCTGAATCTCAGAGCGGGGCTTTTTTGTCGGTGCCGGGATTACTGCGCGGCGATGCTGTAACCATCGAACGCGGTTTGCTGTTGCAGGGCGGTGATAATGTTCTTGCGGTTGATCGCGTGTTCGGTGCCGGCGTTGTCGATGAAGGTCTCGCCCTCCAACTCGGCTTCTTCGCCTTCACCGATGAAGGTGAAACCGAGGAACTCCAGCGCTTCACGGTCAACGTTCAGACGCGAACGCGGCGTGCGCAGCGGCAGGGTCACGCTGCTGCCGTCCTTGCTGATGGTGAAGATTTCCAGTTCTTTCTTCTTGGCAGCCTTGCCCTTGCCGCCACTCGGATTGCTGATCGCCTGGTGGGTCTGATTCAGCACTTTGAGCGCGAGGCCGTAAACGATTTCCTGGAACGCCGGATCGTCCTTGAAGCAGGACAGGATGCGGCCGATCGAGAACTTGCTGCTCAGGTCTTCGAGGGCGGCGAGGTCGGCGGCCTCGGCGTCCTTGAGGCGCTTGAGTTCGCCCATCAGCTCGTAGGCCTTGTCGTCATCGAAGCTGTCGTGCGCCTGACGGATCGCGGCGCGCAGCTCGCGGATCTGGTCGCTTTCGCGGGTCGACTGGAAAGCATCCAGCACCATCTCGCTGATGATTTTGGCTTGTGGAAGGTGTTGTGAAAGATTGATGGAGTTTTCGTATTCCGCTTTGGACGATTCGGTGACTACGGATTCAGCGGTGTTGAAATCGGACATTGAAATTTCACTACTTTTTTAACTTGAGTGGAAACGAGAAAGCGCGAGGTCTTTTTCAGGCCGGTTAATTTAGGGGAGCGGGGCGGCGTTGTCACGGAACAACAGTCCGGTGGTGCGGATTATTTGTCCGGCGTGTTCAGGTTCATCGAGCGCACCATCCACTGTTCAGCGGTTTGCTGATCGGTCGGCAGCGTGAAGCGGAAAGTCGCCCCGCGCCCGGCGACATCGATCAACTGAATCTCACGGCCGTGCAGTTGCAGGATGCGGTGGACGATGCGCAGCCCCAATCCACCGTCACGCCGCGCGCCGCCAATATTGAAAGGACGCAGGAACAGACCTTCGCGCAGATCCGGAGCGATGCCGGGGCCGGTGTCGCTGACCGTGACTTCGACCAAGGCGCCCAGGGGTTTCAAATCCAGCTCGATTTCACCGCCCGCAGGCGTGTAGCGCAAGGCGTTATCCACCAGGTTGGTCAGCACCCGTTCGATCAACCCAAGGTCGGCGCACACCGTCGGCAGGTTCGGACCGAAGCTGGCCTTGAGTTCGACGTGGCGTGCTTCGGCGGCCAGTTCGAATTTCTGGAAGATGTCCTGCAGCAGATCGATCAGCGAGAAGCGCTCCAGTACCGGCTGCACGAAACCGTGCTCCAGACGTACCAGCTCCAGCAGCGATTGCGCCAACCCGCCGACCTTGCGGCTCTGATCCAGCGCGATGCCCAGATACCGGCGGCGTTCTTCGGCGGTGAGTGTGGCGTCCTTGAGCGTCAGGGTTTCCAGATAGCCGTGCAACGAGGCCAGCGGTGTGCGCAGGTCGTGAGAAATGTTCGCCACCAGTTCGCGGCGCTCCTGATCCTGGCGGGTCAACGAGCGCCACTGTTCACCCAGTCGGTTTTGCATCTGCCGGAAGGCGCCATTGAGTACGGCGATTTCATCCGGGTCAGCGCTTTTATCCACAGCCACTGAAGGTGCAGGCAGAGGTTGCGGCGCGCCATCAATGTCGAACCGGCTGACGGTTTCGGTCAATCGGCGCAGTGGCCGGGTGATCAGGTTGAACGCCGTGAGACCCGCGATCAGGCACAACAGCGCCACCAGCCCGATCGACAGCAACGCCGTATTGAGTGCAGCACTGGTCGCGCCCCGTTCAGCGAAGCGATCGTGTTCTTCACTGAGCAACACCACGTACAGATAACCGGCGGGCTTGCCGTTGACCCGTAACGGCGCGGCACTGAAGACCTTGCGCCCGTCGGCACTGCGCGGGTCATCGCCGAGAATAGGCAACGGCTGGTCATCGAGCAGCCGGCGGATCGGCGCCAGATCGACCGTCTCCCGGCGCAGATGTCCTTCCGGTGCCGCATTGCCGACAATCCGCCCCTCGATGTCGAGCAGGTACACCTCGACACTCGGGTTGACCAGCATCAGCTTGCTGAACAGTTCGCGCACGGCGCCGGGCATCAGGCCATGGCTGTCCATCAGCACCGTGTCATGGGCGATGTGCTGTGCCAGTTCCCGCGACAGGCCTTGCACCACTTCCAGTTCATGCATCTTGCTGGAGCGCACCTGCAGCCATGCCGAGGTGCCGCAGCACACCAGCAGCAAAACGGCGAACACCAGCGACAGGCGCTGCGACAGGTTCAGTCTCATGGTTGTTCCGTGCCGAATTTATAGCCGCGACCCCACACAGTGAGGATGCGTGTCGGTTGCGCCGGATCGCTTTCGATTTTCGCCCGCAGGCGATTGATGTGCGTGTTCACCGTGTGTTCATAACCCTCGTGGCTGTAGCCCCACACCGCGTTCAGCAGGTCCATGCGTGAGAACACCTTGCCCGGCTGTCGGGCGAAGAAATACAGCAAGTCGAACTCTCGCGGAGTGAGGTCCAGACGCGCACCGTTGAGGGCGACGTCGCGGGTGATCGGGTCGATGCTCAAACCATCGAGACTGAGGCTGCCGGCGTCCATTTTCAGGTTGCGCGCCATGGCGTCGACCCGGCGCAGCAAGGCTTTGACCCGAGCCACCAGTTCCAGCATTGAAAACGGTTTGGCAAGGTAATCGTCGGCACCCAGCTCCAGACCCAGAATGCGGTGCAATTCGCTGGAGCGGGCGCTGGTGATGATGATCGGCGTATAGCGCGCCATCGCCCGGGCGCGGCGGCAGATTTCCAGGCCGTCGACCCCCGGCAACATCAGGTCGAGGATCAGTGCATCCCATTGTCCCTGTTGCAACAGGCGCATGCCTTCGTCGCCGTCTGCACAGTGCACGACGTCGTAATGCTCATCGCGCAGGTGCAGGCAAATCAAATCGGCGATGTGTTGGTCATCCTCGACCACGAGGATGCGTCTGGTTAATTCCATCAAGCTCAATCCTTCGGCGCAGTGAGCGCATTGTGCGGGTTTTCCTCGGGGCGAGTTATCACGAATTCGTTAACTTCCCGTGAGGATTTGGCGATCAACCCAAGCCTAGGCTGTGTTCCATGACAGGCACCTGGAATTTTTGGAGACGGCCATGTTTTCACGGCGACAGATTCTCGTAGCGAGCGGCGGGCTGGGGGTTGCAGCTCTGGTGGCGGGTGTATTGCCAAAATTTTCCTCGGGCGCCGCACTGATCGAGCAAGCCCATGCCGATGAGGTTTTCGAGGTGAGCCACAGCGACAGTGAATGGCACTCGCTGCTCTCGGACGAGCAGTACGCCATCCTGCGCGAAGAAGGCACCGAACGGGCCTATACCAGCCCGCTCAACGACGAGCATCGCAACGGCACATTTGCCTGCGCGGGTTGTGATCTGGCGCTGTTTTCATCGGCGACCAAGTTCGACAGCCGCACGGGCTGGCCGAGTTTCTGGGCACCGTTGGAACATGCGGTGGCCACGCGTCAGGACCGATCGTTCGGCATGTCACGCAATGAAGTGCACTGCCGACGCTGCGGCGGGCACTTGGGACATGTGTTCGACGACGGCCCGAAACCCACCGGCCTGCGCTATTGCATGAATGGCCTGGCGATGACGTTCAAACCCGTGGCGGCATGAGCCATGGCCATTTTTCGATGTTCACTTTCTACAGGACGACACCATGTGGCTCTTGGTTCTCGCTTATCTGGGCGGTGTGCTGACGATCGTCAGTCCGTGCATCCTGCCTGTTCTGCCTTTTGTCTTCGCTCGCACCGGGCAGCCGTTTATCAAGAGTGGCTTGCCGCTCTTGGCCGGGATGGCGCTGACTTTCGCCCTCGTCGCCACACTGGCGGCGGTGGGCGGCGGTTGGGTGGTGCAAGTCAATCAGTACGGGCGCTGGCTCGCGTTGCTGTTCGTTGCACTGTTCGGGCTGACGCTGCTGCTGCCGCGTCTCGCCGAGCGCCTGACGCGACCGCTGGTCTCGGCCGGCAGTCGGCTGTCCGAAGCCGCGGGCCAGGACAATCGGCCGCGTCCCGGCGCCTCGTTTCTGATTGGCGTCGCCACGGGTCTGCTCTGGGCACCGTGCGCCGGGCCCATCCTCGGTTTGATTCTGACCGGAGCCGCGCTGCAAGGGGCAAGCATCGCCACCACGCTGTTGTTGCTCGCCTACGCGGCGGGCGCCGCGACTTCACTGGCGGCGGCGCTGCTGCTGGGCAGTAAGGTCTTTGCGTTGATGAAGCGCTCGATCGGTACGGGGGAGTGGATCCGGCGCGGGTTGGGGGCGGCGATGCTGGCGGGTGTCGCAGCGATTGCGCTGGGCCTCGACACCGGGCTGTTGGCGCGGCTGTCGACGGCTTCCACGGGCGGGATTGAACAGGCGCTGGTCGGCAAGCTGTCCAGCAAATCGCCGACGGGCAACGGAACCATGATGGCGCAGATTCCTGCTGCCGGCGGGGCGATGAAAGTTGCCGACAAGGCACCTGGAACACTACCGGTTGAAGGCCAGTTGCCGCCGCTCAATGGCGCCGTGCAATGGCTCAATTCGCCACCGCTGGACGCCCAGGCATTGAAGGGCAAAGTGGTGCTGGTGGATTTCTGGACCTACTCCTGCATCAACTGCCTGCGCACCTTGCCATACGTCAAAGCCTGGGCGGAAAAGTACCGCGATCAAGGCCTGGTAGTGATTGGCGTGCACGCCCCGGAATTCGCTTTCGAGCGCGATGTCGGCAATGTCACTAAAGCCATGAAGGAGCTGGGTATCAACTATCCGGTCGCCATCGATAACGGCTACAAAATCTGGCGTGCTTTCAACAACGAATACTGGCCGGCGCATTATTTTGCCGATGCTCAAGGACGGATTCGTTACCACCATTTTGGCGAAGGGGATTACGCCGAATCGGAACGGGTCATACAGCAGTTGCTGCGTGAGGCCGGGGCGAAAACCGTCGCCGACGGCTTGATCAACGCCGATGCCCAAGGCGTGCAACAGGCGCCGGACATGAATCAGGTGCTGTCACCGGAAACCTACGTCGGCTACCAGCGTGCGGAACATTTCGTACCGGAAACCGGGCTGGTGCCTGACAAGGTCGCGACCTATAACCCACCGGCCAACCTGACTTTGAATGACTGGAGCCTTGGCGGCCAGTGGGCTGTCGGCGCCGAGCGCGCCACCGCCAGTGCGCCGGCCAGTCGCATCGTCTATCGCTTCCACGCCCGCGATCTGCATTTGGTACTGGGGCCGGGCGCAGATGGCAAACCGGTGCGTTTCAACGTGTCGATTGACGGTCAGGCGCCGGGCGATGCTCACGGAGTAGATGTCGCCGCGGATGGCAGCGGCCGCGTGACCGAACAGCGCTTGTACCAATTGGTGCGGCAAACCGACGAGGTGAAAGACCGGACCTTCACCATCGAATTTCTTGACCCGGGCGTATCGGCTTACGCCTTCACCTTCGGCTGATCGGGAGTGCGCAACATGAAAGCTCAAAACAACTGGCGCCGTGCACTGCTCGGCGTCGCCATGGCCGGTGTGATCGGTCAGTGCTCGGCGTTCTCTTTCGGTGCAGAGGACGCGGTGGTCATCCCGCCGCCAGCCCTCGACGAAACCACTCAGGCGCACAGTGAAACCGCGGTGTTCGCCGGTGGTTGTTTCTGGGGCGTGCAAGGGGTTTTCCAACACGTCAGAGGTGTGCAGAAAGCCGTCTCCGGTTATGCCGGAGGTACGGCGAACACGGCGGAATATGAGCGGGTCAGTGAAGGTGATACCGGTCATGCCGAGTCAGTGCAAGTCACCTTCGATCCGACGCAAGTCAGCTACGGCAGCCTGCTGCAGATCTACTTTTCGGTGGCCCACAACCCGACCGAACTCAACCGCCAAGGGCCGGACAGCGGCACGCAATATCGCTCGGCGCTGTTCCCGGTCAATGCCGATCAACAACGGGTGGCCCAGGCCTACATCGCCCAACTCGACGCGGCGCATGCCTACAGCAAACCGATCGTCACCCAACTGGAAACCTACAACGGCTTTTACCCGGCGGAGGACTATCACCAGGATTTCCTCACCGAACACCCAAGCTATCCGTACATCGTGATCAACGACATGCCCAAGGTGGCGCAGTTGAAGCAGTTGTTTGCGCAGCGTTATCAGGAGAAACCGGTGTTGGTGAAAAGCGGGAGTTGATTTCTCACGTGTTACTTGAGCCTTGGGCGCTCCATGGCAATTACCGATGTTTCAAACCCCAAACTGGCAAAAAACGCCTCCGCACCTTCGCGCCCGGCGCGCAGTACCCAAGTGATCTCGGGGTTGTCCCCCATGACATGCTCGACCAGTGCGCGCCCGACGCCGGCGCGCCGATGCTGGCCATCAACCACGACCATCGACAGATAACCGTTGGACAAACCATCGGTGATGCCTCGTGCGAAACCGATGATTTGTTCGCCGCTCAGCGCGACCGCAGTGCGTTGCGAGTTTTCGATGAGTTGGGCGAAGTAGTCGCCGGAGCCTGTTCGGTGTCCCCAGCCATGTAGGCCGAGAAACAGCCGAACTGGCTCCACTTCGTCGGGCAACAGATCGCGTACGGTAAGGTCGTTTCTCATCGATAGCAGCATCCTTGTCGGCAATCACCGGAGCGTAGTCGATAGCAATTGAGTCAGGATCTGCCCCAGGTTTTCATCGCGAACTCGACGAAGCGCCGTAGCTTCGGCAAACGATAACGATCCGGCGCGTACAACAGATGCAAAGGGCGGCTCGGGGGCTGGTAATCGGGGATCACCGTCACCAGTTTGCCGTCGCGAAGGTCCTGTTCCACCAGCGCGTCCGGCAGCATGACGATGCCCATCCCAGTGCGCGCTGCCTGATGCAGGCCGGCCGAGGTGTTCATCAGCATCGGGCCGCTGACGTCGACCAGAATCTCGCCGTCCGGGCCGCTGAGGCGCCAGCGTTTTTCCACCGATTGCCAGTCATCGCCGGCAGGGTAGGCGAACGACAGGCAGTCGTGTTGCTGCAGGTCTTCCGGGGTGATCGGCATGCCGCGTCGCGCGACGTACGCCGGGGAGGCGCATACGGTCAGGGTGTAGTCGATCAGCGGCCGGGCGATCAGGTTCGACTGCTCGAAATGCCCCAGCCGAAACGCTACGTCGAGGCCACTTTCCAGCAGGTCCGGACGGCGGTTGGTCAGCACCACATCCATTTTCACCTGCGGGTATTGCAGGGAAAACTCGCTGAGCGCCGGGGCCAGGCGTTCGACGCCAAAAGTCAGCGGCGCGGTGATGCGTAGCAGACCACGTGGTTCATCAAGGGCCTGTTCGGCGAGGCGTTCGGAGTCGGCCACCAAGCCCAAAACATCCAGACAGCGCTGGTAGTAAACGCTACCGAACTCGGTCAGTCGCTGCCGGCGGGTGGTGCGCTGCAGCAACTGTACGCCGAGCCGTTGCTCCAGTGCGCGGAGGTGATTTCCGACCATGGTCGTGGACATTTCGCACTGCAACGCAGCTGCCGTCATGCTCCCGGCTTCCACGACCTTCACGTACACGCTCATTGCCTGCAACAGGTCCATTATCAAGTTCAGCTTTTAAATGAATGAAGTTTTACCGAGTTTATCCAGTTCTGGTGGCTAACCATACTGCAAACACACCGACCTTCACTGGAGTTTGAAGTCATGACCGCCGCCCTGATGAACACCTACCAATCGCTGGCTCTGAGTTTTACCAGAGGTCTGGGCACTCGCCTGTGGGATCAGGCCGGTCGTGAATACCTGGATGCTGTCGCCGGGGTTGCGGTGACCAATGTCGGGCACTCGCACCCACGGATCGTCGCGGCCATCAGTGAGCAGGCCGGAATGCTGCTGCACACCTCCAATCTGTACAGCATCGACTGGCAGCAGCAACTGGCCAAACGGCTGACTGAGCTGTCGGGCATGGATCGCGCGTTCTTCAATAACTCGGGTGCTGAGGCTAACGAAACCGCACTGAAACTTGCGCGCTTGTACGGCTGGAGCAAAGGTATCGGACAGCCGCTGGTGGTAGTCATGGCCAACGCATTTCATGGCCGCACGCTCGGCACGTTGTCGGCGAGTGATGGCCCAGCGGTGCGGCTGGGCTTCAATGATCTGCCGGGGGATTTCGTCAAAGTGCCTTTCGGTGATCTGGCGGCGCTGGATCAACTGCAGCAAAAGCATGGCGAGCGCATCGTGGCGATTCTGGTCGAGCCGATCCAGGGCGAAAGCGGCGTGCAACTGGCGCCGCCCGGCTACCTCAAAGCTCTGCGGGAAGTGTGCAATCGGCGCGCCTGGCTGCTGATGCTCGACGAAATCCAGACCGGCATCGGCCGCACCGGTCAGTGGTTTGCGTTCCAGCATGAAGGTATCGTGCCGGACGTCATGACCCTGGCCAAAGGCCTCGGCAACGGTGTGCCGATCGGCGCCTGCCTGGCACGGGGCAGAGCGGCGGACCTGTTCACTCCCGGCAGCCATGGCAGCACCTTCGGCGGCAACCCGCTGGCCTGCCGGGTCGGTTGCACGGTGCTGGATATCATCGAAGAACAGGGCTTGCTGGAAAATGTCCGGGTGCAGGGTGAGCGCCTGTTGACCCGCCTGCGCGCCGAACTGGCAGACAACCCCAATGTGTTGGCGATTCGCGGGCAGGGCTTGATGATCGGCATCGAGTTGAAACAGCCGATTCGCGATCTGACGCTGATTGCGGCGCGGGATCATGGATTGCTGATCAACGTGACGCGTGGCAAGACGATACGGCTGTTGCCGCCGCTGACGATTGATGAGCGGGAGGTGGGGATGATTGTCAGAGGTGTGGGGCTGGCGGTCTCAACTGACTGAGAGGCACGAAATTGAACGAAGAGGCGTCCGTATTTGCACGAATTCCATTGTGCATTTCTGCGATAGATCTCAGCAGCCTTCTAGCATTGGCCGGGGAGCTTAAAAGGTAAGTCGTTGTATCGATTTCTAAAGGGTCTGGCTTTCTTTTTCGCATGGCTCTGCTTCCTGTGTAAGGGAGGCAGAGTATGAACCAGCGATTCCAGAGATGTTTCCTTAAAAACTGTAATCCCCTTCCGACTACTTTGACGTCTTAAATCCGCTGTATCTGTCAGGAAGTTCGGCGCCTGTTAGCAGGCAGTCGAAAACAATCTCTGGATCTACCTGGCACCAATATACAAATCTCAACTCTTCCAAATTGACCAGTGTCGACTGGGCGTCGACCAGAAAACGCGGCTCCCGCCATTGTTGGGCAACTACAGCTAGGGCCTGAGGGCCGCGTACGATCCAGGTCGCACATCCACCAGCAATGCTTGGCAGATAACCATTGTGGAGTAGTAGGCGCAGGGCATCCTCCAGGGTTTCACTCACTTGCAGGTTGATCCAGCGCGCATGGGGAGCCTCGCAATCATCGCCGGCATGTACGCTGTCGCGGGTGATAAGTAATCGCGAAGGTATCGTCATTGCAATCTCACTATGGGCAAAAGGAAACCATATCAATCAGGATAATCCCCCAACTCCGGCGCCAGCATCCGCGTCTTCACCGCCCCGTTCGAATTGTGCTGAATGATCTCGCTCGGCTGTCCCTGCGCATTGAAAAACACCTGGCCGATCCCGGCTGAATTCCACAGCCGTTCACCCGCTTCGGCATGTTCCGGGGTATAGGGCATGATGCGCATGCGTCGGCGTTTGGTGAACCAGTTCAACGGCGAGCGCGGCGAGTAGAGCCAGCGGTTGAGGCGGTCAAACCATTCCAGCAGGGTTTTCGGGAACTCGTTCTTGATCCCGCTGCTGGTGATCTGCCAGATCCGTGGCCCGGCCTTGCGGTGTCGGATAAGCACTTCGTAGACGAAGGAATAATGCACATCGCCGGACAGCACCACGTAGTTTCCGGGTGTGCGGGTGTGTCGGAAAATGTTCAGGATCACCTGCGCGGCGCCGCGATGAGCCATCCAGTTTTCCGCGTCGACCAGCAGCGGATAACCGCACCAGCTGAAAACCTTCTGCACGGTTTCAATCAGCTTCACGCCGAAGATCGGCGCGGGGGAAACGATGATTGCTGACGGATGATCGAGCAATTCCTGCTGCAGTTCGCTCAGGGCTTCCCAGTCCAGCAAACCGGAGGGTTGCTTGAGTGCCATCTCGCTGCGCCAGCGGCGGGTGCGGGTGTCGAGCACCACCAGCGCCGGGCTGGTTGGCAGCACGAAATGCCAGTGCTGAAAGCGCAGCAAATCATCGATCAGCGCGTCCTGCACCGGGCTGTCGAGATATTGATCGTCACCACTGGCGCTCAGGCGTCGGGTGTTCTCCAGCACATCCTTGAACGCATCCGGATTGTTGCCCCAGCCCTGACACAACATGTACGCGATCAAGGCGTTGCCGATGATGCGTTTGGAGAACGGATGGCCGTAGGCGGTTTCCTCCCATTGCGCGGAAAGATTCCAGTCATCGGTGATGTCGTGGTCATCGAAAATCATCAGGCTCGGCAGGTGCGCCAGCGCCCGGGCAACGTTGGCCAACCCGGCCTTGAAACCATCGATTCGGGTCTGCTCCAGGGTGTAGCGCTTCAAGCGTTCAGGCGTCAGCGATGGAGCAGCAGGATTGATCAACCCCCAGGCAATCGGCGACCACACCAGCAAATACATCGCCATCACTTCGGCGAACGTCACCAGATGATTGTCAGCACTGCTGCTGGTGAAAATCGGCTTACGTGCACCGCCGAAAAATCGCTCGCGCAAGGTCTCGTTGCTCTCCAGCGCGGGTAACAAGTCCGCACGGTGGTAGTAGCTGGCCGGATGTTCGTAGAGTTTGGCGCTGTCGCTGACCACCGCGCCTTCGAGGTGTTCGTCGAACAGGCCGAGGCGCTCGATCAACGCATGAGTCGCCCGCAGCATCGGGCCGGCAACATCGTCGGCGTAGATCTGGTCGCCGCTCATCATCAACAGGGCGGGGCGTTGTTGTGGATCGGTTTCTATCGCCAGCAACTGATCGACACAGAGCAAACCGTCTGCCGCCGGATGATGCGGCTTGCGGCAAGAACCATGCAGCAACTGATCGATCCGTGAGCGCACGACGAAGTTCGGGCAAGTAGCATCGCCATACACCAGATGTGGTGCCCAGTCGGCAATTCGCTGCTGGCCATCGATCAGCAAGTCGTAACCCACAACGGTCTCACAGGGCAGGGCGCTGTCCAGCACAACGTCAATCAAATGAACGAACGCATGACGGCCTACAGGAATGACCGTGCACTTCCCGGCATCGAGAGGAATGTCTCCTACACCTTGCAGGCGCAAGGTCAGCGACAGTTGACGCGTACCGACCAACCACAGCACCACTCGCGTTGGTTCCAGCCGTCGCAGTAGCGGGCCGGCCAAGACGGGAGGCAGCGGATTCAGGTCAGCAGGTATCGGGGACATTCAGGGGCAAAGCTCAAGACGCACAGGCTGGCGATGATAGCGCAGCCGGCGCCTTGAACCCTTAAACGAGGCTTAAGAGTCAGCCTTCTGCAGCTTCAGCGCCAGCAGTCGCCATTCGGCGGACGCGGATTGCTCCTGCACCGAGCAGTCGAAGCGATAAGTGACGTCATCGCCGTTCATGTTGCGCGCGGTGACCTTGTTGCTGAGGGTGTAGACCTGGTCCTTGAAGCGCTTGGTGACAATGGCAGAACTGTCGGCGAAGCGCTCCGACGCCGGGAAGCGCAGTGTGCTGGTGACCACCGTGCCGCAAATGACATACGCGAGCATCGATTTATCGCTGTCGGCATTTTGCCCAAGCTTGTCGCGCAGCGCGGTGAGCGCTTTACGGCCCTGCGCGTCGCTCTGATCCAGGACGGTTTTTTCCGATATCGATTTCGGTGCCCGGCTGGCGTAATTCGGCAGCAGTGCGGAATCCGGCGGAGAAGGTTGATTATCCGGCTCGATCGCGGCAAAGCCCGGCGCGTTTTCCAGCACCGTAGACGTCGAATCCGACTCGGCTTCGGGCAACAGACTGGTGGTGACATCGTTCTGTGCGATCACGTCTTCGACTGGCGCCTTTTCGGCTTTATGCGCCGACGGGAACAGCGACAGGAAGATCGACAGCACCACCATGCCGACGATAAAACCGCCCGCCGCGCCAACGATGTTGCCGTAAAACAGATTCCAGCTGCCGCGGTTTTTCACCACCCAGCGCCACATCAAACCCCAGGCGGCGATAAATGCCAGAAAACTCAGAAACTCCATTCGATCCTTTCCTTAACCCTTCAATAGCCTGCAAAACAGCACCCACTGGCGGTGAGTGCTGAAGATGGACGGCAAGATATCAAAATAGAGGTCTGACGCCACGAAGACATTCACATGCCGAGATTGGGCGGATTGATCTGAACAAAAAACATGATCGCCGTTATGCCGGCCACAACGCCGCAAAGGCCGGCCAGTAGCTGACGCGCGACAGGGTGTTCGACCTGCGAGCGACGTGCCACCAGCATCCATACGCCGGTCAGCGCCGCGGCAGTCGCCAGCATTTCCAGAAGCGATCCCATGACCCCCGGGACCGGTGGCCGGCTAGAGCCGAACAGACCGACACAAAGCTGCGAAACCACCAGGCCGACAATCATGCCGCTGGCAGCGCCCAACACATTGGCGAGTAGCAGATTCCACGCACCACGCTGCCTGACGACCCAGACCCACATGCCTATCCAGGCGATAAAGAAAAACACAACATCCATCGTATCCATCCTTTGAAACCCGTCACGGTACAAACGCTCGGCACCTTGCCGACAGTGGACGGCACGATAGCAAAATAGTAGCGTCGCGCCACTTTCTTGATTCCTGTAATGGACTACTCATGCCAAAAGCCGCTTCTGTTCTGCGCTTGCTCTGTGCAATCACCTGCGCCGCTGTCATTACCCCGGCATTCGCCGAGTGGAAGGAGCCCCCGGAAAGCAGCTGGCAGTATTACCTCGCCAACTGCCAGCGAATGCAGGAGAAAATCGCCGACGTCCAGAGCGGTCGCGCACCCAGCGCCTATGAGGTGATCGGCGATCTGGAGAACAGCCTGCGGAGCATGAACCAGCGCCGCTCGAACCTGACGCCGCAATACCTCGGCTCCCGCGAATTCGCGCAATGCGAAAACGTCGCCGCCCAGGCCGAAGCAACCACTGCGCAAGGCAATGCCGAGTTCGCCGCCAGAATGAACCAGGCCGCCGAGCAAGGCCGCATCGCCCACCAGAACTCCCCCGAGTACAAACGCGCCCGTTCACTCGGCTACAGCGACGTCGGCGAGATCTCCTTCCTCAAACTGCACGAAGACATGGACGGCGAAGCCCGCCTGAAAACCATGCTCATCACCGTCGACGAAATCTGCGGCCAACACTTCCGCGCCACGCAATATGTGAAGCCGTACGTCATCTACACCGTGCGCCCGTCGGATGGCGGCTGTGGCGAGGAAAAACGCGTGGCGATCGTCGGTGGCCGGTCGGTGGAGAAGGGCGATTACATCGATGAGCGGGGCGAGTTTCAGTATGTGGGCTGGAAGAAGATTGTGGGGGCGGATGGGTTTCCCACGGATATTCGGGTGTTGAAGGCTCGACGCTGAAAGACTGTACGGACGGCGCGATGGATCAGAGGATGTCTTTCAGATAACCCTTGAGCGCGAGGAGCGGCTGATCAAGCTGCTCCAGCGACTGCGCCTGACTGAAATCGGCTGACAGCTTGTGCAGCTCACGCCCCAGCGGTTTCTCGACACCGCCCAACGCATCCATCGCCAAGCCCAGGCACTCGTTCATCTTGAACTGAATGGTTTCGACATCACCCCGGCGCACCAGCAATTCGAACACGTCTTTCTGATAGTCACCCATAACCATGTCATCCCGCAGAATCGGGCTCAGGCCTTCCTCCTCGTAAGCGAGTTTGAGAGAGAACAGGGCGACGGTTTCCAGTGACGTTTCCATGGTTGGCCTTGGAGGTCCTTAAGCATGAGTCTTGAAAGTCGGAACGACCAACGAAAGCCGCTACGGGCGGCAGACCGCGTGCGGGCGGGCGTGATTATACTGAGTGGACGCATCAGGTGCAGTCCCGAGGCAAAACAGGTTGCACGGGCAGCGCCGGGATATTCAATGACCTAAGCAACAGAGCGGGTTTCTCAGGACGGTCGATGAGTATGAGGTGCTACACAAACTCGACGTTGATTCAGACACATGAGCGGAGCGACGATCATGGAATACGATGAAAAGTTGATTGAAGAGGCTGTGCTTGCCCTGTTGGCCGCGTTCAGTTCCGACGACGGCAATGCATGGAAAGGCTTCGATTTTGAAGTCATGAACCGATTGCATGAGCAGGGTCTCATCAGTAATCCGGTAAACAGGAACAAATCGATCTGGTTGACGGAGGAGGGCCAGGAACGGGGTCGTCAGCTAGCCGAGCGTTTGTTTGGGGGAGGTGTTCAAGCCCAGCGTGCGCCTGACCCGGATATCTGAGGTCCTGGTTTGGCTAATAACTCGATTCGGGCCGCGCCAGCGCAACGCAACTGGAGGAGTTTCTCCGTTGGAGTATTTTCTAACTGAGCCACAACTGACAATAGTGAGAGCTGCTCTTTCTGAGCCATTCAACGATTTTCCCGTCGAATATGACTATGTGGCGAATCAGGTAAGAGGCGTCACCCCTGAAACCCTTTACGAAATTCTCTATTCAGAGGTTGCGCCGGTGTGCTTTACCAATCTCGTTGCAGCTGTGCCGCCGATTTGGACTGGGTTCGACCCCGACAAGCTCAGAAAGTCGATAGAAGAAAGGCTGGCAGCCAGAGAGCGCAACTGGTTTCGTAGGCAGTTCGATAAAGTGCTGGTGCGTTGGCTGAAATACAACTACGCCTACATCTGGAAGGAAATAGCCAGTAGGCTTTGAACCCAAGCGTTCAATGGACCAGGTGACCATGACAAGGAGTAGCTGCAGATTCTCCTGCATATTGCTGTGATGAATCGCCCATCGTTTAGCCCACATTTCTCGTAGCACGGTTACGCAAAAATAATTGCCCAACTTTTCAGCAGACGAAAAAAGGCCTTGCCAAGCAAGACCTTTCTTGATTTTGGTGCCCGAGGGAGACTGGAGTCTTCCATATAATCCGGGGCCTACAGGCGGACTAAAAAGTTAGGGATACACGCGGGGATACAGCTTGCTTGGGCCTATCATCGCATAATCCTAGATCTGGGAATAAAGGATCTGTGCACCCCGCTATGCGCTGTCAGGAATCTAGCTGGTGTGGCAAGGGTTGCAGCAATAGTAGCAACCATTAATTCGTAGTCTGGGGTTAGCTCCTCGAGCAGCGCTCACAGCACCCGTGCAGGATAGGTGATTTCCAAGTGGTACCTGATTCTGCAGCAGCGGCATGAAACGGCAGCCAGTCGTCGTATTGTGCACTTCGTAGTCGCCATTCGCTTGAACGTTTCTATTCACGATAAATGATTGCATTTGCTAGTCCTCGCTTCCGTGTGTCGGATCGGTCATGACTCAACATTTTTAACCATGTCTGCTGTGCTGGCTTAGGTCGCGATGGCCAGCAGTGATGGAGGTTAGCTGCAGGATGGCAGAAAGCAATCAGTCACCAAAAAGCTACGGGGGGCCTCAGGCAATATCTGAAAAAAACGCGTTCGCAGATCTTGAAAATGTCCGATGCGTGGCTGTCAGCATTCAGCTATTTCAGTGGGATGAGTTTTGCTTGCCTCGTATTTCGCCGCTGTGCTGCATGCGAGCCGTCCGCACCGCAGTTAAGAACAGCCCCACGTTGAATGGCTTAACGCGCACAGCCGGCCTATGCTCTGCGATGGTTAATGCCTAGCCATACAGCGGAGAAGCAGAATGAAGAAGGATGCAGAACACCCCCTATCCGAGCTGATATCCATCGCTACCAAGGCTGGAATTGGATTGCTCCCCGGGGGGAGTCTGCTCACAGCGGGTTATGAAGGCTTGCAGTTGCTTAGTAACCAAGCGGCTGCACAGATGGAGCGTCGATCGGAGAAGCGTTACCAGGAGTTCATCCAAAGCGTTTTTGCTGGGGGGGTTACTCCAGAGGTCACAGCGCACCTGACAGCAGATGATTACACCGCATTGCTGTCAGGCTGCATGGCAGATATGGAAAACGAGAAGGCCAAATACTATGGGCGCCTTGCTGCGGCCATTGGTCGTGGCGAGGTGCAAGGGAGCAGCAGACGTTTCCTAATCATCACGCTGAGCCAAGTTTCAGATGAGCAACTGCAAATGCTCCGAAGATCCTATGTAGCGACCCGCTTCGACCTGAAGCCGAGCCAGGGTAATGGCCATGTTAATCCTGTTGATATACTGCATTTGCGTAATCCGATACAAAAGCATGGATACAACGAACTGCTTTCAAGGTTTATGTATGCTGAGAAAAAACTCACTGAACTAGCTGAGGAGTTGGTTCAGGCGTGCTTTACGATAGAAGAGCTCAAACCATGTGCCATCGGCTATGTCGCTTGGTATCCGAAGCTTGTGGATATTATCTACGATACAAACCAGCTTGCGTTGGTTGATTCGTTAACAAACAGTTTTTGGTTGAATGGGATCCGCTCTTCAAATCGTTCGGTTGCCATAATTGACCGTCCAGTATTGGCAAATTTTGCGTCTCCGCGTGTCATGGTAGTTGGGACGGAAACTGCGCCGGAATATTTAATCGCGCTCAGGGATCGCCTTAAGAATAATGAGGTGTTGTTTGTATGCCTCAATGATCATCAGTCGCATATACAAGACCATTACCCAGGTAGCACCATTGTTAATGCAAAAGGGTGGAGCATTCCTCAAATCACTAAAGTGGTGGTGAATCATGTGAAAGCGGCCAATGGCCTAGTTGAGATTGCGCAGTGATGGCGTAGCCGCTGAGTCGCGTGCGTTGGGAAATAGGTACGCAAGAGTAGAGCTATGACTATTCAGTAAAATAGAAAACTGTAGGGGGGTGGGAGTGGACGGTGTAAACGGTGGGATACGTTAAGCAGCTTGGAGCACAGCTATGCCATGCCCAAGCGCTACGGTTTCCCACTTAATATTTTAAATATCGAGTATTACACATTTTCCCTTCTCTAAATCCTCCTTGACTTGTTTGAATTTAACAGTGACGGCTTTTTCTTCTCCATACTTAACCTGGATTTTTTGATTTCTTCCGATGTGCCGGTAGGGATCATGCTCAATGCTTACGCGTAGCATCGCCTCGGCCTGTGCTCGAATAGACAGAAAATCTTCAGAGGCAGGACTTGATAGTAGTTCCTTTTGGTTGATCTGAATTACCTCCAGCGTTTTGGTTGCATACGTTTTGGCTTTTGCAATTTCTTTATTCTCTCTAAAGAAAAGCATTCCATGCGCCATCACGAATACAGACCAAAAAAGTGATAGCTCGCACGCTCTGATCTCTATCTTTTCCCAGAAGACATAGAGCCTTTCCAGTTGCACATATTGTTTCTGTCTACGCAAGTAATAAGACGTGAAGCTCAGCGAGTGAATATCTTCTAAAACTAGGTGTTGATAATCGCTATGGCGTTCTATCTCGTCAAGATAACGGATTCTCCACATCATAGCTTGAGGTTGTGGCAAATAAGAGGAAATTTCGCGGTAGAGTTTTAATTTTGTCGGCGCGAGTACAGTGTCATCCAGATAATTATCTGCGCAGTGAACGAGTAGCTCGACATATTTAGCTCGATCATCTCGTGTTGGAATGCTGTTTAGGCAAGCAAGAACCACTCCGACACGACACAAGGTGGCTGCGAAGTTGTCATTAGTTATATATGATAGGAAATCGTCAAAAAGCTCAGGCATGTTCTGCTTGAATAAGCAGCTAAGAATTTCTATAACTTGTTTGTTGTCGAAATGAAGGTCGGCGCCGTCGAAAGTTAAAGTTACTAGGGAGTTGTCCATGACAATTCCACAAATTTGAACCAGTAAGTCCTGCTGCTCGAGAGGGTCGTTAATGCATTCATATCTGAGCAGAAGAAGCTTCGGTTGGGCGCTATAAACAGCCATAGGGAACGCTTTTTGCAGCGACAAGTCAGCGTCGTTATGTCGGCCTATTTTCATCAATATTCTAGCTTGGCAGACGGATGCAGCTACATATAGTGTCCGTCCAGCTTCGCTCGCTTGTATGTCAGGAGTATCGAGTTTCAAAAGTAGGTTATTAATGATTTCCAAAGTTTGAGAATCATTTTCGAGTCCTGATGCTCTATAAGTTTCTGCAAGATTCAGCTGTGCATTGTATTTGAGAATTGAACTCGGACCTTCGGAAGCTGCTTTAAAAAACTCTACTGCACTGGAATATTCTTTGAAATACGATAGCGTATTGCCGATGCTAAGTTCTGTATCCTGCCGATTAGCTGCACCAGTAGTACTACCCAAGCAATACCGGAATTCCTCAAGCGCCAATTCTGGTTTTTTTGCCCAAAGGTAAGAACTAGCGAATTGAAGCCTTTGCGTTCTTGTAAGCTTTGTTGCCCATACAGGATCTGCCTTGATCTCCTCGAATTTCGTAATTACAGACGAGTAATCACCAAATGCATAGTACGACAAAGCAACAACGATCGGAGATGCAACATTTGGAGAAACGCTTTTAATCCACGAGTCGGACAGAGCGTTATCAATAATCTTGTTTTTGACACGCGCTTCGCCGCCTGCACTACCGGTTATTCCGGATAGATATAGGCGACTTTTAGTTTTGTCGTCGATATATTCAGCTTTTCCCCATCTTATAGATATAATTGCATCTCGAATTATCTTGTCGGTTTCGACCAGCGTTCTGATATGATCAATCGGAGCTCTATCAAAGTCACGTAAGTAAAGTTTTTGTACTACTTCGTTTACAGTGGGTATGTCAACTTTCTGATTTGATATCAATAGGTCTTCAATTTCGGTGCATATATCCCAAGTTATGCGCGGGTTACCGCTAGTCCAATCATAGATTTCGTTCACAACTTCTGGAGTAAGGTCAAGGTTTGCCCGACTTATAAATTCCTCATACTCTTTGCGATCAAAGTCTTCGAGATAGATTTTTTCCCCAATGTTGAATGGTGAAATATTCTTGTTTTTTATAAGGTCGGTAGGTTCGGCTACCCCAGACAATACATATGTAAGCTGCTCGTACTCCGGGAAGTTAATCCTAGAAAAGTACATGCTTCGGATTTGCGCAAAAATTACGTCTGAAAAAGCGGAATTGACTAATGAGTCAATTTCGTCGAGTACGATTACTACTTTTTTGTTTGTGTTTTTTAGTAATCTTCGAAGGTGCCGGTCGTACTCAATGTTTGGTTCAAGCTCACTGTTCCGAAGAGATGCGATTGGGTGCTTGTCATCTTGTAGCTCAGGGAAAGATTCTAAGAGCGAGTCTATGATGTCGCGGAAGAATGCTCTAGAGGTTTCGAATTGCGTAGACAAGTCTTTATAAAGTACAAGGTCTTCTGTTCTGGTTCGCTTCATATGAATGAGCAAGTTGGTTTTGCCCATTTGACGCGCTACAAGAACATAGCCTGGCCGACCCATATCGTCGACAATTGTTTTTAACTGGCGGTCCGCGGCACGTTCTATATAAAGTCCGCTCGGTATAATCGTGGAGCGACGGAGAATTTTACTAGTCATTAGCGCACAACCATAGAGATGGAAGAAAGTAAATCTGTGACGGGTTTGTTGGCCCCGATTTCAGTGCGTCGTGCTTTTAATAAAACCTTAAGATATCGAGGTGAATTCTCAATTCTGGCAAGGATCTCTTCTCGCTCACCTGATGAGAACTGTATGTTTAGCTCTTTAAGCAGCATATCCATTAGATTCGATATCTCCAGCTTGCTCCAAGTGTCTGCTTTCAAGAACTCATAGCGTTCTCGGAGTTTCACATTTTGACTGTTGGCGTATTGCATCGGGTCTATAATGGAGCTGAAAATCCAAACTACCCCTTTAGAAGTAGCGCAAGAGTCTTGGACCATTGAAAGGTGGCAAGCTAAATCTAAAAGTTTAGAGTATTCATCTGACGATGTGATCGGTATCTCTTCTATAAATATCGCGATTTTACAATCGTACATATTTGCGCTAAGCGCGAGCTTAAAAGAGCGCAGAATGTCAGGAAGAGAGCATGATTCGCCAAATACCACCTCTTCAAGTCCCAACGTATCATGTAGTAGTTTGCAGATTTCTTTTAGTAAGCTTTCTGCAGTAAGTTCCCGAAAGCTGTCGAGCGAGAAATATAGAGGTTTCCAGCCATTGGTTAGTATCGCGCGTGTCAATGCGACCGTTTTCCCCACACCCGCGGGACCGCTTAGCCAGATATTTGAACTTGCTAAAGCAAGTTCCAAGCTTTTATCTAGCGGTCTAATATAATAGTACTTCTCGCAGGCAAGATTGTATCGATAGAACAGTGGCTCGCCAATAGCGCTTGACGAAACCACTCTAGACTTTTTTGATGGGGTTAGCTCACTAATAAATTGCTTTATCGCAAGAAATCTGATGTCGCCTGGATGTTCAGGTTTTATAACATCAACATGGCCATAGCTTATGAGGTTTTTAAAGTTGACGCCGCCGGCATATGGCATTGAGCTTTGTCTGTCGACTATAGCGTCGATGCCCCCGGTTATGTAGAGGGTATCAATACGGTTTTCAACATCCAAAACAGACCAGTCTTCCATTATTGAACGTAAGATGTCTTGTCCCTTTGCTAATTGTCTTAGATGGACATGCCTCCAAGAGAGGCTCGCTCCGATTCGAGCTAGATCCGCCCCTTGATGAGGGGTGGCAATCATTACCGCAGCTCGAATCTGCGTTTCGTTATTTTTTTTAAGTTCAGTAGTGATGAATTGGCGTAGTACTAGCCCGCCCATGCTGTGCCCGATAAGAACAATCTCGCTCTTGTCGCTATGAAAAACATTTATATAACTTCGCAGTCCCTCAGCCAAGTCCTGGATTCCAGGCATTTTCTTTCCAAAGGCGAAGCGAATTTTTGTCGTGGGGTATTGATAAGAATCTAACTGAAAGCTGACGAAGGCTTCATCTCTTCTAAAAAACTCCATCATGTTCCCCCATGTTCCCTCGGAAGAACCCGATAGCCCATGAACGAAAAGTATTACTTTCCCTTTTGCAAAAGCAGAGACCATTTGCCACCCGATTCATGGGAAGTCGCTATCGAACGCCATTGGTTCCCCGGGTGGAGGACCTCCGGCTCCATGGCCAGCAGTGTGCCACACCAGTCGTGCATGTGGAAAATGGTCTGTGTTGGCCAAGGGTCGCCATTGAGCGGCCTCTCGGCACTTGGACGAGTCACATGGGTTATAAGTCGATGCCAGGCTAGCTCAATGTATTGTTGGGGCTGAAGGCGATAGTGTGTAACACGACCGGCTCGCACAGCAGATTACGCGATTAATATATAATCAGGCCTTGTAATTTTTTAATATTTGTGTTTTTGGATTGTTTTTTCCAGCAAAGGCTTGATTGATCTTTAAACGTAATGGGGAGTTTTCTCTACTTTTTGAGGAAGGAGTTTGAGAAGACGGACATCCGTCTGCAATTTTCAGCTAGAGGAAATCTGCGAGTCTGATAACCCGTGTAGGAGGCCCCCCTTAGGGAGGACCCGTAAAATCTGACGCTCCGACTCCTCCGCCTGGGAGGCATCGGACACAGCAGATCGACGGATCTGGAGCGATCCGGCGCGTCCGCTCGCGCTGAAGGTTCACGCCGTGAAAAGGGGCGAGGGGAACGCTAATCCATAGCTAGCGATAACATAGTGTTCCATGTGTTCCATGTGTTCCATGTGTTCCAGAAACGCTAGAGGCCAAGTAATTAAAGGCTTTCAGAGGTGGAACACCAAATGCGAACAACCGGAACACCAGTTACGCGGAACACGTTTGGTGTTCCGCGAATGATGCTCCGGTTTAGGGGGAGGAGCGTCACGACTGATAGTCGAGACGCGGGCAATCAAGCGGCGATCAATTGCTCAATGGAAATTGCACCTGCCTTCGCAGTGACCGTATCTTCATTGATGGACATCGGTCCGAACGGCACATGCAGTGGCACGTAAAGGTCAATGAGAGAGCTTGAACGTCCCATCGCCTTTTCCGTGGCGTGCAGGTGTGCTGCGATGGCGGCGAACTCTTGAGCTGCCTTGTCTAGGCGGTCGGCCCACATGAACCGTGCAGCACGTAGCTGCTGGTGTCGCAGATCTTTCAAGGTCTGATTACTCTCTGCAATGGCTGCTTCGAGCTTCTCCACTTCATCTTTCAAAGCTTGCGTAGCAGTTGCGATGCCCCGCTTGTCACGGGTTACTTCTGCAAGAGCCTCTGAGGCTTGCCTGAGCGCCTTCTCCGCTCGTTGTTCTTCTGCGTCGTCCCCATCGCTCAACGCTACGGAGTAGCTTGCCGCCGCTTGTTTTTCGACATATTGAGCCTTTTCAATTTCAGTACGTTTCTCTTCTTTCAGTCTTTGGAGTTTGGCCGAAAGCTTGGTGCGTTTCTCTTGCTGCTTTCGCAGATCGCTTTGCACCTGGCTGATTTCTTTCTGTGCCTTTTTTATGTTGGTACCGGCAAATCGAATTCCGTCTTCCCAATCAACCAATGCTTGCAGCCGTCTGATCTCAGACGCATGGCGCGCTATTTCGGATTTCGCGTTGTTAAGAGTGTTGATCACTTCATGTGGGTATGGCGCTCGATTATGGCGCGTATGTGCGTACAATCTCTTTGCTTCCTTGGCCGCTGTAGTGAGTTTCGGCAGCTGCTTTTCGAGTTGCTCCATCTCGACTTGGTGTTGCTTGATTTGCTTTTGGTAGTCGCTCATTAGATATCTTCCATTTCAGATTTTGATACTCGTTCGATTGGATTCCGGGCGGGCCAGACCCGAAGCGGCCGGCAGCTCTCCACGATCCGCCAACTTCACGCGGCTTCGGTTTCAAAGGAGAGGAGGGCGTTGGCATGCACCACGTACGCTCTCGTTTTGGCGAGCCCAGGCAGCCGCACCGATTGCGCTGCACGACCTTCCGCGCTGGCTTCCAGAATCCCGCGCTCGATCAGCTCCCGATTGACCAGAGTTAGGCTCATGCCTTTGAACACCTCAGCCCTCCACGCAGTGGGCAAGAAGTAGTAGGTGACCAGCGTGTAAACGCCATCGCCCATACCGTGTTCAACCGTGCGCCGAAAACCGAGGCGGTCGGTGGTTCGTGGTGCGTGATCGTCGGTTTTGGCCGCAAGACCGTCCCAGCGGGTGAAGCGGCTTTCACCGAATCGCTCGATGACTTGCTGCAATCGACTCACGATGGCGTCACCTTCCATGTTCCCGGCGCCACCGCGTTCCTCGAGCCAAGCATTCAGGCAAACTTGCGCCGCTGTGGTCGCGGTGCCCTCCGGCCAGCCTGTTACACCGAGCGCCGTCGCGAGTTCACCTGCGGCAGCGGCAAGACCGAAGCGAGCAGCGGCACGATGCGCTTGACCGCTGGCGGAAGCAGGAAGGGCCTTGGCGATGAAGCGCTCCACCGTGCGCCGCAGCATGGCTGTCCAGCCGAGCATTTCACCGGGCTTGCACAGCGCTGACAGGAACGCGGTAAGCGGTGTACCGTAGTATTTGCCTACTCGTGCTTTGAGTGCGTCCGACAGGGCTGCGGCGTCTTCGAACCCGTTCAGCACGTCGAACATGCCCAGCCCTTTGCTCGCATCCGCAGGCACCGCCAGCATGCGGATTTCCATCCCTGCCTTTAGCTCTTTGTTCGCATCGGCCATGTGCTGCGCCAGTGTCTTTTCGCCGGTCGAGAGAAATAGCAGGCGCCACTCTTGCACCTGACGGCCTGCTTGCCCTCGATCATTGGCGCGCGCTTTACCCGTGCCGTTGCCGAGCATGTACACCGTTTCACCGATAATGCGCGGATCGCACATACCGATTTCGTCGAGTACCAGAACGCCGTCCGAATGCGCGGCGGCAATCGACTCCAATGCGTTATCCGTCGAGCGCCAGGACCGGACCAGCCGCGGTCCGCCGTAGACCGAGGCGGCAACTTGCAGGTGTGTCGTCTTACCGCCGGAGCTGTCTCCGTATAGATGAAAGCCACCTGATTCATGCCCCAGCAAATGCAAAAGCGGTCCGGCAAAGGCCACGCTGACAACGAACGCCAAGCGGTGATTCCCAACGCAAAGCGCGCCGATCTGCTGTTGCCATTGCTCCAATGTGCCGGCCTCGCTTATGGGAGGAAGCTGCGCACCGGAATCACAAAAGAACAGATGCTCATGGCTGTTGCCGATCTGCTGATCAGGCAGCAGGTATGCAGGTCCATGCCATCCAAGGCGAGTGACCAAGCGTGCCCGCTCGTTGCTGTCGAACCCTTGCAGGTAACTTTGAAGATCGTTGCGCGCATTGCGACCGGAGCGCGTTCCAGGCAAGCGCAATCCCATATCCACCAGCGGCCCTAATACGTCTTTGCCGAAGTCGCCGGTCATGTTGCGAGCAGGAATGTTCCAACGTTTTTTTGCGCCGTCCGGGTCGTCGAACTCAACCAGCAGACCCCAGTTGTGGCCCTTGTCGTCTCGAGTACGGGCGAGGATCTCCAAGGAGGAGCACACAGGCCGTGACTCACCATCATCGCCGGTATAGAACACACCTTCGGGGGCCAATCGAAAACCACCGGGTAGCAAATCGGTTTTCGATTTTGCCGGTTGTTTGGCTGCTGCTTTTGGCTCTGCAGGCTCGTCGGATTGCTCGTGAGCGAGTGAGACGAAAAACTCACCGCAGCGCTCCAGCTCGGCGACGTGTGCTGCCGTCCAACCTTTAGCCAGCGCGTCGGCGGCATCGTCCCCGTCGTCCCATTTGCCACCTTTGGCAAACGCTGCTCGATCATCCTTCAAAGTGGGCTTGCGTTTAAACACATTGAGCGCGACAAACCGGACCGATTCGGCGCCGATCTCGTGCAGTTTTTTGGCGACTTCTTCCATGCACGACTTGCCGCTGCTGTCGTTGTCCGGCCAAAGCACAACCGAGCGCCCCTTGAGCGGTGTCAGATCGGCCTTGTGCCAAGAGTTGGACCCGTTCGGCCAGCACGTTGCCACGTAGTCTGGCATCAGTTCGCCTGCCGCGTCGGCGGCTTTTTCGCCTTCGCACAACACGACAGGGACGGCATCGCGCAGTGCCAATTCTTCTAGGCGCAGGAGCGGACGCGGGTCAGGCAATCCCTGCCAGCGCCATTGCGTGGTTTCGCTGTTGGAGCGCTGGCACCAAGTCAGTGGTGCGAAGACTTTTTTGGGCTTTCCGTCTTCATCTGGAACGAGATCAAAGCGGTAAAGAGCCATGAGTGGTTGACCGCTAGCGTCACGGTAGATCCAGACTTTCGAAGGGGCGCCGTGTTCTCGATGGCGGACCGGGCAACGTTTCATAGCGTCGGCCGGGATCGGCTGTATAGCGGTCCATGTTGGCGCTTTGGTTTTGCTTTGAGCGATAGTTGATTGCGCTGCACCGACACTTACGCTCAGCAGTTCGGTTAGCTTCGCGCACGCCTCGACATCGGTGCCGCCGTCCAAGTAGCGGACTAAATCAATCAGGTCGCCGCCCTTGTCTCCAGTAGCGAAGTCAGCCCAAGTGCCTTTGTTCAAATTAATCTTGAGCGAGCCGGCGCGCTTGTCAGTGCGAGTCGGATTGGGAGCGGTGTATTCCTTGCCACCGTCCACACGCTTTCCGTTGGGCAACCAGTACGCGAGGACACGTTCAATGTCCTTCAGCGAGGCGGCTTTTATGTCGCCGAAGCTCGGACGCTTCACTTTACTGTTCTGGCGCTGGCTCATGTGTCGGCCCTCGACAGGAACAGCGTGTCAGTCACGTCATCGAGCAGTGCTTTTGCCATTTCACCCAAGTACAGGGCAGGCCAACTAAAGCGCTCGCCTTGATCGCTCATAGCTGCATCGCGACTGAGCTGGTTAACGCGTTCTTGGAGTTGGGAAGCGATCTCTAGCGCGTCTTCGACCGGAATGCCCGGGTTCACCCGGAATAGCTTCAAACCGCGGGCGTTTGCGAATGAAAAATCCATACGGCCAATCGTGGTCAATGCGCTCATAGCGAACCGCCTTTCTGATCCGCTGGGACAGAAGTGTTATCGCCGTGCATGGCAAGGGTTTTGATCAGGCCAAGAGTGCCGCGAACATCCCAAATGACGGCGGCGATAACACGGTTAGAGAGGCGCGACTCACCTTCAAAGTGGTCCTCGAGTAACGTCAGCACCGAGTCGGCGCGCTCAATTGCGCAGGCGATGGCGTCAATCGGTACACCGGCCCCGACACGCTGGCTGACGCTGAGAATGTCTTCGGGCAGGGCAAAGCTCAGGGCGCTGTTCATTGGGCACCGCCTGCGGCTTCGAGAGCGCGAGCTTTGGCCATGTGGTCGTTGTAGCGGGCGAGACGTGTAACAAGACTGGAGTTGGCGTGTAGAGCGGCGAGAGCCATTGCACGGTGTGCAGCGGCGCGAATTTTGGACGGATTGAGGGCGTGCATAAGTGAAGCTCCTGTATGTGAGGAGCTGCCACGGATCGTCGCCAAACGATGTAAGGGTGGCAGCTGTGCGCGGGTTGGCGAACCGGGCATACAGGACCCCGGCAGACCCGAAGGTCTCCCACGCACAGCCACCATAAAGCAGGAGTGCGGGCACAAAAAAAGCGCCAGCAATCGGTATGGGGGCGCCTGTGCGCCTGTATGTACTCGGGTCGCCAAACCCGATCACTGATTTTGCAGTGATGGCGGCAGGATAACCCCGAGTTTTTATCCGCGCAACCAGCACGAAGCCTTGCGCATTTTTTTGATGCGACATAAATTGACCGGGCATACAGATTGACCTCAAACGCCCCCGGTTGCCGCCGGGGGCGTTTTCGTTTCAGACGTGGGCTTCCCAACGCAGATTGAGCAGGGGCAGGAAGCCGTCATTGAGCATTGAGCGGGCGTCTTCGTAGGCTTCCGTTTGCTGGCCTTCGTCGACGATCACCGCACCGATGTTTTCGCAGTGGAGTGCGAGGGCGCACCAAGTGCCGTCGGCCCAGCTAAGTACGCTGACCACGCGTCCCTGTTTGTCCTGGCGGCTGCGATAGCGCTCGAGGCGCTGCATCGTGGCGGCTGAAAAGCCGATGCGGCGCAGCACTGAAAAGGGATGCATCAAGGCTTGATTGGCAGTTGGATTACTCACGCTGCCACCTCATCGCGTGCTTGAATGCGACCTAGTGCCCAAGCTTGAACTTCCGACAAAACCCAGGCGACTGGGGCGCCGCGAGCGTTGCTGCTGGTGAGTTTTACGGTTTTTGGAAAGCCACTTTCAGGCTCATTCATCAACCTGTAGATAGTAGGGCGTGCGAGACCGACGATGGCCATGACCTCGGCAATGCGGATGAGTGTCACCGATTGATCGATTGGCGTGGAGTCTTTTGCAGAGGTGTGATGACGAGGGGAAGTCATTGCTTGTTCCTCACACTTACTGCGGCGCAGTGCGTGCGGCTTTCCAGCCACATAGATACATCTTTAGGCCGGTAGCGCACGCGGCTTCCTACTTTCACGTACGGCAGAGGATTGCGACGCGAGCTGCGCCAGGCGGCGAGCGTGCGATGCGATAGACCTAGAGTCGCTGCGACTTGATCGGGAGTGAGCAAATCAGTGGTGGAGGGTGAAAGCGGGATGATGGATTGAAGCGTCGTGGCAGTCATTGAGCGTTTCCTGTAGTCGTTAAGAGTTACAGGGCTAACGCTAATTGGAGAAATGGAAACGAACGGCAGTTCACTTCCCATTCGAATCGCTGCAAATTTTTTGGGAGGCTTGACCTATCGCTGCCTAATTACACAGTAATGATTGAGGATTAATTTGATAGCGAGCCAAAAATTTATGTTCAGCTCGCGCTAGTTTATTTTATTTGCATTGGGTCCCGCCATTCTACGCATTTGGTTTGCTGATTAACCTGCACAAGTATTAGTCCGCCTAGAGGGGGAGTGCTCAAATCGAAGCCAATCGAGGTGAGAGGTTTTGCATCGCAGTGATAGTCCATTAGAAAATCTAAAAATATATCTACGATCTCCTTATAGTTGTTGTCGTCGGTATGTTTCGGTATTAGAAGTTTGAATTTTATCCTTTCATTTGCGTCTGCATAAATTGAAAATGCCGAGGTATAGGGGTTGTTTTTCTTCAGCTTACCTGTTGAGCCGATTAAAGTTGGCTCAATCCTAGGTTTGGACATTACTTTTTTGGATGTTTCGAAAAGTTTTTGCTTGAGAAGCCTATAATGGTCTTTGCCCATCTCGCCAAAAAAACCATCGAAGTAGGGCTTTGAAATGTAAGCTGCAACTAAAGGAAGGACAAACCATTCGAGACTCGCTTGAGGACCGATGGGGGGTCTGGATTGGACTTTTATAGTTAGTCGTTCATCTAGTATAGAGTCTTCAAAATCCTGAAATAAATCTTTTGGCAAGGTGTCTTCGTAAATTAGTGCGATTTCCGGTTTGCTCATCTCTAACTTCCCATGTTTTACAAATAGTTACTTTCTTACAGCGGCGCTGAGTACTCCGCCCTCGACCAAAATGTTCCGTATTTGTTTAGTGGACAGCTTGGCTGCACCGCTCGGCGTTTTGAGCGCTGAGTCAGTACCGACAATAACCCCTACAACCTCTCGCTCTGATCGTCCATCACTGAGCAGACGCTTAGCGTGGGAGCAAATGCTCTGATTGCGGTCTATGACGGCTTCGCGACGTATATTTGCTGAGCTATAGCCTGCTTTGCGTGCGGTCGCGCTGATCCGGATTTTATCGGCGCTGCTCAGCACCGGTGAAGCATAGACGTTAGCCAAAGTCATGTAATTCCGGGCGGTCCCTATCAAGTCTGCCGCGGCTTCCCTAGCTTCGATTTCCAGGTGCGCCAGCTCATGGCGCACCTCCATCGCAAACTCTGCGACGTCGTTCGACGCCTCTTCATTAAGTGCGGCTAAGCTCTCAAAACTTCCTGAGCACAAATCTGTATCGAAGCCACTCAGCCACCTCTCAAGCGTCTCAATAGCTCGACAAGCGCGATCAATCGCCAGCGCAGCAATATACTGGCTATCATTTATCGCCGAATTGGCCGACTCCCCTGCTATCCAGCGGATGCAGCGAGGCAGGTCGTCCCTAGAACGTTCAAACTGTTGACTTATGTTGTTGGAGAGTCGTCTTACATTTGCCAATACGCGGACGGATTCAACGGACCACTCCCCATCTTTCAGGTGGCTCGCCCAATGCTCTTGGCCATTTCGTATGAGGTCAAGGGCATCATCGATGCGTTCTGCAAATTCTTCGTAGAGCGTGAATCGCTCGAACGTCTCAACAATCTCCCAACCTTCAATGTTGAGGGGGTCGCTCAAGTAAAAAGCTCTACTCAAAACTCACCCCCTCGCCCCGTCTTTGCATTCAATAAAACGCGAGTACTTGCGCCCGGCGAGGCTAGAAGACCGCCAGTGAGGGTAGGGAGGTGCTGCTTCGAAGTGCTACCGTCTTTGGAACACCTTTTGTGTGCCATCGACAATGTGTTCCAGTTGAGCGCTATTTGTGTTCCATCGTTGAAAGCCCCGAAATTAAAGGCTTTCATCAGTTTCGGAACACATGGAACACGCGGAACACCGCGTTTTTGAGGATTCAGGATTCGCATGTTCAAAAGGCTTGTCCGAACTGGCCTAGCACGACGTTCCCATTCTGCAATTTGTCCAGATGGTCGGCATACCACTGCATCATGGCTGTTCGTTGCTCGAGGTACTGAGCTTTGTTGTAGACCCCTGAGATGCCCTCTTCTTTGTGGGCCAATTGCGCCTCGACATGTTCCTTTGGCCATCCGTGTTCGCGGAGCAGTGTGCTTGCCGTGTGCCGTGTGCCGTGACCAACAAGACGTCCTTTGTAGCCTATGGTCGCGAATACCTTATTGATCGTGTTCTCACTGATAGTCGGATTCTTTGCACCAACCCCCGGAAATAGCCAGCGGCTGCGCCCGGTTAAAGCGTGCAGCTCTCTAAGTGCTAACAGTGCTTGGCGCGGAAGGGGGCACACGAAGTCTCGGCGCATCTTCATCTTCGATGCAGGTGTAGTCCAAAGAGCTTTATCGAGATCAAACTCTTTCCACTCTGCGAGACGAACCATTCCCGGCCTAGAGGCTGTCCATATGCAAAGCCATGCCGCCGTTCGGGCGGTCAGTCTGCTGGGGGTGTTCTTTAAGGCGGTGAGAAACTCGCCGAGTTCGGGTTCTAGCAAATGAGGGTGTTGTTGAGTCTTCGGTGCTTGAGCTGCGATGTCGCGTAGACGGCTACCTGGATCGTTTTCTGTCAGTCCCAATCCGATTGCTCTGCCGAAGATCTGATTGACCCACGTTCGACATTTTTCAGCAACGTTATGCGCCTCACGAGCTTCGAGGGAGGCCTGGAGATTTGCACAATCGGTTCGGGTTATTTCGTCCAGAGGTTTATCACCAAGCGCTGGAAGAATGTCTTTGTCGAGGTAGGTGCGGATTTTATTGAGGGTAGAGGAGGCAAGACCTTTTTCCTCCTTTGCCTTGAGCCAAGCTTCCGCAGCCGCTCTGAAGGTCCGGGTTCGAGCGGCATCGATTGCCGCTTTTGCCGAGCGCTTCTGTTCAAGAGGGTCGGCACCGCTACTGACAACCTTTCGTAGATCGGCTGCTTTTTCACGGGCAAGTGCGCCGCTGACTTCTGGATAGCCGCCGAGGCCCATCCAGGCCCAGTTACCTGCAGGTCGCTTGTACCGGAGTTGCCATGATTTGCCACCGTCCGGTTTGACCCGGAAATATAAGCCGTTTCCATCCAGCTCCCGATATTCCTTAGTTTCAGGCTCAAGCCCTGCAAGCGTGGTATCGGCGAGGGGGCGGCGCTTGATGTCTGCGCGTTTCATCCTTGTATCCCAAAGTTCGGTATTTTTCTCAGGATACAAGCAGGGATACAGGGATACAACGGATAAGGGAAGACAGGGATAAACAGACAGGCACAAAAAAACCGGCCAAGTGGCCGGTTTCTCTGGGTCTGAGAGGCTGGTAGAGACTCTCAGATACTGCTATGTGGTGCCCCGAGGGAGACTCGAACTCCCACTCCTTTCGAAAACGGATTTTGAATCCGCCGCGTCTACCAATTCCGCCATCAGGGCTCAATGGCGGCGAAGTATAGAGAGGTGATTACCGTTGGTCAATCACGTTTCATGGTCAATTTTTGATAATTCCGCTAGACTTTCCGGCCCTGCTAGACGAACCCCATCATGCGCGTTGCTGACTTTACCTTCGAGCTTCCTGATTCGCTGATCGCCCGCCACCCTTTGGCCGAGCGTCGCGGCAGTCGCCTGCTGACCCTTGATGGGCCGAGCGGCGCCCTTGCACACCGTCAATTCACTGATTTGCTTGAGCATTTGCGCTCGGGCGATTTGATGGTATTCAACAATACCCGGGTGATTCCGGCGCGGTTGTTCGGGCAGAAAGCCTCGGGCGGCAAGCTGGAAATCCTCATCGAACGCGTGCTCGATTCGCACCGCGTGCTGGCCCATGTGCGCTCCAGCAAGTCGCCGAAGCCGGGTTCGAAGATCCTCATCGACGGCGGTGGCGAAGCCGAGATGCTCGCGCGTCACGATGCGCTGTTCGAGCTGGGCTTTGCTGAAGAAGTGCTGCCGCTGCTCGATCGCGTCGGGCACATGCCGTTGCCTCCTTATATAGACCGCCCGGATGAAGGCTCGGATCGCGAGCGCTATCAGACCGTGTACGCCCAGCGCCTGGGGGCGGTGGCGGCGCCGACGGCGGGGCTGCATTTCGATCAGCCGCTGATGGAGGCGATTGCCGCCAAGGGCGTCGAGACCGCGTTCGTCACGCTGCACGTCGGTGCGGGGACGTTCCAGCCGGTGCGCGTCGACAAGATCGAAGATCACCACATGCACAGCGAGTGGCTGGAAGTCGGCCAGGACGTGGTCGACGCCGTTGCCGCGTGCCGTGAGCGTGGCGGGCGGGTGATTGCCGTGGGTACCACCAGCGTGCGTTCGCTGGAAAGTGCCGCGCGTGATGGCGTGCTCAAGCCGTTCAGCGGCGACACCGACATCTTTATCTACCCGGGCCGGCCGTTCCATGTGGTCGATGCCCTGGTCACCAATTTTCATTTGCCCGAATCCACGCTGTTGATGCTGGTTTCGGCGTTCGCCGGTTATCCCGAAACCATGGCCGCCTATAAAGCCGCCGTCGACAACGGCTACCGCTTTTTCAGCTACGGTGATGCGATGTTCATCACCCGTAATCCCGCCCCGACTGCCCCTGAACACACAGGCCCAGAGGAAACAGAATGAGTCGCGAATGTCGCATGTCCTTTGAACTGCTTGCCACCGATGGCAAGGCTCGTCGTGGTCGGCTGACCTTCCCGCGTGGCACCGTCGAGACCCCGGCGTTCATGCCGGTGGGCACCTATGGCACGGTCAAGGGCATGTTGCCGCGTGACATCGTCGCCACTGGCGCGGAAATCATTCTGGGCAATACCTTCCACCTGTGGCTGCGCCCGGGCACCGAGGTGATCAAGGAGCACGGCGACCTGCACGACTTCATGCAGTGGAAAGGCCCGATCCTCACCGACTCCGGCGGTTTCCAGGTGTTCAGCCTGGGCGCGATGCGCAAGATCAAGGAAGAGGGCGTGACCTTCGCCTCCCCGGTCGACGGCTCGAAAGTGTTCATGGGCCCGGAAGAATCGATGCAGGTGCAGCGCGATCTGGGTTCCGACATCGTGATGATCTTCGACGAGTGCACGCCGTACCCGGCTGACGAAGACGTCGCCCGCGTATCCATGGAGCTGTCGCTGCGTTGGGCCCAGCGCTCGAAAAACGCGCATGGCGACAACACGGCGGCGCTGTTCGGTATCGTTCAGGGCGGCATGCACCAGGATCTGCGCATGCGCTCGCTGGAAGGCCTCGACAAGATCGGCTTCGATGGCCTGGCCATTGGCGGTCTGTCGGTGGGCGAGCCGAAGCACGAGATGATCAAGGTGCTGGATTATCTGCCGGGCATGATGCCGGCTGACAAACCTCGTTACCTTATGGGCGTTGGCAAACCGGAAGATCTGGTTGAGGGTGTGCGCCGCGGTGTGGACATGTTCGATTGCGTGATGCCAACCCGTAATGCCCGCAATGGGCATCTGTTCATTGATACAGGCGTGCTGAAGATCCGTAACGCGTTCCATCGCCATGATGATTCGCCGCTGGATCCGACCTGCGATTGCTATACCTGCCAGAACTTCTCCCGCGCTTATCTGCATCACCTGGACAAGTGCGGCGAAATGCTCGGCAGCATGCTCAATACCATCCATAACTTGCGCCATTATCAGGTGCTGATGGCTGGTTTGCGCGAGGCTATTCAACAGGGTACATTGGCCGCCTTTGTCGATGCCTTCTACGCCAAACGCGGGCTCCCCGTTCCGCCTTTGGACTGAGTTTTCTGACCCCAAGATTCAACATTTGCAACTGGAGTGCTAAATGAGCTTTTTTATCTCTAACGCCATGGCTGACGCAGCTGCACCGGCTGCTGCAGGCCCAATGGGCGGCGGCTTCGAGTGGATTTTCCTGGTCGGTTTCCTGGTCATCTTCTACCTGATGATCTGGCGTCCACAGGCCAAGCGCGCCAAAGAGCAGAAGAACCTGCTGAGCAGCCTTGCGAAGGGTGACGAAGTGGTCACCACCGGCGGCATCGCCGGCAAGATCACCAAAGTGGCCGATGACTTCGTGGTTCTGGAAGTTTCCGACACCGTGGAAATGAAGTTCCAGAAGGGCGCCATCGCCGCCACGCTGCCAAAAGGCACGCTGAAAGCGATCTAAGGTTCCAACTTCTACTCAATCGACGGGGCGCGCAAGGCGCCCCGCGTTCATAACGGGCGGCGTGATGCTGAACAAATATCCTCTGTGGAAATACATTCTGATCCTGGCGGTGCTGGCGATCGGTCTGATTTATTCCGCTCCCAATCTATACCCCGATGACCCGGCCATTCAGATCAGCGGCGCCAGCACGGCACTGCAGGTCAATCAGGCCGATCTGGATCGCGTCAGCACCGCGCTGCGTGAGTCCGGGATCAACGTCAAGGCAGCTTCGCTGGCCGCCAACGGCAAGGGCGGTCTGATCCGTCTGACCAAGGCTGAAGACCAGCTGCCGGCCAAGGACGTTGTGCGCAAGGCATTGGGTGATGACTACGTCGTCGCACTGAACCTGGCACAGACCACCCCGCAATGGCTGCGCAACCTCGGCGCGCACCCGATGAAGCTGGGTCTGGACTTGTCCGGTGGTGTGCACTTCCTGCTGGAAGTGGACATGGACAAAGCCCTCGACGCCCGCCTGAAAGTCTACGAAGGCGACGTCAAGAGCCTGCTGCGCAAAGAGAAGCTGCGCTATCGCAGCCTGCCACAACTGGGCGGCGCCATTCAGTTGGGCTTCAGCGATGCTGACTCCCGCGAACAGGCCCGTGCGCTGATCCGCAAGAACTTCAACGATTTCGACATTGTTCCGGCCGACCTCAACGGTCAACCGGTGCTGCGTCTGGCGATGACCCCGGCCAAGCTGGCGGAAATCCGCGAATACTCCATCAAGCAGAACTTGACCACGGTACGTAACCGCGTCAACGAGCTGGGTGTTGCCGAACCGATCGTTCAGCGTCAGGGCGCCAACCGCATCGTGGTTGAGCTGCCGGGCGTGCAGGACACTGCCGAAGCCAAGCGTATTCTCGGCAAGACGGCCAACCTTGAGTTCCGTCTGGCTGCAGAGCCGGGTGCTTCGAAAGCCACTTCCGAGACCTTCGAGTTCCGTGAAGGCAAGCGTCCTCCTGCGCAGATCGAGCGTGGCCTGATCATCACCGGTGACCAGGTGACCGACGCCAAGGCCGGTTTCGGCGAGCACGGCACACCAGAAGTGAACATCCGTCTGGACGGTCACGGTGGCGAGCTGATGAGCCGCGCGACCCGTTCGAACGTGGGCCGCAGCATGGCGGTGATCTTCATCGAACAACGTCCGGTGACCACTTACACCAAGCAGGTTGTCGACGGCGTCGAGAAAGACGTGCCGGTTCAGACCTTCAAGGAAGAGAAGAAGATCATCAGTCTGGCGACCATTCAGTCGCCGCTGGGTGCGCAGTTCCGTATCACCGGCCTGAACGGCCAGGGCGAATCGTCCGAGCTGGCACTGCTGCTGCGTGCCGGTGGTCTGGCCGCGCCGATGTACTTCGCGGAAGAGCGCACAATCGGTCCGAGCCTGGGTGCTGACAACATCACCAAAGGTATCGATGCATCGCTGTGGGGCATGCTGTTCGTCTCGCTGTTCATTATCGCCATCTACCGCTTCTTCGGCGTGATCGCCACGGTCGCACTGGCGGTGAACATGGTGCTGCTGTTGGCGCTGATGTCGCTGCTGGGTGCAACGCTGACCCTGCCGGGTATCGCCGGTATCGTCTTGACCATGGGTATGGCGGTCGACGCCAACGTGCTGATCTTCTCGCGGATCCGTGAAGAGATCGCCGCCGGCATGACCGTGCAGCGTGCAATCAACGAAGGCTTCGGCCGGGCATTTACCGCGATTCTCGATGCCAACCTGACCACTCTGCTGGTCGGCGGCATCCTCTTCGCCATGGGCACCGGCCCGGTGAAGGGTTTCGCAGTGACCATGTCCCTCGGGATCTTTACCTCGATGTTCACGGCCATCATGGTGACCCGCGCAATGGTCAACCTGATCTTCGGCGGACGTGACTTCAAGAAGTTGTGGATTTAAGGGGCTGCCATGTTACGTACAATCAACTTCATGGGCGTTCGCAACTTTGCGTTCGGCGTCACTGTGTTTCTCACCGTTCTGGCCTTGTTCAGCGTTTTCCACAAGGGCATGAACTGGGGTCTGGACTTCACCGGCGGTACGCTCATCGAGCTGACCTACGAGCGTCCGGCTGACGTCACCAAAGTGCGCGAGCAACTGGCGACTTCCGGTTACCACGAAGCCATCGTGCAGAACTTCGGTGCGACCACCGACCTGCTGGTGCGCATGCCGGGTGAAGATCCGCAGCTGGGCCATCAGGTAGCAGACGCGCTGCAGAAAGTCGGCGGCGACAACCCGGCGACGGTCAAGCGTGTCGAGTTCGTCGGCCCGCAGGTCGGTGAAGAACTGCGCGACCAGGGCGGCCTCGGCATGCTGCTGGCGCTCGGCGGCATCCTGATCTACCTGGCTTTCCGCTTTCAGTGGAAATTCGCGGTCGGCGCCATCGTTTCGCTGATTCACGACGTGATCGTGACAGTCGGTATCCTGTCGTTCTTCCAGATCACCTTCGACCTGACGGTGCTGGCGGCGGTACTGGCGATCATCGGTTACTCGCTGAACGACACCATCGTCGTGTTCGACCGGGTTCGTGAAAACTTCCGTGTGCTGCGCAAGGCTTCGTTGATCGAGAACATCAACATCTCGACCACCCAGACCCTGCTGCGGACCATGGCAACGTCGATCTCCACCTTGCTGGCGATCGCTGCGCTGCTGTTCTTCGGTGGCGACAACCTGTTCGGCTTCTCCATCGCTCTGTTCATCGGTGTTCTGGCGGGTACCTACTCGTCGATCTACATCGCGAACGTGGTACTGATCTGGCTGAACCTGAGCACCGAGGATCTGATTCCTCCGGCCAACACCGAGAAGGAAGTCGACGACCGTCCATAACGGCCATCGCTTCACCGGTTGTCAGCCCGAAAAAGGCGCGAGTTGAACTCGCGCCTTTTTTTATGCTCCAAGGCTGGGAGAAGCGCGGGCGCGTCCCGCATGTGATGGTCAGGAGGTTCATGTGAACAAGTCGTTGCTGGTTGGTGCGGTATTGGGTGCTGTCGGTGTGACTGCCGGGGGTGCTGTTGCCACCTACAGCCTGGTTAAAAGCGGCCCTGAGTATGCGCAAGTGCTGGCCGTAGAACCGGTCAAAACACAGATCAAGACTCCACGTGAAGTGTGCAAGGATGTTGCTGTAACCCGCCAGGCGCCGGTCAAGGATCAACACCAGATCCTCGGTACCGCGATTGGTGCGGTAGCGGGTGGTTTGCTGGGTAACCAGATTGGCGGCGGTACCGGCAAGAAGATTGCTACGGTCGCTGGCGCGGTCGGTGGCGGTTATGCCGGTAACAAGGTGCAGGAAGGCATGCAGAACCGCGATACCTACACCACCACCCAGACTCGCTGTAACACTGTGAATGACATCAGCGACAAAGTCGTCGGTTACGACGTGCGTTACTCGCTCGATGGCAAGGAAGGCAAAGTGCGGATGGATCGCGATCCGGGCAACCAGATTCCGGTCGACAAGGAAGGCAAGCTGATTCTGTCGCAGAATCAGCCGGCTCAGTAAGGACCGACTGTTTAACAAGAAGCACCCTGCGGGGTGCTTTTTTGTGCCCGGAATTTCTGGCTAAACCCGGATTTCTTGTGGGAGCGAGTCTGCTCGCGAATGCATTCTGACAGTCAATATTGATGTCGGCTGGCATACCGCATTCGCGAGCAGGCTCGCTCCCACATGAAGGTTTTGGTGATCTGAAGATCGAATTCCAGGCATAAAAAAAGCACCCCAAAGGGTGCTTTTTGCTTTTCGCAGGAAGCTTAGCGCTTCAGCGAAGCCGGCAGGTGCGGCTGGATCGCCGTCAGTACTGCCTTGAAGCATTTGGTATTGCCGGCAACGATGTGGCCTTTTTCAAGGAAATCGTGACCGCCGGTGAAGTCGCTCACCAGGCCGCCAGCTTCTTGAATCAGCAGGGCGCCTGCAGCCATGTCCCACTCGGACAGACCCGATTCCCAGAACGCGTCGAAACGACCGGCAGCCACGTAGGCCAGGTCCAGGCTGGCGGAGCCGGCGCGGCGGATGCCGGCAGTCTGGCCAACCAGGGCGCGGAACATGCCCAGGTAGTTGTCGAGGTTGTCCATCTGGTCGTCACGGAACGGGAAGCCAGTGCCCAGCAGAGCGCCGTCGAGGCTGGTGCGACCGCTGACGCGCAGACGACGACCGTTCAGTTGAGCGCCGCGACCACGGCTGGCGGTGAATTCTTCCTGGCGAACCGGGTCCAGAACCACAGCGTGTTCCAGGCGACCACGGTATTTGCAGGCAATGCTGACGGCAAAGTGAGGAATGCCACGCAGGAAGTTGGTGGTGCCGTCCAGTGGATCGATGATCCACAGGTACTCTTCGCCTTCGATGCCGTTACCGACGTGCATGCCGGTCTCTTCACCCTGGATCGAGTGATTCGGGTAAGCCTTGCGCAGAGCGTCGATGATTTTCTGTTCGGCGGCGCGATCGACCTCGGATACATAATCCTTGGCGTCTTTTTCGTCGACCTTGATGGTATCCAGGCGCTCGATGGAGCGGAAGATCAGTTCACTGGCGCTGCGGGCGGCGCGCAGCGCGATATTCAGCATGGGCTGCATGGATGTGTCACCTAAGGTTGTTAAAGAAAGCCGCGCATTCTATCAGAACTTTTCTTCAGGTGAAGGTCGCTGTTCGCTTTCATAGCTTAACGGTAGGCTGTTCTGTAAGATTTGCACCCCTTTCCTGTGTCCGAGAGCGCCTCCCTTGCTGCAGAACATTCGTGTCGTCCTGGTCAATACCAGCCACCCCGGCAACATCGGCGGGGCCGCGCGCGCCATGAAAAACATGGGTCTGTCGCGGCTGGTGCTGGTCGAACCGCGGTTGTTTCCGCACCACGAAGCCGATGCTCGAGCTTCCGGTGCCGGGGATATCCTTGAAAATGCTCAAGTCGTCGCCACTCTGGAAGACGCTCTGGTCGGCTGCAATCTGGTGCTCGGCACCAGCGCCCGTGACCGGCGCATTCCCTGGCCGTTGCTCGATCCGCGCGAATGCGGGAGCAAAGTGGTCGAGGAAGCGGGGCAGGGCGCGCAAATCGCGTTGGTGTTCGGTCGTGAAGACTCCGGCCTGACCAACGAGGAGCTGCAGCGATGTCACTTTCACGTGCACATCCCCTCCGATCCTGAGTTCAGCTCGTTGAACCTCGGGGCGGCGGTGCAGGTGTTGAGCTACGAAGTGCGCATGGCCTGGCTGGCCGCTCAAGGGCAGCCGACCAAGATTGAGAAAGAAGAAGTGGCCTCGGTGAAAAGCGCCGAGCTCGCGACCATGGATGAGCTGGAGCGCTTTTACGAGCATCTGGAGCAGACGCTGGTTGCCATCGAATTCCTCGATCCGGAAAAGCCAAGGCACTTGATGGCGCGCCTGCGCCGATTGTACGGACGCAGCTCGGTCAGCCGGGCGGAAATGAATATTTTGCGTGGCATCCTCACGGAAACCCAAAAAGCGGCCCGTGGTGAGCTTCTTAAGCGGAAGGACTGAATGATGTTTGAGCGTTTGCGTGAAGATATCCAGAGCGTATTCCATCGAGACCCGGCGGCGCGTAACGCTTTTGAAGTCCTGACCTGCTACCCCGGTATGCACGCGATCTGGATTCATCGGTTGGCCGGGATGCTGTGGCGCAACGAGCTGAAATGGCTGGCGCGGCTGGTGTCGAACTTCGGTCGCTGGTTGACCGGGATCGAAATTCATCCGGGTGCCAAAGTTGGTCGGCGCTTTTTCATTGACCACGGCATGGGCATCGTCATTGGTGAAACCGCCGAGATCGGCGATGACGTGACCATTTATCAGGGCGTAACCCTCGGCGGCACCAGTTGGAACAAGGGCAAGCGCCACCCGACGCTGGGTGATGGGGTTGTCGTGGGTGCTGGTGCCAAAGTGCTCGGTCCATTCACGGTGGGGGCTGGCGCGAAAGTCGGCTCCAATGCAGTGGTCACCAAGGAAGTGCCGCCGGGCGCCACAGTGGTGGGGATTCCGGGGCGGATCATCGTCAAAACCGATGAAGAGCAGGACGCCAAGCGCAAAGCGATGGCTGAGAAGATCGGCTTCGATGCTTATGGTGTCAGCGAAGACATGCCCGATCCGGTGGCCCGAGCCATCGGTCAGTTGCTCGATCACCTGCAAGCGGTGGATGGACGGCTGGAAGGGATGTGCGGCGCGCTGAAGGATCTGGGCAGTAATTACTGTGCGAAAGATCTGCCTGAGCTGCGCGAAGAAGACTTTGCCTGTGTGAAGGGCAAGGATCAGAGCCAAGCCAGCTAAACCGCGGCGCTGCTTTTCGCGAGCAAGCCCGCTCCCACATTGGAATGCATCTCCCCTGTGGGAGCGGGCTTGCTCGCGAAGAACGATAACGCGGTTGCGCTGGCTGTACGCCGCCAGCCTTTGCTATGATGCGCGCGCTCTTTTGCGGGTAAACCCGACTAAAGCACTAGGTCTTATAGTTGACTTAAATGCTCGGGAATTGCATACTCCCGCCCATTCCGAACTCCGTGGTAATTGTCCATGCGACTGACTACAAAAGGCCGATACGCCGTGACCGCCATGCTTGACCTGGCGTTGCACGCGCAGCACGGGCCGGTGTCCCTGGCCGATATCTCCGAGCGCCAAGGCATCTCCCTGTCCTATCTCGAACAGCTTTTCGCCAAGCTGCGCCGCAGTAACCTGGTTTCCAGTGTTCGCGGTCCAGGCGGTGGTTACCAGCTGTCGCGCGACATGCAGGGCATCCAGGTGGCTCAGGTGATCGATGCGGTCAACGAATCGGTCGATGCTACAAAGTGCCAGGGCCAGGGCGATTGCCATTCCGGCGACACCTGCCTGACTCATCACCTGTGGTGCGACCTGAGCCTGCAGATTCACGAATTTCTCAGCGGTATCAGCTTGGCCGACCTCGTAACTCGCCGTGAGGTGCAGGAAGTGGCCCAGCGTCAGGATCAGCGTCGTTGCAATGGCAAGGCGCCGCGCCTGGACAAGATTGAAGCGTCCGCCGTCGAATGACAGCCAAAGAGCTAGCGGCACGCCAGCCAGCCTGATTTAGGAGATAGTCCATGAAATTGCCGATTTACCTTGATTACTCTGCGACCACCCCGGTCGATCCGCGCGTTGCGCAAAAGATGAGTGAATGCCTGCTGGTCGACGGAAACTTCGGTAACCCGGCGTCCCGTTCCCACGTGTTCGGCTGGAAAGCTGAAGAGTCCGTCGAAAACGCCCGTCGTCAGGTGGCCGATCTGGTCAACGCTGACCCGCGTGAAATCGTCTGGACATCCGGTGCCACCGAATCCGACAACCTGGCGATCAAGGGTGCGGCGCATTTCTATGGCTCCAAGGGCAAGCACCTGATCACCAGCAAGATCGAACACAAGGCCGTTCTCGACACCATGCGCCAACTGGAGCGTGAAGGTTTCGAAGTGACCTACCTCGAGCCGACCGAAGACGGTCTGATCACCCCGGCGATGATCGAAGCGGCACTGCGCGAAGACACCATTCTGGTGTCGGTGATGCACGTGAACAACGAAATCGGCACCATCAACGACATCGCTGCCATCGGCGAACTGACCCGCTCCAAGGGCGTTCTGCTGCATGTTGACGCGGCTCAGTCCACTGGCAAGGTCGACATTGACCTGCAGAAGCTGAAAGTCGACATGATGTCGTTCTCCGCCCACAAAACCTACGGCCCTAAAGGCATCGGCGCGCTGTACGTCAGCCGCAAGCCGCGTGTGCGCATCGAAGCGACCATGCACGGCGGCGGTCACGAACGTGGCATGCGTTCCGGCACCCTGGCGACCCACCAGATCGTCGGCATGGGCGAAGCGTTCCGTGTAGCCAAGGAAGACATGGCTGCCGAAAACGTGCGCATCAAAGCCCTGAGCGACCGCTTCTACAAGCAGGTCGAGCATCTGGAAGAGCTGTACGTCAACGGCAGCCTGACCGCCCGCGTTCCGCACAACCTGAACCTGAGCTTCAACTACGTTGAAGGCGAGTCGCTGATCATGGCGCTCAAGGATCTGGCGGTATCGTCCGGTTCGGCCTGCACCTCGGCATCCCTGGAACCTTCGTACGTTCTGCGCGCCCTCGGCCGCAACGACGAACTGGCGCACAGCTCGATCCGTTTCACCTTCGGCCGTTTCACCACCGAAGAAGAAATCGACTACGCCGCGCAGAAAGTCTGCGAGGCCGTTACCAAGCTGCGCGCTCTGTCGCCGCTGTGGGACATGTACAAAGACGGTGTCGACATTTCGAAAATCGAGTGGGCGGCACACTGATTTCAAGTCGCCGCGAACCGGCCCTGCGACCCCAGGTTGCAGGGCTTAAAGAGCGACTCTCTGATGAGTGAGGATTAAGCACCATGGCTTACAGCGAAAAGGTCATCGACCACTACGAAAACCCGCGCAACGTCGGCAAGATGAACGCGGAAGACCCGGATGTCGGCACCGGCATGGTCGGCGCTCCGGCGTGCGGCGACGTGATGCGTCTGCAGATCAAGGTCAACGATCAAGGCGTTATCGAAGACGCCAAGTTCAAGACCTATGGCTGCGGTTCGGCAATCGCTTCCAGCTCCCTGGCCACCGAGTGGATGAAGGGCAAGACGCTGGACGAAGCCGAGACCATCAAGAACACTCAGCTGGCCGAAGAACTGGCTCTGCCGCCAGTGAAAATCCACTGCTCGGTACTCGCTGAAGACGCTATCAAAGCGGCTGTTCGCGACTACAAGCAGAAGAAAGGCTTGATCTAAGCATTGCGCGACGAGTAAGGAGTCAACGATGGCTATCAGCATGACAGAAGCGGCTGCTCGACACGTGCGACGCTCCCTCGACGGGCGCGGCAAAGGTGAAGGGATTCGTCTGGGTGTTCGCACCACGGGCTGTTCCGGCCTTGCCTACGTGCTGGAGTTTGTCGACGAGGTGGTTGCCGAGGATCAGGTGTTCGAAAGTCACGGCGAGAAAGTGATCATCGACCCGAAAAGCCTGGCCTACCTGGACGGCACCGAGCTCGATTTCGTCAAGGAAGGGTTGAACGAAGGCTTCAAGTTCAACAACCCCAACGTACGCGGTGAATGTGGCTGCGGCGAAAGCTTCAACATCTGAGGCTTGTCGTGGGTATTCCTTGTCATTTCGCTTTATTCGAGCTGCAACCGAGCTTTCGCCTGGATCTCGAGCAGTTGGCCACGCGCTACCGTGAGTTGGCGCGCGGTGTTCATCCTGACCGCTTCGCCGACGCCTCCGAGCGTGAGCAGCGCTCAGCGCTCGAGCAGTCTGCGCGGCTTAACGACGCGTATCAGACGCTCAAGAGTCCTGCCCAGCGTGCACGCTACCTGCTGACCATCAGCGGGCATGAAGTGCCGATGGAAGTCACGGTCCATGATCCCGAGTTTCTTCTGCAGCAGATGCAATGGCGCGAAGAACTCGAAGACCTTCAGGACAGCGCCGACCTCGACGGTGTCGCGGTATTCAAGCGGCGCCTGAAGGTGGCTCAGGAACAGTTGAACGAAAGCTTCGCAGCCTGTTGGGATGATGCAGCGCAACGCGAACAGGCCGAACGCCTGATGCGGCGCATGCAGTTCCTCGACAAGCTCACCTACGAAGTGCGCCAGTTAGAAGAGCGCCTCGACGATTAACCCAGTGCCGCTCCGGTCGCACGCCTGATATACAGATAAGTCCTGATCACGATGGCCCTACTGCAGATCGCCGAACCCGGCCAAAGTCCTCAACCGCACCAGCGTCGTCTGGCTGTGGGAATCGACTTGGGCACTACCAATTCGCTGGTCGCTGCGTTGCGCAGTGGTCTTTCCGAGCCACTGGCCGACGCTGACGGGCAGGTCATCCTGCCGTCCGCCGTGCGTTATCACGCCGACCGCGTCGAGGTTGGCGAATCGGCCAAACTGGCCGCGTCCTCCGATCCCTTGAACACTGTGCTGTCGGTCAAGCGCCTGATGGGGCGTGGTTTGTCCGACGTCAAGCAATTGGGCGAGCAGCTGCCATACCGCTTTGTCGGCGGCGAATCGCACATGCCGTTCATCGACACCGTACAAGGCCCGAAAAGCCCGGTCGAAGTCTCCGCTGATATCCTCAAGGTGCTGCGTCAGCGTGCTGAAGCGACCCTGGGTGGCGAGCTGGTCGGTGCGGTGATCACCGTTCCGGCGTATTTCGACGATGCGCAGCGCCAGGCTACTAAAGACGCGGCGAAACTCGCCGGTCTGAACGTGCTGCGTCTGCTCAATGAGCCGACCGCTGCCGCCGTGGCGTATGGTCTGGACCAACACGCCGAAGGTCTGGTCGCAATCTATGACCTGGGCGGCGGAACCTTCGATATTTCGATTCTGCGTCTGACTGGCGGTGTTTTCGAAGTGCTGGCCACCGGCGGCGACAGCGCCTTGGGCGGGGATGACTTCGATCACGCGATTGCCGGCTGGATTATCGAGAGCGCCGGCCTGTCTGCCGATCTCGACCCGGGCGCACAACGCAATCTGCTGCAAACCGCCTGTGCGGCCAAAGAAGCCCTGACCGATGCGGCCAGCGTTGAAGTCGCCTACGGTGACTGGAAAGCGCAGCTGACCCGCGAAGCCTTCGATGCGCTGATCGAGCCGATGGTTGCTCGCAGCCTGAAAGCCTGCCGCCGCGCTGTGCGTGATTCCGGTATTGAGCTGGAAGACGTGCATGCCGTGGTCATGGTCGGTGGTTCGACCCGTGTGCCGCGTGTTCGCGAGGCCGTCGCCGAAGCCTTCGGTCGTCAGCCACTGACCGAAATCGACCCGGATCAAGTGGTGGCCATCGGGGCCGCGATCCAGGCGGATACGCTGGCTGGCAACAAGCGTGATGGCGGCGAACTGCTGCTGCTCGACGTGATTCCACTGTCCCTTGGGCTGGAAACCATGGGCGGGCTGATGGAGAAGGTGATTCCGCGCAACACCACCATCCCGGTCGCCCGCGCGCAGGACTTCACTACTTATAAAGACGGCCAGTCGGCCATGGCGATCCATGTGCTGCAGGGTGAGCGCGAGCTGATCAGCGACTGCCGCTCCCTGGCACGCTTCGAACTGCGCGGCATTCCGGCGATGGTGGCCGGCGCGGCGAAGATTCGCGTGACCTTCCAGGTCGATGCCGACGGTCTGCTCAGCGTGTCTGCCCGTGAACTGGGTTCGGGCGTTGAGGCGAGCATTCAGGTCAAGCCGTCCTACGGTCTGACCGACGGTGAAATCGCCAAGATGCTCAAGGATTCGTTCCAGCACGCCAACGACGACAAGGTCGCCCGCGTCCTGCGCGAGCAGCAAGTCGATGCCCAGCGTCTGATCGAGGCGGTGCAGGGCGCTCTGGAGGCTGATGGCGAGCGCTTGCTCGACGCCGAAGAGCGCATGGTCATCGAGTTGCAGATGCAGGAACTGGCCGAACTGATGAAAGGCACCGATGGTTACGCCATCGAGCAACAGACCAAGCGTCTGTCGCAAGTGACTGATGCTTTTGCTGCCCGCCGCATGGATCTGACGGTGAAAGCCGCTCTGTCGGGGCGCAATCTGAATGAAATCGAGGATATCTGATGCCGCAGGTCATTTTTCTGCCCCACGAGAAGTTCTGCCCTGAAGGGATGGTCGTCGAGGCTGAGCCTGGCACTTCGATTCTCGAGCTGGCTCACGAGCACCACATCGAGATGGAAAGTGCCTGTGGCGGCGTCTGCGCCTGCACCACTTGCCACTGCATCATCCGCGAGGGTTTCGACTCGCTGGAAGAGGCCGACGAACTGGAAGAAGACTTCCTCGATCGCGCCTGGGGTCTGGAAGCGCAATCGCGCCTGGCCTGTCAGGCTATCGTTGGTGAAGAAGATCTCACCGTCGAGATCCCGAAATATTCGCTTAACCATGCGGCCGAAGCGCCGCACTGACTGGTAAGACTGTCATGAGCTACGGTTGGAATGATGTTCAACGCATTGCAGAAGAATTGGCCGAAGCCAAGCCGGGTGTAGACCCGTTCTCTGTCAATTTCGTCGATCTGCAGCAATGGATCAAAGAGCTGCCGGATTTTGACAACACCTCTGGCCGGGTCGGCGAGAAAGTGTTGGAAGCGGTTCAGACGCGCTGGGCTGAAGAATTGGACTGATCGTCCTCGCAGGTTAGGCAATACCCAAGAACCCGCGTATAATTCGCGGGTTTAATTTTTCGCAAATTACTGTTTCTGGAGTTACACCATGGCTGTTCAACGTACTTTCTCCATCATCAAGCCTGACGCTGTTGCAAAAAACGTCATCGGCGAGATCACCACTCGTTTCGAAAAAGCAGGCCTGCGCGTTGTAGCTTCGAAACTGAAGCAGCTGTCCAAAGCTGAAGCTGAAGGCTTCTACGCTGAGCACAAAGAGCGCGGTTTCTTCGGCGACCTGGTTGCTTTCATGATCTCCGGTCCTGTTGTTGTTCAGGTACTGGAAGGCGAAAACGCTATCGCTCTGAACCGTGAGCTGATGGGCGCTACCAACCCTAAAGAAGCTGCTGCTGGCACCATCCGTGCTGACTTCGCCGAGTCGATCGACGCCAACGCCGTTCACGGTTCGGACTCCGAAGCCGCTGCTGCTCGCGAAATCTCGTACTTCTTCGCAGCTACTGAAGTAACCACTCGCTAAGCATTGCTTAAAGAGTGAAGGTGAATCCATGACTACATCGACTGTTAAAACAAACCTGCTGGGTCTGACCCAGCCGGAAATGGAAAAATTCTTCGACTCAATCGGGGAGAAGCGTTTCCGTGCCGGTCAGGTAATGAAATGGATTCACCACTTTGGCGTCGATGATTTCGACGCCATGACGAACGTCAGCAAGGCCTTGCGCGACAAGCTCAAGGCTATTGCTGAGGTCCGTGGTCCCGAAGTGGTCAGCGAGGACATTTCCAGCGACGGCACCCGTAAGTGGGTGGTGCGCGTGGCGTCCGGCAGCTGTGTCGAGACCGTCTACATTCCTCAGGGCAAACGCGGCACGCTGTGCGTTTCGTCCCAGGCAGGCTGTGCCCTGGACTGCAGTTTCTGCTCCACCGGCAAGCAAGGCTTCAACAGCAACCTCACCGCCGCCGAAGTCATCGGTCAGGTGTGGATTGCCAACAAATCCTTCGGCAGTGTTCCCGCCACCATCGACCGCGCCATCACCAACGTGGTGATGATGGGCATGGGCGAACCGCTGCTGAACTTCGACAACGTCGTGGCCGCCATGCATCTGATGATGGATGACCTCGGTTACGGGATCTCCAAGCGCCGCGTGACCCTGTCCACTTCGGGCGTGGTGCCGATGATCGATGAGCTGGCCAAGCACATCGACGTCTCCCTGGCGTTGTCCCTGCACGCACCGAATGACGCATTGCGTAACCAATTGGTGCCGATCAACAAGAAATATCCGCTTAAGATGCTGCTCGAGTCGTGCCAGCGCTACATGTCCGCCCTGGGCGAGAAACGTGTGCTGACCATCGAGTACACCTTGCTCAAGGATGTCAACGACAAGCTTGAGCACGCCGTGGAAATGATCGAGCTGCTCAAAGACATTCCGTGCAAGATCAACCTGATTCCGTTCAACCCGTTCCCGCATTCCGGTTACGAGCGGCCGAGCAACAACGCCATTCGTCGGTTCCAGGATCAGTTGCATCAGGCCGGCTTTAACGTCACTGTCCGCACCACCCGTGGTGAAGACATCGACGCCGCATGTGGTCAATTGGTAGGGCAGGTGCTGGATCGCACCCGTCGCAGTGAACGTTACATCGCCGTGCGCGAGTTGAGCGCCGACAGCGATCTGGCACAGAACGCCGCGAACACTAACTAAGAGAGGATCTCTATGTCCCTGCGCTTTGCGCTGCTGTTGCTGATGGCCAGCCTGTGTGCTGGTTGTGTCCTGTCGGGTGACTACAACCCGATGAAGACCAGCAAGGGCCGCGACGAAGCGCGTGCCGCCTACGTGCAGCTGGGACTGGGATACTTGCAGCAAGGGATGACCGAGCGCGCCAAGGTGCCGCTGAAGAAGGCGCTGGAGCTGGACGGCTCCGATCCTGATGCCAACGCTGCCCTCGGCCTGGTGTTCCAGGCCGAAATGGAGCCGAAGCTGGCCGACGAACATTTCCGCAAAGCCCTGTCCTCGCGTCCCACCGATGCACGAATCCTCAATAACTACGGCAGTTTTCTCTACGAAGAACAGCGTTACAAGGAAGCCTACGAGCGTTTTGAGCAGGCAGCCGCCGATACCCTGTATCCTGAGCGTTCGCGAGTCTTCGAGAACCTCGGCATGACCGCCTCGAAACTCGGTCAGCGGGATCTGGCACAGCAGCAACTGGAAAAAGCCCTGCGGCTGAACCGTCAACAACCGCGCGCTTTGCTGGAAATGGCTGAGTTGTCCTTCGAAGACAGGCATTATGTGCCCGCGCGTGACTATTACGACCGTTTCAGCCTGCTAACCGAGCAAAATGCACGTAGTCTATTGCTCGGCGTTCGGCTGGCAAAAGTGTTTGAAGATCGCGACAAGGCCGCCAGTTATGGCCTGCAATTAAAACGACTCTATCCCGGTACGCCGGAATATCAGCAATACCTGTCGGAGCAATGATGAAAGCGGCGCATCCCGAAGTTGTAGCAGCGACTCGCGTTAATCCCGGTGAGACTTTGCGCCAGGCCCGCGAAAGCAATGGCTGGTCGCTGGCCGAAGTGGCCCTCAAGCTCAACCTCACCGTGACTTCCCTGAGCAATCTTGAAGCTGGCGCTTTCGACAAGCTGCCGGGGCATACCTTCGCTCGCGGTTACATTCGCGCTTATGCCAAATTGCTCGGGATGGATCAGACTGTTCTGGTTCAGCAATTCGACCAGTCCACCGGCACCGACTCACAGGGCAGCAACGTGCATGCGCTGGGTCGTATCGAAGAGCCGGTGCGGGTTTCACACACTATTTTGCGTATTGTCAGCCTGCTGTTGCTGGTCGCGGTCATCGGCGGCGGTTTCGTCTGGTGGCAGGATCAGACCTCGCAGCGCAGCAAGGACGTGACCAGCCTGGCCCCGGAGCACGTTGAAGTCGAAGGCGCCGACGGCACCACACAGATTCACCCGATCGACGAGCCGGAAGACCAGGCCGTTGCCGAAGGTCAGGCCGAAGGCGCAACCGCGCTGGCCCTGCCGCAATCGGAAACCACCGCTGAATCGACCGGTGCCGAGCCGGTTGCTCCGGCCACCGCACCCGCCGCCCCGGCTGCGACCACGCCGGCGGCACCGGTTCATACACCGGCCCCGGCTGTGGCGGCTCCGGCGACTCCGGCACCGAATGCCCCGGCCACACCAGCGCCGACGGTCACCGCACCAGTGGTCGCGGCTACCCCTGCGCCGACCGCAGAAGCAGCTGTCCCAGCGGCTGGCGACGGCCAGGTGCAACTGCAGTTCACCGCCGATTGCTGGGCACAGGTCACCGATGGTCGCGGCAAAGTGCTGTTCAGCGGTCTGAAACATAAAGGCGACAGCGTTTCGGTTTCCGGCAAACCGCCACTGGCGGTGCGCCTGGGTGTGGCTCGCGCCGCACAGGTCAGCTACAACGGCCAACCGGTCGATATCGCTCCGTTCACCAGTGGCGAGACTGCTCGCCTGAAGTTGGGTCAATAAGTCATGCACGGCGAATCTCCAATCAAACGTCGCGTTTCGCGCAAGATCTGGGTCGGTAACGTACCTGTTGGCGGCGATGCGCCCATCGCTGTGCAGAGCATGACCAACAGCGACACCAATGATGTGGCTGCCACCGTCGCCCAGATCAATCGTCTGGAAGCCGCCGGCGTCGACATCGTCCGTGTTTCGGTACCGGACATGGACGCCGCCGAGGCGTTCGGCAGGATCAAGCAACTGGTCAAGGTGCCGCTGGTTGCCGACATCCACTTCGACTACAAGATCGCTCTGCGCGTCGCCGAACTGGGTGTGGACTGTCTGCGCATCAACCCGGGCAACATCGGTCGTGAAGACCGGGTGCGTGCCGTGGTCGATGCCGCCCGTGACCGCGGGATTCCGATCCGTATCGGCGTCAACGCCGGTTCCCTGGAAAAAGACCTGCAGAAGAAATACGGCGAACCGACCCCGGCTGCACTGGTCGAGTCCGCGCTGCGTCACGTCGAGCACCTCGAACGCCTGAATTTCCAGGACTTCAAGGTCAGCGTGAAAGCCTCCGACGTGTTCATGGCCGTCGAAGCCTACCGTCTGCTGGCGAAAGAAATCGTCCAGCCGCTGCACCTGGGCATCACCGAAGCCGGTGGATTGCGTTCGGGCACAGTGAAATCCGCCGTGGGCCTAGGTATGCTGCTCGCCGAGGGGATTGGCGATACTATCCGCATCTCGCTGGCGGCCGATCCGGTCGAGGAAGTGAAGGTCGGTTACGACATTCTCAAGTCTTTGCATCTGCGTTCCCGTGGCATCAACTTCATCGCCTGCCCGAGCTGCTCGCGGCAGAACTTCGATGTGGTCAAGACCATGAACGAGCTGGAAGGGCGCCTTGAAGACCTGCTGGTGCCGCTGGATGTCGCGGTGATCGGTTGCGTGGTCAACGGCCCCGGCGAAGCCAAGGAAGCCCATATCGGCTTGACCGGCGGCACGCCAAACCTGATTTACATCGACGGCAAGCCGTCGCAGAAACTGACGAATGACAATCTGGTGGACGAGCTGGAAAAGCTGATCCGCGAGAAAGCGGCCGAGAAGGTCGAAGCTGACGCAGCGGTCATCGCGCGCGGCTGAGCCTGACTGAAAGCCGAATGAATTTAAGGATTTAAAGTGAGCAAGTCTCTGCAAGCCATTCGTGGCATGAACGACATCCTGCCCGAACAGACCCCGCTGTGGCGTTATTTCGAGGGCACTGTCGCGCGTCTGCTGGATAACTACGGTTACAAGCAGATCCGCATGCCAATCGTCGAATTCACCGAGCTGTTCAAACGCTCGATCGGTGAAGTGACCGACATCGTCGAAAAAGAGATGTACACCTTCGAAGACCGCAACGGCGACTCCCTGACCCTGCGTCCGGAAGGCACCGCGGCGTGCGTGCGTGCAGTGCTCGAGCACGGCATCACCGGCGGTGGCCAGGTGCAGAAACTCTGGTACATCGGCCCGATGTTCCGCCACGAGCGTCCGCAGAAAGGCCGTTATCGCCAGTTCCACCAGATCGGTCTGGAGGTGTTCAACCTCGACGGTCCGGACATCGACGCCGAACTGATCATCATGACCTGGCGCCTGTGGGGCGAGCTGGGTATCCGTGATGCGGTCAAGCTCGAACTCAACAGCCTGGGCACCAGCGAGTCCCGTGGTCGCTATCGTGAAGCGCTGGTCGAGTACCTCTCGGCGCACCACGACAAGCTCGACGAAGACAGCCAGCGTCGCCTGAAAACCAACCCGCTGCGCGTGCTCGACACCAAAAATGCCGACACTCAGGCGGTATTGGTCGATGCGCCGAAGATGGCCGACTACCTGGACGACGACTCCCGTGCGCACTTCGAAGGTCTGAAGGCGCGTCTGGACGCGGTCGGCATCCCGTACGTGCTCAACCCGAAACTGGTGCGCGGCCTCGATTACTACAGCAAAACCGTATTCGAATGGGTCACCGACAAGCTCGGCGCCCAGGGCACTGTCTGCGCGGGCGGTCGTTACGACGGTCTGGTCGAGCAGATGGGCGGCAAGCCGACTACAGGCGTGGGTTTCGCCATGGGCATCGAGCGTCTGGTGTTGATGCTCGAAACCCTGGAGCAGATCCCGGAAGAAATCTCCCGTCAGGTCGACGTTTACCTCTGCGCCTTTGGCGAGGAGGCCGAACTGGCCGGTCTGGCCCTGGCCGAGCGTGTGCGTGACCAGCTTCCAAACCTGCGTCTGCAAGTCAATGCCGGCGCCGGCAGCTTCAAAAGCCAGTTCAAGAAAGCCGACAAGAGCGGTGCGCTGTATGCACTGATCCTGGGTGACGACGAAATGGCCCAGCAAGTGGTAGGTTTCAAACCCCTGCGTGGCCAGGGCGAACAACAAAGCATTGCCTGGGATGCGCTTGCCGCTCACCTGGCCACCTGCGTCGTGCAGGGTTGAAGCTGTCTAAACAGCCGATTTAGCGATTAAGGAGTATTGGGGTGTCGAGTACCGAAGACGAACAGTTGGCGGATTTGAAGGACTGGTGGACACGCAACGGCAAACCTCTGGTCACCGGCGGCCTGTTGGCGCTGGTCATCGTGTTCGGCTGGCAGGCTTTTCACAAGTATCAGAGCAACCAGTCGCAAGGCGCCTCGGTGCTCTATCAGCAACTGCTGGAAACCACGCTGACCCCGGACGGCAAGCCTGACGCTGCCCGCGTTGCGGATCTGGCCGGCAAGCTCAACAGCGAATTCGGCGGCACCGCGTACGCGCAGTACGGCAGCCTGTTCGTGGCCAAAGTAGCGGTCGACAGCGGTAAGCTGGACGACGCTGCGACTGAACTCAAAGCCATCGTTGCCAAACCGGCCAACCCGGCGCTGGGCGAAATCGCCCGTCAGCGTCTGGCGCAGGTGCTGGGTGCGCAGAACAAGGCCGATGAAGCCCTGAAGCTGCTCGACGGCGATGCCGACAAGGCGTTCCTGGCCACTCGCGAAGAACTCAAGGGTGATCTGCTGGTTCAGCTGGGTCGTACCGACGAGGCGAACACCGCGTATCAAAAAGCCAAGGCGGCACTGTCGGATGAAGCGGCAGTCGGTGGCCTTCAAATCAAGCTCGACGACCTGGCCAAAGGGGATGCGTGACGTGATCCGTTGGAAGCATGCAGCATTGCTGGCTCTGGCCATTCTGGCCGCGGGTTGCAGCAGCAACAGCAAAAAAGAACTGCCACCGGCCGAGCTGACCGACTTCAAAGAAGAAGTGGTTCTGCAAAAGCAGTGGAGCCGTTCGATCGGTGACGGTCAGGGCGAAACCTACAACATGCTGGTGCCGGCGATCGATGGTGACACCATCTACGCGGCCGATGTGACCGGCGTGCTGATGGCCATGGATCGCAGCAATGGCGACGTGAAGTGGAAAAAGGATCTTGAACTGCCTGTCTCCGGCGCCGTTGGCGTAGGTTACGGCCTGGTCACGATCGGTACCCTTAAGGGTGAAATCGTTGCCCTCGACGCCATCAACGGCGAAGAGAAGTGGCGCGCCCGGGTTTCCAGCGAAGTCCTCGCGCCACCGGCCAACAACGGTGACGTCGTAGTGGTACAGACTCAGGACGATCGTCTGATCGGTCTGGACGCGGCTACCGGCGACCGTCGCTGGACCTACGACAGCACCCCTGCGGTACTGACCCTGCGCGGCACCAGCGCCCCCGTGGTGACCAACCGCCTCGCGGTGGCTGGCCTGTCGACCGGTAAAGTGGTCGCCCTGGACATTTCCAACGGCGTGCCGGTCTGGGAACAACGGGTCGCGATTCCAACCGGTCGTTCGGAACTGGAGCGCGTGGTCGACATCGACGGCGGTCTGCTGCTGTCCGGTGAAACGCTGTACGTCGCCAGCTATCAGGGCCGCGTCGCGGCACTCGATCTGCAAAGCGGTCGCCAGCTGTGGCAGCGCGATGCATCGAGCTATGCCGGTGTTGCCCAGGGTTTCGGCAACGTCTACGTGAGTCTGTCTTCGGGCACCGTTGAAGGCGTTGACGAGCGTTCGACCACTGCACTGTGGAGCAACGACTCGCTGGCTCGCCGCCAGCTGTCGGCGCCGGAAGTGTTCTCCAGCTACGTAGCCGTTGGTGACATGGAAGGTTACCTGCACCTGTTGAGCCAGGTGGACGGTCGTTTTGTGGGTCGTGAGCGTATCGACAGTGACGGCCTGCGTGCCCGTCCGCTGGTGGTGGGCAATACGATCTATGTGTATGGCAACAGCGGCAAACTGGAAGCCCTGACCATCAAGTAACAACTATGCTTGGGGTTAACGCCCCAGGCAGCTTCATTTGTGGGAGCGGGCTTGCTCGCGAAGGCTTCAACGAAGACGCGTACAGCCTGATTAAACGCGGTGCTGATACGGTTTTTCGCGAGCAAGCCCGCTCCCACAGTGTTGCCCCGAGCACCAGCCGCTGCCTCGCAGCGGCTTTTGTATTTTCTGAAATAACGAAGTGGAGAGCCGCATGGTTCCCGTAATCGCCCTGGTGGGCCGACCGAACGTCGGCAAATCCACCTTGTTCAACCGCCTGACCAGGACTCGCGACGCCATCGTCGGCGACTTGTCCGGTCTGACCCGTGATCGCCAGTACGGTGAGGCCAAGTGGCAAGGGCGTTCCTACATTCTGATCGACACCGGCGGTATCTCCGGTGACGAACACGGTATGGACGAAAAAATGGCCGAGCAGTCGCTGCTGGCCATTGAAGAAGCGGATGTTGTGCTGTTCCTGGTAGATGCCAAGGCCGGTTTCACCGCCGCCGACCAGATGATCGCCGAACACTTGCGCAAGCGTAACAAGCGTTCCCACGTGGTTGCCAACAAGGTCGACAACATCGACCCGGAAATGGCCCGCGCTGAATTTGCCCCGCTGGGCATGGGCCACGCGATCCCGATCGCCGGTGCTCACGGCCGTGGTATCACTCAACTGCTGGAAGCGGCACTGAGCGATTTCCCGCGTGATGATGACGAACCGGCGGAAGGCGAAGAGGAAGAGATCGTTGCCGAAGGCGAGGAAGCCAAGCGCATTCCTGGCCCGAGCGAAAAAGACGGGATCAAGATCGCCATCATCGGCCGTCCGAACGTCGGCAAGTCGACCCTGGTCAACCGCATGCTCGGTGAAGACCGGGTCATCGTCTACGACCAGCCCGGCACCACCCGCGACAGTATCTACATCCCGTTCGAGCGTAACGACGAGAAGTACACGCTGATCGACACCGCCGGTGTGCGCAAGCGCGGCAAGATCCACGAAGAAGTCGAAAAATTCTCCGTGGTCAAAACCCTGCAGGCGATCAAAGACGCCAACGTGGTGATCTTCGTGATGGACGCCCGCGAAGGCGTGGTCGATCACGACCTCAACCTGCTGGGCTTTGCCCTCGAAGCCGGTCGTGCGCTGGTGATCGCAATCAACAAATGGGACGGCATGACCCCGAGCGAGCGCGACTTTGTGAAGGTCGAGCTGCAACGTCGGCTGTTCTTCGTCGACTTCGCCGACATTCACTTCATCTCGGCGCTGCACGGCACTGGCGTGGGCAACCTCTACGCCTCGGTGCAGAACTCGTTCAAGTCTGCGGTTACCCGCTGGCCGACCAGCCGCCTGACGCAGATTCTCGAAGACGCGGTCAGCGAGCACCAGCCGCCGATGGTCAACAGCCGCCGGATCAAGCTGCGTTACGCCCACCTGGGTGGCGCGAACCCGCCGATCATCGTGATCCACGGTAACCAGATCGAGAAAGTGCCGAAGTCGTATGTGCGCTATCTGGAGAACACTTACCGCCGTGTGCTGAAGCTGGTCGGTACGCCGATCCGCATCGAGTTCAAAGGTGGCGAGAACCCGTACGAAGGCAACAAGAACACGCTGACCGACCGCCAGGTCAACAAGAAGCGTCGCTTGATGTCGCACAACAAGAAAGCCAGCAAGAAACGCCGCGACAAGAAGTGATCAGGTTGTAGGAATGCTCAACCGCTTCTGTAGGAGCTGGCGAAGCCTGCGATCTTTTGACTTTGCTTTGAAAGCAAGATCAAAAGATCGCAGCCTGCGGCAGCTCCTACAGGGTTCGGCGATAAAGAGGGTGCTCAGTTGGGCGCCCTTTTTTTATGGGCGCCGGATGGGCTATTCTCGGGCTCTCCCGCGCCGCCGTCAGAGCCGGGTGTAGAGCAGGGAACCCCTCGATGATCACCAGTAAGCTGCCGAATGTCGGCATCACTATTTTCACGCAGATGTCTCAGCTCGCGGCGCAGACCGGAGCGATCAACCTGTCCCAGGGTTTTCCTGACTTCGACGGCCCGCAGTCCCTGCGTGACGCGGTCGGTCGGCATATCGCCAGCGGCCACAATCAATACTCACCGATGACCGGCCTGCCGGCGCTGCGCGAGCAAATCGCGGCGAAAATCGCGCGCAGCTATGGCGTGAAAGTCGATGCCGACAGCGAAGTGACCGTAACGCCGGGCGCGACCCAGGCGATCTTCTGTGCGATTCAGGCGGTTATCCACAGCGGTGACGAAGTCATCGTGTTCGACCCGTGCTACGACAGCTATGAACCGGCGACGCAGTTGGCGGGCGGCCGCTGCGTGCATGTGCAACTGAACCCGCACGATTTCTCCATCGATTTCGACAAGCTCGCCGCGGCCCTCAGCCCGCGCACGAAAATGATCGTCATCAACACACCGCACAACCCGAGCGGTGCACTGATCAGCCGTGCCGAACTGGATCAACTGGCGGAGTTGATCCGTGGTCGCGACATCTATCTGATCAGCGACGAGGTGTACGAACACTTGGTGTTCGACGGCGTGCCGCATGTCAGTGTGTTGGCTCACGAAGAGCTGTATCAGCGCGCCTTCGTGGTCAGCTCGTTCGGCAAGACCTACCACGTCACCGGCTGGAAAACCGGTTACGTGGTTGCACCGCCGGCGCTGACCGCCGAGCTGCGCAAAGTGCACCAGTACGTCAGTTTCTGCGGTGTCACGCCGCTGCAATATGCCCTGGCCGATTACATGGCCGAGCACCCGGAACACGTCGAAGAGCTTCCGGGTTTCTATCAGGCCAAGCGCGACCTGTTCTGCGATTTGCTGGCGCCGTCGCGCTTTACCTTCACCCGCGTCACCGGCACGTATTTCCAGTTGGTCGACTACTCGCAGATCCGCCCTGACTTGAACGACGTCGACATGGCGATCTGGATGACTCGCGAACACGGCGTGGCGAGCATTCCGGTGTCGGTGTTCTACCAGAATCCACCCGAAGGCCAGCGCCTGGTGCGCCTGTGCTTCGCCAAACGCGAGGAGACGCTGCGCGAAGCAGCGGCAAAACTATGCGTGATCTGAGTGCATTGCCCGATCTCAATCTGGCGCTGATCCAGACCAGCCTGGCCTGGCATGATCGTCAGGCCAACCTCGAGCACTTCGAGGTGCTGCTGGAGCAGGCCCGAAGCGCCGACCTGATCATCCTGCCGGAGATGTTCACTACTGGCTTCTCCATGGAGTCGGAAACCCTCGCCGAAGCCGAGCATGGCCCGACCAGCAAGTGGATGAAGGCGCAGGCCGTGAAACTGAATGCGGTGATCACCGGCAGCGTGATCATTCAGGCGGCGGACGGCAGCCATCGCAATCGCCTGCTGTGGGCACGCCCGGACGGCGAAGTCTGGCATTACGACAAGCGCCACCTGTTCCGCATGGCCGGTGAGCACAACCACTACACCCCCGGCGAGCGCCAGGTGCAGTTCGAACTCAAGGGCTGGCGCATTCGGCCGCTGATTTGCTACGACTTGCGCTTCCCGGTGTGGAGTCGCGACGCGCAGGACACCGATCTGCTGCTGTACACCGCCAACTGGCCGGGTGCGCGGCGTCTGCACTGGAACCGCTTGTTGCCGGCGCGGGCGATTGAAAACCTGTGCTACGTGGCGGCAGTGAACCGGATCGGCACCGACGGCAAGGGCTTTGCCTATACCGGCGACAGTCAGGTGCTGGATTTCCAGGGCGAGACATTGCTGGCGGCGGGGGAGGCCGACGGCGTGTTCAAGGTTGTGCTGGAGGCCGCGTCATTGGCGGCGTATCGGGAGCGCTTTCCGGCCAATCTGGATGCAGATACCTTCGAGTTCACCTGATACTCGCAGCGCCTGTCAGGACGCCTTCGCGAGCAGGCTCGCTCCCACAGGGAAATGCATTCCAAATGTGGGAGCGAGCCTGCTCGCGAAGGGGCCATAAAAGTCAGTAAAAAAGCATCAGGCAAAAAAAAGGCCCCGGAACTTACATTTCGGGGCTTTTTGCATGTCAGCGAAGGCTTAAGCCGCTTTCGCCTCAGGCTGGCTCAACGAACGATTCAGCGCACTGAACAGCGCCTTGAAGCTGGCGGTAGTGATGTTTTCATCGATACCCACGCCGTGCACCGCACGCTCGCCATTCACGCGCAGCTCGATGTACGCGGCGGCCTTGGCGTTGGTGCCCGCGCCGATCGCGTGTTCGTTGTAGTCCATGATCTCCACCGGAATCGGCAGGCCGGCCACCAGGGCTTCCAGCGCACCGTTGCCCTTGCCGCGCCAGTGCAGGTTGGTTTCGCCCTGACCCTTGCTCGCCACTTCCACTTCGACGGCGCTGTTGCCGTTTTCTTCCTGCAGGCGATGGCTGACCAGCGCGTACGGGGTGTTGGCTTGCAGGTATTCGCTGATCAACAACGAGTGGATCTGCTTGGCGGTCATTTCCAGGCCGAGGCGATCGGTTTCACGCTGCACCACCTGGCTGAACTCGATCTGCATGCGACGCGGCAGGCTGATGCCGTATTCCTGCTCCAGCAAGTAGGCGATACCGCCCTTGCCCGACTGGCTGTTCACACGAATCACCGCCTCGTAGCTGCGGCCAATGTCGGCCGGGTCGATCGGCAAGTACGGGACTTCCCACAGGGTGTCCGGTTTCTGCTGGGCGAAGCCCTTGCGGATCGCGTCCTGGTGCGAGCCGGAGAATGCGGTGTGGACCAGGTCGCCGACGTACGGGTGACGCGGGTGCACCTGAATCTGGTTGCACTCTTCTACGACTTTGCGCACGCCGTCGATGTCGGAGAAGTCCAGCTCAGGGTCGACGCCCTGGGTGTACATGTTCAGTGCCACAGTGACGAGGTCAACGTTACCGGTACGCTCGCCGTTGCCGAACAGGCAGCCTTCGACGCGATCCGCGCCGGCCATCAGGCCCAGCTCGGTAGCGGCGACGCCGGTGCCACGGTCGTTGTGGGTGTGCAGGCTGATGATCACGCTGTCACGACGGTTGATGTTGCGGCCGAACCATTCGATCTGGTCGGCGTAGACGTTCGGCGTTGCGCATTCGACGGTGGCCGGCAGGTTGAGGATCATCTTGTGCTCAGGCGTCGGATTCCAGACCTCGATCACCGCGTCACAGACTTCCTTGGCAAACTCCAGCTCGGTGGCGCTGAAGGTTTCCGGGGAGTATTCGAAAGTCCACTCGGTGTCCGGCTGCATCGCCGCGTACTTGACGAACAGCTTGGCGGCGTTGACCGCGATGGCCTTGATGCCGTCCTTGTCCTGGTTGAAGACGATGCGACGGAAAGACGGCGAGGTGGCGTTGTACAGGTGAACGATGGCTTTCTTCGCCCCGCGCAGGGATTCGAAGGTGCGCTCGATCAAGTCTTCACGGCCCTGGGTCAGCACCTGAATGGTGGTGTCGTCCGGGATGTGGCCTTCTTCGATCAGGGTACGCACGAAGTCGAAGTCGGTTTGCGAAGCGGCCGGGAACGAGGCTTCGATTTCCTTCACGCCGACTTGCACGAGGGTTTTCCAGAAGCGCAGCTTCTTCACCGCGTCCATCGGCTCGATCAGCGACTGGTTGCCGTCCCGCAGGTCGGAGCTGCACCAGATCGGCGCGGCGTCGATGGTTTTCGACGGCCAGGTGCGATCCGGCAGATTGATGACGGGGAACGCGCGGTATTTCGAAGACGGGTCTTTGAGCATGCTCATCGGGAAATTCCTTATTGTCTGGGCCGAAAAGAGGCGGCCTGCCGGTGGAACGAATGTTCGGGGAACAGCGTGGGACGAGGCGCAGCGATTCAGCCCGGCAGTCGTGCGCTGACGAGGCACAGGCTGCGGTGCTGGCGAAGCTGAATAAGGGTGTGAGAGGTTTTCATGCCTTCAACCCTAACCGCGAGGGGAGAGGATGGCAAGCAGTCGAAAAAAATTGAGAGGAATACTCGAAAAGCGCGGATTTGCGCGATTTTATTGTGCTTCAGGCGGATGATCTTATTGATGTTTGCGCGGGGTTGGATTGGGGCGCAATTGAAACTGGTGGGGTGTCAGCGGTGTTTGCAGTGTGGGATGGGTCGTCTTCGCGAGCAGGCTCGCTCCCACATTGGATGTGTGTCGCTCAAAGATCCTTTGTGGGAGGGGGCTTGCTCCCGAAGGGGCCGGTAGCCTCAATCAGGAATTACGGTTGGAACGCACCAATGAAAATCGCCGGATCCACCCGCGCATCGTTCAAGCTGATGTTCCAGTGCATGTGCGGCCCGGTCGCCCGGCCGGTCGAGCCGACCTTGCCCACCACCGCGCCACGGGCCAGTTGATCGCCGACCTTCACGTCGATTTTCGACATGTGGCAGAACATGCTGATAAAGCCCTGTCCGTGATCGACAAACACCGTGTTGCCGTTGAAGAAGTAGTTGCCGGTCAGAATCACTTTGCCCGCCGCCGGAGTCTTGATCGGCGTGCCGGCCGGCACCGCAAAGTCGAGGCCGGCATGGGGGTTGCGCTCTTCACCATTGAAGAAGCGGCGCACACCGAACTTGCTCGACAATGGTCCGTTGACCGGTTTGTCCAGCAGCAGGTTGCTCGGGGTATTCGGACTGAAGCTGCGGTAGGCCTTGATCTGCTCGGCCAGTTCACCCTCGATGCGCTTGAGGTTGGCCGGGTTCGGATTGACCTGCTGAGTGTTCTTCAGGGTGATGTGCTGTTCCGGGTATTTCTTGTTGCCAACCGTGAACGGCAGATTGCGCCCACCGCTGCTGATCTGCTGGCTGCCGGGTTTGACCGTCAGCGGCACGCCGACAATCGCAAGCCAGTTGTTCTGTTCTTTCACCACCAGCACCGGTTTGCCCTGATAGGTGGCTTTTGGTGCCTGCGCGGCGCTGCCCAGATCGACCACCGCGACGCCGCCCGGCACCGGTTTGTTCAGCAAACGGGTGATGTAGCTGTCGGCGTGGGCGTTGAAGGAGGTCAGGCACAGCAACAATAACGGAGCAAAAAAACGCGGCATGGATCAGTCCAGTAAAGAAAGGGTGACAGGCGTCAGGTGGTTGTCCTCGACGCGCACTTGCAGTTCGCCTTCGCCCAGCTTGGCTTTCAGGCGCTGGCCGGTGTGGGTCTGCGCGGCATTACGGATCGCCTGGCCGCGTTCATCGAGCAGAATGCTGTAGCCACGGCCGAGGGTCGCCAGCGGACTGACCACATGCAGCGTCTGCATCTGGCTGTGCAGTTGCAGGCGACGGCTTTTCAGGCCTTCGCGCATGGCTCGCGGCAGGCGTTCGGCGAGGCTGTCGAGGCGCTGGCGCAGCATCGCCAGTTGGCGTCCCGGGTGTTGCCCGGCGAGGCGGGTTTCCAGACGGATCAAACGCTCGCGGCGGTTATTGAGCTGGCGCTCGAAAGCCCGGCGCATGCGCATGTCCAGGTCATCCAGGCGTTGTGCTTGCTGACGCAGGCGTTCGCCGGGGTGGCGCAGGCGGCGGGCCATGCCTTCCAGGCGCAGACGATCGCGCATCAGCCGGTCGCGCATGCGCATCACCAGACGCCGGTGCAGGCTTTCGACCTGACGGATCAGGTGACTCGAATCTGGTGCCAACAGCTCGGCGGCAGCAGAGGGCGTTGGGGCGCGCACGTCAGCCACGAAGTCACTGATCGACACGTCGGTTTCATGCCCGACGGCGCTGACAATCGGCGTCACGCAGGCATCGACCGCGCGGGCCACGGCTTCTTCGTTGAAGCACCAGAGGTCTTCCAGCGAACCACCGCCACGGGCGAGGATCAGCGCGTCGAAACCACGGGCGTCGGCCAGTTTCAGGGCGCGGACGATTTGCGCGGTGGCTTCACGGCCCTGCACGGCAGTCGGGATCAGCGTCAGTTGCACCTGCGGCGCCCGCCGGCGGAACACGCTGATGATGTCGCGAATCACCGCGCCGGTCGGCGAGCTGATGATGCCGATGCGTTGCGGATGCGCCGGCAGCGGCACTTTGCGTTCGGCACTGAACAGACCTTCGGCGCTGAGCTTTTCCTTCAGCGCATCGAAGGCCAGGCGTAGCGCGCCGTCACCGGCCGGCTCCACGGTGTCGAGAATCAGTTGGTAGTCGCCACGTCCTTCGAACAGCGAGACCTTGCCGCGTACCTTCACGGCCAGACCGTCCTTCAGCGCCTGACGCACCCGCGCCGCATTATTGCGGAACAGCGCGCAACGCACCTGCGCACCGCTGTCCTTGAGGGTGAAATACACGTGGCCGGACGCGGGGCGGGCGAGGTTGGAGATTTCGCCTTCGACCCAGATGTTGCTGAACACGTCTTCGAGCAACACCCGCGCGCGGCCGTTGAGCTGGCTGACGGTCAGGACTTCACGGTCCAGGCCAAGTCTTGCAAAGGGATCTTTAATCATGGGGCGCAGTTTAAGGGCATTTGCCTGTCGATCACCATGACCCAACACAAAACCAATTGTGGGAGCGGGCTTGCTCGCGAAAGCGGTGTGGCAGGCAAATCAAGTTTCGACTGACACGTCGCTTTCGCGAGCAAGCCCGCTCCCACAGGGTTTTGTGAACATATTGATGAAGTGTTGAACCAGTGGCGTGGGGGTCTGGCGATAGGCGAGGGCCACGGTGCTTTGGCAATCGGGATCGCTCAGCGGCAGAAATCGTACACCGCCGGGGGCGATGTCCTGCATTGATTCGGGCAGCAGGGCGATGCCGAATCCAGCTTGGATCAACTGCAACTGCGTAGTTTTGCGCGACATCACCCGCGCCGCTTTGGGAAAAAAGCCCTGACGCATACACAGGTCGGCACACAAATAGCTAAGCCCGCCACGCTGCGGATGCGGGATCGAGATAAACGGCTCGTCCTTCAGTTGCGCCAATTCGACAGCGGCTGAATCGGCCAGGCGATGATCGTTCGGCACCGCCAGCAGCAGGCGTTCGGTGAACAACGGCACAACCTGAATGCCTTCGCGCTGACGCAACACCGGCAGGCGCAACAGACCAATGTCCAGGCGTCCTTCCGCGAGTTCCTCAAGCTGCGCCTCGGAGGACAACTTGCCGATGTCTAGCGACACGCCCTGCTGCTGATTCAGATAAGTGCTGATCCGACGTAATAAATGCCCGCTGATCGACACGGTGCTGGAATGACTCAGGCGCAACGTGCCCAGCTGGCCATTGCCGATTTCGGTCGCCATCGCGCTGGCTTTGCTCAGTTCATTGAGCAGGTTTCTGGCCCGCGGCAGAAACGCCTCACCCGCCGCCGTGAGCCGGGGCTGGCGTGCGGTGCGTTCGAACAGCGGGGTTTGCAGGCGGGTTTCCATGTCCTTGATCTGCCGGCTCAGCGCCGACTGCGCGATGAACAGGCGTTCAGCCGCGGCGCTGAAACTGCCGCATTCGGCGATTTCCACGAAGTAGCGCAGTTGACGGGTTGAAAGCATCAGGTATGCCTTTTTGAGATGAGTGAGTGGCTTTGAACATATTAGTCGCAAGGCTTGGCGCTGGCTAAAGTCATCACAGGCTTATAAAGGAAGCGAACCGATGAGCGTGGCGGGGTTGTTGAGCGAGTGGACGTGGGGCGCGGGCGGCTGGGTGGTGATCGGCCTGGGAATCGCGTTGGCCTATATCGTGTTCGGGATTGCCGGGTTCGGTACCGCACTGGTCGCGGGGCCGATTCTGATTCTGTTCATGCCGCTGTCGAAAATCGTGCCGCTGCTGGTGCTGCTGGATTTTGTCGCGGCGTTCGGCAATCTGCTGCCCTCGCGCCGGGATGTGGCGAAACCCGAATTGTTGCGGCTGCTGCCGTGCATGGCGGTGGGGTGCACGTTGGGGGTGATTTTCCTGCTCAACCTCAAATCCGACCTGTTGCTGCTGTTGATGGGGTTATTCATCAGCACTTATGCGGTTTACAGCCTGTGGGTGAAAACCCGGCCGACGCAGTTGTCTGCCGCATGGGCGCTACCGATGGGCACGGTAGGCGGGCTGTTTGGCGCGCTGTTTGGCAGTGGCGGCTTTCTATATGCGATCTATCTCAACAGCCGCCTGCCCAAGGACGCGGCGCGGGCTACGCAAAGTGCGCTGATCAGTTGCAGCACTGTGGTGCGTTTGAGTCTGTTCGCCATCGCCGGGGTGTATGCCGAGCTACCCTTGTTGATGTTGGCGCTGTGTCTGTTGCCGGCCATGGTGCTGGGCCTGTGGATCGGGCGGCGTTTGACCATGAAGTTGTCGCGCGAGGCGTTTGTGCGATTGGTGACCTGGCTGGTGCTGGCGAGCGGGATTGCGTTGATCGGACGCTACATTATTAGTATGGCGTGAGCACTTGACCGGATTTCGTCAGGGATTAAGCTGCCGGCCTTTAGGGCCCCTTCGCGGGCAAGCCCGCTCCCACATTGGAATGCATATCCCTGTGGGAGCGGGCTTGCTCGCGAAGGCGTCAGAAGCCATACCGCAGGACTTTCCATGAATTCGCAAAGCATCATCGTCCCGAAAATCTCCACCCTGCCGGTCCACGAACCCCGGGCGCGGGCGATCGTGCGCTGGCTGGTGCGCAAGAACATCATCGAAGAACAGCTGACCACTTGCGGCCGCACCGGCAATCGCATGGCCCATGCGATTGCCGACGGCGCGCGTGCGGTGGTGCTGCACCCCGAGGCGCTGCCCTTCGGTGAGCCGATCAACGGCCTGGAGATCATCGTCAAGCGCTGCATCTACACGCCGGCCAAGGGCTTTCTCGAAGAAGCCGGGTGCGCCGAGTGCCGCCGCGAAGTCGGCGAAGCGCTGTTCGAAAGCCTGGAAGACTGGTTTCCAGGCCGCACCGACAACTTCACCTGCCCGGAATGCGGGCATGAAGACGACATCAACGGCTTTCTGTTCTTGCAGGAATGTGCGTTTTCCAACCTCGGCTTTATCTTCAACAACTGGCTGGAAGCCGGGTTCAAGCAGAGCTTTATCGATGAGTTCGCCGATTGGCTCGATCAACCTGTCTCTTGGGTCAAGGTGGAGCTGTAGCGGCGGGGGTCTCCGTATATCAGCAACATTGATATTAAGCTGAGTTTTACATTGAACAGCAGGGGGTGTCTGACTATAATGGCGCGCTTCCATTTTCCCGCTCGGGAGCCCCCGCGATGCTGCGTATCAGCCAAGAAGCTCTGACATTCGACGACATTCTCCTAGTGCCTGGTTATTCCGAGGTGCTTCCTAACGAAGTCAGTCTCAAGACCCGCCTTACCCGTGGCATCGAGCTGAATATTCCTCTGGTTTCTGCCGCCATGGACACCGTCACTGAAGCCCGTCTGGCAATCGCCATGGCTCAGGAAGGTGGTATCGGTATCATCCACAAGAACATGACCATCGAGCAGCAAGCTGCCGAAGTGCGTAAGGTCAAGAAGTTCGAAGCCGGCGTCGTGAAAGATCCGATCACCATCGAGGCTGATGCCACGGTGCGTGACCTGTTCGAACTGACCCGCATGCACAACATTTCCGGCGTTCCGGTGCTGCACGATGGCGACCTGGTCGGCATCGTCACTTCCCGTGACGTCCGCTTCGAAACCCGTCTGGAAGCCACCGTACGTGAAGTGATGACGCCTAAAGAGCGTCTGGTCACCGTACGTGAAGGCGCCGACAAGAACGAAGTCCGCGAGTTGCTGCACAAGCACCGCCTGGAAAAAGTCCTGATCGTCGACGACAAGTTTGCCCTCAAAGGCATGATGACCGTCAAAGACATCGAAAAAGCCAAAGCCTACCCGCTGGCCAGCAAGGACGATCAAGGTCGTCTGCGCGTTGGCGCTGCCGTCGGTACCGGTAAAGACACCGGTGACCGCGTTGCCGCGCTGGTCAACGCCGGTGTGGACGTGGTGGTGGTCGACACCGCACACGGTCACTCCAAGGGCGTGATCGACCGCGTTCGCTGGGTCAAAGAGAATTTCCCTGAAGTGCAGGTGATCGGCGGCAACATCGCCACCGGCGCAGCCGCCAAGGCCCTGGCCGAAGCGGGTGCCGATGCGGTCAAGGTCGGTATCGGCCCTGGCTCGATCTGCACCACCCGTATCGTCGCCGGTGTCGGCGTGCCGCAAATCAGTGCCATCGCCAACGTCGCCGCTGCCCTTGAAGGCACTGGCGTACCGTTGATCGCCGACGGCGGCATCCGTTTCTCCGGTGACCTGTCCAAGGCCATCGTGGCCGGTGCGTCCTGCGTGATGATGGGTTCGATGTTCGCCGGTACTGAAGAAGCCCCGGGCGAGATCGAACTGTTCCAGGGCCGTTCGTACAAGGCTTATCGCGGCATGGGTTCGCTGGGCGCCATGTCCCAGGCGCAAGGTTCTTCCGACCGTTACTTCCAGGACTCCTCGGCAGGCGCCGAGAAGCTCGTTCCGGAAGGGATCGAAGGCCGTGTGCCGTACAAAGGCACCCTGACGGCGATCATCCACCAGTTGATGGGCGGTCTGCGTTCCTCGATGGGTTACACCGGCAGCGCCAACATCGAAGAAATGCGCACCAAGCCTGAGTTCGTGCGGATCACCGGTGCCGGTATGGCCGAATCCCACGTTCACGACGTGCAGATCACCAAAGAAGCGCCAAACTACCGCGTAGGTTGATGCTTCAAGCAAATCGTTAAGCAACCGGGGCTGTTTTATTCAGCCCCGAGTTGTTTCTGAATCACGACTGTTTCTGAATTACTTAGACGAGACTGAATCATGGCCCTCGACATTCACGCTCACCGCATCCTGATCCTCGACTTCGGTTCGCAATACACCCAACTGATTGCCCGCCGCGTGCGCGAGATCGGTGTGTATTGCGAGCTGCACCCGTTCGACATGGACGAAGAGGCGATCCGCGAATTCGCACCTAAAGGCGTCATCCTCGCCGGCGGCCCCGAGTCCGTGCACGAAGCCAACAGCCCGCGCTGCCCACAGGCAGTCTTCGATCTGGGCGTGCCGGTCTTCGGTATCTGCTACGGCATGCAGACCATGGCCGAGCAACTGGGCGGCAAGGTTGAAGGTTCCGAGCTGCGTGAGTTCGGTTACGCTCGCGTTGACGTAGTCGGCAAGAGCCGCCTGCTCGACGGCATCGAGGACCACATCGACGCCGACGGCCTGTTCGGTCTCGACGTTTGGATGAGCCACGGTGACAAGGTCACCAAGATGCCGGAAGACTTCCACATCCTGGCCAGCACCCCAAGCTGCCCGATCGCCGGCATGTTCAATGACGAACGTGCTTACTACGGCGTGCAGTTCCACCCGGAAGTGACCCACACCAAGCAGGGCGGTCGCATCCTCTCGCGCTTCGTGCTCGACATCTGCGGCTGTGAAGCCCTGTGGACTCCGTCGAAGATCGCTGAAGACGCCATCGCCAACATCCGCGCACAGGTCGGCACCGACAACGTGCTGCTGGGTCTGTCCGGCGGCGTTGACTCCTCGGTGGTTGCGGCGCTGCTGCACAAAGCCATCGGCGACCAACTGACCTGCGTCTTCGTCGACAACGGCCTGCTGCGTCTGCACGAAGGCGAGCAAGTGATGGCCATGTTCGCCGAGAACATGGGCGTCAAGGTGATCCGCGCCAACGCGGAAGACCAGTTCCTGAACAACCTGGCCGGCGAAGCTGATCCAGAGAAGAAGCGCAAGATCATCGGCCGTACCTTCATCGACGTGTTCGATGCCGAATCCTGCAAGCTGGACAACATCAAGTACCTGGCGCAAGGCACCATCTACCCGGACGTGATCGAGTCGGCTGGCGCGAAAAGCGGCAAGGCGCACGTGATCAAGTCGCACCACAACGTGGGCGGCCTGCCGGAAGAAATGAACCTGAAACTGGTCGAGCCACTGCGCGAACTGTTCAAGGACGAAGTCCGTCGTCTGGGTCTGGAACTGGGCCTGCCGTACGACATGGTCTACCGTCACCCGTTCCCGGGCCCGGGTCTGGGCGTGCGCATCCTCGGTGAAGTGAAGAAGGAATACGCCGACCTGCTGCGTCGCGCCGACCATATCTTCATCGAAGAACTGCGCAAAGCCGACTGGTACCACAAAGTCAGCCAGGCCTTCGTGGTGTTCCAGCCAGTGAAATCGGTTGGCGTGGTCGGCGACGGCCGTCGTTACGCCTGGGTCGTGGCCCTGCGTGCCGTGGAAACCATCGACTTCATGACCGCACGTTGGGCACACCTGCCTTACGAACTGCTGGAAACCGTCTCCGGCCGCATCATCAATGAAATCGAAGGCATTTCGCGCGTCACTTACGACGTGTCGAGCAAGCCGCCGGCGACCATTGAGTGGGAATAATGCCGAGCAAGCCGTAAAGGCTTGATCGCTGTAACCGAAAAGCCGTGTGAAATCCGTTTCACACGGCTTTTCTGTTTTTGCGTTACAGCGGTTTTGACCAGCCACCCAGTTGCATGCCCATGTCATCCAGAGCTTGCAGCAGCGCTTTCATGCTCGGGTAGCGTTTACCGCTCACCGAAGGCCAGCCGGGGCGTTCAATGTAGAAGCGTTTGCCGTCGGTTTCGATGACGGTCCGCACCAGTTCTCGCGAACGACTGCGGTGCACGATGAACGTCAGATTGGGTTGTTGCTTCAGGGAGTACATGCCATGGCGAGGTAATAAGGTTTCGAATTCGGTCATGGTGTGCGCGGTCCAGGGTGTTTCGATTTGCAGGCGCAAGTCGCCTCTGACCAGCGCGGAACGATCGTGCGCCGTACCGCCCAAGGGCAGGATTCTTCCGGGATCGACTTCAATGCCCCGTGAAGTCCCTTCGGCGACATCCTCGACGCGAATGCCGATCGCCTCTTCCAGTTCGCTGACGCCGGCAACCCCATCAAAAGTGTTGGAGTGAGAGTTGCCCATCAGCGCCACCCATTTGTGCGCGCCGCGTGCGGACTGGTCAGCGCGGATCATCAGGCGGGCGAAGTAATTCATCATTTTCTGCCGCGCGGTGTTGTTGCCCGCAGGCAAGTCCATGCCGTTGAGTCGGTAACTCGCCATGCAATCGATGGCTTGTACATGGATCCCCTGCTTTCTGGCTTCCTTGACCAATTCCAGGAACGTGTAGCGCTCCAGCGGATCGGTCATGTTGCCGACGTCGAGTGCCTTGAGATAGGCCTCGAGTTTTTGCGGCATGTTGCCCGTGCGGAAGAACTCATCCAGCGCGGCTTGATGGAAGTCGGTCAGCAGGTGCTCCATGTACAGGCTCTTCACCTGTTTGCTGGCGAGCAATTGCATGTTCTCGATCAGCCATTGCTTGCTGCCGATGGCCGTGTGGCTCTCGCCGAGCACCAGGCCTCGGGCATGTTCGAGGATTTTTTCGATGATCTCCTCAGCAGTCGTGTCCGCCGCCAGGGCGGGCACCGGAGGACGATCGGGCAGGCGCAAGGTGCTGTAAAAATCCAGCGCGTCGCGATACAGGCGTTTGCGGATGACCTTGAAGTCGCGGTAGGCATCGAACTCGTTCAGGCTGTCGTAGAAATCGCGCAAGGCCTCGTCATTCAGCCCGGCCGCGCCTTCTTCAAGGTGCGCCTTGAGTGGGGCAGGTACGTCGTATTGCGAGGCGGGCAGGGCGGCCACGGTGCTGCGGCTGCTTGAACCGGCCAGACCCGAAGACTTGCCGCCGCCGCTGAGTCCTGCGCGAGGCATGGTTTCCCATTCACCCTCAGGGTTCAGGCGTACCGGGATCGAGCGAGTAAAGCCGTGGGGGTGCTCGGGATCGATGACCGCCCAGTGTCCGCTGCCGTTGATGTCGGCTTCGTAGCGTACGTAATAGGCGGTGTCGTCCATCAGGATGGCGGTTGAGGGGTTCGAATCGAGCAGATAAATGCCCTGGAATTTTCCGGGCTCGCTCACCGGCGTAATGCCATCGAGCAACTCATTGGCTTGCCAGCTCGGCGGAATGACCGGTCGCGGGGTGTCTTCAATCAGGGGCGTGGCAATCGGCGGCTGAGGCCCACCCATCGGCGTCCCGACTTTATCGGTCAGGTCGCTCATCTCCGCCGCTTCGGCGGCATCCACCTCGGGTCCGACCTCGGCCAATGATCCCGGGCCCTTGAGTGCCAGCAGATTGAACAGCATGTCGATGCCGCTGAGCACCGCACCGACAATCCCGGCCTTGCGCTCGGCGGCGGTTTTGCCATTGACCGCCTGATCGATGTTCAGCCCCATGTTGGCAATGCTGGCGCCGATCACCGGCAATGCGACTGGCCAGCCGACCACGGCCATTGGCCCGAACACCTTGACCCCGGCGCTGAGGTAGCCGATCCACAGCTTCTTGCGCAGGTCACCGTTGGAGGTCAGGGACAGGCTGGCTTCTGCAAACATCGCCGTGCGGGTCGAGTCACTCAGCCAAGTAAAGGCGTCGCCACTGACCGCGCGGTTGTCCTGATTGATCAGCGAATGGTCGTAGCGGCCCCATGTAGCCACCAGGCGATTCATCAGGTCACCAAGATTGGCGTTGATCTGCTGCCGGTCGGCCAGCGAGAAATGCGCAAGGAATGTCTCGCGCGCCGCAGGTGTGTTCATCCGCTGCAGGATCCAGAAGTGCAGGTCGGTGGCGCTTTCCAGTACATGGAAGGCATCGCTGTTGCCGGGCAGGTAGAGGATCTGCCTACCCTGGGGCATGACGAAACGCAGGACGTTGGTAGCGGCGTAACCGGCAATGTCCAGCGTGCGCACACTGTCCGGGCAAGGGTGGCTGGTCTGCAGCATTGGCAGGCTGACTGGCCACGTCAGCGGGCCGATCGCCGCTTGCGTGACGAACTGGAAATCCTCGCCACTCAGCTGACGTTTGTCCCGCGCCTGCAGCGCTTTGATCAGGAAGTTGCACTTGGCCAGGGTACGAAAGTCGCTGCCGCTGGTATTCCAGAAAGCGTTCAGTTGAGCGTCGTACAGTGCGCTGAAGTCGATGCTCCAGAAGTCCTTGAGCACATCGTTGCCGTGCAGGCGCACTTCATTGCGTTCATCGAAGGTGCGGGCATCGGGACCGGCAGTATAGAAACCGCCATAGACGTCGAGCAGGTCGGCGTTGTCCTGGTCGGTGACGCGGAAGCGGTGAATCACCAACTGGGTCAGGGTCATGCTTGACGTGGGCGTGGCGTGCACATGCTCCCAGCCGGTGAAGGCATTCGAGCTGCTTTGCGAGGCGTCGAAGCGGTGGAAATACACCTGATCCGGGTCGAGGCCGTGGACCTGGTATTTGATCAACAAGTCGCTGGCGACCTGTCGAGCAGCGTCCTGCAGGCTCGGGCAGGTCTGGATGACGGTGGCGGCAATCGCCTTGAGCGCGGCCTTGTCGGCGGCGTTGGGCATCGGGTTGGGCATGTGTTTGGGCTCTCTTTCCTTGAGAAACGGGTGGCACAGGATGGCCCGGCTGTTCGATGCATGTGCACTACATAGTTATGTCACTTGATCGATCGAAATCGTGTACGCGCGAGGCGCAACTGCGTCCATCCGCCGCGCTGCCCTTACTGTTTCGCAATTGCAGGTGTATCGTATTTGCCTTTTGCGGGCCCGGTGCCCGACGCAGATACGTGAGGTAGTTGAGTTCATGTCCTTTACCCGTCGCCAAATCCTCGGTGGCCTGGCCGGTCTTGTTGTCGTTGGTGTCGGAGCGGGAGGTGCGTCGCGTTACTGGCTGGGCAAGATGGCCGACGCTGACGCGGGCCACGACTACGAGCTGATCGCGGCGCCACTGGACGTTGAATTGGTGCCAGGGCACAAGACCGAGGCCTGGGCGTTCGGCCCGTCGGCGCCGGGCACCGAATTGCGCGTGCGTCAGGGCGAGTGGCTGCGGGTGCGTTTCATCAACCACCTGCCGGTGGCGACCACCATTCACTGGCACGGCATCCGTCTGCCGCTGGAGATGGACGGTGTGCCGTACGTCTCGCAATTGCCGGTGCTGCCCGGTGAATACTTCGATTACAAATTCCGCGTGCCGGACGCGGGCAGCTACTGGTATCACCCGCACGTCAGCAGCAGCGAAGAGCTGGGGCGCGGGCTGGTCGGGCCGTTGATTGTCGAAGAGCGCGAGCCGACCGGTTTCAAGTACGAAAAGACCCTGAGCCTGAAGAGCTGGCACATCGACGAGCAAGGCAATTTCGTCGAGTTCAGCATCCCTCGTGAAGCGGCGCGTGGCGGTACGGCGGGGCGCTTGTCGACCATCAACGGCGTGCCAACGCCGGTGATTGAGTTGCCGGCCGGGCAGATCACCCGGGTGCGTTTGCTCAACCTCGACAACACTTTGACGTATCGCATCAACATCCCCGGCGTTGAAGCGCAGATCTATGCGCTGGACGGCAACCCGATCGAGCCGCGGCCGCTGGGCAAGGAATACTGGCTCGGCCCCGGCATGCGTATTTGTCTGGCGATCAAGGCGCCGCCGGCCGGTGAAGAATTGTCGCTGCGCAATGGCCCGGTGCGACTGGGGACTTTGCGCTCGGTGGCCAATAACGATGCGCCGACCGAGTGGCCGAAAGCCTTGCCCGCCAACCCGGTGGCCGAACCGGATCTGGCGAATGCCGAGAAACTCAACTTCAATTTCGAATGGGTCGGTTCGGTGTCGGTGAATGTCGACAACGGAAAGCCACCGAGCCTGTGGCAGATCAACGGCAAGGCCTGGGACATCACCGACAAGACCTGCGCCGATCGGCCGATTGCCAGCCTGAAGCTGGGCCAGAGCTATATCTTCGAACTGAAGAACATGACCCAGTACCAGCACCCGATTCACCTGCACGGCATGAGCTTCAAGGTGATTGCGTCGAACCGGCACAAGATCACTCCGTACTTCACCGACACCTATCTGCTGGGCAAGAACGAGCGTGCGCAAGTGGCGCTGGTGGCGGATAACCCGGGGGTATGGATGTTCCATTGCCACGTGATCGACCACATGGAAACCGGCCTGATGGCCGCCATCGAGGTGAAGTGATGCGCCAGATTCGCCCCGCCGCGATCATCGACCGCAGCCGTGACCGCGATTTCATGCGCGAAGCGCTGGAGCTTGCTGCCCAAGGCGCAGCCCTCGGCGAAGTGCCGGTGGGCGCGGTGCTGGTGCAGAGCGGCGAGATCATCGGGCGTGGCTACAACTGCCCGATCACCACCAGCGACCCGAGTGCCCACGCGGAAATGGTCGCGATCCGCGCTGCTGCCCAGGCCATCAACAACTATCGCCTGCCCGGCAGCACGCTGTACGTGACGCTGGAACCGTGCAGCATGTGCGCCGGGCTGATCGTGCATTCACGCATTGCGCGGGTGGTGTATGGCGCGCTGGAGCCGAAGGCCGGGATTGTGCAGAGTCAGGGCCAGTTCTTTACCCAGGGCTTTTTGAATCACCGGGTGTTGTATGAAGGTGGGGTGCTGGCCGAAGAATGTGGAGCAGTGCTGACCGAATTCTTCAGAGCCCGTCGCGCAAAACCCACTGAATAAACACAAGACCCAATGTGGGAGCGGGCTTGCTCGCGAAAGCGGTGTGTCAGGCGATTAAAATGTTGCCTGATACACCGCTTTCGCGAGCAAGCCCGCTCCCACAGGGGGGATCTCCCGTGTAGGGGGGATCGGGTTATTTCTTCGCGACAATCACCGCGCGCAGCGGCGCCGGCAGCCCTTCGATAGTCTTGCTGTGATCTTCCGGATCAAGGAAGTCACTCAGCGACTGATACTTCATCCATTCGGTGCCTCGTTGTTCATCGACCGTCGTCATACTGACGTCGACACAACGAATATCGGTGAAACCTGCCCGCCGCAGCCACAACTCCAGCGCCGGTACCGATGGCAGGAACCACACGTTGCGCATCTGCGCGTAGCGATCTTCCGGCACCAGCACTTGATGCTTGTCGCCTTCAACCACCAGCGTTTCCAGCACCAGTTCGCCGCCCTTGACCAGGCAATCCTTCAGCGCCAGCAAATGCTCGATCGGCGAACGTCGATGGTAGAACACACCCATCGAAAACACTGTGTCGAAGCCTTCAAGGTTCGGCGGCAAGTCTTCGAACGGGAACGGCAGGTGCCAGGCATTCGGCTCGGACAGATAACGCTGCACGGCCTGGAACTGGCAGAAGAACAGCCAGTTCGGATCGACGCCGATCACGCTGTCGGCACCGGCGCCGAGCATGCGCCACATGTAATAGCCGTTGCCGCAACCGACGTCGAGGATGCGTTTGCCCTTCAGGTCCAGATGCGGGGCGACCCGCGACCACTTCCAGTCCGAGCGCCATTCGGTGTCGACGTGTACGCCGAACAGGTCGAACGGCCCCTTGCGCCACGGCGACAGGCCCATCAGCGCGGTGCGCATCTGCGCGCGGGTTTCGTCGTCGCAGTCGGTGTCGAGTTTCAGGCCGTTGAGCAGATCGACTTCAGTCGGCTCAAGTTTCGGCAACGCGTCCAGCGCACTCTGCCAGCGCTCCAGATCGCCGTGACCTTTCTCCATTTTCTTGTCGAGTTGCCCTTGCAGGGTGTTGGCCCAGTCGGCCAGCGGGCTACCGGCCAGACGGCGGGCGAGGGGGGACAGATCAATCATGGCAAGGCAATCAACGAGGCAAAGTTAAGACACTGGAACCACGGCACGACTTTCGAGAACCCGGCGGCCAGCAGGCGTTCGCGGTGTTCTTCGAGGCTGTCGGGCTTCATGACGTTTTCGATGGCGCTGCGCTTCTGGGCAATTTCCAGTTCGCTGTAGCCGTTGGAGCGTTTGAACGCGACGTGCAGATCGGTGAGCAGCGCGTGCTCTTGCGCATCGTTGAAGCGCAGCTTCTCCGACAGAATCAGCGCGCCGCCGGGCAGCAGCGACTGGCGAATACGCGAGAGCAACGCGGTGCGCTGCTCCGGGGCGATGAATTGCAGGGTGAAGTTCAGTGCCACCACCGAGGCCGGTTTGAATTCGAGCGCGAGAATGTCGCCTTCGATCACTTCGACCGGTAACAACTCCTGGAACATCGAATCCTGACCGTTGAGGTACTCGCGGCAGCGTTCGACCATCGCCGCCGAGTTATCCACCGCGATCACCCGGCAACCGTCGGTGCGCACGTGACGGCGCAAGGCTTGAGTCACGGCGCCGAGCGAAGCACCGAGGTCGTACAGAACGCTGTTCGGTTGGGCAAATTGCGCCGCGAGTACGCCGAGGTTTTCGACGATGGTCGGGTAACCCGGCACCGAGCGCTTGATCATGTCCGGGAACACCCGCACCACGTCCTCGTTGAAGGCGAAGTCAGGCACCTGGGCCATCGGCTGGGCGAAAATGCGATCGGGTTCTTTGCTCACGGCGGTTCCGGCGGTGTTGATGAAAAGGCCGGCATTTTAGCCAAAGTGGCGTCGGGATGCTTGGGTTGTCCGACGTGGCGAGGGGATTTATCCCCGATGGGCTGCGAAGCAGCCCCAAGATCTGTGCCTGCGGTCTGTCTGACATACCTGATTGACCGGTTTCAGGGCCGCTGCGCAGCCCATCGGGGATAAATCCCCTCACTACAAAGTTAGCGGTGTTTCACGGAAAACGCCGAAGCGGCAATCCCCCACTGCCCCAGCCAGTAACTGAGGATGATCACGTACGGCGCGGCGTGGAATGGCGATACGAAGCGATCAATGCCGATCACACTGTCGGAGAACACGAACGCCAGCGCACCCGCCGCCGCCAGCAGCGCCGATCGCTTGGGCACATCGGTGCCGAGGCGGGCGAGGGCGCGCCAGAGCATGGCGCTGATCGCGGTGCCATAGACGACCACTGGCACTAGCAACGGCCCGAGGCCACTGGAAATCAAAATCCCCAGCAGCACCGCGCCGACGCCGAGCGCGAGCACCAGCGGCAAGAGCGCCAAACGCTTGCAATCGCTGAGGTAAGCCTTGAGATACGCCAGATGCGCCACCAGAAACGCCCCCAGGCCAAACACAAACAAATCCCCCGGCCACGCCAGCAACACGTCACCGAGCACAGAGAAAATCAGCCCCAGACTGATCCAGCGTCGATAGTCGCTGGGTGGCGCATCGTGCAGCCAGCCGAGCAGCGCCAGCACCGGTAACGGTTTGACCAGCAGGCAGAGCAATGCCGCATGCGTGCTCACACCGTAGAGAAACGTCACCGCGCCCATCAGCGCCAGAATCAGCCAGCCCACGATCAGTTCACCGAAATGGCGCAGTCGAAGGTTTCTGCCGGTTCAACTTCCGGTTCCCACGGCTGCTGCGAGGTCAGGCGCAGGCGGCCGTTGCCGGTGGCAAAGGCCTGGAAGCGCCAAGTGGAAAAACCGCCCGCGCCGACCATGCCGGAATCTTTCGGACTGCTGTAAACCTCAGGGCTGAGTGCATGTAGCACGCCGCCGGCGGAATCCTGAATTGCCCAGCGATAGCCCGTGGTCGGGTTGCTCGGCAGCATCACGATCAGATTTTGACCGTTGGTGAGACGCACGGGGCATTCGCTCTGGTTTTCCACGGTCACGTTCTGTTTTGGCTGCGTGGCGCAGGCGGCCAGCAAAGAGAGGGCGAGAGGGACAAACAGGCGAGTGGCGGACATAGGCTCAGTGGCTCCGGCGTTGACGACGAACGGCGAGCATAACTGAGAATGAGACAAAGTGTGTCGCGGAGCGTGTGGATTGGTCACGGATAACGGCTTAACCGAGCGCGGCGGTCAAGCCGTTCAGAACCCGTGTCGGGTTTAATCAGTGGACAGATAAATGTCAAAGTCGGCGTTGATATTCAAGATCGCCCCTGCGGGTGGGCGGGCCTTCATGGTTAAACTTTTTGCGACATAACGACGCTCATCGAAAACTTCAAGTTCAATAGTCGCTTCTAAGGTTTCAAAGTTTAAATTTATATATTTTTCGCCTATTCGGCGTACTTCGCTGTATAGCAATTTTGTAATTGGGCTGAGCGGATCCGGGTAGCGGTACGTTCCAGAGGTGATTCCTTTTTTCAAATAAATTTCAAATCCGCGTGCGTCGCTTGTCCTGTCACTGTCCAAGGGTTGAATTCCGCTACGGCTAAGAAAATTAATGTCAGGAATCAGAAATAGCGTGTCGTAGCTCAGGCTTGAGGATTGGTAGGGGGCTCTTGCGAAAGAGGTTTCACCGGGATTGAGTGAGGTTGGGAATGTCGCATTGAATTTGCCCGTTATATTCTGCGGGACAGCATCCGAAGTGCGTGCCTCAGTAGAAGAGGAGTTGGATACGTTGACTTGTCCTGAGGGGAGGGCGGTGAAGTGCAATACAACATCGAAGTGGGAGTTTACTGTAAGGGTTTCTCCATTGATCAGTACGTCGAAGTCGAGTTTGCCCGAGTAACGACGGCCATCTTCGGTGATCTTTAGCTCAAGTCTGGCGTTTGTTGCTATGTGGCTCGTATCGTAGAAACCGATGCCGACTTTTTGCACTTCACTGTAAATCACGTTTCTTATAGCGCCTTCCGGAGGAAACTCATAGGTGCCAGGCGCAAGATCGGATCTGAATATAATCCTGATACTTCGACGATCATTGGTGATGGATTGGCTGTCAGGACTTGAACTTGAGGTGCTGTAAAAATCCAGATACTCAGGTGCGGCAGCCAGATTGTTTTGGAGTTGTTGAGATTGGTATTGATACCGTGCTGCGCCCGAAACAGTGTCGCTGGTAAATGTCGCCTTGAATTCTCCGGAGAGATTTTGCAGAGTACCTGCAGGGGTAGCGTTCAGATTTTCCATTGTGTGCTCGCTTTTGGAAGCCAATTGAGCACGCAGTATCAATAGCGCAGTTGAGAAAAGGTACTGTCAGACTTGACAGTTGTTTAGGCTGTTTTGTGCTGTCTTTTATGTTTTTAACAAACTAACCGAAATAAAAAAGCGTTGCAGGCGCGAGCCTGCAGCGCTTTTATTGCCTCAGGGTTAGAACAACACCTTCGCCACATCCGCAAAGCGCTTGGCAAAGTGCACCGTAATCCCTTCCTTCAGATAATCCGGCAACGTAGCGTCGGCCGATGCAAAAATGCTGACTTTGATCAGCAGCAGACTATTGATGGATCATGGTAAATGAGCAAATAACAGGAAAACTTTCGTCACTGCCCTCTTTTGTGAAACTTATATCCATCGCACAGGAGTAGCGATGGGTGGCAGGGTCAAGGTTGAGAAAAATAACGCCTTCTCCCGGAATGGTCCTAAAAAAATCGGCGTTAAAATTTCCGTCATATCCGACTCTGATATTTTCTGCAGGAAAGTTATGCCAGCCATTGTCCGGATACTTCTGGTCTTTTTTTGTCAGGAAAACCCTGACGTTTCTTGAAAAATTCGGTTGGTCAGGACGGTGGTATATTCCTTCCAGGGCTAGGGTTTCTTTATGAGTACTTATGATTAGTTTATCGGTCGAGAAGTTGACGTCCTCTGGAATGTAGGCTGTCAAAATACCGCGAGCAAATGTCCTTGCATCTTTTGAGTTATTCATCTTGAAGCTCCTGTGTCTAACTTGGGGGGAGAAACAAGGTAGAGCTTATTCAAGATAGAAAACTTCGGAACTGTCAGAAATGTCAGTTTTTTATATCGCTTGGCAATTAAGAAGTGCACGGCTATGCGAAGAAGTATTGGTCGTTATCGTTGTTTGATTGATAACGACCAATGTCTGAATCAGAACAAAACTTTCGCTACATCCGCAAAGCGCTTGGCAAAGTGCACGGTAATGCCTTCCTTCAGATAATCCGGCAACTCCTCGAAGTTGCCCCGGTTCGGCTCCGGCAGGATCAGTTCGAAGATCTTCTGCCGCCGCGCCGCGATCACCTTCTCACGCACTCCGCCAATCGGCAGCACATGCCCGGTCAGCGTCAGTTCGCCGGTCATCGCCACGCCTTTTTTCGGCGGCTGATTGCGGGCGAGCGAGAGCAGGGCGCTGGCCATGGTCACGCCGGCGCTCGGGCCGTCTTTCGGTGTGGCACCTTCGGGTACGTGCAGGTGGACGAAGGCTTCATCGAAGAATTTCGCATCGCCGCCAAACTGTTTCAGGTGCGAGCTGACGTAGCTGTAGGCGATCTCCGCCGACTCTTTCATTACATCGCCCAGTTGTCCGGTGAGTTTGAACCCCCGGTTAAGCGTGTGAATCCGCGTGGCTTCGATCGGCAGGGTCGCGCCGCCCATGCTGGTCCAGGCCAGACCGGTGATCACACCGGTGCCCGACAGCACTTGTTCATTGCGGAACACCGGATGGCCCAGCGAGGCTTCGAGGTCTTTCGGGCCAAGCTTGATCACCGCTTTCGGGTCGTCGATCAGCTTCATCACCGCCTTGCGCACCAGTTTGCCCATCTGTTTTTCCAGCTGGCGCACCCCGGCCTCACGGGCGTAACCGTCGATCAAGGCTTTGAGCGCGCTGTCGCTGATGCTCAGGCTGCCCTTGGACACGCCAGCCTTTTCCAGCAGTTTCGGCCACAGGTGGCGCTTGGCGATGGCGACTTTTTCTTCGGTGATGTAGCCCGACAGGCGAATCACTTCCATCCGGTCCAGCAACGGCCCGGGAATCGAATCCAGGGTGTTGGCGGTGCACACGAACAGGACTTTCGACAGGTCCATGCGCAGGTCGAGGTAGTGGTCGAGGAATTCGACGTTCTGTTCCGGATCGAGGGTTTCCAACAGCGCCGAGGCCGGGTCGCCCTGGTAGCTCTGGCCCATCTTGTCGATCTCGTCGAGCATGATCACCGGGTTCATCACTTCGACGTCTTTCAGCGCCTGCACCAGTTTGCCCGGCTGCGCGCCGATGTAGGTGCGGCGGTGGCCCTTGATCTCGGCTTCGTCACGCATGCCGCCGAGGCTGAAGCGGTAGAACGGTCGGCCGAGGGATTCGGCGATGGATTTGCCGACGCTGGTTTTACCCACGCCCGGCGGGCCGACCAGCAGCACGATTGAGCCGCTGATCTCGCCTTTGTAGGCACCGACCGCGAGGAATTCGAGGATGCGGTCCTTGATGTCGTCGAGGCCGGCGTGGTGTTTGTCGAGCACCTTGCGCGCGTGTTTGAGGTCGAGTTTGTCCTCGCCGTACACGCCCCACGGCACCGAGGTCGCCCAGTCGAGGTAGTTGCGGGTGACCGCGTACTCTGGCGAGCCGGTTTCGAGGATCGACAGTTTGTTCATTTCCTCTTCGAGGCGTTTCTGCACCTGTGCCGGCAGGACTTTACCTTCCAGGCGTTGCTCGAACTGTTCGAGATCGGCGCTGCGGTCGTCCTTGGTCAGGCCGAGTTCCTGCTGGATCACCTTGAGCTGTTCTTTGAGGAAGAACTCGCGTTGGTGCTCGCCGATCTTGCGGTTCACTTCGGCGGAGATCTCTTTCTGCAGGCGCGCGACTTCGACTTCCTTGCGCAGCATCGGCAGGACTTTTTCCATGCGCTTGAGCATCGGCACGCAGTCGAGCACTTCTTGCAGCTCATTACCTGTCGCCGAAGTGAGGGCGGCGGCGAAGTCGGTCAGCGGCGACGGATCGTTGGGGCTGAAGCGGTTGAGGTAGTTCTTCAGCTCTTCGCTGTACAGCGGGTTGAGCGGCAGCAGTTCCTTGATCGCGTTGATCAGCGCCATGCCGTAGGCCTTGACCTCGTCGGTCGGCTCGGTCGGCTGGTGCGGGTATTCGACTTCCACCAGGTACGGCGGGCGGTGGTGTTTGAGCCAGGTCTTGATGCGCACGCGGCTCAGGCCTTGGGCGACGAACTGCAATTTGCCGTTTTCGCGACTGGCGTGGTGCACCTTCACCAGCGTGCCGTATTCGGGAAGGGCGCCGGTGTTGAAGTGGCGCGGGTCTTCCTGGGGCGTGTCCATGAAGAACAGGGCCAGGGAGTGGTGGTCGGATTTGCTCACCAGATCGAGGGTTTCGGCCCAGGGTTCTTCGTTGACGATGACCGGCAGCACTTGGGCCGGGAAGAACGGGCGGTTGTGGATCGGGATGACGTAGACCTTGTCCGGCAGGTTCTGGCCGGGCAGGGCCAGGCCTTTGCCGGATGAGGTGTGTTCGATGTGTTCTGCTTCGGTGTAGTCGTCTGGGTTGTCCGGGAATTCTTGCTGGTCGCTCATGGGGCACCTGCGCAATGGGGTATGGGTCTTAGATGGGGCAGGCTTTGGGTGGTTTCAATGGGGGGCGGTGTTTCTGCTTGGGTGTTCAGGGTTTTGACAGGCGTCACGCTTTGGGCTTGGCGGCCTTTGGGCCGACCATGTTCTTGGGGTTTTGGGGGTATATCCGTTTTTTTGGGTGTGGCGGCTGGCGGTTTCGCCCTTACGGCGAGTCACCTTTTCCAGACGCCGAAAAGGTAACCGAAAAGGCTTGCTCCTGCGTTCGGCCCGCTCGCTGGGGCTCGGGGTTCCTTCGCTGCGGGACTGATCCGTGGGGCAGCGCCTCCGGTTTGCTTCGCTGCACCTCCTCTCGCTGTGTTTGGCTGCGCCAAACGGTCGCTGCGCTCCCACCCCCGGATCAATCCCGGAACGAAGCCTTCCGACGTCGCCCGTGGATCAAGATCAAGAGCGGTACTCGAGCTTGCGCTCATTGTTTTGAGTGGGGCGGCTGCGCCGCATGGGGCATGCACAAATCAAAGCTGTGGGAGCTGGCTTGCCAGCGATGGCGGCCTACGAGCCGACCAATCTCCACCTGACTCAACCAATTCCACTGTGGGAGCGGGCTTGCTCGCGAAAGCGGTGTGTCAGTCACCGCAAGTGTTGGATGTGCTGACGCTTTCGCGAGCAAGCTCGCTCCCACTATGGCTCAGCTGTGTGCCGCAGATTGGGTGATTTCCACATTATCCAGCACCCGATTCACCGCCAGTTCGGCGAGCATGATGATTTGCTGAATGGCCAGTATCGTCCGGCGCTGCGGGATGTCGATGTACGCAGCGATGTCGCTGGTCATGAGGCTGGCTTGGGCCAGTGATTCGCAGGCGTGGACCAGCAGGCTTTCGTTGTCCATGTCCGGGGCGACCTGGAACATGTTGCTGGGTTTGTGGAATCTCACCGCGGCGGCGGAGGGTTTCAGGTAGTGGTCGAGGGCGCGTTCGGCGGCGTCGTGGAGTTTTCTGGAATCGAGGGATTCGTAGGGCGAGGTTTCTGGGGGATTGGGTGTGGGTTTGATCATGGTGAATTCTCAGTTGGTGAAGTGGAGCTACCTTCAATTGCCGCGACGCAATCTGAGGTGGCAGCTGTACGCGGGTTCGCGGACCGATAACTGAGGAATCGGCATACCCCCAAAGAAGGTATCCCGCGCACAGCCGCCATGACACAACCAACAGGCATCCGAGGTGCTGTCAGGTTGGCGATTATGCATCAGTTATCAGGCCGCGACGCCCGGCCGCTGAATTTCCAGCGACCACCAGAGCCTATCCAGCCAACTTCCGAGGCACAACCGACGCATCCTGTCGGAAATCTCCCGCTCACAACGCGCTTCTGTAGGAGGAACACCTTCCTTTGTAGGAGTGAGCCTGCTCGCGATAGCGGTAAATCAGTCACCGAAAGTATTGACTGAAATACCGCTATCGCGAGCAGGCTCACTCCTACAGTGTTTGGGGGGAATTCAACATCGATGGGCACAAAAAAGGCGATGTCCCTCACGGAACATCGCCTTTCCTTTACCGCCGCTGAAACTTATTCCGGCAGTTTGTACGCAATCACATAGTCACCCATCTTGGTGCCCAGCGAGCCGTGACCGCCAACAACGAGCAGCACGTATTGCTTGCCGTCCTTGCCGGTGTAGGTCATCGGGGTCGCTTGGCCGCCGGCAGGCAGACGCGATTTCCACAGTTCTTTACCGGTGTTCACGTCGTAGGCGCGCAGGTATTGGTCGAGGGTGCCGCTGAGGAAGCCGACGCCGCCTGCAGTGACCATCGAACCGCCCATGCTTGGTACGCCCAAGGTGAAGCCGATCGGGATTGGCGAGCTGTCGCGGCTGGTGCCGTTTTTGCGTTTCCACACGACTTTACCGGTGGTCAGGTCGATACCGGCGACGTAGCCCCAGGCCGGGGCCTGGCACGGTACGCCCAGTGGCGACATGAACGGGTGCATGATCACCGCGTATGGCGCGCCGGTGTTCGGTTGCACGCCAGCGGTTTCGCTCTCGCGCTTGCTGCCGGCGGCGACTTTCTCGCGTGGCACCATTTTCGAGACGAAGGCCATGTAGTTCGGGCTGGTGAACAGCATCTGGCGAACCGGGTCGACCGAGACGCCGCCCCAGTTGAACACGCCGACGTTACCCGGATAGATCAGGCTGCCCTGTTCCGACGGAGGCGTGTATTGGCCTTCGTAGCGCAGTTCCTTGAACTGGATGCGGCACAGCATCTGGTCGAACGGGCTGGCGCCCCACATGGCTTTTTCAGTCAGTTCCGGGGCCAGCAGGTTGAGGTCCGAACGGGCCTGGGTCGGTGCGGTGTGATCGCCTTTCACGGCGCCTTGCGGAACCGGGATTTCCTTGATCGGGATGATCGGCGTGCCGTCACGACGGTCGAGGACGTACAGGCTGCCCTGCTTGGTCGGGGCGATCAGCGCCGGTTTCACGCCGTCTGCGGTTTTCATGTCGAGCAGGGTTGGCTGGCTGCCAACGTCCATGTCCCACAGGTCGTGGTGGGTGAACTGGTAGTTCCAGCGCACTTTACCGGTGGCCAGGTCGAGGGCGACGATGCCGGCGCTGAATTTCTCGGCGCCTGGAGTGCGGTCAGCGCCCCACTGGTCTGGAGTCTGGTTGCCCAGTGGCAGGAAGACCATGCCGAGTTTTTCGTCGACGCTGGCCAGCGACCACATGTTGGCCGAGTTGCGGCTGTAGGTTTCGCCTGGGGCCAATGGCTCGGTGGCGTCCGGCTTGTCGCTGTCCCAGTTCCACACGAGGTGGCCGTCGCGCACGTCGAAGGCGCGGATCACGCCCGATGGCTCGTTGGTCGATTCGTTGTCGGTGACGTGACCGCCCATGATCACCAGATCACGGGTAATCGCCGCTGGCGAGGTGGAGTAGTAGCCACCGGCGGTGAACGGGCCGATGCCTTGGGTCAGGTCGACCACGCCGTTTTTGCCGAAGCCTTCGCAGATCTTGCCGGTGTCGGCGTTCAGTGCGATCAGGCGTGCATCGGCGGTTGGCAGGTACAGACGACGCGGGCAGGCCTGGGCAACGGCTTTGCCGGCTTCGGAGATAACGGCCGAGGCGGCGTTATCAGCTTTCGCGTAAGCGGCTTCGTCGTAGTACGACACGCCACGGCAGGTCATGTGGGCAAAGCCCTTGAAGCCCACCGGGCTCTTGATCTGCGGGTCGAAGCGCCACAGTTCCTTGCCGGTGTCCGGATCCAGCGCCAGCACTTTGCTGTGCGCGGTGCAGGCATAGAGCATGCCGTTGGCTTTGAGCGGGGTGTTTTCGTTGGTCAACTCGACCGGGTCATCGGCGGTTGGCAGGTCGCCGGTCTGGATGCGCCAGGCTTCTTGCAGCTTGCCGACGTTGGCCGGAGTGATCTGCTTGAGTGGCGAGTAGCGGTCACCGAACTCGGTGCGGCCATAGGCCTGCCAGTCGCCATCAGGCATTTGCGGTGCGGTGCTGGTCATGTCCGCGGTGTCGCGGCCCAATTCGCCAAAGGTTTCGCCCGGGTGGGTGAACAGGCTGGCCAGGGCAGTGACACCGGCCAGCACCACGGCCACGGTCAGGCCACCTGTGCCCATCGGCGCCGGGCCATTGAGCAGCAGCGGACGACGGAACCACGGCAGCAACATCACGATGCCGAGAACGAACCACAGCGCCAGACGCGGCACCAGTTGCCACCAGTCCAGACCGACTTCCCACAACGCCCAGACCGTGCTGGCGAACAGCACGATGGCGTACAGGCCCAGCGCTGCGCGACGACGCAGCAGCAACAGAATGCCGCTCAGCGCAATGCCGATACCGGCCAGCAGGTAGTACAGCGAGCCGCCGAGCATGCTCAGCTTGACTCCCCCGGCCAGCATGGCCAGGCCCATCAGTAGAAGCAGAATGCCGAGCAGGCTCGGTAGCAGACGGCCCCGACTCGAAGCACTTTCGGTGCTCATAGTGTGATTCTCCGTGACGTTTATGTAGTCCCGCGCTGTAGTCACTTTAGATGACGATTGGGCACAGGTATGGTTCAGATAAAACTTGTGTAGCTAACGAATTTCATAAATCTCCTTGTGGGAGCGGGCTTGCTCGCGAAAGCGGTGTGTCAGAAGGCTGATGCATCGACTGACACGCCGCCTTCGCGAGCAGGCTCGCTCCCACATTGAGTATTTCGGTGTGCTTTAGAACGACGACTGGATCTTGATCCCCGCGATCAGTGCGTCATCGACCTGGTCCACACCGCCCGGATGGCGGATGTATTGCAGGTTCGGGCGCACGGTCAGCCAGTTGGCGAGGTGCACGCCGTAATAGAGCTCGGCGCTGTATTCGGTGTCCTGCGGTGGCAGGAAGGACGGGTCGTCGTAGTCGTAAACCGCCTGCGCCTGATTGCTCGCTTCGGCGTTTTTGCGAAAGGCCGGGTTGACGTGGACGCGGGCCAGGGCGAAACCGATGTCGTCCTTGGCGCGGGCATCGAACGGGCCTTTGTAGACCACGCCGGCCTGCACGTAGTTGTCGATCGCGTTGGTTTTCTTGTCGTGCATCGTCGCGTTGGCAAACACGCTCAAGCCGCGCGAGTGATCGCTGGCGAGGCTGGTGATTTGCTGCTGGGCGCCGAACCACACGCCGTGCTTGCTCGACGCGCTGCGATAGGCTTCGCCGCTCAGTGCGGCGGGCTGGCCGTTCTGGTCTTTATAGACGTCAGAGGCCTTGGCGCTGCTGTAGTAGTAACCGGCGCGGTATTCGCCCGGCAGGCCGTTGAGCTTCGGCGTCCACACCAGTTCCACCGGCAACACGGCGCCTTGGGTACCGCTGCCGCTGAGTTTGAAGCCGTTGCCGCGATCGAGGTTTGACGGGTTCTGCTCGTAGGCGCCGACCTGTGCGTACAACTCTGGGGTCAGGTGATATTTGACCCGCAGCGCCCATTGGCTGACCGGCCAGTTGTACCAGATGCCGCCGACCCAGTTGCCGACCTGCGAGCCGCAGAACGCTAGGTTCTGGAAGTCGCACGGGAAGCTGTTGAAGTCTTCGCCTTCACCGAAGCGGCCGACCTTGATGTCGAGCTTCTGGTCGAAGAATTTCTGCTGGTACCACATCTGCGTCAGGCGGGTGGTCTGGCCACGGCCCCAGACTTCCTGGGCCGAAGTGAAGCCGCCCACGCGCGGATCGTTGATCCGGTCGTTGCTGATGTTGTTGCCGCTGCGTTTGGTGATGGTCAGCTGAAACTCGGCGTCGTCCCAGCCAAGGATTTTTTGCAGGTCCAGGTGCGTGCCCAGACCGAACTGGTCGCTGTAACGCGCGGTGCGATCGTGGTCGTAGCCGCCGTGCAAGTTGCTGCCCATTTCGCCGGTGTAATCGAGTTTGAAGTCGTAACCTTTTTCCGCGAGTTCGGTACGCGTGCCGTTCCAGTCACCGAGCATCCACGGTGAGTCGCTATCGAAGGCGGGGGCTGCCTGGGCGTAGGTGGCGAAGCCTAGCGCGGTGCAGCCGCCGAGCAGGCGCAGGGCTGAGATAGCGCTGTCTCTGGAGAAGGAAAAATCAGGCATGGGTCAGTCTTTTTTTGGTGTTTTACGGGGGTAAACCGAGCGCTTCAATTTGACGCAGGCAGTGAAGCGATTCAGCTGAAGGGCGGCAGGATAATGATCTGTAACAAAAAGACAAAGGGCTTTTGCAGACATGCAGCATTTCTGATTCGGTAACAGTGCGGCAAACGGGCGCATTGTGGCGATGGTCGCAGGCTGCGATCTTCTCGGGTTGGCCTACATTTGATGCAAGGCCTTCCACCTGACCGGCCCCTCGGCTAAGGTGCGCGGCTTGTGCATTTTCCCTCCGTCCAAAGGCCTGGCATGAACGACCACACTCCCGATCCGCTGCATGGCGTAACCCTCGAACAGATCCTCAATGCGCTGGTGGCGCATTACGAGTGGTCGGGGTTGGCCGAGCGCATCGATATCCGCTGCTTCAAGAGCGATCCGAGCATCAAGTCGAGCCTGACCTTCCTGCGCAAAACCCCGTGGGCGCGGGAGAAGGTCGAGCGCTTGTACGTGAAACTGATGCGCACCAAGCGACCGGTCTGAGATGGACGCCGTTGCGCGGCGACGCCTGATCACTGTCATCGCCAGCCTCGGCTGGGCCGGGCTCAGTATTCAGCTGTATCTGATTTTCCTTGCGCGGCTGAGCGTCGATGCCAGCCTGTTGGGCGGGCTGGTGAGTTTCTTCAGTTACTTCACGGTGTTGACCAACACGCTGGTGGCGACGGTGCTGACCTGCGCGGTCACCCGGCGTGAATCCGCTGCGCAACGCTGGTTTCTGCAACCGTGGGTCAGTAGCGGGGTGGCAGTTAGCATTGCTGTGGTGGGGCTGGCCTACAGCATTTTGCTGCGGCATTTGTGGCACCCGCAGGGCTGGCAGTTTGTCGCTGACGAACTGCTGCACGACGTGATGCCGCTGCTGTTTCTCGGCTATTGGTGGTTTTGCGTACCCAAAGGCACGTTGCGCCTTTGGCACCTGCCGCTGTGGCTGATCTATCCGCTCGTGTACTTCGTTTACGCCTTGCTGCGCGGGCATCTGCTTGGCGCCTACGCGTATCCGTTCATTGATGTGGCAATGCTCGGTTATACACAGGTGTTCATCAATGCCGGGGGGATATTGGTGGGGTTTGTGCTGATTGGCTTGCTGGTGATCGGGATCGACCGCTGGCAGTCAGGACGAAGTTAAAAGGTCAATGTGGGAGCGGGCTTGCTCGCGAAGGCGTCAGGTCAGTCAACATCATGGTTGAATGATCGACCGCATTCGCGAGCAAGCCCGCTCCCACAAGGGTAAATCACTCTTCTGCGGAACCCTCGGCGCGCCAGTAGCCGACGGCTTTGACGAACTGCTCATTGAGTCCATGCTCATCCAGCAGCACCCGACGGATCTGCCGCGAGACCTTGGTCTCGGTCGCCACCCATGCATACAGATTGCCCTTGGGCACCTGCAACTGTTTGACGGTGGTCAGCAGGTTGTCCTTGCCACCTTCACGCAGGACCCAGATCACATTGACCTGCGCCGCACTTTCCAGCACTTGTTGCTCGGCACCGTTTTCCACTTCGATCACTACCAGCGCCTTGCGATTGCTCGCCAGACCTTCGAGGCGGCGGGCGATGGCGGGGAGGGCGGTTTCGTCGCCGATCAGCAGATAGCTGTCGAAGATGTCCGGCACGATCATCGAACCGCGTGGCCCGCCGATGTGCAGGAATTGCCCGGGTCTGGCCTGTTCAGCCCAGGTCGAGGCAGGGCCGTCGCCGTGCAGGACGAAGTCGATGTCCAGCTCGAGTTTGTCCAGGTCATAGCGGCGCGGGGTGTAGTCGCGCATCTCGGGCAGCGGTCCGTTGTCCTTGCCGGCGCCGAGCACCATGGTCTCCAGCGCAGCGGTTTGTTCGGCATTCTGCGGGAACAGCAATTTCACGTGATCGTCGGTGCCCAGGCTGGTGAATCCGGCCAGCTCCGGGCCGCCGAGGGTGATGCGGCGCATGCGCGGGGTCAGGTCGACCACGCGCAGCACTTCGAGTTTGCGGCGTTTGATTTCGTGCATCACGCGGTGAATGGTTTGCGTATCGACTGCAGTCATTCGGCTTTCTCCGGGGCAGTTTGAACGGCGGGGCCGTCGACGATGGCTTTGGCGGTGTCGTTGAGCAGAGCGGCAACCCGCTGGATTTCTTCCGCGCTCCAGCGTCCGTGGTGCAGTTGCAAGGCGTGGCGCAGGTTGTGCACCGCCTCGTGGATTTCCGGCGGCCGGTCATGGCCGCGCAACGAGCGTTTGCTGACGTCGATGCGCATGCGCACGCCGTCCAGCGCTACCGCTTGTTCGCTTAGGGACAAACGACCGGCGTCGGTCACGCTGTAGCGTTTTTTGCCGGCCTCGGCGTCGCCGCTGATCAAGTCGCTTTCTTCAAGGAAGGTCAGGGTCGGGTAGATCACGCCGGGGCTTGGGCTGTAGGCGCCGTCGAACATGCCTTCGATCTGGCGGATCAGGTCATAGCCGTGGCACGGCTGCTCGGCGATCAGCGCCAGCAGCAACAATTTCAGATCACCGGGGGCGAAGACCCGTGGGCCGCGTCCACCGCGTTCGCGGCCGGGGCGTTTTTCGAAGCCGTCACGGCCGTCGCCGTGTTCGCGGTGATGATGGGGGGAATGATGGTCTCTCATTTTCCTGCTCTCTCGTCGTGTTTAGATACAACTTAAGATATATCTTTACGCGCTGACAAGGGTTCCTGACCAACGGCGCTCACCTGACCGATCGAATCTGCGGTCGAAAAAACCGGAAAATGATCAAGAAAACGCAGTATTAAATCCCCCGGCAAAGGCGCAGATTAGTGCAGATTCTCTAATATTCCGTTTCGCCCTTTGTTTCCGGGAAAGTGTGGTACATGTCTTACGGAAGTTGCTGTGAAGTTGTGGCGCGTGCAGTCATTCGGCTGGCGCGCTGTAGTCTGTATCTTACAGTTGGACGGGAACTTTCCTGAATTTCGCGGTTTTTTCTTTCTCGTCTAATAGCGTCCAGGCTACAAGGTCGCAGGACGTTGCCTGCTTACTTTGAAGATAAATTGGTTGAACATTCTTCGGCGTTGAAAGTTAACGGTGAGTACTGACTGCTCGTGACTGTTCAGTTCACCTTGACTGCTCGACGACTCAACTAATTTATATAAGACAGGTATTCAATGATGCTCAAGAAACTCGCCTTTGCCGCCCCTCTGACTGTCTTGGCCATGAGCGCCTCGATGGCGTTTGCCGCCACTGAAGCCAAGCACTCCATCAGTCTCGTGGCGCACGTACCGGCTGACGACTTCTATGCGGTGCCGGTGGATGCCGATCTGGTCAACAAGGATCAGGACATGAGCTACAACCCGGCCACCAATTCTATGCGCGAAGTCAACGGGCACTTCGACGTGCTGCACACGGCCGGCAAGGTTCATGCACGTCTGGAAGGTGTGCCGAAGCTGATTGGCGGTAGCAACACCATCGACCTGAAAGTCGAACTCAACGGCAAGACGCTGACCACCACCTCACAGGAAGTAGTGGGCGATACCGAGTCCAATACGCGTTATCGCGCGCCCTTCAAGATCAGCGCTACCGGTGCCAAACCGGCCGCTGGCGACTACACCGGTGTGGTCATGCTGGTCGTCGAACCTTCGGTTTGAGTCATAACGGCAATACCTGACGTTACTTGTCCAGTAACGTAACCGGCCGGCAACTTTTAAGTTGCCCGGCCGGGCTTTTACTTCCGGTAATCAGAGTATTAATCCATGTATCCGATGACGCCCATCGCGGCTGCGCTTGCCTTGCTTTTGAGCAGCAGCGTACTGGCGGCGCCGCCTCCAGTCGATAATACCCCGCGAAGTTTGCTGGCTCAGGCGAAAGGTCTTCCGGCAGACTTTGAAGAGCATTTCTTTGATGTGCCTTTGGCGGTTCGTGTCGAACTTGATCAACAACCGCTGGGCGAGGCAATGATTATATTGTCGCGCGATGATCGCATTACCTTGCTCGACTTCACCGACACCAGTGACAGTCGTATCAGTGCCGCCGAGCGTGAAACCTGGGCCAGTCTCCTCAAATCCGGCGTAGCGCTTGGCAACTGCAGCGGGCAATGCCCCGAGCAACTGCTGGCGGTGCATTACAACCTGGAAAATTCACTGCTCTCGATCGCCACCGAAAACGCCGAGCGCGATCTGCAGACGCAACGCTTCCATGAGCAGCCCGAGGGGGGCAGCAGCGGTCTGATGCTGCGTAATCAGCTGAACCTCAATGGCGGCCAGAACCAGGATCTGGGCGGACGTTTCGGTCTGGAAGCCAGTGCCAGTCTCGGCAACTGGAGCCAGGCCTTCAATATGCAACTGGCGCGCCTCGGCGGGCCGGACACCAAGACCTATCATGCGGTACACGAGCTCTACACCCAGCGCGAACTGCAGGGCAGTTTTTTCCGCCTGGGCTATTTCACCCCCAATTCCGAAGGCCTGACCCGCCAACCCCGGTCGTTCGGCACCAGCCCGGACACGGCGGTGGGCGTGATGTATGGCAGCTCCGACAGCCTGGCGGTCGACAGCCCGCGGCCCAGCGTCTACCCGATTTTCGTCACGGCCAATCGCCAGGCGTCGGTGGAGATCTATCGCGATGGCCTGTTGATCAACACGCAAGCCGTGCCGGCCGGTTTACAGACGCTGGATACCCGGCCCTTGCCCGGTGGCATCTACGAAGTCGAAGTGCGCCTGATCGAGGATGGCCAGACCACCGCGACCACACAGGAGCTGGTCTACAAACCGGTGAACTGGCAAAACCTCGACCAGCGCTGGCGCTATAACGTGTTCGCCGGGCAGGAAAGCAAACTGCTGAGCAATTGGGAGGAACAGCAAAGCGGTGATCTCACTGCCGGCGCCGCGCTCAACTACCTGCTGCACCCACGCGTGATCCTTGGCCTGTCGGCGCGTCAGGTACGCGATACCTTGCAGTACGGCACTTCGATCGACTGGAGCCTGGCCGACAGCATCAGCCTCTTCGCCAACCTCTATCAGACCGAAGACCATGGCACCGGCGCCGATGTGCAGGGCCTGTACAACTATGGCGCCGGCAGCCTGGTGGTCAGCCACAACCGCAGCTGGCTCGATACCCGCAACACTTACGACACGCTACCCGACGGCACTCGCGTGCGTCAGCGCAATGTGTTCACCGGCGAAACCAGCAACTCGTCGCTGGCGCTCAACCATCGCATCAGCCGCAAGGATTCGCTGAGTGCGCGGGTCTCGCACAGCACCGGCAACGTCGAAGGCGTGGGCATGGACCTGGGCTGGACGCAACGCACCGAGCTGTTTGGCAGCGATGCCAACTGGCGGCTGTCGCTGTTCGACCGGCCGGGCAGCTACAGCAGTGGCGAGGCGCGTAATCGCGGGATCGACCTGAGCATCAACATGGCGCTGGGCGGGCCGGGGCAGCAGGTTTCCGGCAGCATCGGCAGCCGCACCGCCCGCGATGGCGGGCGCGACAACAATGGCTCGATCGGCTATCGCAAGGATCTGCAGAATCACATTCTGCAAAGCGTTTCGGTCACGGCGCTGACCGACACCTACGGCGTCGGTCTTTCGAGCCTGGCCAACTTCCGTACCGACTGGGTCAATGGCGACGGCTTCGTGCAGCGCTCGTCCTATAACGGCAACTTCACCGGTGGCGTGAACCTCGACAGCAGCGTGATCGTCGGCGGTCAGCAACTGGTCATGACCAGCCAGCATCAGGGCCGTGGCGCCGGAATGATCGTCGATGTCGAGTCGGATATCGCCGACGTCACCCTGCGCGCCGACGACCTCAGCGGCGGCAGTTCAGCGCTGCGGCCGGGGCGTAATTTCATTCCGCTCACGGCGTACCGCAACAGTTCGGTGGGCTTCGATTTCGAAGGCAATCACGTTCCGGCCGCCAACATCGAACCATCTCGCGCCCGCTATCACCTGAACAAGGGCGGCGTGGAGTACCGCAAGGTGCGGGTGATGAAAACCGTCACCGTACTCGGACGCCTGCTCGACCCGCAGGGCCAGCCGCTCAAAGGCCACCACGTAATCAATCACGCCAGCCGCGGGGTCAGCGAAGTCGACGGGTTTTTCTCGATGGAAATGCACGCCGGCTCACCGACCCTCGAAGTGCGCTACGCCGATCAACTGCTGTGCCAGTTCCGGCTCGACCCCGACCAACACCGTAGCGAAAACAACGTGCTGATGATCGGCGATTTGCGCTGCTCGCCGGACACGTTGGCCGACGTCACCCAAAAGGCCCACACCGCGGGTTGATGCGGCCTGCTTCAGGAGATTTGCAGACATGAACGTCTCACCCTTGGCTACATACCTGCGTCGCGGGCTGGCCGCTGTTGTGCTGGTTGCCGGCACGGTATCTGCGGCTCACGCCGAACAGGTGTCGATCACCGCCGAGTTCAAGCCGGACTCTTCTTATCCGCACCGCAACAAGTTCCAGAACACCACGCCTTCCAGTGGTTACTGCACCTACGATCCGGCGCAGTGCGAGCAGCACGAAATATTCAGCTTGCAGGTGCCGATTCAGTTCAACGCTCGTGCGCCGATTGCGGCGAATCATCCTTCGCCGCGGCAAGGGGCAACGTTTCAGGTACCCGTGCAGTGGCGTGAGCTGACGGTCTATCACGAGACCACCCGCGAGCCAAAAATCGTCAAGGTGCGGATCGTCGGTATCGGTTCGCGCTATGTGACCGACAAGGTGATGAAACTGGTGGAGGGCGCCGAAGACGATCGGAGCGCCCACAACCTGTTGTGGGGCTTGAGTTGGGTCTATGCTCCGGCGCCCTGTCAGTACAGCGGTGTGGGTTGGTTCTCCCCCGATTCATACTCGTTTTTCTGGAAAACGCCAGCGGCCGCTGCCTGCACCAAACAGGCGAAGTTCGATGTGCCGTGGCTGCGTCTGGAACACCTCGATTTTGCCTATGAACTGGTCACCCCCGACCCGCTGGGCATGTCGTCGGGGGACTACAGCGGTTCGCTGACCTACAGCGTCGGGCCGAATGCGGATTTCGATTTTGGCGATGTGATGTTGCCGTCGAGTTCGTCTCTGACCTTGAATTTCAATCTGAATGTACAGCACACCCTCAAGGTCGAAATTCCTCCCGGTGGCGAGAAAGTCCGCCTGGTTCCCAACGGTGGCTGGCAGAGCTGGCTGCAGGCCGGACGGCGGCCGGTCAGCCTGTTTCGCGACCAGACTTTCAACATCTCGGCGTCATCGCGTTTCAAGATGCTGATCAATTGCGGTCCCGGAGTAGGTGCCGAGTGCGGATTGCAGGACAGTAATAATTACCGTCGAGTCGAGCTGCACGTCAGCGTCAGCATGCCCAATGGCATTACCGATCTTGCCGGCCAGCCGGTGAGGCGCATGCCGTTGAAGCCCGGAGTTGGGAGTGCCCTGTATTTCAAACCGGGTTTTTATGTGGATCGAGCCCCGGGAACCCTGCATTTTGAAGTGCCGCCGCATTCGATGGCAGAGATGCTGCAGCCCGGCGTGAGCGACAGCTATTCCGGCACTGTCATTGTGATCTGGGATTCGGATATCTGATGGGCCATTCAGTGATGAGTCGAGTCGGCATTGTGTTCAACGACCAAGGAATCAAGGTGATGAAACGTCTGGTGTTATTGATGGTTTTGAGCGGGCTGCCCTTTGCCCTGCAGGCCGGCCCGCAGATCAATGTCGGGACGGTCTACGACTACCTCGACGGTGACAAGAGCACTTACCTGAAACGGGTATTCAACAGCGGCGACAGCACTGCATTCGTCAAGGTCAACATCCTCGAAATCCTCTACGACGCCGACGGCACCTCGCGGGAAATCGAGGTCAGGAGCCAGGCCGACATGAGCAGTCGAGACGGCCTGATGGCCAGCCCCGCGCGGCTGATCGTGCCGGCCAACGGCATGCAGGGTACGCGTCTGTTGATGATGGGCGAGCGTGACCGGGAGCGCTATTTCCGCGTGCGGTTCATCCCCGTTGTCCCGGAAAAGGAAGACGAATTCGCCGTGTCCGCCGAAGAGCGTGAGCAATACAAAACCACGCTGTCGGCCGGGGTCAACGTCATGACCGGTTTCGGTACGGTGTTCTTTGTGCGCCCGAAAAGCAGTCGCTTCGACAGCGTGATCGAAGACACCCCGGCCACGTATCGAGTGCGCAATAACGGCAACACCGTGGTGCTGATCGACGAGTTCCGCAATTGTGCGCTGAAAGACGAAACCGCCTGCCAGCCAACCACCAAACACCACATCCGCGCAGGCAACAGTTTCGAGTTCGACAAGCAGGCCGGACGTGAATACCGCTTCAATCTGGTGGAAGGCGACAGCAAGAAGTCCCTGCGCGTAGCCGGCCAATCATCAGGGGGGGCCTGAAATGATCAAGCCATCGTTGATGATCCTGTGCGCGGGCGTGCTGACCCTGTTCAGCGCAGAATCGTTTGCGGCACGCGAAGAGCATCGGTTCGAGGTGTCGGTGGATATTCCGACGCTGGGTTTTTATGTGATACCGGCCGAAACGGACTGGATTCATCGTGCGCAGATTCTGCCGTGGAATATCAGCACCAAGAGCCTCGGCGGATTGCGCAAACACTTCGACCTCAGGCACGACACCAGTGCCATCGAGGCCCGCCTGGAGAACGCAGCGTTTCTGTCCAATGGTCGCGAGGAGCAGAACATTTATCTGCGCGTCAGTTTCGCCGATACCGTGCTGACTCACGAGACGCCGCGTCAGGTGGTTTCTGCAGAGCAGGCCAGGGCCGGCGGGCGTTACGCGCTGGAGATCCAGCCGATCACGCCCGCCGGCGGCTACAAACCGGGGAATTACTATGGCAACGTGCACCTGATCTTCAATGCGGCGGCGCCCTGAGGTTGCCCGGTCTGCCCGATGTGCAACGGGCAGACCGGCGCACCGTTATCAAAGCCCGGCGCGGGTCAAGGCTTCACGGGTCAGGCGACGCGCGAGCTCTTTTTCGTCATCCGCCAGATCGACCAGCAGCCGCTCGAACAGCGTGTCGCTGATCGGTTCTTCATTGAACACCACGGTTGCCGGCGCCGGCAGATCGTTCATCAACGTCTTGAGCTGTTCGCGCAGGGCTGCGCGTTCCTCGGCCACGGTCGATTGCACCCACTGGCGCTGGATTTCGCGCAGCGATTCAAGGGCTTCGTAGCGGTGTTGGAACAGACGCTTGTTGCTTTCCAGGCGCACGGGATAGCGCTCGCTCAGGTACTCTTTCCAGAAGTCGAGCTCGAGCATCTGGTTGACCAGGCCATCGCCTTCTCCCAGCGCCAGTACCGTGTCGTAGGCCCGATCGATCATCGCGTCAGTGACGCCGGACACCGCCCGGTACAGCATGCCCTCGGACTGCCAGGGCAGGCCGAGACGTTTGGCCAGGCCGGTCTGGTAGGCCAGAAAAACCTCCACGTCGTCGGGGTTGCCGCCCCGGCTGGCGACATCGGCCCGGGCGATTTCGTTGACCTGTTCCAGGCGCGCCGCGCCTTTGGCCAGCGTCACCAGCTTCAGTTCCAGTTCCTTCGGCTCGACCGAATAGGCATGCGCCTCGTAGGCCAGCACGTTCACCCCCATGTGGTTGAACAGCTGCGCACCGGCATCGGCGCAGTCCACCGGCGCCACCACCATGGTGAACAGTTTTTCGCGCAAGCGGCTGTCGACGTGCACGGCGTCGAGCATGCGCCAGACGCGTTGCATTAACTGCTCGCGCGCCGTTCCGCCAGCGCGGAAATCGGCAAACTCACGCACGCTGAGCAACGTCGCCATGAACGGTGCGGCCAAGGGGTCTTCCACCAGCTCTGTCCACGGTGTTTCGCGATCAATGCCCCAGCCCGGCACGTCGGACCAGTAGTCGGCGCCATAGTTGGAGATGATCGAGGTGCCCGGGATGGCGACCGGCATGATCGGCTCCGGTGGCAGTGCCATCGAACGGCGACTGTCCTGGTAACGCAACTGGTTGAGGTCCGACAGGGCGGCGACGTCCAGACGCGTGCGCGCCACCAGCCATTGCGCATCGGAACCGCTCGGTACGTCGGGGATTACCGTCAGCGGGTTGCCGCGCAGATCGAGCAGCAAACCGCGTGGCCGTGGCTTGGCCAGAATGCCGTCCGGCCAGGTGGTCAGGCCGGTGTTCTTCAGCGCCACCACTTTGAGGCGCGGCATGCGTGACAGATCAGGCGACAGCCCCAGCGGGTTGTCGTCCATTCTCAGCACTTCGAGGTAGGTCAGGCTGCCCAGCCGTTCGACGGCGGCGCGGTCCAGCACAATGTGGTTGTTGTTCAGGCGCAGACGTTCGAGGCGGCGCATTGTGGTTCCGATGCGGTCCGGCAAGCGCGTCAGCTCGCAGTATTTGGCGCTCAGCTCGACCACGTTCGGAAAGTCTTTGAGCAGGCCGTTGGCGTCGGGGGAAAACCGCGCGTTGTCGAGATTGAGCAGCGTGACCTTGTCGAGAAACTTCTTCAGCGGTGGACGTTTCGCCCACCAGGTTTCCAGATTCGTGGAGAGCAGTTCCCGCGACAGGTCCAGCGCATAGGCCGACGGATCGGCGCGGTTGCCCAGGTGCGCGTTCTTGCGTTCGAAGCAGTCCAGCAGACTTTCGTAGATATGCAGCCCGCCACCGTCACGGAACCCCTGACTGCCCGGCCCCCAGCTCTCCGGTTGCTGATAGCGCCAGCGATGGACGATGACCCGCAGTTCATCGAGTTCATCTTCATGTGCCTCGATGGCCTTGAGCGGCTCGCCGCGTTCGGTCAGGGCATTGGCAAACGCTTCGACCTCGCTCGGGCTGAAATGCGGATGCAGATCCTGGATGCGTTGCTCCAGCGTGGCGGCATTGCGGCTCAGGCCCGGGCCGCGCACCAGAAACAGGGTGTTGTATTCAGCGATCGGGCGGATCGGCGGACTGGCGAGTAGCGTGCGCCGCTCGCTGGGGGCCTGGGTTCTGGCGATGATCCACTGCTTGAACGGTTCGATGTCGTCGGTTCGATACCCCAGGGCACTGCGGCCATCGTGATTGATCGCCTGCAGGATTGCCTCGTACAGGCCACTGGCAGGGTGGATCGGCAGGTCCGCGCCATCGCGCACTTGATAGCGATCGGCAGCGACCCGCACCAGCACCCGGACGCGCTCGGCGACCGCGGCACCGGCTTCGCAACGCAACTCGCCATCGAACGTGCCTTCACGGATTTCAATCCGCAGCGCCCCGAAGGTATCGCTGTAATGCCGCAGCGCGCCGAGGATCAGCCGTTCGCTGTCGATATTGCTCAGGGCTTCCTGCTGCAGACCTTGGGCCGCACGTACTGACTGCAATTCAAACTGCACCTCGCGGGCGGTAGTGCGCAAACGCAAGGGCAGACGGCGTTGCGTCGTGGCTTGCTGCTGTTCCAGCGGCCGGGCATGGGACACCACCCGTTCGGCGAGAACCGGCGTCAACTGTGGACAATCCACCATCACCTGGCTGGCCGCCGGCGACAGTGGCGCGTCGGGCTGCACCGGCCGCGCCGGGCCAAGTCGATCCAGCGTATCGCTGAGCAATGGCGGCGGCGGGGTGTTGTCGACGTGCATGCGGCGCAGCATGTCCTCGTCGGTGCCGGTCAGCAGGCGCATGTGCTCCAGTTGCGCGTCGCTGAAACCATCGGTGCGATGGCCGATGCGTCGCATCAGTTTTGGTCCGTCCCACAGACGCGGGTTTTCCGTTTCACAGACCCAGGCCCCGTCGGCGTTGTGCGCAAGCGTCGGTGCGTAGGCCCGGGGACGTCGCGGATGGCGCAGGCGGTGTTTCCCGGAAGCCGGATCCTTGGTCACCTCGAACAGGTGTTGATCCAGGCGCAACAGGTGTTTGTCCCCCAGCGTATGAACGCCGTGCGCATCGGGGCGGGCCGGGCTCGGCAGGGTCTGTTCCGGCAGGCGATAGGGCGCCAGATCCGGATTCCACAGGCGGGTCTGGCCATCGGCCAACTGCACCGGTTTCAGGCCTTCGACAAACGACGACAGCTTGACCCGTGCGACACGTCCCAGGCTGGCGCCAGCGGCGAAGGCGCCGAGCTGGACGATGCTTTGCAGCACGCCAATGGCTTGCTCACCCGCTTCGGCCAAATGCCCTTCGGCCATGTCGACGATGCCTTCAAAGACGCCGTCGAGCAGTTGATACGTGGTGTAGGCCAGCATCAATTCGCCGAGCCCCGGCACCAGCGGGGTCACCACCAGCAGCGCCACGTTGAAAATATCCGAGAGGATTTTCCCTAGGTTGTCCCACCAGGCCCAACGGGCCATGCGGTCGGCATACTCGGTGGAAATGGTGATCTCCCGGGCGTCATTGAAAATCTTGTTGAGCTTCTGCTGATGGAAGTAAGCCCAGAGACTGCCGGTGTAGCGGGTATCGCGGTCGTCCTGGACTTTCGTCAGGCGAAAGCGCAGGTCGGGGTGATCCACAGGCGTTTCGCGCCAACTGGGCAGGTGGGTTCCCGGCGGTACGGCGTGCCATTTCACGGTGCTCAGGCGGGCGTTCAAGCCTGCAAAAAAATGCCCGCGCTGCTGATGGTTGACGAACTGGCTGAAAAACCGCTGATAGCTGCCGGTAGCGTCGCGGTCACGCAGTTGCCGCGTCAGTTCCGCCATGAAGTCCAGCGCCGAGGGGTATTGTTTGAGCGGGTGTTCCGGGTCATGGGGCACATAGGCAATCACCGGGACCGGGGCGTTGGCGGTGTCCACGTCGGGGGCGATGAGGGTGATACCGGTCAGCGCCGTATCCATCATGGCGAGGTTGTAGTAGTTGATGGCACGCCCGCGCCAGCGCAGGTTGCGCCGGTCATCGAGCATGCCCTGAATGACCTCGTAGGCGTCGCGGTCAATGTCCTTTTTTGCCAGAGCCAACTGGGCACAGACGCTCAATGTACTTTTTTGACTGAAGATGACCCGGTACTGCAAAACCTGGCGGGCCACACGGTTGCCCGAGCGCAGAAAATCATTGAGATGCTGCTCGTATCGGGCGCCGATATTCAGCTCGCGGCACAGTGACTTGAACTGCTCGATACTCACTTTGTGCTTGAGCGGCCTGACCGTGAAGTGGCCGTTGGCATCGGGGCGGGTAATGAACTCCGAGGCCGGGCTGAACGCTTCATCGCGGGAGAAATTATGCAATGCAGCGTCGAGCAGCGAGACGGTCCGGCTGGTGGTTGCACCGGCAAAGTCATGGGCCCACCACGCGCTGTTGACGGGGGCGTACAGGCGCAGCCAGGTGTTCTCGACGTCGTCTTCGACACCGAAGCGCTGTTGCAGTGCCTGCTGTAATAACGGTTTGGCGAAGGCGTAGACGTCTTGCAGACTGCTCAAGGCCTTGTCCACGTCGTTTTGTGCTTTCCAGGCATTTTGCATCTGCTGTTGCAGACGCCGATGTTCGGCGTCCGATACCTCTTGATACCAGGCCGGCAGTTTCAGTCGGTGCAGCTGCAATTCATTGACCCGCTTTGCTGAGCTTGCGCGCAGCCAGGCCGGGATGGCTTTTTCGATCGTCTGATAATGAACACTGACATCCGGTGAGACGAGGTGCGCCGTGCGTGGCGGTTGCCCCTGCGGGGAAAGGGTGGGCATTGCTGGATCGTCCTTGATCAAAAATGGAACGATCAGCCTAGGCAAGGACAGTGGGTGAAAAAAGCGCAAATACCCGGTTGAAAGCGCCGGGGTTACGCGCGGAGGCTTCGAAAAACACGGAGTGAAAAATACACAGTTACCACCACGCCACGCTGCTTTCGTGGCTTAGCGGGCGGCGGTGACCTCCGGCGCCTGGCACATCGTGTGTGTGCCCGGTTGCAGGTACGGCGAAAGGATCGGCGCCATGCCCTTGAGCACTTGCACCGGCAGCGCCGAGGTGAACTTGAAGTTCTCCGCCGAGCGCCCAGGGACGAACGCGGTGAGCGTACCGAAGTGGTTGTTGCCGATGTAGAACACGAAGGTCGCGGTACGGTTGATCGACTTCGAACTGAGGATCCGCCCGCCGGAGCCGATGGCTTCGATGCGGTTGTCGCCGGTGCCGGTCTTGCCGCCCATCACCAGCGGGGTGCCGTCGGCGGTTTTGAAACTGCCGGACACCCGTTTCGCCGTACCCGAGTCCACCACTTGTGAAAGAGCCTCGCGCATCGCTGTGGCGACCTCCGATGGCATCACCCGTTTGCCCACATGCGGGTCGTTGGTCAGACGCGTTTCATACGGGGTGTCTGCAGCAAAGTGCAGGCTGTCGATGCGCAGGGTCGGCATGCGCACGCCGTCGTTGAGGATGGTGCCGATCAGTTCGGCGAGCGCCGCCGGGCGGTCGCCGGAGCTGCCGATGGCGGTGGCCAGCGACGGCACCAGATGGTCGAACGGATAGCCGACTTTCTGCCAGCGCTGGTGGATTTCCAGGAACGCTTCGATCTCGAGCATGGTGCGGATGCGGCTGTCGCGGGCGCCCTTGTGCTTGCTCTTGAACAGCCAGCTATAGACTTCCTGACGCTCGAACTGGCTGGCCTTGACCACCTGGCTGAAGGTGGCGTCCGGGTTGTGCAGCAGATAGCCCATCAACCACAGGTCCAGTGGGTGGACCTTGGCGATGAAGCCCTGATCCGGCAGATCGTAGGTGCCCGGGCCGTAGGCGTCGTACAACCGGATCAGGCGATCGTCGGTGAGTTTCTCGGTGAGCTTGGCGCCTTTGAGGTGTGCGCGGACGAAGCTGTTGAAATCTTCCTGACTGGCATTGGGCAGCAGATAACGATGCACGGCGGCCATGCGGATCGGGGTCGGGCGCATGCTGTCGAGGAAGGTGTCGAGGCGCGCCTGGGTGTCCTTGTTCTTGTACTTCTTCCAGAACTTGAGCAGGAACGAGGTGCCTTCGCGGTCAGCGAAACTGGCCAGGTATTCCTGACGTCGCGGATCGCGGTCGTCTTTGAGCAGTTCGGCGCTGCTGTTGGGGCCGGAGTAGGTGACGTAGCGCACCACGTCGCGCATCAGGCGAATGAATGGCAGGTTGATCGACTCGCGCAGCGCATCGCGCAGAGTCGGCAGGCGGCCGTTGTCTTCCTTGCGAAAGTTGTGGAACACATGCAGGCCGCCACCGGTGAAAAACGCCTCGCCGGGGCTGGCCGAATATTTGCGGTCGAGCGCGGCGCCGAGCATTTTCGACAGATCGTGATCCTTGTTCTGGATCAGGTAGTCGATCACCCATTGGCTGAGGCGGTCCTGATCCGGCACTTCGACCTTCTTCAGTTCCGGCACGCTCATGGCGCCGTACTTGTCGTGCAGTTCGGAGATGATCTGCAGGTAGGTCGTCAGCACGCGCATCTTCGCCGTCGAGCCGAGCTCCAGCTTGCTGCCCTCGTTGATGTCGAACGGCTGGTCGGTGCTGTCGGTCTGCACGCGCACCCGCGAGCCGTCCGGGGTCAGTTCGAACAGGGTGAAGCTGTAGCGCACCTGAGTGGTGCTGGTGGGGGTGAGCAGGCGTTCGCCAATCAGGCCGATCTGCCCGGCAAACGTGGGGTCGGCGAGTTTTTTCAGGTAATCGGTGGCCTGGGTCTGCAACTCGCCCTGCAAGGTGCTGGTGGCTGAGAGGTCGAGGCGATCAAGGTCGTACAGCGGACGGTTGAGCATACTCGCCAGACGGCTGCGGGCGACGCTGATGCCCTTGTTGGTTTCGATCGGCTGAAGGGTCGGCTGGGTCTGCCAGTCGCGGTAAGTGACCTTGCTCGCCAGTGCGGCATCGGCCAGCGCGCTGTCGATCACGCCGCCCTGTTTGAGCAGGCGCAAGTGGCTGTCGGTGAGGTCGGCGAGTTCTTCGCGGCCTTTGGTCAGGTAATGCGAAGGGCGGCGCTGGGCGATCATCAGCGAGAGCATTTCGCGCAGGGCCAGGCCTTTGTCGGCCATGGTTTTCGCATCGGTGGCCGGGCTGTTCAGCTGTGCATTGGCCTGGTTGAAATCGCTGCCATACCAGACCCGCAAACCTTCGGCCATGCCGTGTACTTCACCGTGCCCCGGCACAGCGGAAAGCGGCACGCTGTTGAGGTAGTCGCGGATAATGTTCTGCCGCGCGCCGAGGGTTTCCGGGCCGGGCTGATAGGCACGCACGCTGGCGGAAATCATCTGACGGATCTTCTCGGCGCCGGACACCGTCAGGCCATCGGGCGAGTGCCGGTACTTCTCCAGTTGCGTCGCCAGGGTGCTGCCGCCCGCCGATTGCCCCGGCAGGTGCAGCAGTTTCGCCACCTGCGACCACGCGGCCATGCCGAAGCGCGGCCAGTCCACCGCCGGGTTGGCCAACGGTTGCTTGGGGTCGAGCAGAAAGCGGTTTTCGATGAACAGCAGACTGCTGACCACCACCGGCGGAATCGCCGCAAAACTCGAATACAGCTGCTGCGGATACTTGTACTGATACAACGGCGCAGCGCGGCAATCGGTGATCGACAGCCCGGCCTGGATCTTTTCCGAATAGGGCACGAACAGGCCCTTGTCGGTGTAGCTCAACAGCGCGGGTGAAAATCGCGTCTGCTCGGTGATCACGTAATTGCGCTTGAGCAGGCGTGGCAGGAATTCATCGAGAGAGCTGTAGCCCAGACGCAGATCGAACGGCCCGTTGCCCGGATAGCGGATCGCTTCGCTGGGGCCGGGCTCCAGCTGATATTTGAGCGAGGCGGCGTACTGGCTCAGCTCCCGGGACTGGAAACGCGAGGTACGCATCTCCTTGCTCGCGGCCAGACCCACCACGATGGCGATAATCAGCAGCAATAACCAGAACGCCTTCCAGCCATGCCGGCTGCGGCGTTTTTTGGGGGGGACAGGCGCTTCATCCACACGTTCAGTCGGAACCACGGCTTTACTCGAATCGGTTTGCCACAAAGCGCCCATAGTCGATTGATCCATTCACGCAGATTGATCGGACTTGACTGAAGCTTAGACGGTGGTTGGTGATGGGGAAAAAAAAGTGCGGGGAAGCCATCTGAACAAAACTGGAGTCGCTGGCTATTTTGAGTGGAGGTTAACTGTGGTGAGGGGATTTATCTGTGGTGAGGGGATTTATCCCCGATGGGGCGCGAAGCGGCCCCTGAACAAGGGGCTACGCATTTTAATAGCTGGGCCTGCTGCGCAGTCCATCGGGGATAAATCCCCTCGCCACAGATAAGTCCCCTCACCACATTCAAATCTCCTGACCACAGATGAATTGACATGATTGAGTTTAGGTAATGGACCTAGAGCCAGCAGGCGTCCCAAAGCGGGTAGTCGCCAATCCGCTCTACCAATCCCGCCCGTAGCGGATTGGCGATGATGTACCGGGCGAATGGTTTCAAGTCCTCACCATCACGGATAGTGCGGTCGTGGAAACCGGTTTGCCACAATCGACCGCGCCGACCGGTTTTCCTGTTAACGGCTTGGGTGCAGCGCGCCTTTACCGCGCCAATGACTGTGCCAAGGTTGTCGCTTTTCAACTGCATCAACCAATGAAAGTGATCAGGCATGACCACCCAGGCGATGGACTCCACTAAGCCTTGTTCATGGGCGTGGCGGAACTCTGTAACCAATAATCGGCCTGTGCGCCAGTCGGAAAATACGGGTTGGCGGTCATATACAACTGAAGTAACGAAATAGGCTCGGTCTGTTTCGGAATGTCGGCCTAAACGAAGACGGTAAGTATTTGGTTTGACTCGCATGTTCGCTCCCTGCGTTCAGTCATCAAGGCCTGAAGGCTAGTGGCGGATTACTTGAGCCGGGTCTGTAAATGCCGTAGGAATTTTCGTTTTTCAGGCGGGGCGGGGAATATTGACGTCACATGTGGCGAGGGGATTTATCCCCGATGGGGCGCGAAGCGGCCCTGACCAAGGGTGATCACATTTTAAGAGCTTGGGCCTGCTGCGCAGTCCATCGGGGATAAATCCCCTCACCACAGAAAGCTTTCAACGCAATAGGCCATATGAACTGAGGAGTACCGGTTTAGAGCTCTTTAATCTTCAAGACCACCAAAGCAGGGCCATGACGGTGCACCATCATCGTGCAATACTCGCCGGGATTTTTTGTGGTGAATATTCCTACGCATATCAGGTAATATCTCTCCGCAAAGCGGCTTTTTGCCGAGACTTCTAGCTGAATGTTGTCACTTATAGAGTGAAAAGCCCTGTGACAAGCTTTCTATACTGCACGCCCCGCTGATCTTGCAGGCAGGGTCCTGCATGACGTGTCTGCCCACGAAGCAGGCGCGGTGTCGGGAAGCTGAGGCCTATCGGTCGAGGCTTCGACACACGGTGGTCATATCCAATAACAAGACGAGGTTGTATCCCTATGCCAGTCGGCAATCACCTGCCCCATGGCGAGACCGCTCACGGCGGCCCGCTTAAACGCGAACTCGGCGAACGGCATATTCGCCTGATGGCACTCGGTGCCTGTATCGGCGTCGGCCTGTTTCTCGGCTCGGCCAAGGCCATTGAAATGGCCGGCCCGGCGATCATGCTGTCGTACATTTTCGGCGGCCTGGCGATCCTGGTGATCATGCGCGCCCTCGGCGAAATGGCCGTGCACAACCCGGTGGCCGGCTCGTTCAGCCGCTACGCCCAGGACTACCTCGGCCCGCTGGCGGGCTTTCTCACCGGCTGGAACTACTGGTTCCTGTGGCTAGTGACCTGCGTCGCGGAAATCACCGCCGTCGCCGTGTACATGGGCATCTGGTTCCCCGATGTACCGCGCTGGATCTGGGCCCTCGCGGCGCTGATCAGCATGGGCTCGATCAACCTCATCGCGGTAAAAGCCTTCGGTGAATTCGAGTTCTGGTTCGCCCTGATCAAGATCGTCACCATCATCGCCATGGTCATCGGCGGCGTCGGCATCATTGCTTTCGGTTTCGGCAACGATGGCGTGGCGCTGGGGATTTCCAACCTGTGGGCCCACGGCGGCTTCATGCCCAACGGCGTGACCGGTGTGCTGATGTCCCTGCAAATGGTCATGTTCGCCTACCTCGGTGTCGAAATGATCGGCCTGACCGCCGGTGAAGCGAAGAACCCGCAGAAGACCATTCCCGATGCGATCGGCTCGGTGTTCTGGCGCATTCTGCTGTTCTACGTCGGCGCGCTGTTCGTGATCCTGTCGATCTACCCGTGGAACGAAATCGGCACCCAGGGCAGCCCGTTCGTGATGACCTTCGAGCGTCTGGGCATCAAGACCGCCGCCGGCATCATCAACTTCGTGGTGATTACTGCGGCGCTGTCGTCGTGCAACGGCGGCATCTTCAGCACCGGGCGTATGCTCTACAGCCTGGCGCAGAACGGCCAGGCTCCGGCCGGGTTCGCCAAGACCTCCAATGGCGTGCCACGCCGCGCGCTGCTGCTGTCGATTTTCGCGCTGCTGATCGGCGTGCTGCTCAACTACCTGGTGCCGGAGAAAGTATTCGTCTGGGTGACGTCGATTGCGACCTTCGGCGCGATCTGGACCTGGGTGATGATCCTGCTGGCGCAACTGAAATTCCGCAAAGGCCTGAGCGCCAGCGAACGTGCCGGCCTGAAATACAAGATGTGGTTGTACCCGGTCAGCTCGTACTTCGCGCTGGCGTTTCTGGTGCTGGTGGTCGGCCTGATGGCGTACTTCCCGGACACCCGCGTGGCGCTATATGTGGGGCCGGTGTTCCTGGTGCTGCTGACCGTGTTGTTCTACGTGTTCAAGCTGCAGCCGACCGGTGAAACGCAGGGTGCGGTGCGTTCGGTTTCGTAAGTCGACAGTACGGTGATACACAAGCCCCGGCCCATTGGTCGGGGCTTTTTTCATGGGCGCTTCAGAAGCTGTAACCGCCGGTCTGAAAGCGCGATAAAAACCTCGAAGCAAGGCTCAAACCTGTATCACTTCGCAAATTTCGCGCGGCATTGAAACGGGGCGCGCACATGAGAACGAGCGCATTTCTCCAACGAGAACTCAGTCAGCGTCAGGTCGCGCTGTTCTTCCTGCTGGCTACCGCGTTGTACGTCCTGCCCCTGATCCTCGCCGACTTCCCGTACATCGACGATAACTGGCGCACGCTGGCCGCCGGCAATGCCTGGGCCGGGCAGGGGCGATTGTTTGCCGACTGGTTTTATCAAGCGCTGACGTTCACCGGCGCCGCGCCGAACATCTTTCCGTTGCCACTGTTGCTCGCCGTCGTAGCGATGAGTCTGGCCCTGACGCGCCTGACCGTTCACTACTTTGCGGAACCGACGCTGGCCTGCTGTCTGGTGCCGTTGCCGCTCTGGTATAACCCGTTCCTGCTGCAGAATCTGTCCTATCAATACGACGGCCCGATCATGGCCCTGAGCATGGTCGCGGCGATCTACGCCATCACGTTCGAAGGTTCATCGCGGGTGCAGCGCTGGCTGGTGCCTGCGGCGTTGCTGGCGCTGGCAATCGGTCTTTATCAGATCAGCTTCAATGTGTTTCTCGGGCTGTGTTGTGTCGAGTTGATCAGGGCTGTTCAGCGGCGAACTCAGTGGCCGGAGATTCTGCGGATGCTGGGCTGGAAACTCGCACAAGCGGGCCTGGGCATCCTGATCTACAGCGCCACGGCGTACCCATTCATGGAAACGTTGCGAAAAACGGATATGTTGAACCTGGACGCCAACCCGCTGTTGCAGATCGGCATCAATTTCGCTCGGATACTGAATAAAGTTGCGCTGTTGTTTCACGGCGGCTACCCGTGGGTTTTCGCTGCGCTGGTGTTGTGTGCGATCGCTGGCAGTGTGCGACTGGTTCAGTGCCGCCCGCACCGTTGGCCAGACTTGCTGCTGTGCTTGCTCACGCTGCCTGTCCTGGCTTTGCTGGTGCCAGGGATCACGCTGCTGTTCCGTGACTTCAATGAGGGCGCGCGCACCCTGATGGGCTTCGGCGTGTTGTTGCTGGGGTTGTTCTATCTGTCTCACGTTGCGTTGGCATCCGCGCACCGTCGCTTGCCCTTGCTGCTGATTATTCCGCTGCTGGCGACACTCTCGCTGTCCTTCGCCTACGGCCGGGTGCTGAGCCTGCAGAAAACCTTCGCCAACAGCGCGCTGTACAGCCTGAGCCACGACATCGCCGCCCATCGCGAGTTGCGTGAAGCCAAGCGGATCTATCTCTCGGTGAGCTACTCCGATCGCTGGCTGGTCAGTGCGACCGGTTCATTCAAACGGCTACCGGTTCTGAAGTATTTGCTCAACGTCGACTACTTCATGCTCGCGGAAAATCTGCCGTCAGCAGGCATTACCAACGTGGTCGCCGAACGCGAGCGGCGCAACGCCACCCGCGTCGGTTATCAGGGGTTTCCAGCGCTGGTGGACAGCCTGTATTACCGGATTTACCTGATTGGCGATTACGGTTTCATCGTCATGAAAGAGCCGCCGCCTCACCGCCTGCTCAGTTGGTGATGAGGCTCAGGCTGCCGCCACTTCCTGCGGCTCAAAGCTGTCCGCCCGCGCCATCTGCCACATCCGCGAATAGAACTCGCCATTCACCTCACCCGTGAGCAATTCCCCCGGTTTCAGAAACACATGCAACTGCGAGAACAGTTTGATCTCGGTCGCCGACATGCGGCGCACCAGGTGCTTGGCCGACAGTTGCGACGGATGCTCAAGGCCTGCGGCGGCGAGCATTTCTGCCAGCGCCTTGAGCGTGTTGCGGTGGAAGTTGTAGACGCGCTGAGCCTTGTCCGGGACGACGAGGGCGCGTTGGCGCAGAGCGTCCTGGGTGGCGACGCCGGTCGGGCATTTGTTGGTGTGGCAGCTTTGCGACTGGATGCAGCCGATGGCGAACATGAAACCGCGTGCCGAGTTGGCCCAGTCGGCGCCGATGGCCAGCACGCTGGCGATGTCGAACGCGCTGACGATCTTGCCGCTGGCGCCGAGTTTGATCTTGTCGCGCAGGTTCAGGCCGACCAGGGTGTTGTGCACGAACAGCAGGCCTTCGCGCATCGGCACGCCGATGTGGTCGGTGAACTCCACGGGCGCTGCGCCGGTGCCGCCTTCCTTGCCGTCGACCACGATGAAGTCCGGCAGGATGCCGGTTTCCAGCATGGCCTTGGCGATGCCCATGAACTCCCACGGGTGCCCGAGGCAGAACTTGAAACCCACCGGTTTGCCGCCGGACAGTTCACGCAGTTGCTGGATGAAATGCATCATTTCAATCGGCGTGGAGAACGCGCTGTGGCGTGACGGCGAGATGCAGTCTTCGCCCATCATGATGCCGCGGGTGTCGGCGATTTCCTGGGTGACCTTGTGCTTGGGCAGGATCCCGCCGTGGCCGGGTTTGGCGCCCTGGCTCATCTTGATTTCGATCATCCGCACCTGCGGATTCTGTGCCTGAGTGGCGAAGCGCTCCGGGTCGAAACGGCCGTCGCTGGTGCGGCAGCCGAAGTAGCCGCTGCCCAGTTCCCAGGTCAGGTCGCCGCCGTGTTCGCGGTGATACGGGCTGATGCTGCCTTCGCCGGTATCGTGGGCGAAGTTGCCGAGCTTGGCGCCCTGATTCAGCGCGCGGATGGCGTTGGCGCTGAGCGAGCCGAAGCTCATCGCCGAGATGTTGAACACCGAGGCCGAATACGGCTGGGTGCACTGCGGGCCGCCGACGGTGACGCGGAAACCGCTCGGGTCGCTCAACGGCGCCGGGCGCATCGAGTGGCCGATGAATTCGAAGCCCGATTGATACACGTCGATCAGCGTGCCGAAGGGTTTGTCGGCGCTTTCATTTTTCGCCCGCGAGTACACCAGCGAACGCTGGGCGCGGGAGAAGGGCAGGGCGTCGCTGTCGGATTCCAGCAGGTACTGGCGGATCTCCGGGCGGATGCCTTCGACCAGATAGCGGATGTTGCCCAGGATCGGGTAGTTGCGGCGCACCGCGTGCGGGCTCTGCAGCAGGTCGAACAGACCAAGCAGGCTCAGTACGCCGGTGACGGCGGTGATCGGCCACAGCCAGTCGTGTTCGAGAAAGGGCAGGCTGGCGAGGGTGAAAATCACGCAGACGGCAAAGAAGGCGTAGCGGCTCAGGAGTGACAGGCTCATACGGTTTCCTTGGTTCGGACTCAATGGTTTGCAAACCTGTGGCAGCAGGCGGGCCTGTTGATGAGATTTATTGTGGTGAGGGGATTTATCCCCGATGGGTGGCGAAGCCGCCCCAAAACCATTCACTGCGGTTTAACTGAAAGACCGCATGCATAGACTTGGGGCTGCTGCGCAGCCCATCGGGGATGAATCCCCTCACCACAGAGAATCTGTCGACACAGGAAAGCATTTCCACGCGTTATCAGGCGTTCTGCGCCTGGAGAAAAATCGAAAACAGCTCCGACTGGGATTTGATCCCCAGCTTGCTGTACATATGTTTCTTATGGACTTTCACGGTTTCTACGGAGATTTCCAGCTTACGGGCGATTTCTTTACTGGAGCAACCGCTGAGCATCAAACGCCCGACATCCAGCTCCCGGGCGGTCAGTTGCGCGCCCTTGAGTTGTTGCACCGACGCTTCCAGTTGCACCCGCCAGTCAGCGGGTGCAGGTGCGGCAGCGAGGGCCACGGTCTGGTTGATCTCGTACGGCAGACGCTGACGCAACAGGCCCAGCACCCACGGCTGGATCAATGACAGCAAGGCAATCTGTTCGCCAGTGAAACGTTTTTCACTGCCCAGCGACAGACACAGCGTGCGCTCGCCTTCGAGTTGGCAATTGAACTGGATTTCGTCGGCGACCACATTCAGACGAAAGTATCGCTGGTAATACTCGGTCAGCTCGAAATGCTCCGGTGCCACCTCGGACAGGCGGTACAGCCCGGTGCGCGACTGCTCGCGGCAGGCGATGTAGAACGGGTCGAGCAGGTACAACCCGCGCAGATAATCCTGAAACAGCGGGTCGGGACTGCCGTCCTCGCCGGGGCATTCGGCGAATACCTGCGGGTGCTGATCGGCACTGAACAGCAGCACCACCCAACTATCGAACGCCACGTACTGGTCGAGCAGACGCACCAGTTGCGCCCAGAAATTCGGCTTGTCCAGCGCGTCGATCAGTTGCCCGACGGCGCGGTGCCAGGTGATGTCATCAAACGAAACGGTCATGGATCTACCCCTATCGGGTTACCCCGGCCGCGTGATTCCCTGGCCGGTTGCTTGCTGCGCATACTGGCCCACAGACAGCCACCGGGCAATCTTTCAGCGCCCGCTGCCCATCACAAGGAATTCTCATGAAAGTCGAACTCGCCCAACTGGCGGGCCGTGACAATGGCACCGCATACAACCTCGAACGCGCCCTCGCGGCGATCGCGGCGTGCGCGGCCGACACGCAATTGATCGTATTCCCGGAAACCCACCTGATGGGCTTCCCGACAGCAGAAACCGTGGCGAAGATCGCCGAGCCGCTGGATGGCCCGACCGTCCGCGCGGTGCTGGCCGCCGCCCGCGAGCGCAACGTCGCCGTGGTGATCGGCATGGCCGAAAGCGACAACGGGCGCTTCTACAACACCACGCTGCTGATCACCCCGGAAGGCATCGCGCTCAAATATCGCAAGACCCACCTCTGGGCTTCGGATCGCGGCGTGTTCGAGCCCGGCGACCGCTATGCCACCTGCGAGTGGAACGGCGTGCGCGTCGGCCTGCTGATCTGCTACGACATCGAGTTTCCCGAATCCGCCCGCGCACTGGCGCAACTGGGTGCCGAATTGCTGATCGTGACCAACGGCAACATGGACCCGTACGCCCCGACTCACCGTACCGCGATCATGGCCCGCGCCCAGGAAAACCAGGCGTTTGCGCTGATGGTCAACCGCGTCGAGGCCGGGGATGACGGTTTGATGTTTGCCGGCGGCAGTGCGCTGGTGGATCCGTTGGGGGAATTGCTGTTCGAAGCGGGGCGGGAAGAGGGGCAGTTCAGCGTCGAGCTGGATTTCGACCGGTTGGTGATTGCGCGCAAGGATTACCGCTACCTGGATGATCAGCGTTTGAAACTGCCGGGGGAGGTGGTGGAGCACGCTTCTGGATTGCGTGAGTTGCTGATTCCTGCGCGCTGATCCGGGTTCTGTGTCGGTCGGGCTGACGCCTTCGCGAGCAAGCCCGCTCCCACAGGGGAATGCGGTCACTGTGGGAGCGGGCTTGCTCGCGAAGAGGCCAGTCCAGACAACACACCTGCTTGATCCAAAAAACAACAAAGCCACACCCGAAATATTCGCCGAACTCGGCTCTGCCATAAATCCAATAACATTCGGAGTAAGTCGCCCATGGCTCGTTTGCAACGCACCCTTTCATTAGGGTCGGTGGTGCTGTTCGGCATCGCCTACATGACGCCGATCATTGTCCTCGGCACTTTCGGCATCCTCGCGCAATCCACCGCCGGCATGGTCCCGGCCGCGTATCTGGCGGCACTGGTGGCGATGTTCTTCACCGCCATGAGCTACGGGCGCATGGCCGCCGCGTTCCCGGTCGCCGGTTCCGCTTACAGCTACGTGCGCAAGGCGATCAGCCCCAAGCTCGGCTTCATCGCCGGTTGGGCGGTGCTGCTCGATTACCTGTTTTTGCCGATGGCGATCTGGCTGATCGGCGCGGCGTACCTCGCTTCGGCCTTCCCGTCGATCCCGCAGTGGATCTGGGTACTGGCGTTCATCGGCATCACCAGCGCGATCAACATCATCGGTCTGAAACTGGCCAACGGCATCAACGCCTTGCTGATGCTGGTGCAATTTCTGGTGCTGATCGCTTTCGTCGCGTTGTGCGTGCACTACGTCGGCGGCGATGCGCGCACGCCGTTGTGGTCGATCAAACCGTTCTTCAATGGCGACATGCAGATGCCGCTGATCATGAGTGGCGCGGCTATCGCCTGTTATTCGTTCCTCGGTTTCGACGCGGTCAGCACGCTGACCGAAGAGACCCGCGACCCACGCCGCACCATTCCACGGGCGATCATGTTGATCACGCTGATCGGCGGGCTGATCTTCGTCGGGGTGTCGTACTTTGTGCAGATCGCCCACCCGTCATTCCAGTTCGACAGCGTCGATTCGGCGGCCTATGAAATTGCGCGCAACATCGGCGGCGATCTGTTCGTCTCGATCTTCCTCATTGGCTTGATCGTCGGCCAGTTCGCCTCGGGGTTGTCGGCCCAGGCCAGCGGTTCGCGTCTGCTGTTTGCGATGGGCCGCGACGGCGTGTTGCCCAAGTCGTTTTTCGGCACCTTGCATGCGCGCTTCGGCACACCGGTCAACAGCATCCTGCTGTGTGCAGTGGTGGCGTTGCTGGCGCTGAAACTCGACGTGACCACGTCCACTTCGTTCATCAACTTCGGCGCGTTCCTGGCGTTCAGTCTGGTCAACCTGTCGGTGATCTTTCATTACTGGATCGGCGGCGAGAAAAAGGGCCCGCGTGAGCTGGTGCTGTTTCTGCTCTTCCCGTTCATCGGGTTGGTGGCGGACTTGTGGCTGATGGTCAGCCTGGATCACCTGGCGGTGTATCTGGGCCTGAGCTGGCTGGCGATTGGCGTGGTGTATCTGGCGGTGCTCACGGGCGGCTTTCGTCGTCAGCCGCCGGAGATGGATTTTCAGGAAGCGACCTGAGACACCTCAGGCTGCGGGTCGGCTCTGGCGCATCGGTAACTCGACGCGAAAGGTTGTGCCCACGCCTGGTTCGCTGCGGACCGAAATGTCGCCACCGTGTTTTTTCACGATGCCGTAGGACAGGGACAGGCCCAGCCCGGTGCCCTGACCGACCGGTTTGGTGGTGAAAAACGGATCGAAGATTTTCTGCAGGATGTCCGGCGCGATTCCCGCGCCGGTATCCGCGACTTCCACCCAGGCCGTGTCCTGCTGCTGCCCGGTACGCAAAGTAATGGTGCCGCGCTCGGGCCCCATGGCCTGCGCCGCGTTGACCACCAGGTTCATGATCACCTGATTGATTTGCGAGGGCAGGCACTCGATGTCCGGCAACGGTTGATATTCCTTGATCACATCGGCCTTGTACTTGAGTTCGCTGGCGACGATGTTCAGCGTCGAGTCGATGCCTTGTTGCAGATTGGCCCACTGCCATTGCTGATGGGTATCGACCCGGGAGAAATCCTTCAGATCCTTGACGATCTGTCCGACCCGGCCAATGCCTTCCTTGGATTCGCGGATCAACACCGGAATGTCTTCGAGCAGAAAATCCAGATCGGCGTCTTTGCGCAGTTGTTCAAGTCGGGCCACGGATTCGCTGTCCGGCGTGGGGCCCAGCGTCTGCCAGGCATCGAGTACGCTCAACAATTGGTTGAAGTAGCCGTCGAGGGTGCCGAGGTTGGAGGAGATGAAGCCGATCGGGTTATTGATTTCATGGGCCACGCCGGCCGCCATTTGCCCCAATGAAGCAAGCTTTTCCGACTGCACCAACTGACTTTCCAGTTGCTTGCGTTCATCTATTTCGCGCTGCAGTTCTTCGCTGGCCTGCTTGAACTGCGCGGTACGCTGGTCGACCAGATGTTCCAGATGATGCATCTGCAACGAGGCGCGTTCGGTCATCTGCCATTTGGTCAGCAGGGTGTTGGCCATCTGCTGCACTTCGATGTTGTCGAACGGCTTTTTCAGGATCAGCAATCGGTCATGCGCTTGCAGACGTTCGAGCAGTTCATCCCAGGAATAATCCGAGTAGGCGGTACACACCACCACCTGCAACTGCGGATCCTGCTGCCACAGGTGTTCGATGGTTTTCGCGCCGTCCCAGCCGTCGGGCATGCGCATGTCGACGAAGGCCAGCGCGTAAGGGCGTTGTTCCTGCAAGGCCTGCATCAGTTTGCCCAGACCTTCCTCGCCGCCGTAGGCCGAGTCCAGCTCGAACGGCGGACGTTCGGCGCGAATCTGAGCGCCAAACAGTGCTGCTTCCATCTCATCCAGCTCCACTGACTGTGCTGCCGGTGGCGCGAGGATCTTGCGGAAGTCTTCATGAATCGACGGCATGTCATCGATCAGCAGAATGCGGCGGTTCGACAGCTCGCTCATGCGTTCTCCGTGACGCTGATCAGGGGGATCTGCAAGGTGAACAGCGCGCCTTTGCCCGGTCCGTCGCTGTGCGCGGTGAGGTGCCCGTTCATCTCGATGGCCGCCAGCGCGCAGCTGTGCAGACCGAAGCCGTGACCTTCCTTGCGGGTGGTGAAACCGTGGGCAAAGATCCGCGTCATGTTTTCCGGCGCGATGCCTTCGCCGTCGTCCCTGACGCTGATTTCGAGGAAGTTGTCATCGACGATTCTTACCGCCAGGGTCATGGTGCGGGGGCGGTTGCTGAGGTCAGACATGGCGTATTTGGCATTGCTGATGAGGTTGATCAGGATCAGCAGCAAACGGTGTTTGTCGCCCATCACCTGCGGCACCTCGGCGTACTCCTTGACCACCGTGACGTGATGCCGGGTCAGGGCCCCGGCGTTCATGCGCAACGCATCTTCGAGCAGCTCGTTGATAAACAGCGGCTCGGTCATGCTGTTGGCGCCGGCGTAGGATTGCTGGGTGGCGACGATGTCCTTGATGTGATCGACGCTTTTGTTCATCTGGTTCAATTCGTCGATCATTTCCTGCTGTTCCTGGGCGATGGCTCCGACCAACTGGTTGAGATAACCGGGGAGCAATTTGCCCTTGGCGTCTTCGCTGAGAAAGGCGCCGAGGTCGTGCGGGTGCTCGTTGATCAGCTGCATCGCCTTGCCCAGGCCCTGGGTCTTGCTGCTGCGCAGCTTGCGCGCGATCAGATCGCTGGAAATGTTCACGCTGTTGAGCACGTTGCCGACGTTGTGCAGCACGTTGGTGGCGATTTCCGCCATGCCGGCCTGACGTGCAGCGTCGAGCAGCTCGCTCTGGGCGTTCTTGAGTTCCCGGGTGCGCTCCTCGACGCGTTGCTCCAGTGCATCGTTGGCGGTTTGCAGGGCCGTATTGACCCGATTGATCTCGGCGAAACTGCCGATCAGGCGGATGGCCAGCCACACCAGCGACAACATCAGCAGCACCGAGAACAGCAGCAGATAGAAGTGGTATTGGCGGTCGACCTGATCGACGCGCTGTTGATCGCGATCGAGCATGGTGGTGAGGGTGTCCAGGCGCTCGGCCACGGGAATGTTTTCGATGCTTTCGAGCAACTGATTGACCAGTGGCTGCTCGCGAGCGATCAGGCTGATGTGATTGCTCATGATCTTGATCGGGGCTTCAAACGCCGGCGGAAGGCGTTGGGCGTTGACCTTCAGTTTGTTCAGGCCGACCTCGATGTCGGCGGCCCTGTCGTCGGAGGTGACCTGGGCGAATTCCAAGGCGCTGAGCAGCAGGTCATAGGTGTCGGTGGTGATGTTCTGCAGCTGTAATTTATCCAGGTCCGCCAGGTTGGCGAGCTGCTCTTGGATGTCGTCTTCGGCGGTGGGCAAAAACGCCAGGGAATTGCGCAGCAGCGCGTTGTGCGATTTGAACTGTTCGACCAGACGGGTTTTCTCCTGCATCGCCTGCAGAAAACCCTCGTGAGCTTCGTTCCATTGCGCCGAGTCGCTGCGACCATGCCCGGATTCGATTGCGTCGAAGCGCGCCCACAGCCGGTTCATCTCGTTCATCGGTGACACCAACGGATCGTAGTTGTGGGTCAGTGCCACCCTGGCCTTGAGGATCTCGTTTTCCCACAGTGAGTTCTGCTGTTTGATCTGCCGGATCAGATCCCGCGACTCGGTGTACGTCATGGTCTGGTCGGAGCTGGACTTGAAGTACAGAAACAGCAGGATCGAGGCCAGTGCCAGGGCGACCAGGGTCAGCAACAGCAGGCTGCGTCGCCGCGAGATGTTGATCATGGTTTGTCTTCCCGTTGGCCGGTCAGGGTTGTCAGAAACAGCATGATCAGCCGTTTGTCCTCTTCGCTGGGCATGCGCCCCAACTGATACTGGAACATCACATCCACGGCCCGTTCGAGGGTGGGCGCCGAGCCGTCGTGGAAATACGGTGCGGTGATCGCGACATTGCGCAGGCTCGGCACCTTGAACACCGCCCGGTCGACTTCGTCGCCGGTCACGTTGAAACGACCCTGATCGGCCACGGTCGGGTTGCCGCGATCGGCAATGTAATCACCGAACACGCCGAATTTCTGGAACATGTTGCCGCCGATGTTCACCCCCTGATGGCAGGCGATACAGCCGTACTCCTTGAAGCGCTGATAACCGTATTTTTCGTCCAGCGTGAGGATGTCGGTATTGCCCAGCAGGTACTGATCGAAGCGTGAGTTGGGGGGCAGCAAGGTACGTTCGAAACTGGCCAGCGCCTGCTGGATGTTGGTCTTGGTCACGCCGTCCGGGTAGGTGGCGGCGAAATCGCGGCGGTAATCGGCGTCGTTGGCGATCCGCTCGACGACCGTGCTCCAGTCGCTGCCCATTTCATGGGGGCTGGTGATGACGACATTGCTCTGTTCTTCCAGCGTCTCGACGCGGCCGTCCCAGAACTGGCGGAAATTGAGGCTGGCGTTGAACACGGTCGGTGTGTTGACCGCCACCGGTTTGCCGTCGAACCCCAGCGAGAGCGCCCGGCTGTCGGCACCGTTCTTGTTCAGTTGGTGGCAACTGGCACAGGACAGTGTGTTGTTGATCGACAAGCGTGGCTCGTGGAATAACCGACGTCCCAGTTCCACGCGCCGGGCGTCCTGCTGTGGCACGGCGGGCAACGGTTTGAGCGGCTCGTCCAGCGGGTCGGCACCGGCCCCGGCGCAGAGTCCGCACAGCAGCAGCGTCATGGCGGGACGGAACAGGTTCATCGGCAATCGTCTCCTTGACTCAAGGCCGGTATCGAGGCGTTCATCGCGCCGTCCACGGTGGCGGGGCTGCGCTGGCCAGCCAGTGCGCAAAGTCGTCAGCCGGTAATGCCTTGCTGAAAAAGTAGCCCTGACCTTCTTCGCAGTCGTGGGCCTTGAGGAACGCCAGTTGCTCGGCGGTTTCGATGCCTTCGGCGATGACGTTGAGCCCCAAACTCTTGCCCAGGCTAATGATGGCGCTGACCAGTGCCGCATCATTGCTGTCATTGCACAGGCCGCGAATGAACGACTGGTCGATCTTCAGCACATCAATCGGAAACCGGCGCAGGTAACTCAGGCTGGAATAGCCGGTGCCGAAGTCATCGATGGCCAGGCGGGTGCCCAGCGCCTTCAAACGATTGAGCGCTGCCATCGTTGTTTCGACGTTCTGCATCAGCACACCTTCGGTGATCTCGATCTCCAGCCAGTCAGGGGCCAGGCCTGTCTGCTCAAGCACGCGTTCGACGCCCGTAACGAAGTCACGCTGGCGAAAATCGATGGGCGACATGTTCACCGACATGCGGATCGGCGGCAGACCGGCTGTTTGCCAGGCGCGGGTCTGGCGACAGGCTTCGCCCAGTACCCATTTGCTCAGGGGAACGATCAGCCCCGTGTCTTCGGCCACTGGAATGAACTGCGCCGGGTAGATCCAGCCGTGTCCCGGTTTCTGCCAGCGTATCAGCGCTTCGGCGCCGACCACGGTGCCGCTGCGCAGGTCGATTTTCGGCTGATAGTGCAGGACAAACTCGTGCTCGTGCAGAGCGCGGCGAATGCCCGACTCGATGCTGTGCTGCTCGCGGGCGTGCTGGTTCATGGCTTCGATGAAGAAGCCAACGCTGTCAGGGCCGTGTTCCTTGACGTTGCGCATCGCCGTCTCGGCTTTCTTGATCAGCTCGATGGCTTCGAGGCCGTCATCGGGGTACACGCTGATGCCGACGCTGGCGGTGACGCTGACGTCATGCCCGGCTATCGTCTGCGGCAGACGAATGGCAGCCAGCAGTTTTTCCGCGACGCCGTGGGTTTGCTGGGGATGGTTGATGTCGCCGAGGATCACCACGAACTCGTCCGAGCCATAGCGAAACACCGAGTCGGAATCACGCACGCATGACAGCAGTTGGCGGGCGGTGCGTTTGAGCATTTCATCGCCCGCCGGATGGCCCAGCGCATTGTTGATGCGCTTGAAGCGATCCAGGCCGAGAAACATCACCACCAGTTGCTTGTCATGGCGCCGGCAGACAGCCATGGCCTGGCTCAGGCGATCACCCAGCAGGGTGCTGTTGGGCAGCTCCGTGAGGCTGTCGTATTGCAACAGATGCGAGACCTTGAGCAATTCGTGAACCCGCGCCTCGATGGTCTGCTCAAGGCTGAGCATCTTCAGCGCCGCGTCCTGCGCCAGTTGCCATTTCCAGGTCAGGGCGTTGGCCATCTGACGGATTTCCAGACTGTCGAACGGCTTTTTCAGGATCAGCAACTGGTCGCCGAATTCCAGCCGTTCGGCCATCGCCTCCCAGCTGTAGTCGCTGTACGCGGTGCACAGGGCAACCTGCAGATTTGGATCGACACGCCATAGCTGTTCGATGGTTTCCAGGCCATCCCAGCCCGGTGGCATGCGCATGTCGATGAAGGCGAGGGCATACGGACTGCCATGGCTCAGCGCCTGTTTGACCAGGGCCAGGGCTTCCTGGCCCTGATAGGCGGAGTCGAGCTGGAAGGTCAGGTGCGGCGATTGGCGGGTACCGAACAGCGTCTGTTCCAACTGATGCAAGTCGACGTCGTCCTGCGCCTGCGGGGCCAGAATCTTGCGAAAGTCTTCATGAATCGCTGGCGTGTCATCGATGATCAGGATGCGCCGGTTGGTCTGGGGGAAGGCCGTTTTCATGCCTCATCCTCCTTGGGGGAGGGCGCCGCGCGGGGCACGTCCCGGAGCAACCGGCCCGCCTGTTCGGCGCTGACCGCTTCGCTGAAATACAACCCCTGTGCGCTGGGCAGCGGTGCTTCGGCACGGGGAACATCAGGTCGATTCAGGGGTGTCTGGCCTTCTGCGATGATGCCGATGTCCAGATCCCGGGCGAAATTGACGATCGCTCGCAGGGCGTTGGCTCCGGCCGCATCCTGGGACGCGCTGGCGATAAAGCCCTGGGCCAGTTTGAGGTGATTGACCCGGTAGGTTTTCAGGTAATCGAACGAGGAATATTCGGTGCCGAAATCATCGATGGCAATCGCCACGCCCAGCTCACGCAGGCGCGGCAATGCATCGTTGTGGGTCCACTTGGTCTGGGCCAGCGTGGCTTCGGTGACATCGAATCGCAGGTCCCAGGGGGCGAGTTCCCAGCGTGCGGTGGTGCGCAGAACGTCGTAGATCAGTTCGGGGCCACTTTTGAGCTGTGCCAGGGAAATCTTGATCGCCATCACTGGCGGGGCGACTCCGTCATTTCGCCACAGGTGCATCTGGTGGCAGGCGTGATTCAGTACCCAGCGTCCGAGCGGAATGATCGCGCCGGTTTTCTCCGCTATCGGTACGAAAGCGGAGGCCGGCAGCAGGCCGAGGCGCGGATGTTGCCAGAGGATTTGCGCCTCCATGCCCAGAATCCTGCCGCTGTGCAGGTCAATCTCCGGTGCGTAATGCAGCAACAGTTGATTGCCCTGAAGGGCGCTGGTCAATTCGTCGACCAGGGTCATGCGTTCGGCCACTTCCCGCGAGATGTCCTCGGAGTGGAAGTGATACTGGTTGCGCCCCATTTCCTTGGCGCGGTACAGCGCCATGTCGGCCTGCCCGAGCAGGCTGTCGGCGTCGAGGCTGAGCCCGCTGTAACTGCTGATGCCGATGCTCACCGAAATGTGCAGCGCATTGCCGGCCAGGTTGTAGGGCGCCAGCAGCGTGTCGCGGATATTGGCTGCCATGGCGGCTGATTGGGTCGGATCGCTGACGTCCAGTTGCAGGATCGCGAACTCATCGCCGCCCAGACGCGCCACCACGTCGCTTTCGCGCACGCCTGATTTGATGCGGCGGGCGACTTCCTGCAGCAGCAGATCGCCCACCGGGTGGCCCAAGGTGTCGTTGATCCGCTTGAAGTGGTCAAGATCCAGGTAAAACACCGCAAACGGCGCAGCGCCCCGACGCGCGGCGGCGAAGGCCTGATGCAGGCGTTCGATCAGCGTGGCGCGATTGGCCAGGCCTGTCAGGCCGTCGGAGCGGGCCAGCAACGCCAGTTTTTCCTCGGCCACGCGGCGCTCGGTGATGTCGAGGATGATGCCTTCGACTTCCAGCAGACGGCCGTCATCATCGCGCACCGGGATATAGCGGTTTTCCACCCAGCGCCAGGTGCCCTGGCCGGTGCGCATCCGGAACTCGATCGAAGCGCCTGACGCATGCCGGTCCAGCACCCGGGCCATGGCGGCATCGACGCTGGCCTGATCGTCCGGGTGAATCAGTTCCTGCGCCCAGTTGGGCGAGCGCAGCAGGTCAGCGGCGACATGGCCGTAGCGGGTGATGTTGTGGGAGATGTACATCAGGGCAAACGACGGATCGCCGCGCAGCCGGTACAGGATGGTCGGGCTGTTCTGCACAATCATGTTGGCGTCGGACAGCTCGCGGGTGCGCTCCTGAACCGCCTGTTCCAGCTGGTTCATTTTCAGCTCGGCGTCTTCGGTCATCTGCCATTTGACCGTGAGCGCGCTGGCCATCTGCCGGATCTCGATCGCGTCGAACGGCTTTTTCAGAATCAGCAAGCGGTCATTCAGTGCCAGACGTTGGTCGATGTCTTCCCAGGAATAGTCGGAATACGCCGTGCACAGCGCGACTTGCAGCTTGGGGTCGACTTGCCACAGCCGTTCGATGGTCTCCAGGCCATCCCAGCCTGGCGGCATGCGCATGTCGATGAACGCCATGGCGTAGGGGCGGTTTTCAGCCAGCGCGGCTTCGAGTTTTTCCAGCGCTTCGCGGCCCTGAAAGGCCGAGTCCAGCTCGAAATGCTGGGACGGTGTCGCGGACGGGGTGCCAAACAACAGATTCTCGGTTTCGCCCAGGCCGTCGTCAGCGGGGACGAGCGGGCAGAGAATCTTGGCGAAATCGCCATGAATCGACGGGCTGTCGTCGACGATGAGCACTCGGCGATTGATCTGCGCTGCTGGCTGGTTCATGCCGCGCCGCCCATGAGGCCGCTGGCGGGTGTCATCCGGGGCATCCTTTTCCCTCGCAACTTGTCGGTTCGACCGATGGAGTATTGCGCCGTGTTCAGCATAGTCGTCCCGGCGCGTCGCCGTGGCCTGTGAGCGAAGATTTGCGTGAATGCAGTCAAAAATCATCTAGCCTTGGACTCAGGCGCGGGCCAGTGAGGCGGTCGGTCGATGTGTCGTCAACCCTGTTTCTTGAGGCCAAGCCATGGAAGAGCAATCCGCCCCTTTGCCGGTACATCGACCCAAGGTGTTGCTGGTCGATGACGAGGAATCGATCCTCAACAGCCTGCGTCGTCTGCTGCGGGGGCAGCCCTATGACGTCCTGTTGGCGACCAGCGGTGCCCAGGCGCTGGAGATGCTGGAGCAACAGCCAGTGGACCTGGTGATGAGCGATGCGCGCATGCCGAACATGGATGGCGCCTCGTTACTGGCGCATGTCCGTCAACGCTATCCGGCGACCGTGCGCATCATGCTCACCGGTTATGCCGACCCGTCGGCAATCATCAAGGCGATCAACGACGGGCAGATTCACCGCTACATCAGCAAACCGTGGAATGACGAGGAGTTGCTGCTGATCCTGCGCCAAGCCCTCGAACATCAGCATTCCGAGCAGGAGCGCCTACGTCTGGAGCGCTTGACCCAGGTGCAGAACGACCAGCTCAAGCTGCTCAACAGCACCCTGGAAAAGCACGTCGCGGCGCGCACTGCCGAACTGCAGCAGACCGCCGACATGCTTGACCTGGCCTACGAAGAACTCAAACACAGCTATGTCACCGGCACCGAAGTGTTCTCGCTGCTGGCCAATTTGCGTCTGCCGCCTGCCAAGCAGACCAATCGGCAGATCATCGAACTGGTGCGCAGCTACTGCAAACAGCACGGTCTGGACGAGGCCACCAGCCGTGATCTGACCATGGCCGCCGCGCTGTACAACATTGGCAAACTGAGCTGGACCGACGGCATGATGACCACGCCTTCGGACTTGCTGCGCCATACCGATCGCGAGCGTTATCGCAGCTATCCGAAGCAGAGCGAATCGCTGTTGATGACGCTTGACCCGATGAAGGACGCGGCCCGTCTGATCCTGCATCACCAGGAGCGCTGGGACGGCAGCGGTTTTCCTGACCGGCTCAAGGGCGAGGCGATTCCGTTGGGGTCGCGGTTGCTGAAACTGGCAGTGGATTTCGTCGAGTTGCAACGCGGCCTGATCCTCGAACGGCATTTGAACAGCGACGAAGCCCTGCTCTACCTGCGGCAGTACGCCGGGCGTTTGTATGATCCCGAGCTGGTCGAAGATTTCATTCAGGTGTGCGCGGCATTTCTGGGCGACGTCACCCTCGCCGACCCGTCGGTCAAGGTGCTGACCACCCGGGACCTGGCGGCAGGGATGATTCTGGCGCGTAATCTCAATGCCGATAACGGCATGCTGCTGCTCAACGCCGGCAAGGTGCTCAGCGCACTGCTGGTGGAAAAGCTGATTGCCTTCGAAGCCATGGAGGGCGGCAAATACAAGATATTCGTCAAGCTGCCCGAGGAGGATGAAACCGCGCTCAAGGCTCAGGGGGAGTGACCTGTGAGGTGACTGAATCAGGCCGGGCATGGGATCCTTGCGGTTTTTCCAGGCCGGTGGCTGACCCATGACCTCTGCATCCGTTGTCGCTCCAAACCTCATCCGTATCGCCGCGGCGCTGTTGCTCAACGCCGAAGGCCAGACTCTGCTGGTGCGCAAGCGCGGCACCACGGCGTTCATGCAACCGGGCGGCAAGATCGAAGCCCATGAGTTGCCGGTGCACGCACTGGCCCGCGAGCTGGAAGAAGAGCTGGGCCTGCAGATCGACCCGGCGCAGGCCTGCTTCCTTGGCCAGTTCTCGGCACCGGCCGCCAATGAGCCGGGGTTTGTGGTGCAAGCGGAGATTTTTCAGTTGACCATCGTCGCCGATGTGACGCCCGCTGCCGAAATCGAGGAAGTGCTCTGGATTGATCCCGCCACTGATCCTGCTGTGGTTCTGGCGCCATTGACACGCGACCTGATCCTGCCGTTTTATCGCAGCTCACTGACGGCGCTCGCCTGATCATTCACGCAAAGGACATTGCCATGATCCCGCTTCAAGACCTGCTGATCTTCGCCGCCGCCGCGCTGTTGATGGTACTGACGCCGGGGCCGAACATGATCTACCTGATCTCGCGTTCGATCTGTCAGGGACGCAAGGCCGGAGTCACCTCGTTGCTCGGTGTGGTCGCGGGATTTTTCGTGCACATGTTTGCCGCGGCCGCTGGCTTGACCGCGGTGTTTCTGGCGGTGCCGCTGGCTTATGAAGTGCTGAAGTGGGCCGGTGCGCTGTATCTGCTGTGGCTGGCCTGGCAAGCGGTCAGACCCGGTGCGCGTTCGCCGTTCGAAGCGCAGCAACTGCCGGCGGATTCGTCGCGCAAACTGATCACCATGGGCTTTCTTACCAGCGCCCTGAACCCGAAAATCGCCGTGTTTTACCTCTCGGTGTTTCCGCAATTCATCAGCCCCGAACACGGTTCTGTGTTCACCCAGAGCATCATTCTTGGCCTGACCCAGATCAGCGTCAGTTTCAGCGTCAATCTGCTGATCGCGCTGTTCGCGGCGGGCATTGCGTCGTGGTTCGTGCGCAATCCGACATGGCTGGCGCTGCAGCGTTACTTCATGGGATTTGTACTCGCCGGTCTGGCGGTGCGTCTGATGCTTGAACAACGCAGGACGGCCTGAACATGTGGATCGAACGCCTCGACGCCAGTCATGCCCTGGCTTACCGCGAGCTGATGCTCGAAGCCTACGACCGCCATCCGCAGGCCTTCACCTCCAGCGTGCGCGAGCGCGCGGTGATGCCGCTGAGCTGGTGGGAAGCGCGGCTGACCAGCAAGCTCGACGTGGTGCTCGGTGCGTTCGAGGAAGGCACACTGGCCGGCATCGTCGGCCTGGCATTCGAGCCGCGAGAAAAGGCCCGCCATAAGTCGACCCTGTTCGGCATGTACGTCTCAGCCGATTTTCGTCAGCACGGTTTGGGCCATGCATTGGTGCAGGCCGCCATCGCCGAAGCACACACCCATCCGGCACTGAAACTCATCCAACTGACCGTCACCGCCGGCAACGACGCCGCGTTCAAGCTGTACCAGCGCTGCGGCTTCATCCAGTTCGGACTGGAGCCGCTGGCGGTACGGGTCGGCGAAGACTACTTCGACAAGATTCACATGTGGCGACAACTCTGATCGTCCCCCTAAGTGAGAGGTTTTTGTGGCGAGGGGATTTATCCCCGATGGGCGGCGAAGCAGCCCCAAATCCTACAAACGCGGGCTATCTGAAACACCGAGTGCACAGGTCTCAGGGCTGCTGCGCAGCCCATCGGGGATAAATCCCCTCACCACAATGAATCTTTTTGTCTCGCAAATGTTCTCGGTTTACCGTCAGTCATGAGGCACCTTGGTGTCAACGAACCGCGCTAACCCCATCCAGCGTCGAGAATGATGTGTCCTTGGCGGTCAGCAGGAAATCGCGCATGTACGGTGCATCCAGCATGTCCGCACGGATCGCGGCGTACAGTGTGGCGAACAGGCCTTTTTCGCCCAGGCGCTTGGCTTTTACATAGCCGCGCGAGCTGTATTCGTGCAGCGCCCAGTGCGGCATGCCGCAGACGCCACGGCCGCTGGCGACCAGTTGCATCATCATCACCGACAGCTCCGAAGTGCGCACTTGCGCCGGTTCGATGTCGGCCGGTTCGAGGAAGCGGGTGAAGATGTCCAGCCGGTCGCGTTCCACCGGGTAGGTGATCAGCGTTTCAGTCAGCAGGTCCTCGGGAACGATGTACGGTTTGCTCGCCAGTGGATGCTGGTTCGCCACTGCGAGCATCGCTTCGTAAGTGAACAGCGGCACGTAGGTGATGCCGGCGATGTCCAGCGGATCGGAAGTCACCACCAGATCCAAGTCACCGCGGGCCAGCGCCGGCAGCGGGGCGAAGGCGAAGCCCGAGGCGAGGTCGAGTTCGACTTCCGGCCAGGCGTCACGGAACTGATCGATGGTCGGCATCAGCCACTGGAAACAGCTGTGGCATTCGATCGCCATGTGCAGGCGCCCGGCGGTGCCACCGGCCAGGCGACTGATGTCGCGTTCGGCAGCGCGCAGCAGCGGCAGGGTCGCGTCGGCCAGTTGCAGCAGGCGCAAGCCGGCGCTGGTGAAACGCACCGGTTTGGTCTTGCGCACGAACAACGGCATGCCCAGGCGTTCCTCCAGTTCCTTGAACTGGTGCGACAGCGCCGATTGGGTCAGGTGCAGACGGTCGGCGGCATCGACCAGGCTGTCGGCCTCGCGCAGGGCATGCAGGGTTTTCAGATGACGGATTTCAAGCACTGCTGGCCCCATGAGGAAAATTTGTGATCAGGACGAAAGCGGTGAGTTTGTCTCATGTTGACGACCCTGTCGACCGCTCAAGCAGCGGGGCACAGCCAGTACCCCGCTGCTTTTTGCCTTAGAGATCTGCGAAATGCCGAATGCCCAGCGGTTTGCCGATATCGCCACGCCAGATCGCTTCGACCTGCGCACCGCCTGCGGCCTGGGCCTGCTGCCATTGCAGGCCAAGATTGCGTTGTTCCGGTAATTTCAGATGGGCTTTGACGAAGTCGGCGAACGGCACCTTGTCCGAGGTGTAGTGAAAGTGCGCATACCACAGCGTGCGTGGCGGCGTGCTGGTGAGGTCGCGCACTTGGTATTCCTGAAGGAAATCCTTGCGCCCGTCAGCGCGTTTGCCCAGTGCCCGCAATGAACCTTCGCGGCGGATATCCACCACTTGCTGTTGCAGCAAATAGTCCAGATAGCCTTCGGTGGGTGTCTTGCTGCGCAGTGATTGATCGATGCGCAGCGTGCGGCCGGTGCGCCGCAGTTCAGCGGCCGTGTCGCGCAGTTGCCGCACCACTGGTTCAACCGGTGACAATTGCTCGATGGTCTGTGCGCGGGTGCTCAGCTCGGTCGCTTCGCTGACGAGCATGTGTTCCAGATCCACCGGCAGCATGTCCTGGGGAGCGTAGGCCTGAACCCGGTTGCTGTAGGCCGTAACCGCCGCGAGACGTTTTCGCGCCTCGGCCAGCAACGGCTGAACATCGGTAGGCAGTGGTGCAGCGGCTTGCGCGGGTTGGGCTGGCAGATGGTATTTACCGCTGGAGCGCTGTAGCCAGGTTTCGCGGAAACCGTCGATGCCTTCGACGGTGAAGCGTTTTTCCCGGGTGCCGGGGTCAATGCTTTCGGTACCGATCAGCAACTGGTTGTCCTCGGTTTCGAACAGTTGCCTGCCGCCGGGCTCCTTCGGTTTGATCGGCGGGCGCTGTTTGATCGAGTGCCGCGCGTGTTCTTCAACCTTGCTCAGGCCATCGAGGAATGGCCCGACCTGTTCCAGATCCAGATGCTGCGCATAACCCAGTGTCCAGGCGTTGAGCTGACGACGGAAACCGGCATAGATCTGCAGGCAATCCTCGATCACCTGTTTGCGCTGAACCAGACTGGCGCTGACCTCTGGCAGGTGATGCTGGGTCAGGAGCGCGCGCCCGACTTTTCCCCTCGCTTCCTTCATTTGCGTGTGGAAGTACATCCAGTACAAATCATCGACCGCTTCGTATCGGGTAATGGTCTCCAACAGATGTGCGGTTCTCAGGTAATAGTGAGTGCGTTCGCCGTAATTGCGGTTGAGGGCTGTGATGTCGGCTTCTATCTTGGCTCTCTGGGTGGGGTTGATGTGAGTCTTCCACAGGTTGGCCTGTTCAATGGTCGCGTGCAGGTGATCGAACTCCTTGAGAAAAGCCTTGCGAATCAGCTTGCGTCGGCCCATCAGGTGCACATGCGCTGCCGTGTGGTGGTAAGGCGTGGCGTCCGATTCGGCGACCAGAGCATCGATCTGGTTCAGGTATTCGAGCAGTCGGTCGCGGGCGATGGTCGCGCGTTCTACCGTCCGGTCTACCACCAGTAATGCACTGCCGCTCTTTAGCTCCTTGAGCTGTTGGCGTTTGTTGCCGTGGCTCAGAGGCAGCAGTTCGTCCGAGTTCTGAAAAAGCTGGATGGCCCTGTCGATGTCGTTGACACAGGCCGTGTCGACCTCCGCCTGCAGCGGCTTGCGCTGGGCGAACTCAAGACTCTGATGCTTTTTCAGCAACTGGTTGGAGGTATCTATCTGGGCCTTCAGGCGTCTTCTATAGGCCTCGACGGTATTGGTCAGGGTCAATTGCCTGCGCAGTTGCCGATCGGTCCACCAGCGCGGCAACCACTGGCGAATTGGCGCGGGCCAGAGCGGGTCCATGCCGTCGGCCAGATGTCCGAGCACCGCGCCGCCGCCGGCACCGCCACCGTCCATAACGGTGCCGTACACCGCGTAATGGGTGTTCCACTGGCCGTTTTCGTCGAGGGCGATCGGTTGTTTGTAGCTGCGCATCCGTGAGCCATAAAGCCTCCAGCCACGCGGCGCATCGCTGAGCTGAACCCGATAGATACGGCCCTGACGAACGATGAAGTCGCCATCGGCGTGGCGGTAGACGTTGCGATAGACACCGTGGGTGGCCGGGTGCAGGCCGGCGAGGGAGATTTCGAATTCGTACTCGTAACCCTTGAAACGCTCGAGCGTCTGCCTGGTCCATTGCCAGGACGTCGACATCGCGGCGGATCTGCCCAGTGCCGCGCGTTGCCGCTGGCGGCTGGCCAGACGTGCGGCTGCGGGGGCCGAGACGGTTCCGGGAAGCACATCCATTGCCGCGTCGATCAGCGACAGCAGCACCGCTTCCACCTCCGACAGACCATGTCCGAGCTCGCCGCGCAAGAACGCCGCGACCGCCAGATTGGCACTGTTCCAGGCGTCATACAGGGCCACGGCCGCGCCCACGAACGGCAACATGCCGATAGCCATTTTCAGATAGTTGAACAACGCCCCGGACTTCAGTGCACAGCGTTCGAGATACAACGCATCGTTGGAACGTGAACTGCTGCGATGGGCCTCCAGCAACCGGCCCATGTGCACGTTCAATAAATGAATGGCCAACGATGTGGTCGCCGGCCAGGCCATCCCGACGCCGATCAGCGCATCGAAATTGCGCAGTTGGGCCTGGTTGATCCGGCTGACATGGCTGGCAAAATCGCCGCTCACGGCGCGTCCGGCCAGGTAGCTGACCATTTTGCTGTCCACACAACGCCTGAACAGATCGACCCGCGCCTGTTCCAGCGTTTCGTATTGACGCAGGAGGATCGCGTCGGGGCTGTCGGGCAGGTACAGCAGCGTCAGGCCACTGGTTTGCTCGACAATCAATGTGACACCCGCGAGCGTGCTCGGTCCTTGATGCGCGGTGTCCTCTCCTCCGACGGTCAGGTGCACCGGCAGCAGCGCGATGCGTTGTCCATTCACGGCATACGCCTGAGGTGTATTCGCCTCGATGGCGACTTTCAGCACGGCATGGCCTGCATTGTCGATGTGCCGTTGCAGCAGCGCGAACTCACCTTGCAACCTGAGCATCAGCCGCCACGGTTCGCTCAGGCATTCACGGCGCCAGGCCTGCTGAAACGCCGGTTCTCCCGGCGCGCCGAAAAATGCCTGACGAATCAGTTCTTCGTAACGTCCGGGCAGATCCAGCTCTGTTACCAGATTGCGCAAATAGGCCGGGGTGATCCCGGCTTCCAGGCGCTGTCGATCAGTGGGGTTCTCGGCGCGGATCCTGGCCCGCATGAAGGACAGGCGCCACTGCACCTCCTGATCGATGTTTTCCTGTGCCAGTTGTTCAAGGGTGAGGTCGCCGCGCTTGTCGCTCGCGGTCAGGATATTGCGTTGCGGTGTGCCAGGCGCGGCGCCTTCCATCACGGTTTTTTGCCAGAAGGTCGAGTCGGGCAGGTCGAGGCTCACGCTCACGCTTTGTTTGAGCGCGAAGTCTGCGCGCAAGCGGGCGTCGATGCGTTGTTCGGCGAAGGCCTGACGCGGCGGTAATTCCCGTTCGAGCAACGCATGAGCGCGTTGCATGGCGCCGAGGTACTGGCTGATCAGCGTTTTGATCCGTGCACGTGGCGCGTCATCCAGCTTTTCAAACCATGCAGGCAGGTTGCCGGCCAGCGCCGCGCTGCGATCTTGCGCCTGACGTTCGGTAAATGCCCGTTCGCGGGCCTGCGCGACCGCTACGGTCAAGCGTTGCAGGTGTTGTTCGCGCAGCTTTTCCATCTCGGCCCGGCGTTGGTCGGCACGGCCGGGCAGCGGGTTGTCGCGCAGGATCTGCGCGGCCTGCTGTTCGCATTGATAGAGCTGTTGATCGAGGGACCAGGCCAGAGGGTCCCCCGTGAGCGGCGTCAGGTGCAGGGTCAGCCCGCCGTCGTTCGGCGAATGTTTGAACAGATCCTGTGCCAGCGCTGTACGTGAAGTAAAACGTTGCAGCCCGCCGAACTCGCCCGGCCAGTAAAGCAGCAGGCTGTCGCTCGAGTCAGGCTCCAGTGCGGCGGTCGTCGCTATGATCAGTACGCCATGCAGCTCCTCGACGGCGGTCATGTTCTGATCTGCCGCCGCCAGCGATAGGCGGGCGATAACCCCGTCCGCTGTCGGCAGATGGCGCCCCGGTGCGTCCAGCATCGCGATGATTCGCCGATGCTCCTCGACGGTCAGCTGATCCAGCGCCCTTTGCAGTTCGACCTCGGCGCGCAGCCCTGCGATACGGGCCTGAAGCAGGGCGTGGTGATGAGCATTCGTGGCATGACGCAGCTCGAGCATTTTCAGCGGATCGCGACTCTCAAGCAGTGCTGAAGCGGCAGCGTGGCTGGCTTGCCGGGCTTCACTCAGTGCGTCGAAATGCTGCGCCAGTTGTTGGCGTTGCGGGTTGTTCAGCTCTGCTGCAGCGGCGTCGCCGAGCAAGCGCTCGAGGGCCCGCTGCTCAACATCAAGCGCCCGACTGCGCTGGTTGAAGGGAATGTCCGGACTCAGCAGACCGAACAGCGCGACGTCATCGGAGGCAGGCAACGCGTCGATCGCAAGTTCGGACGGTGCGCCGATCAGCTCGTGGAAGTCACTCGTCGACGCTGAACCCGTGAACAGCATTTGCAGGTTGAGGCGCAGCGGATCCTGACCGAGCACCGGCTCGACCAGTGTCACCGCCTCCAGCCGTGAGTATTGCCCGCTCTGCCGGCAATGACTGATCAGCCAGTCCTGCAGATCGGCGTGTTGCCGGAACAGCTGCAGTGCCGGGTCGTGCGAGGGCAGATACAGTAAATGTCGCGTCGGGTCGAGACGAATCAGCAGCGCACCGGGCAACGTGATCTGGCTGTCATCGCGGCGTGCGAGTCGTGGCTGGCGGATGGCAACGTCGCTGTGTGTGGTCTGCGGGTCAACGCTTGTCAGCAGCCTCTGCAGGGGCGCGGCCTGTAGCGTTCCTTGTGCATGGGCATTCAGGCAGCTCGCCTCGAAGTGCTGGCGATAGATAAGCAGCGCCTGATCCCGACGCGAAAACGGCGTACCGGTTGCGCGCTGATCCCAATCGTCGCGCGCGGCTTGCGCCATCAACGCCCGCCACTGCCGATGACAATCGCGCAAACACGCGCTGGACTGCTGGTGGAGGTTCTGATCGAGATTTTTCGGCAACGGATGGGGCAGGCCGAAATCGACCGTGGCGGGGGGGGGGAGGTCGAACATGATGAAAGGATTCCAATGGCTTGAAAGACCGGGCTGAGCCGGATTTCAAGCCATTAGAGGTCAGACGTCGGAGGCGGGTGTGGTACTGGGGTATCGCTTTGCGCTGGTCTGTTTGCAGAGTGTGTCCGCCTGCTCAACGGCCTGCACAAATGACCGCTCGGCAATCTTCATCAAACTGTCACGCAACTGTGGCAGCGCGCTTGAACAAACTTCATCAGACTCGCGCTCTACTGGGGTTCTGCGTTTCGGTGTTTTTCATGAGCAAGGGATTTTTTTCACTCGCGGCCGTTTTGGTCGCGTTTTTATTCGGTACGTCAGCGTTCGCGGCGGCGCGTTGCGATGTGAATGTGCCGACCGCACATGTCGATCTGCAACAAGTGAGCATTGCCTACCAGAGCATCGGCCGTGCCTCGGATCCGGCGCTGTTGCTGGTCATGGGCCTGGGTGGTCAGTTGATCCATTGGCCGGACGAAGTGGTGGTTGCGCTGTGTCAGCAGGGTTTTCGGGTGATCCGCTACGACAACCGCGATGTCGGCCTGTCGACCTGGCGGCAGGCCCCGGTCGAGGCCAACCTGACCTTTGAAGTGCTGCGCTACAAACTCGGCTTGCCGGTGTCGGCGCCCTATTCGCTGACGGACATGGCCGACGATGCGCTGGGCTTGATGGACGCGTTGCACATCGACCAGTTTCACGTACTGGGCGCGAGCATGGGCGGAATGATCGCCCAGCATCTGGCGGCGATGGCACCGCAGCGGGTAGAGAGTCTGACGCTGATCATGACCAGTTCCGGCGCCGAAGGTTTGCCGGCACCGAGTGCGGCGCTGGTGCAACTGCTGGCGCGGCGTGGTGCGCCGAATCGCGAGGTGGCGCTGGAGCAGCAGGCCGATCTGCTGGCGGCGCTCGGTAGCCCGGCGGTCACCGATGACCGGCAAGCGTTGCTGCATCAGGCGGCGGTAGCCTACGACCGGGCGTTCAACCCTGAAGGTGTGAAACGGCAGATCATGGCGATACTTGCCGAGCCGAGCCGGGTGGCCTTGCTCAATCAACTGCGGGTGCCGACCCTGGTGGTGCACGGCACGGCCGATCCGCTGTTGCCGGTGATGCACGGCGTGCATCTGGCGGCGCACATTCGTGGCAGTCAGTTGAAGCTGATTCCGGGGCTGGCTCATCGCTTTCAGGAGGCGTTCAAGGCGCCATTGCTGGCGGCGGTTTTGCCGTATTTGCAAGAGCACCGTGAAGACACCTCGCACTGGGCGCAGATCGAGCCGGTGGCAAGCGGCAACCTGCTGTAGCTGAGGTTTTGGCGGTGTTGATTCGGGCCTCTTCGCGAGCAAGCCCGCTCCCACAAGGGGAGCGCATTTCAAATGTGGGAGCGGGCTTGCTCGCGAAGGGGCCATCACTGTCACTCAATGAGTAGGCAGGTGTATCCGGGGCGAGCCGGCAGATCCTGAGTGAAGCCAAGGCTGTGATCAGCTGTGCAGGCGCACCCAGACCGTGACCAGCACGGTCGCCGCGATCAGCCACGCGACCACCGCCACCGCCAGTGAAGCCTCCAGGCGCATGCGGTCCACCAGCACGTACAGCGTCGTCAGATAGATAAAGTACGGAATGATCGACCACATGCCGAACACAATCGTCGCCTTCAGATCGTCGATCGAACGACCTTTGCCGACGATGTAGTGGGCGATCAGGGCGAAGGTCGGAAACAGCGGCACCAGTCCGGCGATGTAGTAGTTTTTGGTCTTCGACAGCGCGGCGAGGATCACCACCACCGCCGCGCCGAGTGCCGCTTTGAGTATCAGATCCATCAGTGGCTCAACCCGTACTTTTTCACTTTGTCGAACAGCGTGGTCTTGGCCATGCCCAGTTCTTGACTGGCCTGGGTCAGGTTGCCGCCACTGCGTTGCAAGGCGTCATTGAGCAGGTTGCGCTCGAAGGCTTCCACCGCTTCGGCGAACGCCAGCCCCTGACCGCCGCTGCTGGCGCCGGACTTCTTGAACGCCGGCAGGCCGAGGGCAAAGCGCTCGGCGACGTTACGCAGCTCACGCACATTGCCCGGCCAGTCGTGGCTCATCAGGTTCGACAGGGTATGGTTGTCCAGCTCGGGCAATATCCGGTCGAAACGCAGCGCCGACTGCTGGGTGAAGTGTTCGAACAGTTGCAGGATATCTTCACGGCGCTCGCGCAGCGGCGGCAGCTCCAGCGTCACCACGTTGAGGCGGTAGTACAAGTCGCTGCGAAACTCGCCGGCCTTGCTCGCTTCGTCGAGGTCGGATTTGGTTGCGGCAATCACCCGGCAATCCACCGCCACGCTCTGGTTCGAGCCGAGGCGTTCGAGGGTGCGTTCCTGCAACACCCGCAGCAGTTTGATCTGCAGGGGCAGGGGCATGCTTTCCACTTCGTCGAGGAACAGCGTGCCGCCGTCGGCGTGTTCGATCTTGCCGATGCGCCGTTTGCCGGCGCCGGTGAAGGCGTTGGCCTCGTGGCCGAAGATCTCGCTTTCGAAGAGGTTTTCCGGCAGGCCGCCGCAGTTCAGCGCGACGAACTGCTTGGCATGCCGACGACTGAAGTCGTGCAGGCAACGGGCGACCAGTTCCTTGCCGGTGCCGGTCTCGCCTTCGATCAATACGTTGGCCGAGGTGTCGGCGACGTTGGCGATCAGCTCGCGCAAGTTCTGCATGGCTGGCGAGCGCCCGATGATCCGGCCTTCGAGGGAATCGCGTTCGGCCAGTTGCCGACGCAGCGAAGACACTTCCCGAGCCAGGCTGCGTTGCTCCAGCGCGCGACGAGCGACGTCCACCAGGCGCTCCGGCGAGAACGGTTTCTCCATGAAATCGTAGGCGCCTTTCTGCATCGCGCCGACGGCCATGGAGATATCGCCATGACCGGTGATCAGCACCACCGGCAAACTGCGGTCGCGCGCCTTGAGGCGGGTCAGCAGTTCCAGGCCATCGATGCCGGGCAGGCGAATGTCGCTGATGACGATCCCGGCAAAGTTGTCGCCGACCCGCTCCAGCGCTTCTTCGGCACTGCCGACGCCGATGCAGGGAATGTCTTCCAGGGTCAGCGCCTGCTGGCAGCCGAGCAGCACATGGGGGTCGTCTTCGACGATCAGCACACTAAGGTCGTGGTTCATATTGGCTCGGCAGGAGTAGGGCTTACCAACGGTAAACTGAGGACGAAGGTGGTGCCACCGCTGACCGGGTGTTCGACACCCAGGTGTCCGCCGGTGGCGGCAGCGAGGCTGGCGGAGAGGGTCAGGCCGAGGCCCAGACCCTGTTCGCCGGGTTTGGTGGTGAAGAACGGCTCGAACAGATGCTTGCGTGCTTCGGCGTCGACACCGTGGCCGTTGTCGCGCACCCGCAGGCGATATTTGCCGTTGAACTCTTCGCCTTCCAGCCACAGCTGCGGTGAAGGTTGCGTCTGCATGGCGTCGAGGGCGTTGCCGATCAGGTTGACCAGAATCTGTTCGAGGCGGGTCTGGTCGATCTGCACCTGTACGTCGCTGAACTGCCGGTGCAGTTGCAGCGCCATGCCCTCGACCCGCGCGCCGAGCAGTTGCAGGGCCGCGTCCACCGCTTTGCCGAGACTGGCCTGGCCTTCATTGTCGCCGCGCCGGGCGAACGAGCGCAGGCTGGCGGTGATCCGGCCCATGCGGTCGATCAGGTCGTTGATGGTCTTGAGGTTGGTGCTGGCGACGTCGAGCTGGCCGCGCTCCAGAAAGCGAATGGTGTTGCCGGACAAGGTGCGCATCGCCGCCAGCGGCTGGTTCAGTTCGTGGGCGATGCTGGTCGACATCTGGCCGATGGCCGCGAGTTTGCCGGCCTGCACCAGTTCGTCCTGAGCGCGACGTAGGGTCTCTTCGGCCTGGCGCCGTTCGCGGATCTGGCTCTTGAGCCGTTCGTTGCTGGCGCGCAGGTCGCCGGTGCGTTCGGTAATCCGACGCTCCAGTTGATTGTTGGCTTCCTGCAAGGCTTCGCGGGCGGCGAGGCGGGTGGCGATGACCTTGCGCCGCTCGTTCCAGGCGATCAGCAGGAACGCCACCAGCGCGAAGGCCACGGCCACCAGGATGCCCTGATTGATCGCTTCACGACGCAAGTCCTGCAACGGCGTGAGCAGGGTGAAATTCCATGGCGTGTCGCTCAGCGGTCGGGTCTGCGCCAGATAGCTGATGCTGTCGTCATCGGCGCTCAGTTCGCTGTTGGCCGGGAAGGTCAGTTTCTCCACACCGTCGGCCAGGGTTTCGCGGGCCAGCGGTTGCAGTTCGTTGAGCGGGAACCAGTAGTACTGCAGGCTGCGGGCGAGCTTCTCTTTGGTTTCATCGCTCAGCGGGACCACCGATTTCAGGCGCCGCGCCGGATCGCTGGAAAGAATGATGATGCCGTTCTCGTCGCTGACGAAGGCTTCCAGGCGGGCGCGTTGCCAGCGCTCTTCCAGCGCTTCGAGGCGCACCTTGACCACGGCGACGCCGATGATCTTGCCGTGTTCTTCCAGACCGTGGGCGAGGTAATAACCGGGTTCGCCGCTGGTGCTGCCGATGCCGTAGAAACGTCCGGGCTCGCCGCGCACGGCGTTCTGGAAATAGGCGCGAAAGGACAGGTCTTCGCCGAGGTAACTGTCGACGTCGCGCCAGTTGCTGGTGGCCATGACGCGGCCGGTAGTGTCCATGACGTAGATGGCCCGACTGCGGCTGCGCCGGTTCAGGCCTTCAAGGTAAGCGTTGACCGTTTGCCGGTGTTCCGGAGTCGGGTCGGCCAGCAGTTGCGGGACACTGGTTTCCAGTTCCAGCAGGCTGGGCAGGTAGGTGTATTTGCTGATCTCGCTTTCGACGGTGCGCGCGTGCAGTTCAAGCTGACGCTGGCCGTTTTCGCTGAGGCTGCGGATGCCGAAATGTTCACTGGTCCAGAAGCCGATGTAACCCAGTCCGATCATCAGGATGATGATCAGCGGCGGCAGGAACAGATGGCGAATCAGACGGGGCTTCACGGCAAGTGATGGCGGCGCTGCGCGATAGAGATTGGGGTCGCATTTCATCACAGTTGCCTTGGGTCAACCACCACACAAATCTCTGGATCATCATCGATCCAATGTGGGAGCGGGCTTGCTCGCGAAAGCGGCAGGTCAGTCAACGATGCTGTTGAAAGTGCCGGCCTCTTCGCGAGCAAGCCCGCTCCCACAGTTGGGGAGCGGTGTGTGGTTTTTTAGTGCTGCAGGATTTTCTCGAGGAAGTGCTGCGCGCGTTCGGAGCGGGCGCTGATGTCGCCGAAGAACTCCTCTTTAGGGCAGTCTTCGATGATCTTGCCGGCGTCCATAAAGATCACCCGGTCAGCCACTTTGCGCGCGAAGCCCATTTCGTGGGTCACGCACATCATGGTCATGCCTTCGTGGGCCAGTTGCACCATCACGTCGAGCACTTCGTTGACCATTTCCGGGTCGAGCGCCGAGGTCGGTTCGTCGAACAGCATGACGATCGGGTCCATGGCCAGTGCACGGGCAATCGCCACACGCTGCTGCTGACCGCCGGACAGTTGCCCCGGGTGCTTGTGCGCATGCGCCGACAAGCCGACGCGTTCCAGCAGTTGCAGACCTTTCTTGGTCGCCTCTTCCTTGCTGCGGCCCAGCACCTTGATCTGCGCGATGGTCAGGTTTTCGGTGATGGTCAGGTGCGGGAACAGCTCGAAATGCTGGAACACCATGCCGACGCGCGAACGCAGTTTCGGCAGGTTGGTCTTGGAGTCGGCAATCGAGGTGCCGTCGACGACGATGTCGCCTTTCTGGAACGGCTCCAGCGCGTTGACGCACTTGATCAGGGTCGACTTGCCCGAACCCGACGGGCCGCAGACCACGATCACTTCGCCTTTCTTGACCTCGGTGCTGCAATCAGTCAGCACCTGGAAGTCGCCATACCACTTGTTGATGTTCTTGATGGAGATCATACGGCAAACCTTTTTTGCAGACGCTTGACCAGCAGCGAGGCGGAAAAGCTGATGATGAAGTAGACGACACCGGCAAAGATCAGGAACTCGTTGGAACGACCGATGATGTCGCCGCTGGAACGGGCGGAGTTGAGGAAGTCCACCAGGCCCACGGTGTAGACCAGCGAGGTGTCCTGGAACAGGATGATCGACTGTTGCAGCAGCAACGGGGTCATCTTGCGGAACGCCTGGGGCAGGATGATCAGCCGCATGGTCTGGCCATAGGTCATGCCCATCGCCTGGGCCGCGGCCATCTGGCCTTTGGGGATCGACTGCACGCCAGCCCGGACGATCTCACAGAAGTACGCGGCTTCGAACATCATGAAAGCCACGACGCAGGAGGTGAACGCGCCGATCGGGGTGTCTTCGCCGGTGATCCAGCGCAGCACGAACGGCACCGCCAGGTAGAACCAGGTGATCACCAGCAGCAGCGGGATCGAGCGGAAGTAGTTCACGTAGGCGCCGGCGACGCGCGACAGCAGTTTGCTCGACGACAGGCGCATCAGCGCGAGGATCGTCCCCAGCACGATACCGCCGATCACGCCCATGACCATCAGTTGCAAGGTCATGACCATGCCGTTCCACAGGCCCGGGATCGCAGGGATGATGCCGCTGAAATCGAAGTCCATTATTTACCCCCCACGGAGATCAGGCCGGGCACTGCGACTTTCTTCTCGACCATGCGCATCAGCAACATCAGGCTCATGTTCAGGGTGAAGTAGATCAGCGTGGCCAGGGTGAAGGCTTCAAACAGGTTGGCCGAGAACTCGGCGGTCTGCTTGGTTTGCGCCAGCAGTTCCATCAGGCCGATCAAGGACGCCACGGAGGAGTTCTTGAACACGTTGAGGAATTCCGAGGTCAGCGGCGGAATGATGATGCGGTAGGCCTGGGGCAGCAGCACGTTCCAATAGATCTGCGGCAGCTTGAAACCCATGGCGCGGGCGGCGGATTCCTGGCCGCGTGGCAGCGCCTGGATGCCGGTGCGCACTTGCTCGCAGACCCGGGCGGCGGTGAACAGACCCAGGCACACGACCACGCTCAGGTAGGCCGAGGTGGTCGGGTTCAGATCCTGCTTGTACCAGTCCTGCAGGTTTTGCGGCAGCAGATCGGGCACCAGGAAGTACCAGATGAACAGCTGCACCAGCAGCGGCACGTTGCGAAACAGTTCGACGTAGCAGGTCGCGATGCCCGATACGAGGCGGTTCGGCACCGTGCGCATGACCCCCAGAATGGAGCCCAGCAGCAAGGCGATGATCCATGCCACGATGGCGATGGCAATGGTCCAGCCCAGGCCGGCGATGTACCAGTCGAGATAAGTCTCGCTGCCCACGCCGGTGGACTTGAAGAACACGCCCCAGTCCCAGTTGTAATTCATTAGGGTCTCCCCTCGAAATCGATCGATGTACAAGCACCCGCTTGGGGAAGATCCTTTCCCGTCCGACGTTGAACGCCGGGCACACGCGATCGGCTCGAAAACCGCCAGGTCGAGTGTTCCACTGTAAAACCAGCAGGTAACAGACGCCTGAGGGAGGGTGGCTCCCTCAGGGGATAAGGTTAGTCAGGAATCAGATTTTTACGTCAGGCGCCGGCTTGTCGCTCGGGTTGGCGATCAGTTCCTTGACCTTGTCGCTCATCGGGAAGTTGAGGTTCAGGCCCTTTGGCGGAATCGCGGTTTCGAACCACTTCTTGTAGATCTCGTTGATCTTGCCGGATTTGTACAGGCCGACGATGGCGTCATCCACAGCCTTCTTGAAGGCCGGGTCGTCTTTGCGAACCATGCACGCGTAGGCTTCGAACGATTGCGGAGTACCGGTGATGACCCAGTCGTCCGGCTTCTTGGCCTTGGCTTCTTCGCCGGCCAGCAGGGCGTCGTCCATCATGAAGGCAACGGCGCGGCCGCTTTCCAGCATGTTGAAGGATTCACCGTGGTCCTTGGCGGAGATGATGTTCATGCCCATCTGCTTGTCGGCGTTCATCGCTTTGATGATGCGCTCGGACGTGGTGCCGGCGGTGGTCACGACGTTTTTGCCTTTGAGGTCGGCAAAGTCTTTGTAGGACGGGTTGCCATCCTTGTCTTTCTTGACCAGCAGGCGGGTGCCGATTTCGAAGATGTTGACGGTGAAGTCGACTTGCTGGGCGCGTTCGGCGTTATTGGTGGTGGAACCGCACTCGATATCCGCGGTGCCGTTCTGGATCAGCGGGATACGGGTTTGCGAGGTCACCAGGTTGTATTTGACCTGCAGGTCTGGCTTGTTCAGGTCTTTTTTCAGGGCTTCAACGATGGCCACTTGAATGTCGTGGGAGTAGCCCACTGGCTTGCCGGAAGCATCCGCAATGTAGGAAAACGGGATGGAGCTGTCGCGGTGAGCGAGGGTGATGGTGCCGGAATCGTTGATTTTCTTCAGGGTGCCGGTGAGTTCGGCGGCGAAAACTGGAGTGCTGATCAGAGCGGCCGCAATGGCTGCGCCCAGGATATGGGGAACGATGCGCATCAAATTTTCCTCGAATTGTTTTTTTTATGGAGCCAGTTCGTCGGCCCTTTTGTGCTTCGAATGCCTGACGGCTCCTGAAGTGTTGGCACGGCAGGCATTCGTCGAGAGAGTGTAGAGCATGAGTCGTGCCAGAGCAGTCGATAGTGGCTAATGGCTTGATTTATAAGGTGATTAAAGTTTTGTGTCGGTGTTTTTCGATGAAACTGATCCGGTTATCCGAATTGACCGGGAGGTCGTGTTCGGAAATCCGAACGCTCTTTTAATCGCTGCCCTCACATTGATGATCGTTCGAGCCCACATTCCCTTGTGGCGAGGGGATTTATCCCCGATAGGTCGCGAAGCGGCCTTCTTTCAGCGCAAAGGCGAGGACCGCTTCGCAGTCCATCGGGGATAAATCCCCTCGCCACAGGGTTAGTGGCAGGCAAAGTAAGTCACGCAGCAAAAAGCCCCTGAATCTCTCAATTCAGGGGCTTTCGTTTAAGCGATGTTCAAATCACGCCGCTTCAGTCTTGCGGTTCTGCTCGACCTTGCCCAGGTAGGCCGCCAGTTTCTCTTGCTCGGCCGGGGTAGTGAACAGGCCCAGTTTGCTGCGACGCCACAGGATGTCGTGCGCCGTGGTGGCCCATTCTTCGCTGCACAGGTAATCGACTTCACGGGTGTAGAGCCCGCCACCAATGTGTTCGCCCATGTCGGCGAGGGTTTCCACGCCTTCGAGCATGCGCCAGGTGCGGCTGCCGTAGGTGGTGGCCCAGCGGCGGGCGATCTCGGTCGGGACGAAGTCGAACTTGTCGCGGATCTGCGCGCTCAAGGCTTGCGGGGTGGTCATGTCTTCGCCGCCGGGCAGGGTCGCGGTGGCGGTCCAGCTCGGGCGCATCTGGGTGAAGTACGGCATCAACTGGGCCATCGCTGACTCGGCGAGTTTGCGGTAGGTGGTCAGTTTGCCGCCGAACACCGACAGCAGCGGTGCTTCTTCGCCACCGCCAGACAATGCCAGGGTGTAATCGCGGGTCACGGCGGACGGGTTGTCGGATTCGTCGTTGCACAGTGGACGCACGCCCGAGTAGCTGTGCTGAATGTCGTCGCGGCTGATCTGCTTCTTGAAGTGAGCGTTGACCACTTTCAGCAGGTAATCGGTTTCGCCGTCGGTGATTGCCACTTTCGCCGGATCGCCGGTGTATTCACGGTCGGTGGTGCCGATCAGGGTGAAGTGGTTCAGGTATGGAATGGTGAAGACGATGCGCTGATCTTCGTTTTGCAGGATGTGCGCGTGATCGCCTTCGTACAGTTTCGGCACGATGATGTGGCTGCCCTGAATCAGGCGGATGCCGTACGGCGATTCCATTTTCAGGTCGTCACGAATGAACTTGGCGACCCACGGGCCGGCGGCGTTCACCAAGGCTTTGGCAGTGATCGAAAACAGGCTGCCGTCAGCGCGTTCCAGGTTCAGGTGCCACAGGCCCTTGGCGCGGCGGGCGCTGACGCAACGGGTCTGGGTGTGTACGTGGGCACCTTTTTCCCGGGCGGCCATGGCGTTCAGAACGACGAGGCGGGCGTCATCGACCCAGCAATCGGAGTATTCGAAGCCCTTGGTGATTTCGCTTTTCAGTGCGCTGTCGGCACCGAACTTCAGGCTTTTCGAACCTGGCAGTTTTTCGCGCTTGCCGAGGTTGTCATAAAGGAACAGGCCGGCGCGGATCATCCAGGCCGGACGCAGGTGCGGACGGTGCGGCAGCACGAAACGCATCGGTTTGACGATGTGCGGCGCCTTGGCCAGCAGCACTTCGCGCTCGGCCAGCGCTTCACGCACCAGACGGAATTCGTAATGTTCGAGGTAGCGCAGGCCACCGTGGATCAGCTTGCTGCTGGCCGACGAGGTGTGGCTGGCCAGGTCATCCTTTTCGCAAAGGAACACAGAGAGACCGCGACCGGCGGCATCCGCTGCGATCCCCACGCCATTGATCCCGCCGCCAATTACGGCAACGTCGTAGATCTCGGAGATAGGGGGCGTACGCAAGGTAGATGTGGACATCGGCTGGCCTCGGGCTCTTTTGATTTTCTGTCTTGGAAATCGAACATAAATGTTCATTTGCGAAAATGGTAGCCCATAAAGACGCGCGCAGCCAGTCGCGTTCGATTGAAAAAACTCATCGAAGGGCGGCTAAAAGAAAATTTTCGAACATTATTGAGTCGAGGGATGCTTTTTGTGGCGAGGGGATTCATCCCCGATGGGTCGCGTAGCGGCCCCTCAATCAACTACCGTGGAGTCTCAGGCACACCGCATTGGGTGGTTTTAGGACTGCTTCGCAGCCCATCGGGGATAAATCCCCTCGCCACAGGGGATGTTGAACGGATTTAAACGACTTCCAGACGAATCTTGTGCTGGCTCAGCAGTTGCGCCAGTGCCGGCACCGGCTGCTGATCGGTCACCAGGCAGTCGATCAGGCTGATCGGACCCAATCGAATCATCGCATTGCGCCCGAACTTGCTCGAGTCCGCCGCCAGAATCACCTGCCGAGCATTGGCAATGATCGCCTGCGACACGCGCACTTCCTGATAATCGAAGTCGAGCAGGCTGCCGTCTTCGTCGATGCCGCTGATACCCACCAGTGCGAAATCGACCTTGAACTGGTTGATGAAGTCCACGCTCGCCTGACCCACCACACCGCCGTCACGGCGCACGTTGCCGCCGGTCAGCAGCACATCGAAATCATCCTTGGCACTGAGCATCGAGGCGACGTGCAGGTTGTTGGTGATGATCTTCAGATGGTTGTGATTGAGCAGGGCGCGGGCAATGGATTCGGTGGTGGTGCCGATGTTGATGAACAGCGAGGCGTGATCGGGGATCTGCGCGGCGATGGCTTCGCCAATGCGTTGTTTTTCGTCGCGCATCTGGTCGGCGCGCATCGCATAGGCGGTGTTTTCGACGCTGGAATCATAGGCCGCGCCGCCATGGTAGCGGCGCAACAGATTGGCTTCCGCGAGCTGATTGATGTCGCGGCGGATGGTTTGCGGGGTAACAACGAACAGCGTGGCCATTTCCTCGATGCTCACATAGCCGCGTTCGCGGACCAGTTCGAGGATTTGCTGCTGACGGGGAGGCAGATTCATGGGGCTTCCTTTGGGCTGCCGTGCAAAATTTGCCCATGATGCCGCAGGAATCCGCTCCCGACCAGTTAGTTGCCTATCAGTCTCTGAAGGTTGGCTTATTCAGCGTCTTCACGCGCCCAGTCACGGGTGCGGCTGACGGCTTTTTTCCAGCCTTTGTACAGTTTCTCTTTCTCGGCTTCGTCCAGGCTCGGTTCGAACTCACGCTCGATCACGGCCTTGCCGCGCAGTTCGTCGAGGCTGCCCCAGAAACCGCACGCCAGACCGGCCAGATACGCCGCCCCGAGTGCAGTGGTTTCGCGCATTTGCGGACGCTCGACCTGGGTGCCGAGGATGTCGGCCTGGAACTGCATGAGGAAGTTGTTCGCGACCGCGCCGCCGTCCACGCGCAGGGCCTTGAGGCGTTCGCCGGAGTCCTGTTGCATGGCGTCGAGTACGTCGCGGGTCTGGTAGGCGATCGATTCCAGCGCAGCGCGGATGATGTGATCCACGCGCACGCCGCGCGTCAGACCGAACAGTGCACCGCGGGCATACGGGTCCCAGTACGGAGCGCCCAGACCGGTGAAGGCCGGTACCAGGTACACGCCGTTGCTGTCCTTCACTTTATTGGCGAAGTATTCGGTGTCGTGAGCGTCGTTGACGATCTTCAGTTCATCGCGCAGCCACTGCACGGTCGAACCGCCGTTGAACACCGCGCCTTCCAAAGCGTAAGCCACTTCGCCACGCGGGCCGCAAGCGATGGTGGTGAGCATGCCGTGTTGCGATTTCACCGCTTTGTCGCCGGTGTTCATCAGCAGGAAGCAGCCGGTGCCGTAGGTGTTTTTCGCCTGGCCCGGCTCGACGCACATCTGGCCGAACAGTGCCGCTTGCTGGTCACCGGCGATACCGCCGATGGCGATGCCGCTCTTGGTGCGACCGTAGATTTCCGAAGAGGCTTTGACCTCCGGGAGCATCTCGCGCGGGATGTCGAGGATCTCAAGCATCTTCGAATCCCACTCCAGCGAATGGATGTTGAAGAGCATGGTGCGCGAGGCGTTGGTGTAGTCGGTGACGTGTACCTTGCCGCCGGTGAATTTCCAGATCAGCCAGCTATCGATGGTGCCGAACAGCAGTTCGCCGTTGCGCGCACGCTCGCGGCTGCCTTCGACGTTGTCGAGGATCCACTTCAGCTTGGTGCCGGAGAAGTACGGGTCGGTGACCAGACCGGTGTTGTCGCGGATGTACTCTTCGTGGCCATCGCGCTTGAGCTGCTGGCAGATCTCGGTGCTGCGGCGGCACTGCCAGACGATGGCGTTGTACACCGGACGACCGGTGGTTTTGTCCCAGACCACGGTGGTTTCACGCTGGTTGGTGATACCGATGGCGGCGACCTGATCGTGATGCAGACCGGCCTGGGCCAGTGCTTCGACCATCACCGCGCTCTGGGTGGCGAAGATTTCCATTGGATCGTGTTCGACCCAACCGGCTTGCGGGTAGTGCTGGGCGAATTCGCGCTGGGCGGTGCAGACCACGTTCGCATCGCGGTCGAAAATGATCGCGCGGGAGCTGGTCGTACCCTGATCGAGGGCAATGATGTAGTTCTTATTCTGAATGTCGGTCATGTCGATTGCCTTGGACTAAATAAGGGAGAGTGGGCCGGGGCGCGGGTTCGAAATGGGCAGGAGCCCGCGCCGACTGTTTCAAGAAGTTCTTGGTTTGCCGTCAATGGCCGGTTCTGCATCCTTTGTAGCAGGTGTGGCGCCGGTCAGGTGACGGGCGATGAGCCCGCGATACCCGGCAGCGCCGAGGCAGGCACCGACAATCGGTGCAAAAATCGGAATCAGGAAGTACGGAATATCGCGGCCGCCAGTGAAGGAAATTTCACCCCAGCCGGCGAAGAAAGTCATCAGTTTCGGACCGAAGTCACGCGCCGGGTTCATCGCAAAACCGGTCAGCGGGCCCATCGAGCTGCCGATTACGGCAATCAGCAAACCGATCAGCAGCGGAGCCATCGGGCCTTTCGGCAGACCGTTGTTGTCATCGGTCAGGGCCATGATCACGCCCATCAGGATCGCGGTGATGATCATCTCGACCAGGAATGCCTGAGCGGTGGACAGTACCGGATTGGGGAAGGTCGAGAACACCGAGGCCAACTCAAGGCTGGCGGCGGTGCCACGCACCATGTGGTGAGTTTGTTCGTAATCGAAGAATAAATTGCTGTACAGCGTGTACACCAACAGCGCACCGCAGAACGCGCCGGCGATCTGCGACAGGATATAGAACGGCAGTTTGCGCTTTTCAAAGTCGGCAAAAATGCTCAGGGCGATACTCACGGCGGGGTTCAGATGCGCGCCGGAAACCCCGGCGGTCAAGTAGATCGCCATGCTCACGCCGACGCCCCAGATGATGCTGATTTCCCACAGGCCGAAGCTGGCGCCCGCGACTTTGAGCGCGGCGACGCAGCCAGTGCCGAAAAAGATCAGAAGTGCAGTCCCCAGAAACTCGGCCAGGCATTGGCCGGAAAGCGATGGTTGCTGTAAAGCAGTTGTCATTGAAAACCTCGATTTTTGTTGTTGTCTGGCGCGTTTGCCGTCAGGGCAAGGCGCGATTTTCCCCGGGGCAGGATCCCCATCCTGTTCCCGGTTTACTGCTGGGTGCTGCGGTGATGATAATTCTTACATTATTCAGATTCGAAAAAATATAGACAAGAAACAAACCTGTCAAAGGTCGAAAGTGAACCGTCGGTCACAATTAAACTATCAGCCTGCTGAATGATCCTGCGGAGGAAGGAGGCGGTAGCCCGGCGATTTGCCTGCAAAGCCCGGAAAACGGGGCTTGCGCTAGAGCCTTTTGCGAGGTGATGGCCTAGAATCCGGCGCAGGATTTTTCTGTTGATGCCGAACCTGGAGCTGCCATGACCCCTGCGTTGGACTTGTTGAAAAAAGTTCGTGCCGAACATCGCGTGCACAGTTACGAACATGATCCCAAGGCCGCGTCCTATGGGCTGGAGGCCGCCGAGAAACTGGCGCTGGAGCCGGCGCGGGTGTTCAAGACGCTGCTCGCTGCCAGTGAAAAAGGTGAATTGCTGGTGGCGGTGGTGCCGGTCGTCGGAAGTCTTGATCTCAAAGGTCTGGCACACGCGGCGGGCGTCAAGAAAGTCGAAATGGCTGACCCGGCTGCGGCACAGCGTTCCACCGGTTACCTGTTAGGCGGCATCAGTCCGCTGGGGCAGAAGAAGCGTCTGCGCACCTTCATCGATAACTCGGCCCAAGGCTTTGCGACTATTTATGTCAGTGCTGGCCGACGTGGTCTGGAAGTCGAATTGGCGCCGGCGGTTCTGGCTGAACACACCCAGGCCAAATTTGCCGACATCGGTCGTGCATGAACTTGCGTTCTGTATGAAGAAAATTGCCCGGTTCTGTCACTGGCGCTGAGCGCAGCGTGGCTGCATGCTCTGCCGATTCACTCAGGGAGAAGGTTATGCAGCTCGAATTTCATCAGGTTGATGCGTTCAGTGATCGGCCGTTCAGTGGCAACCCGGCGATGGTGTATCGGCTCGATGCATGGCTCGCGGACGATTTGATGCAGAAGATCGCCGCCGAACACAATCTGGCAGAAACCGCGTTCGTGGTGCGCGAAGGCGCGGCGTGGCACATCCGCTGGTTCACCCCGACCACCGAGGTGCCGCTGTGCGGGCATGCCACACTGGCCAGCGCCTATGTGTTGTTCGAGGTCTACAAGGAAAATGCCGAGCGGCTGGACTTCATCTGCAAGTCCGGGCCGCTTAGCGTCAGCCGCGAGGGCGATCGCCTGTGGCTGGACTTCCCGTCGATTGTGCCGTCAGAAATTGGCGTGACGCTGGATGTCGAGCGCGCGCTGGGCGTCGAGGCGGTGGATGTGCTCGGTTCCAATGAATTGTTTGTGGTGCTGGAGTCGGAGCAGGCAGTGCTCGACTGCACGCCGGACATGATTGCACTGGCAAAACTGCCGTGGCTCGGCGCCATCGTGACCGCGCGCGGCAATCAGCACGATTTCGTCTCGCGCTACTTCGCCCCGGCGATCGGCATCAATGAAGATCCGGTCACTGGATCGACGCATTGCAGCCTGATTCCGTATTGGTCGAAACGTTTGGGCAAATCCAGTTTGACCGCGTGCCAGCGTTCGGCGCGGGGCGGGGAGTTGTTCTGTCGGCTGGAGGGGGAGCGGGTGAAGATCGGCGGGAATGCGACGCTGGTGGCCAGCGGCACTCTGATCCTGGGTTGAACCCAAAACCAAATGTGGGAGCGGGCTTGCTCGCGAATGCGGGGTGTCAGACGACCTCTTCGTTGACTGACACAGCGCATTCGCGAGCAAGCCCGCTCCCACAGTTTTGATCCGGGGCGGATCAGAGGGCGGCGCTGTAGCGGCGGACGCCGTTTTCCACCGCCGGGATTTGTGCCGCGGTACTGCCGCTGGCCTGGAACAGGACGAGGTGTTCGGCGGCGACCCGAATCCCCACATCCGCGCCGACCTGATGGTCGGCATGGCTCGGGAAGATCGATTCCAGCTGCGCACCGGTCGGCAGTTGCAGGCGATACAGGGTCGAGGCACCCAGGAACGTCTTGCCGACGATCCGCGCTTTCAACCCACTGTCCGGCGCATAAACAATGTCATCCGGACGCAGCAACACATCCACCGCACCGCCCACCGGCCAGGTGTAGGCGCGGTTGCCGCGCAGTTCGCCGAGTTCGGTCTGCACCGATTCCGGGCTGCCGAGCTGGCCGCGGATGAAATAACCCTGACCGATGAAGCTGGCGACAAACGGCGTCGCCGGCTCGTGGTAGAGGTTGTAGGGCGTGTCCCACTGCTCCAGACGACCTTCCTTGAACACGCCAACGTGATCGCTGACGGCGAAGGCTTCTTCCTGATCGTGAGTCACCAGAATCGCACTGGTGCCACGGGCCTTGAGGATGTCGCGCACTTCGTGGCTGAGTTTGCGCCGCAGTTCGCCATCGAGGTTGGAGAATGGCTCGTCGAGCAGCAGCAATTGCGGCTCCGGCGCCAGTGCCCGGGCTAGGGCGACACGCTGTTGCTGGCCACCCGATAACTCGTGGGGAAAGCGCTTGCCTAGATTCTTCAGATTGACCAGTTCCAGCAGCTCCTCGGTGACGCGCTCCTTGTTCGGGTGCTTGCGGATACCGAAGGCGATGTTGTCTGCAACACTCAGGTGCGGGAACAGCGCGTAATCCTGAAACACCATGCCGATCCGGCGTTTCTCCGGCGCCAGGGTGAAACCGGCGCTGGAAATGGTTTCGCCTCCCAGGGTGATTTCACCTTCGTGCACCGGTTCAAAACCGGCAATCGCGCGCAGGGTGGTGGTCTTGCCGCAGCCGGACGAGCCGAGCAGGCAGCCGATGTCACCGGCGTTGAGGTGCAGATTGAGGTTCTGCACCACGCGTTGATCTTGATAGCCGCAAGCGAGGTTGCGCAGGTTCAGCAGTAATTCATGGCTCATGCGTGGTGATATGCCGGTTCGACGAGGAACTCGAGCAGGGCCTTCTGTGCGTGGAGACGGTTTTCTGCCTGATCCCAGGCGACGGAACGCGGGTCATCAAGCAGGTCGAGGCTGATTTCTTCACCGCGGTGCGCCGGCAGGCAGTGCATGAACAGCACATCTTCGGCCGCCAGATCGAGCAGGGCGCGGTTCACCTGAAACGGAGCGAACAACTTCAGGCGCTTGGCAGTTTCCTCTTCCTGACCCATCGAAGTCCAGACATCGGTGCTCACCAGATGCGCACCGCGCACGGCGTCTTGCGGATCACGGACGATGGTCACGCGATCGCCGGCGCGGGCCACGAATTCAGGATTAGGCTCGTAGCCCTGCGGGCAGGCAACGCGCAACTGGAAGTCGAACTGGATCGCCGCTTCTATATAGCTGTTGCACATGTTGTTGCCGTCGCCGATCCAGGCCACGGTCTTGCCCTGGATCGAGCCACGGTGCTCAAGGAAGGTCTGCATGTCGGCCAGCAACTGGCACGGGTGCAGGTCATCGGACAGGCCGTTGATCACCGGCACGCGCGAGTTGGCGGCGAATTCGGTCAGGGTGCTGTGGGCAAAGGTACGGATCATCACCGCGTCGAGCATGCTCGACATGACGATGGCGCAGTCGCCGATCGGCTCGCCACGGCCCAGCTGAGTGTCGCGTGGCGAGAGGAAGATCGCCTGGCCACCGAGCTGGATCATGCCGGCCTCGAAGGAGATCCGGGTACGGGTCGAGGACTTCTCGAAGATCATCCCCAGGACGCGGTTTTTCAGCGGCTCGAACAGTACGCCGCGGTTACGCAGGTCCTTGAGCTCAACGCCTCGACGGATCACGCTGACCAGCTCTTCGGGCGTGCAATCCATCAGGGAGAGAAAGTGCCTTGCGCTCATCATTGACTACCTTTTTGCTACAGACCGCAGATGCTCAAAGCCTTGTTTAACGGAACAACGGGCGAGACCTGCGGCGTAAGCCGCACGGGGCGACGAAATAGGGGAAGGCGCGATATTGACACTAAATGTCGCGTTACGCCAATAGGCTACGGTTTTTGCGGAATTCGGAGGGCGTACGGGATGTTGCAGTACGCATTTGAAGCCGGGTTCAGGACAGCAGCGAGCCTCTTTGTACACCGGCCTCGCTGGGCTTGGCAATGCGGCGTGGCGGGGATCACGTCGACCAGGTCGGTTTACGACCGTGGCGCCATGCCATCACTTGGTCGGATGCTCAGACTGAAACATTTGCTAAAGCAAAGTGCTGGGTTATAAATAAGTTTCGAGCGACGCAGGAAGCCTCCGCATGGAATCGAAAGAAAAACTGTTAATGGAACTGCTGGGCCACACAGCTCGCTCACTGACCCATCTCACCGCGTCGGTCACTTCGATGTCTTTCGAGCTGCTGCGCAGCGAGGACGAAGTGGTCAAGACCGCCGGCCGCCACATGATCGATCGCATGGCGACCATCAGTGCCGGGCTCGACGAGCACTGGCGGTTGATCGGCGAACTCACCGGCGTGCACGTCGCCCACGAGCAGATCGAAACCATTCAGGAAATTCAGTTGGCCGCGCCGCCGCAGCTGCCGTCGAACTGAATATGGCGGTGTATCGGCTCGCCTGATAACCGTCGATTCACAAGACGAACGTCGCTGGCGCAGGATCTGCGCCGGGGCCATAGTTTTGTTCCCGCGGGCCTGATTGCCTGCCCAGAACAAGACAGAGACTGGCCATGACCAAGACTCTCCATCACCGTGCCTGCCACCTGTGCGAAGCCATCTGCGGCCTGACCATCGAGACCACCGAAACCGATGGCAACGTCGCGATCACCTCGATCAAGGGTGACGCGCTTGACACGTTCAGTCGTGGGCACATCTGCCCCAAGGCCGTAGCCCTGCAAGACATCCAGAACGATCCCGATCGCCTGCGCCAGCCGATGCGCCGGGTCGGCAGCGAATGGCTGCCGATCGAGTGGGACGAGGCGTTTGCGCTGGTGGCCGAGCGTCTGGCGGCGATTCAAGAGCGTCACGGGCAGAGTGCGGTGGCGGTCTACCAGGGCAACCCGAGCGTGCACAACTATGGGCTGATGACCCACAGCAACTACTTTCTCGGCCTGCTGAAGACGCGCAATCGCTTCTCGGCGACTTCGGTCGATCAGTTGCCGCATCACCTGAGCAGTTACCTGATGTACGGCCATGGCTTGCTGCTGCCGATCCCGGACATCGATCACACCGATTTCATGCTGATCCTCGGCGGCAACCCGCTGGCATCGAACGGCAGCATCATGACCGTGCCGGATGTCGAGAAACGCCTGAAGGCGATTCAGGCGCGCGGCGGCAAAGTGGTGGTGGTCGATCCCCGGCGCAGCGAAACGGCAGCTATCGCCGATCAGCACTTGTTTGTGCGGCCGGGTGGCGACGCGGCGCTGTTGTTTGGCTTACTCAATACGCTTTTCAGCGAAGGGCTGACCCGTGACTGTCACTTGCCGGTTGATGGCCTTGATGAAGTGCGCGCAGCCGTCGCAACCTTCACTGCCGAAGCCATGAGCCCGCTGTGCGCCGTTCCCGCTGAACAGATCCGCCAACTGGCCCGGGACTTCGCCGCTGCACCAAGCGCTGTTTGCTACGGCCGGATGGGCGTTTCCACTCAGGCCTTCGGCACGCTATGCCATTGGGTCGTGCAGTTGATCAATCTGGTGACTGGCAATCTCGATCGCGTCGGCGGTGCCTTGTGCACAGAGCCAGCGGTGGATCTGGTGGCATCGACCTCGGGCGGGCATTTCAACAAATGGCAAAGCCGGGTCTCCGGGCGACCCGAGTACGGCGGCGAGCTGCCGGTGTCGGCGCTGGCTGAAGAGATGCTCACCGAAGGCGAAGGGCAGATTCGCGCACTGATCACCGTGGCCGGCAATCCGGTATTGTCGACTCCGAACGGCCGGCAACTGGAGCAGGCGCTCGATGGTCTGGAGTTCATGCTCAGCATCGACCTGTACATTAACGAAACCACGCGCTACGCCGACTTGATCCTGCCGTCGACCTCGGCGCTGGAGAACGATCACTACGACACTACTTTCAATCTGTTCGCGGTGCGCAACGTCACTCGCTTCAACCGCGCGATTCTCGCCAAGCCCGAGGGCGCATTACACGACTGGGAGATCTTTGTCGGTCTGGCCAAGGCGTTTGCCGAGAAGACCGGCAAGGAGCTGAAACCGACGATGCCGCCGGCGAAGATGATCGACATGGGCCTGCGCATGGGCCTGTATGGCGATGCGTCCGAGCAAAAGCTGTCATTGGCGACATTGTTCGATCATCCGCACGGGATTGATCTTGGGGCGTTGAAGCCTAATCTGGCTGCACGCCTCAAGACGCCGAATCAACGGGTGCAGGCTGCGCCGCCGGAAATTCTCGCCGATCTCGCACGCTTTGCGGCCTTGCAGGCGCCGGCGGCCGATGAGCTGCTGATGATCGGCCGGCGCCATGTGCGCAGCAACAATTCGTGGATGCATAACTACCATCGTCTGGTGAAGGGCAAGCCACGACATCAATTGCTGATGCACCCGGATGACCTCGCCAGCCGGGGGCTCAACGATGGTCAGTTAGTTCGCGTCAGCTCGCGGGTAGGGCAGATCGAGGTCGAGGTGCTCGGCAGTCTGGACATGATGAAGGGCGTGGTCAGCCTGCCGCACGGTTGGGGACATGCTCGGCCGGGCGTGCAAATGGCAATCGCCAGTGGGCAGCCGGGATCGAGTGCCAACGACCTGACCGATGAATGCCAGCTCGACGAGTTGTCGGGTAACGCCGCGCTCAATGGCGTGCCGGTGACGGTGGCAGCGGCCTGAACGAGACCGTCGGGGAGACCGAGCATGGCGCTCGGGATTCCGTTACAATGCGTCACCGTGCCGACCCATGAGTCGGAAAGTTCAGCCGAGGTGCTCCATGGATATCATCGAAACGATTAAAGAGCAGATTGCCAACAACACCATTCTGCTTTACATGAAAGGCTCGCCGAATGCCCCGCAGTGTGGCTTCTCCGCGAAAGCTGCGCAGGCTGTAATGGGCTGTGGCGAGAAGTTCGCCTACGTCGACATCCTGCAGAACCCGGAAATCCGCGCCAACCTGCCAAAGTACGCCAACTGGCCGACTTTCCCTCAACTGTGGGTCGGCGGTGAGCTGGTCGGCGGTAGCGACATCATGGCTGAAATGTTCGCCAACGGTGAGCTGCAGACTCTGGTCAAGGAAGCATCGGCCAAGGCTGCTGCGGCCAAGTCCGAAGCCTGATCCGGTTTTTGTGGGAGCGAGCAAGCTCGCTCCCACAGGGATCTGCATCTGATCCGGGATTTGCCAATAAAAAGCCCCGCACCTCGAAAGAGGGCGGGGCTTTTTAGTGTCGCGAATTCAGCGGGCGCTTATTTACTCTTCGCCCATCTGCGATTGCAGATAGTTCTCAAGACCGACTTTATCGATCAGGCCCAGTTGGGTTTCCAGCCAGTCGATATGCTCTTCTTCGGATTCGAGAATGTCTTCGAGCAGTTCACGGCTGCCAAAGTCGCCAACCGATTCGCAATGGGCGATGGCGGCTTTCAGATCGGCGTGGCCGGTCTTCTCGATGCGCAGGTCGCATTCCAGCATTTCCCGGGTATGCTCGCCGATGTGCAGCTTGCCCAGATCCTGCACGTTCGGCAGGCCTTCGAGGAACAGAATGCGCTTGATCAGCTTGTCCGCGTGTTTCATCTCGTCGATGGATTCGTGGTACTCGTGCTTGCCCAGCTTGTTCAGGCCCCAATCTTCATACATGCGTGCATGCAGGAAGTACTGATTGATCGCGACCAGTTCATTGGCAAGGATCTTGTTGAGATGCTGGATGACTGTAATGTCGCCTTTCATGATGGGAGTCCTGCCCTGTATTAGCTGTATATAAGGCGGAGTTTGAGCTTGGTACTTATAAGTGTCAAACCTAAGTTATTGAATAATAAATGAAATTAAATCTGAATAAGAATGTTTGTGTTCCGCGTCTAGCGCCTAAGCGCTTGATTTGCGGGCATAAAAAAACCGGACATATGTCCGGTTTTTTGAAATAGGGGGTGATTATGCTGCGGTAAATTCTACGGGGTAGGGTATCGCAGCCTGAGCGGTTTGCAGCTTGGTCAGGGTTTCGCGAACCACTTCCTTGGCAAGGCAGGCACATTTGCCGCATTGGCTGGCGACGCCGGTGGCCTGGCGGACTTCTTTGTAACTGCAGCAACCTTCATAGATCGCTTCGCGGATTTGTCCGTCGGTGACGCCAGTGCAGAGACAAACATACATAAGTGAGAACCGTCGCTGGTTGTGACTCAATTGCGATGGATCTTAATGTTAACGAGAATGATTGTCAAAGTGCTTTCTGAATGGTTTTCGATCGAAAGGCCGGTCACTGACGAACGGTGATTAATGGCGAATTGCCTGGCCCCGAAAATGCTGGTCCGTTATCCGCCTTGGGCAAAAAACCGTTAAGGACAGGCGAAAAACGCAGTGTATGATGGTCGGCCCTTGCGAAGAGGGTTCGTGTCACAGGGCTGTCGCCTCAGGGTGGCAGGCTGGCCCGGACCCTGAACTTCAAGTTATTCACCAGGAGATATCCATGAGCGTACTCGTAGGCAAACAAGCCCCAGACTTCACCGTCCCGGCCGTACTCGGCAATGGCGAGATCGTTGACAGCTTCACCCTGTCCTCGGCCATCAAAGGCAAATACGGCCTGGTGTTCTTCTACCCACTGGACTTCACCTTCGTCTGCCCGTCCGAGCTGATCGCTCTGGACAACCGCATGGCCGACTTCAAGGCGCGCAACGTGGAAGTGGTTGCCGTGTCGATCGACTCGCACTTCACCCACAACGCCTGGCGCAACACTCCGGTCAACAATGGCGGCATCGGCCAGGTGAAATACACCATGGCTGCCGACATGAAGCACGAAATCGCCAAGGCCTACGACGTTGAGTCCGAAGGCGGCGTGGCTTTCCGTGGCGCGTTCCTGATCGACGACAAGGGCGTTGTCCGCTCGCAGATCATCAACGACCTGCCGCTGGGCCGTAACATGGAAGAGCTGATCCGTCTGGTCGACGCGCTGCAATTCCACGAAGAGCACGGCGAAGTCTGCCCTGCCAACTGGAAAAAAGGCGACAAAGGCATGAACGCTTCGCCAGAAGGCGTTGCGGCTTACCTGACCGAGAACGCTGCTGCCCTGTAAGGCGCAACGTCGCGGTACAAAAAAACCGGCCCATGTGGCCGGTTTTTTTATGCGCGGGATTCGCCCGAACGAGGATCAGTCGTCGAAGTCTTCCCAGCCGCCCATCTGTTTCCAGCGGTTGACGATGCCGCAGAACAGCTCGGCGGTCTTCTCGGTGTCGTAACGCGCCGAATGCGCTTCACGGCCGTCGAAGTCGATGTCCGCTGCCTGACAGGCCTTGGCCAGCACGGTTTGACCGTAAGCCAGACCGGCCAGCGTCGCGGTATCGAAGCTGGAGAACGGGTGGAACGGGTTGCGCTTCATGTCCAGACGCGCAACCGCAGCATTCAGGAAGCCGAGGTCGAAGCTGCTGTTGTGGCCGACCAGAATCGCGCGCTTGCAGCCGTTGGCCTTCAGCGCCTTGCGGATGCCACGGAAGATGTCGGTCAGCGCAGTTTCTTCGCTGACCGCCATGCGCAGCGGGTGATCGAGCTTGATCCCGGTGAATTCCAGCGCTGCCGCTTCGATGTTCGCGCCTTCGAACGGCTCGACACGGAAGAAGTAGGTGTGGTCCGGGTAAACGAAACCCTTTTCGTCCATGGCAATGGTGGTCGCGGCAATCTCCAGCAGAGCGTCGGTGGCCGAATTGAAGCCACCGGTCTCTACGTCGACGACAACCGGCAGGTAACCGCGAAAACGCGCTGCCATTGGGTGGCGGGAACCGCCGCCGCCACCTTGACCGTCCAGATCGTCGTCGAAATGGTCTTCACTCACGCGTGTTCCTCCAGCAGGCGCCAGCGCAGTTTTTCACCGGCGCGCAGCGGGATAACGTTCAGCTCGCCAAATGGCAGGCTGGTCGGGGCGGTCCATTCTTCGCGAACCAGGGTGATGCGATCGGTGTTGGTCGGCAGACCGTAGAAACGCGGGCCGTTGAGGCTGGCGAACGCTTCGAGCTTGTCCAGCGCGTTGCGCTGTTCGAACGCTTCGGCATACAGCTCGATGGCGGCGTACGCGGTGTAGCAGCCGGCGCAGCCGCAGGCGGCTTCCTTGGCGTGCTGGGCGTGCGGCGCCGAGTCGGTGCCGAGGAAGAACTTCGCGCTGCCGCTGGTGGCGGCGTCTAGCAGGGCTTCCTGATGGGTATTACGCTTGAGGATCGGCAGGCAATAGAAGTGCGGCCGGATCCCGCCCACCAGCATGTGGTTGCGGTTGTACAGCAGGTGATGCGCGGTGATGGTGGCGCCGACGTTGGCTGAAGCCTCGTTGACGAACTGCACCGCGTCGCCGGTGGTGATGTGTTCGAACACCACTTTGAGCGTCGGGAAACGCTCGACGACACGGCGCATGTGTTCATCGATGAAAATCTTTTCGCGGTCGAAGACGTCGACATCGCTACGGGTGACTTCGCCATGGATCAGCAGCGGCATGCCGACTTCGGCCATGGCTTCCAGCGCCGGGAAGATCTTGTCGATGCTGGTCACGCCGGAATCGGAGTTGGTGGTGGCGCCGGCCGGGTACAGTTTGGCGGCGTGCACGAAACCGCTGGCCTTGGCCTCACGAATTTCTTCGGGCTGGGTGCGGTCGGTGAGGTACAGCACCATCAGCGGTTCGAAGCGACTGCCGGCCGGGCGGGCAGCGAGAATCCGCTGGCGATAGCCGTCGGCTTCAGCGGCGTTGCGCACCGGTGGTACCAGGTTGGGCATGATGATGGCGCGGCCAAAGGTGCGCGCCACATCGGCAACGGTATTGGTCAACACGGCACCATCGCGAAGATGAATGTGCCAGTCGTCGGGACGCAGCAGGGTCAGGCGGTCGGACATGAGGGGATTCCAGGCGGGTCAAACTGAGGGGAATGCTACCGGAAAAGACTCTTGCAGGCACCCGCTATCAAGTTTTGCAGGAACCTTCCGATATCCCGTAGGTATGCCGTAAACATAGTGTGAATCGGTCTTTGTGTTACAGAAGCCAATGGAGCCTCCCGTGCGCCAGCGATATTTAGCCTTGCTCAGTGTGTTTGCCAGCCTCCCCGCGATGGCGCTGACCTACCAGACGCGTCTGGAGAACATTGAGTGGACGGTCGAGGGCGACAAGTTCGAGTGCCGCCTGACCCAGCCGATCACCGATTTCGGCTCGGGCCAGTTCGTGCGCAAAGCCGGCGAGCAGGCGATATTCCGCCTCAATGCCTACAACGCCATGCTCGGCGGCGGTTCGGCGACGTTGCTCGCGGCGGCAGCGCCATGGCAGCCGGGGCGCAACGACATTAATCTGGGCAGCGTCAGGATCGGCACCGGCAATGTGCTGTTCAACAGTTCGCAATCCCAAGCCGGGGGGCTGATCAGCGGTTTGCTGGACGGTCGCAGTCCGGTGGTGCGCCGTGCGTCCGGCGATGGCCGGGTTTCGGAAGTGCGTCTGCTGCCGGTGAAGTTCAGCAAAGCGTTCAATGATTACCAGACGTGTGTGGCGAAATTGCTGCCGCAGAATTTCGATCAGGTGAAGCAATCGCAGATCGGCTTCCCCGGCGAAGGCACCGATCTGGATGCCGCCGCCAAAGCCAAGCTGCAGGTGATGCTCGAGTTCATGAAGGCCGATCCGACGGTCAATCACATCGAACTCGATGGCTACTCCGACAATAGCGGTAATCGTCTGACCAATCGTGAGCTGTCACGCCGTCGAGCGCTGGCGGTAGTCGACTTTTTCAAGGCCAACGGCATCGCCGAATCGCAGATCACCGTGCGTTTCCACGGCGAGCAATACCCGCTGGTGCCGAACAACAATGCGGCCAACCGGGCGAAGAATCGTCGGGTCAGTGTGAAGCTCGCGCGAGTCGCGCCGACTACCGCGCCAGCACCGCAAGCCAGCACACCTGCCAACGCTGCGGCGACTTCCTGACCCGTCGGTCATCGTCGCGCTGTCGACAGATTCTGTCGCTTTGTCGTCTTAAGCTGTCGCGCCTCTGTAAATTATCGGATTTGAGCGGTAGACTCCTCGGCTTTCCGTAGAACCCCGTGGAGTGATGGCATGGCGGACGTAAACAAGGTCGTTCTGGCGTATTCCGGCGGCCTGGACACTTCGGTGATCCTCAAGTGGCTGCAGGATACTTATAACTGTGAAGTGGTGACCTTCACCGCTGACCTGGGTCAGGGCGAAGAGGTCGAGCCGGCTCGCGCCAAGGCTCAGGCCATGGGCGTAAAAGAAATCTACATCGACGACCTGCGCGAAGAATTCGTGCGTGACTTCGTGTTCCCGATGTTCCGCGCCAACACCGTTTACGAGGGCGAGTACCTGCTGGGTACTTCCATCGCACGTCCGCTGATCGCCAAACGCCTGATCGAAATCGCCAACGAAACCGGCGCCGACGCCATTTCCCATGGCGCCACCGGCAAGGGCAACGACCAGGTGCGTTTCGAACTGGGTGCCTACGCACTCAAGCCTGGCGTCAAAGTGATCGCGCCATGGCGTGAGTGGGACCTGCTGTCGCGCGAGAAGCTGATGGACTACGCCGAGAAGCACGCGATCCCGATCGAGCGTCACGGCAAGAAGAAGTCCCCGTACTCGATGGACGCCAACCTGCTGCACATCTCCTATGAAGGCGGCGTGCTGGAAGACACCTGGACCGAGCACGAAGAAGACATGTGGCGCTGGACCGTCTCCCCGGAGAAGGCTCCTGACACCCCGCAATACCTGGAACTGACCTACCGCAACGGCGATATCGTCGCGCTGGACGGCGTCGAAATGACTCCGGCCACCGTACTGGCAACGCTGAACAAGATCGGTGGCGCTCACGGTATCGGTCGTCTGGACATCGTTGAAAACCGTTACGTGGGCATGAAGTCCCGTGGCTGCTACGAAACCCCGGGCGGTACCATCATGCTGCGCGCGCACCGCGCCATTGAATCGATCACCCTGGACCGCGAAGTCGCTCACCTCAAAGACGAGCTGATGCCGAAATACGCCAGCCTGATCTATACCGGTTACTGGTGGAGCCCGGAGCGTCTGATGCTGCAACAGATGATCGATGCTTCGCAGGTCAACGTGAACGGTGTGGTTCGCCTGAAACTGTACAAGGGCAACGTGATCGTTACCGGCCGCAAGTCCGACGATTCGCTGTTCGACGCCAATATCGCGACCTTCGAAGAAGACGGCGGCGCCTACAATCAGGCCGACGCGGCGGGCTTCATCAAGCTCAACGCGCTGCGCATGCGCATTGCTGCCAACAAAGGCCGCAAGCTGTTCTAAGCCTTGCAGGGCTGTAAAAATGGCGGCTTGTCACAATGACAATGCCGCCATTTTCTTTTCTGTGTTTGTCTGACGTTAATCCAGAACTTTGGTCATTGCCGCCAACTCCAGCATTTTCTTGAATGTCCACTTCAGGCATCTACTCTGCGCTCATGTTCCTCTCAAAACCGTGGTGCTTTGTGTGCTTACGTTGTAAGCAACGAGAAGTTTGGCGCCTCCGCTTTTTTTCGACTGTTTGATAAGGGTCGGGATAATTTGCTTGAGCAAAACGTCGCACGCAGAGTCGGTCAAAAATACCACTGCTTTGGCTGAGTGTTTGCCAAGATGCGGAAAGTGTTCTGCCAGCGCATTGAACGCCTGTGCGCTACTCAACCGACGTACGTCTATGGCGCACAATGTGCCGATGGATTTAGGCAGCTGAATGTTGTGCTCAATCCACGGTCGCTCCGGGCAGGATTCGCCAGCGCTGCAAGGAGGGAGTTGCCTGAGGTCAACGCTATGTACAGACAACGTCCACTCCAATCCGTTGGCAGCTGATACTTCGCCTACCACAGACGCTCTTGCTGGAGGCGAACAGGAGTGGAGCTCGGGCTGTTTCAACTCCTCGAAACTTTTTAGAAAACTGTCGTCCTTATCGAAGTCCGAGGGCGCATAGAGCGAACGGTAGTTGAAGTTCAGCGTTAAAAAGAATAGCAATAGCAAGTAAAACGGAAAGCTGATCAGGAACCAGATGTAGACTTCTCTTTCGGCGTTATCAAGAAAGGGTAAGGAAATGGCAGCCGACGATTCGGAAATAAATGCAAATATCGCAATTACAGTCATGGGATTGGTAATTTTTCTTCTGATTTTTATCATGGAAGGTGCTCATTAATTGTGTGTTTCCAATACGTATGTTGAGTTGATTTGTATGGGGTGTTGCAACTTGCTGGTCGAGATAATTTTTATATTAAATGATAACGTTTGGATAGAAGTATCTTGTTTCAGATGTTGATCTATCAAAGGGTTTTTGATTGTTTTCACGTTGTTTATTTAAACTTATAAGCTGCCGGGGCTGGCGCTGCGTAGCGATGTGCAGTCAATGGATTATCGCGTTTTTTCAGCCGCTCGCTGAGCCGTCTGCCTCGAAAGAACAGTTCGCGTGGTGTTCAGGACGTCATGTTTTTCGCGTCGATGTGAAGGCCAGGAGATGCGTCGTCCCATTTGAAAATCGCCTGTATGGGTTTTTTTGTAGGAATAATCTTTATTTGCTGTAGGGAATGTCTTTTGCTGGGATTGCAATGAAACTCTCTTGTGCCATGTCAGAAGTGACTGGGCTATTGTGCGTGCTCTAAAAATTCGAACAGCGAAACTGGACTTGCCCATGAATAAAGTGCTGATCGTGGATGATCATCCCGTCATTCGTCTTGCTGTGCGTATGCTGATGGAGCGTCATGGCTACGAAGTCATTGCAGAAACGGATAATGGTGTGGATGCTTTGCAACTTGCGCGTGAACAGATGCCGGATATCGTTATTCTGGATATTGGAATACCGAAACTCGATGGTCTTGAAGTTATTGCGCGTCTGAACTCGACACCCATGCCGTTGAAAGTACTGGTGTTGACCTCCCAGGCACCGGGTCATTTTTCAATGCGCTGCATGCAGTCAGGTGCTGCGGGGTATGTATGTAAGCAACAGGATTTGACTGAGTTGCTCAGTGCGATCAAAGCGGTACTGTCCGGCTACAGCTATTTTCCAAACCAGGCCCTGCACACCGTGCGTACCAGTCTTGGTAATGCCAGTGAGGCCGATATGGTGGATCGCCTCTCCGGGCGGGAAATGATGGTGTTGCAGCAATTGGCGCGTGGCAAGACCAACAAGGAAATCGCCGACGGCATGTTTCTCAGCAACAAGACGGTCAGCACTTACAAGACCCGTCTGTTATTGAAGCTCAATGCCCGCTCGCTGGTGGATCTGATTGAATTGGCACAACGCAACGGACTGGTCTGATGATCAGGAATACCGACGGGGCATGGGCCGCTCAGTGTCGGATTCAGCAGAAAGTAAAAAGCCTCCGGTTCGGGAGGCTTTCAAGTGTCACAGATCAAAATCGTAATCGGCCAATTGCTTTTGCAGTCGGCGCTCCTCAAGCAGGTTATCGATGGTGCGACGTTTACTCAGATTGGTCTTGGCGACCTCGACCACCGGTTCGGCGTCGTCGGTATCCACAACGGTAAAATCTTCATCTACGTCCAGTTGTTCTTTGCTGTCAGTCATAAGGTGAACTCCAGGCTAAGACTGCCTTTGGCGCCCCTTATATCGATATTCCTGCTGCGGGTAAAAAAGATTTTTTCAATCGAAGAATCAATTATTCCAATAGCCAATCAATCGTCCGAGGTTTTGTGTTTGTACTCACACAAATCTTCGATGCGGCAGCTGCCACAGCGTGGCTTGCGCGCCAGGCACACATAGCGACCGTGCAGAATCAGCCAGTGGTGGGAGTCCAGCAGGTAGTCTTTTGGCACAAACTTCATCAGCTTCTTTTCCACTTCAACCACATTTTTACCCGGGGCAATGCCGGTGCGGTTGCTCACGCGAAAAATGTGCGTGTCGACCGCCATGGTCAACTGGCGAAAAGCGGTATTGAGGACCACGTTGGCCGTCTTGCGACCGACGCCGGGCAGCGCTTCCAGTTCTTCACGCGTCTGCGGGACTTCGCCATTGTGCAACTCGACCAGCATGCGACAGGTCTCGATCACGTTTTTCGCTTTGCTGTTATAGAGGCCGATGGTCTTGATGTATTCGGACAGCCCTTCGACGCCCAGCGCGTGGATCGCCGCCGGGGTATTGGCCACCGGGAACAGTTTGGCCGTAGCCTTGTTGACGCCGACGTCGGTTGACTGCGCCGAAAGAATGACCGCGATCAACAACTCGAACGGTGAGGAATAGGCCAGCTCGGTCTTCGGCTCGGGATTGTCTTCATGAAGTCTGCGGAAAATTTCCAGACGTTTGGCGGCATTCATGGGTGATGTGTTTCCTTGGAGAGAGCGGTCGAGCGGGTCCAGGCCTGGCGGGCGGCAAGCAGTAGTCCGAGCACGATGAAGGCGCCGGGAACCAGGGTGAGCAAGTGCAGCCCGTCGCTGAACAGAACCAGGCCTTGCCAGTGTTCCGACAGGCCACGGCCGATGTGGCCCTGACCGAACAGTTCACGCAGTACCGCCAGCGCCAGTAGCAGCCCGCTCGACAGGCCAAAAAACGTCAGGCGCAGGCCAAATGCCTGACGAAAGAATCCATTGTATTCCAGCACTACGCATTGCAAGGCGATCAGCCCGGCATAGATTCCGATTGACTGTTGCCACTGCAACGCCCAGCGCTGCGCGAGGATATTGGCGCAACTGGTCAGGGTGGCGGCCAGCAGCAGACTGGCCAGCATCAGGTTGTTGCCAGACAACCGCGAGCGCAGCGGGCCGATGCATGCGCCGTAAACCACCACCACAACGCCCGACATCAACAGCATGCCCAGCGCGCCAGCCAATGTCGCGCTGGTGCCAAGCAGCAGCATCAGCATCAACGTGTTTGTCAGATTCGTTGGCCGGATCATGATCCGCTCCCCAGCAAGGTTGCGCGGTGCTCATCAAAGTAACGCAGGGCGTCATGAATAGCATTGACGGTGGCCCGGGAAGTGACGGTTGCCCCGGCCAGTTGATCGAACTGTCCCTGATCTTTTTTCACCGCCCAGCCTGCGTCGTCAGGTGAGTTGCGCGACTTGCCGGTAAATGTCGCCAGCCAGTGGTTCGGCCAGTCGCCGATAAGTCCGCCGAGCGCCGGGGTTTCGTTGTGCCGCAGGGTTTTTACCCCCAGCAGTCTGCCGTTGGCATCGATGGCGATCAGCAGTTCGATAGCGCCGGCATAGCCCTCGGTCTGGGTGCGCAACAACACTGCCACCGGCTGACCGGATTTGCTTGCGCGATAACCTGCCAGCAGCGTGCTGTGGCTCAACGTTGTATCAGTCAGCGCCAGCGGCTGCTCCAGCGGCTGATTGTCGTAGGCATCGGGCGCGATCAGATCCAGCAATTTGCGGCTGTCGAGCAGGCGTTGCTCGCTGGCAATCTGCGGCGCACTGGCGCGCTGCACGACATAGGTCAGGCCGAGACCGGCACCGGCCAGCAGCACAAGCGCCACGAAAGCAGCTGCGCGGCTCATGATTGCACCTGCGTCTGGCGGGCAGCGGCAAAACGTTCCAGAGCCGGTACACACAGATTCATCAGCAACACGGCAAACGCGACACCGTCCGGGTAGCCGCCCCAGGTGCGGATCAGGTAGGTCAGCAAGCCGACACCCACGCCGAACAGCAGTCGGGCCAGCGAACTTTTGGCGCCGGATACTGGTTCGGTAATGATGAAAAACGCACCGAGCATGGTCGCGCCGCTCAGCAGATGAAACAGCGGCGAGCCGTGGGAATCCGAACCCGAACCGTTCCAGCAGAGCAGGCTGACGAAAAACAGGCTGGCCAGCATGCCAACTGGCGCTTGCCAGGCAATCACCCGGCGCTGCAATAAAAACAGTCCACCGGCGAGAAACGCCAGATTGATCCACTCCACGCCGCGTCCACCGAAACGGCCGAATGCCGGATTGGCCGCGAACAATTCATCCATGGTCAGACTTTTGTTGATGCGCAGGCTGTCCAGCGCGGTGGCCTGAACCCAGGCATCCGGAGCCTGGCCCAGATTCAGGACCTGTGCAAAAGCGGCCTGCAGACTCATGCCATGCGCCGGCCAGTGGGTCATTGGCTGCGGGAACAGCAGCATCGCCAGGGCGAAACCGAGCATGGCCGGATTGAACGGATTCTTGCCGATGCCACCGTATAAATGTTTGCCGAACAGCAGGCCCGAAGCCACCGCCGTAACTGTCAGCCACCATGGGCAATAAGGTGGCATGGCGGCGGCCAGCAGTGTCGCGCTGACCAGTGCGCTGCCATCGCTGAACGTTGGTTGCAGTGGTTGTCGGCGCAGGCGGGCGACGCCAGCCTCGATCAGCAGCGCGGTGCTCGCCGCCAGGATCAGGTTGATCAACACGCCCCAGCCGTAAAACCAGAACAACGCCAACAGCCCCGGCAGCGTGGCCAGCAGCACCCGCTTCATCGCCTGTTGCAGGCGATCATCCGGTGCTTCACGGGGCGACATGATCTTGCACCTGACGCTCGGCGGCCTGCAGGCGAGCGCGGGCCTTGTCGAGGACTTCGTTCGGCGTGTCGGCGCGGCGTTCGAGTTTGTTCAGGTCGGCGCGGGCGTAGGCCAGTTCGGTTTTCAACTGGCGGAGCTGATTGTCGATCGGGCGCTTTTCCACCCGCAACAGGTCAGGCGCAGGCTGCTCGCTCGCCGTCTCGGCGGCGTGAAGGGCTTGCTCGGCGTCACGCAGTGCCTGTTCCAGCGTGACAATTTGCTCGGCTGGCGCTTCGGCGGTCTGGGCCTTTTTCAATTCGGCGCGCCGCATGGCCAACTGGATTTTCGCCCGTTTCAGGTCGGCGTCTTTCGCCGGGGCCGGAGCGGGGATTATCGGAGCGCCGGGGGCAGAGCTTTCGAGTTTCGCCAGCGCCTGTTCGGCGGCTTCAAACTGCTGTTGCAACACGATCAGTTGCGATTGCTGTTCGAAGGTCGGCGGATGGCCGAAGGCTTTCAGCGATTTGTGCAATTGCGCGCGGCTCATGGCGACATCGATCTTGGCTTTTTTCAATGCCGCGTCGGCGGTTGCGGCTTTCTGCGCGCGCACCCGTTCCAGAGCGGCCTGCACCGGATCGAGAGTAACCACCGCCGGTTGCGCTGCACGCTGCGCCCGGGCTTCGCGCTCAGCCTGTTTCTGCTGTTCCTCGCGTTGCAGGCGGGTGTTGCGGCGTTCAAACCGCTGGCGCGCATGATCGCGTTTGGCTGCGCGCGCGCGCTGCTCTTCAAGGCTCAACGCCAGACTACCGACCACCGGCAAGGTGCCGAGCGGCAGCGGATGCATTTCGATGCAGTCCACCGGGCACGGCGCCACGCACAGGTCGCAACCGGTGCATTCGTCGATCAGTACGGTGTGCATCAGTTTCGCCGCGCCGACGATGGCGTCGATCGGGCAGGCCTGGATGCACTTGGTGCAGCCGATGCACTCGGCCTCGCGGATGTACGCCACTTGTGGCGGTGCCGAGCCACGGCTGACGTCCAGTTCCAGCACCGGCACGTTCAACAGTTCAGCCAAGGCGGCGACGGTTTCGTCACCGCCGGGCGGGCACTTGTTGATCGGTTCGCCATCGACGATGCCTTGCGCATACGGCTTGCACCCGGGGTGGCCGCATTTGCCGCATTGGGTCTGCGGCAGGAGGGCATCGATGAGTTGAATCAGACTCATGTTTTGATCAGTCCACTGAATCCGAGAAAAATCACTGCGATCAGTCCGGCGCCGATCAGGTCGATCGGCAAGCCGCGAAAGGGCAGGGGAATGTCGTTGTCCGCCGTGCGTTCACGCAAGTCGCTGAACAGGCTCAGCACCAGCCAGAAACCCAGCCCGGCGCCGATGCTCAGCGCTGCTGCTTGCAGCAGGCCGCGATCATTTTGCGCGTTGATCAAGGCCAGCCCCAGTACGCCGGCATTACCCAGCAATAGCGGCCACAGTCCGTCGAACGGCCAGTCTGGCAGCGCACGAGCCAACAGCTTCAGCAGCGGCGCGATCAGCAGCACGCTGAGCGGCAAGAACACAAACAGCTGCAGTGCCTGCAATTGCAGCGGCACCAGCAGCCAGTGCCAGAGCACGTACCCGATGAAGCCGACGCTCAGCATCAGGCACGCCGTCGCCAACCCCAGCGCATGCACCTGGCGCCGACTGCCGGCCAGCAGCGGATCGACACCCAGCGGCCAGTGCAACACGAAGTTGTTGAGCAGGGCGGCACTGATCAGCGTAAGCGCAAGTTCGGTCATGGTTCTGCCGGCAGCAACGGGCGGGTGTCACTTAAGGTTAGGCATTATCCGGCACCCGCGATGGGTGGGCCAGATATGAAAAATCCCACAGGCCTGCAGAACATGCCTGTGGGATCGTTTCAGCGCTGGGTCTTACTTGATGCGTTGACCCGGCTTGGCGCCGCTGTCCGGGCTCAGCAGGTAGATTTCTTCACCGCCAGGGCCGGCGGCCATCACCATGCCTTCGGAGATGCCGAACTTCATTTTCCGCGGCTTGAGGTTGGCGATCATCATGGTCAGGCGACCGTCGAGTTTCGACGGATCCGGATAGGCGCTCTTGATTCCCGAGAACACGTTGCGTTGCTCGTCACCGATGTCGAGGGTCAGACGCAGCAGCTTGTCCGCCCCTTCAACGTGTTCGGCCTTGACGATCAGTGCGACGCGCAGGTCGACGGCGGCGAAGGTGTCGAAGTCGATTTCCGGCGACAGCGGATCCTTGGCCAGTTCGCCATTGCCGGCAGGCGCGGCGGCGCCGGTGTCGGTCTGGCTGGCGGTCAGGTCTTCTTTCGAGGCGTCGGTCATGGCTTGCACTTTTACCGGGTCGATGCGGGTCATCAACGGTTTGAATTCGTTCAACTGGTGGTTGGCCAGCAGCGTGGTGTGGTCGTTCCAGGTCAGCGGGGCGACGTTGAGGAACGCCTCGGCATCGGCGGCCAGCACTGGCAGCACCGGTTTGAGGAAGATCACCAGCTGGCGGAACAGGTTGATGCCAGTGGCGCAGATCGCCTGGACTTCATCCTGCTTGCCTTCCTGTTTGTTCAACGACCATGGGGCCTTGTCGGCGATCCAGGCGTTGGCGCGGTCGGCCAGGGCCATGGTTTCACGCATGGCGCGGGCGAAGTCGCGGGCTTCATAGGCGTCGGCAATGCTTGGCGCCGCGGCGAGGAAGGCTTCGGTCAGCTCTGGCGCAGCATTATTGTCGACCAGCAGGCCGCCGTTGCCCTTGTGGATGAAACCGGCGCAACGGCTGGCGATGTTGACCACTTTGCCGACCAGGTCGGAGTTGACCTTCTGCACGAAGTCTTCGAGGTTCAGATCGAGGTCATCGACGCCACGGCCCAATTTGGCCGCGTAGTAGTAACGCAGGTATTCCGGCGACAGGTGATCCAGGTAGGTACGCGCTTTGATGAACGTGCCACGGGACTTGGACATCTTCTGGCCGTTGACGGTCAGGTAGCCGTGCACGTTGATCCCGGTCGGCTTGCGGAAACCGGCGCCTTCGAGCATGGCAGGCCAGAACAGGGCGTGGAAGTTGACGATGTCCTTGCCAATGAAGTGGTACAGCTCGGCGGTGGAGTCCTTGCCCCAGAACGCGTCGAAGTCCAGCTCCGGCGTGCGGTTGCAGAGGTTCTTGAAACTGGCCATGTAGCCGATCGGCGCATCCAGCCACACATAGAAATATTTGCCCGGCTCGTCCGGAATCTCGAAACCGAAGTACGGCGCATCGCGGGAAATGTCCCACTGCTGCAGGCCGGCGTCCAGCCACTCGGCGATCTTGTTGGCCACGGCGTCCTGCAGGGTGCCGCTGCGGGTCCAGGTCTGCAGCATCTGCTGGAAGTCTGGCAGTTTGAAGAAGAAATGCTGGGAATCCTTGAGCACCGGAGTGGCGCCGGAGATCGCCGACTTCGGATCCTTCAGATCGGTTGGCGCGTAGGTCGCACCGCATTTTTCGCAGTTGTCGCCGTACTGGTCTTCGGTGCCGCATTTCGGGCAGGTGCCCTTGATGAAGCGGTCGGCCAGGAACATTTTCTTTTCCGGATCGAAATACTGGGTGATCGAGCGCTGGGCAATGTGCCCGGCGTCACGCAGCTTCAGATAGATCTGGCTCGACAGCTCACGGTTTTCTTCGGCGTGAGTGGAGTGGAAGTTGTCGAAGTCGACCAGGAACTCGGCAAAGTCGGCGCTGTGTTCAGCCTGCACGTTGGCGATCAGTTGTTCCGGGGTGATGCCTTCCTTTTCCGCGCGCAGCATGATCGCCGAACCGTGGGCGTCGTCGGCACAGACATAGATGCATTGATTGCCGCGATGCTTCTGGAAGCGCACCCACATATCGGTCTGGATGTATTCCAGCATATGGCCAAGGTGAATCGAACCGTTGGCGTAGGGCAGGGCGCTGGTGACGAGGATCTTGCGTGGTTCGGACATGTGGGGCTTCGCTACTTGATGAAACGGAGGTCGGCCACTATAAAGCGCTGGCGCATATTTTTCACCCTGTGCCGCTGGGTACTTTGAGAGCATTTGTGGCGAGGGGATTTATCCCCGATGGGTGGCGAAGCCGCCCCCAAACCCGATATCAGGGCCTATCAGGTACACCGCGGGTGATGGTTCTGCGACTGCTGCGCAGCCGATCGGGGATAAATCCCCTCGCCACAGGTGCTGACTTGCTCAAGTAATCAGTTCGCCACAAATCTGCGTCCAGCGTACGATACCCGCCATCTTTTCCCAGTCTTGTTATCGGAGTTGCCCATGAGTGCCGTCACTCGCGCAGCGGTGGAAGCCGTCCTCAGCCAATACACCGACCCCTACCTGAACCAGGACCCGGTCAGCGCCGGTTGCGTGAAGCACATCGAGATCGTCGGTGATCGCGTCAACGTGCAGCTGGAAATCGGTTACGCCGCCGGTCTGTTCAAGAGCGGCTGGGCACAGTTGCTGCAGCTGGCCATCGAAAACCTCGATGGCGTGACGATCGCCAAGGTCGAGGTCAACAGCGTGATCGCCGCGCACAAGGCCCAGGCGCAGATCCCGGGGCTGGCCAACGTCAAGAATGTGGTCGCCGTGGCTTCGGGCAAGGGCGGTGTGGGCAAGTCGACCACGGCGGCCAACCTCGCGCTGGCGCTGGCCCGCGAAGGCGCCAAAGTGGGGATTCTCGACGCCGACATCTATGGCCCGAGCCAGGGCATCATGTTCGGCATCCCCGAGCGCACCCGCCCCGAGGTCAAGGATCAGAAGTGGTTCGTGCCGCTCAAGGCCCACGGTGTCGAAGTCATGTCGATGGCGTTCCTGACCGACGACAACACGCCGATGGTCTGGCGCGGGCCGATGGTCTCCGGCGCGCTGCTGCAACTGGTGACGCAAACCGCGTGGGGCGACCTGGATTATCTGGTCATCGACATGCCGCCAGGCACCGGCGACATCCAGCTGACCCTGGCGCAAAAAGTCCCGGTGGCCGGTGCGGTGATCGTCACCACGCCGCAGGATCTGGCGTTGCTGGACGCGCGCAAAGGCGTGGAAATGTTCCGCAAGGTCAACATTCCGGTGCTGGGCGTGGTGGAAAACATGGCGGTGCACATCTGCTCGAACTGCGGTCATGCCGAGCATCTGTTCGGTGAGGGCGGTGGCGAAAAACTGGCGACCCAATATGGCGTCGAACTGCTGGCTTCGCTGCCACTGTCGATGCTGATCCGCGAGCAGGCCGATGGCGGCAAGCCAACGGTGATCGCCGAACCGGACAGCCAGATTGCCATGGTCTATCAGGAACTGGCCCGCCACGTCGGCGCACGCATTGTGTTGCAGGAAGCGGCGACACCGGCGATGCCTAATATCAGCATCAGTGACGATTGATAAGCAGAAACACAATCTAATGTGGGAGCGAGCCTGCTCGCGAATGCGGCGTGTCATTCAACCGATGAATTGTCTGATCCACCGCTTTCGCGAGCAGGCTCGCTCCCACATTGGTTTCTGATTGGCAGTCAGATCCGCAAACCGCCATCCATCTCCAGAATCCGCCCGGTGTAATAGTCGTTCTCGAAGATGTACGCCGCCGAATGGGCGATCTCTTCCGGCTTGCCCATGCGCTTGAGCGGAATCCCCGAAGTCATCTTCTCCAACGCTTCCGGCTTCATGCCCAGGGTCATCTCGGTTTCGATGAAGCCCGGCGCAATGCCTGCCACGCGAATGCCGTAGCGCGCCAGCTCCTTGGCCCAGGTCACAGTGGCTGCGGCCACGCCAGCCTTGGCGGCAGAGTAGTTGGTCTGGCCGACGTTACCGGCTCGGGAGATCGAAGAAATATTGATGATCGCGCCGCTGTTCTTCAGCTCGACCATTTTCGCCGCCACTTCACGGGTGCACAGGAACACGCCGGTCAGGTTGACGTCGATTACCGCCTGCCACTGGGCCAGACTCATCTTGGTCATTTCGCCGTCCTTGACCTTGAGCAGCAGGCCGTCACGCAGGATCCCGGCGTTGTTGATCAGGCCATGGATCGCGCCGAAATCTTCGGCAACCTGCGCGACCATGTGCTCAACCTGTTCTTCATTGGCCACGTTGCACAGATAGCTGCGCGCCTCGACGCCCTTGGCCTTGCAGGCTGCCACCGCGTCATCGAGTTTTTCCTGATTGAGGTCGACCAACGCGAGCTTCGCGCCTTTGCCGGCGAAATACTCGGCCATGGAACGGCCCAAACCCTGGCAACCGCCGGTGATAATGATTACTTTGTCGTTGAGTTGCATTCGCATGCCCCGATAGCCGGTCTGAGTGGTTTTTGTTATTGGCGACGCTCGATCCGTACCGGTTATGGCCGGATTGCACATGAGCATTGCCCGATGGCGTGACCGGGACTTATCCCCAGGCGCCTGTCCGTTTTTTCGACGGATTCTAATTAAGGAGTCATAAATTGAGCGTTGAAGCGGCCAAGAATGCCCGAGAATTGCTTCTCAAGGAATACCGTGGCGTATTGTCCACCCACTCCAAATCAATGCCCGGTTTCCCGTTTGGCTCGGTGGTGCCGTATTGCCTGGATGAGCAGGGCCGCCCGCTGATCCTGATCAGCCGCATCGCCCAGCACACCCACAACCTGCAGAAAGATCCGAAATGTTCGCTGCTGGTAGGTGAGCGTGAGGCCGACGACGTGCAGGCCGTTGGTCGCCTGACCTACCTGGCTGAAGCGCAGAAGCTCGAAGACCCGGCTGCCATCGAAGCCGCCGCCGAGCGTTACTACCGGTATTTCCCCGACTCGCAGAACTATCACAAGGCCCACGACTTTGATTTCTGGGTGCTCAATCCGGTGCGGCACCGCTACATCGGCGGTTTCGGTGCGATTCACTGGGTCGATCAAGTAACCCTGGCCAACCCGTTTGCCGGCAAGGCGGAAATCAGCATGGTCGAGCACATGAACAGCGATCACGCCAAAACCATTGCCCACTACGTCGAACTCAGCGGGTTGCCGAAAACCGTACCGGCGCAACTGGCCGGAATCGACAGCGAAGGCATGCACTTGCGCATCGGTCAGGCACTGTATTGGCTGGCGTTTCCAGCGCCTTGTCATACGCCGATACAAGTGCGCGAGGCCTTGGTTTCTCTGGCTCACGCCGAGGTCTGGCCAAAAAATGCGGTGGCTGACGCTTGAATTCACGAAAGGGCGACGTCATCTAAGGCTTACTGCAAGGCATTTCTTGCGTTGAGGAATCTTTGATGCGCCCTTTTTTGTTGCTCTTTCTGCTGTTTCCGGTGCTGGAGCTGTTCGTATTCGTCAAAGTGGCAGGGGCGATCGGGTTTTTCCCGGCCCTGCTGCTGATCATTCTCGGCTCGATGTTCGGTGTGTTCGTACTGCGCGTCGCCGGTCTGGCCACGGCACTGCGTGCCCGTGAAAGCCTGAACCGCGGTGAATTGCCCGCACAGACCATGCTTGAAGGCTTGATGCTCGCCTTGGCCGGTGGCCTGTTGATCCTGCCGGGCTTCATCAGCGACGTGGTCGGTCTGGTGATGCTGCTGCCGTTTACCCGTCGCCTGCTGGCGAACAAGATGCGCCAGCGCGCCGAAGAACAGGCAATTCGTCAGCGTGCCTTCGCCGACGACCTGCAACCGCGTGGCGGTCCTGCACCGCGCCAGCCTCTGGGCCGCGAGGGTGATGTGATCGAAGGCGAGTTCGAACATCGCGACAGCAAGTAACCCCTGCTTCGACACGGCACCTTCGGGTGCCGTTTCTTTATGCGCGGCATTCAAGGGGCAACCGATGAAAAATTTTCTGCCCCCGCCCTTGTAATAAGCTTATGCGCCCTTATGTATCGGTCACCGAAAGGTTTCCGGCATTCAAGCCGGACAGACTTCCGCGGTTTGCTCGACGAACCGCAACCGGCGCAGGCCGGATTTGTTAAACCCGCCGGGACTACACCGGCCGATGAAAACCACAATTAGGAGAGATCGACAATGAAGCTTCGTCCTCTGCATGACCGCGTCGTCATCCGTCGCAGCGAAGAAGAAAAGAAAACCGCTGGCGGTATCGTCCTGCCAGGTTCGGCTGCTGAAAAAGCCAACCACGGTGTGATTCTCGCTGTAGGCCCGGGCAAGGCTCTGGAAAACGGTGAAGTGCGTGCACTGTCCGTGAAGGAAGGCGACAAGGTTGTGTTCGGTCCTTACTCCGGCAGCAACACTGTGAAAGTCGACGGCGAAGACCTGCTGGTAATGAGCGAGAACGAAATCCTCGCTGTTATCGAAGGCTGATACCCCCCGTTCATTTTCCCGTTACTACAAAGTATTTAAGGAATATCGATCATGGCTGCTAAAGAAGTTAAGTTCGGCGATGCCGCTCGCTCCAAGATGCTCAAAGGCGTCAACGTTCTGGCTGACGCGGTAAAAGCGACCCTGGGCCCGAAAGGCCGTAACGTGATTCTCGAGAAGAGCTTCGGCGCTCCGACCATCACCAAGGACGGCGTTTCCGTCGCCAAGGAAATCGAACTCGAAGATCGCTTCGAAAACATGGGCGCGCAGCTGGTCAAAGACGTTGCCTCCCGTGCCAACGATGACGCTGGTGACGGTACTACCACCGCGACCGTTCTGGCTCAATCGATCGTCAACGAAGGCCTGAAAGCCGTCGCTGCCGGCATGAACCCGATGGACCTGAAGCGCGGTATCGACAAAGCGACCATCGCGATCGTCAAAGAGCTGAAAGCCCTGTCCAAGCCATGCGCTGACACCAAGGCTATCGCTCAGGTCGGCACCATCTCCGCCAACTCCGACAACTCCATCGGCGACATCATTGCCGAAGCCATGGAAAAAGTCGGTAAAGAAGGCGTGATCACCGTTGAAGAAGGCTCGGGCCTGGAAAACGAACTGTCGGTTGTAGAAGGCATGCAGTTCGACCGTGGCTACCTGTCCCCGTACTTCGTCAACAAGCCGGACACCATGGTTGCCGAGCTCGACGGCCCGCTGATCCTGCTGGTCGACAAAAAGATCTCGAACATCCGCGAAATGCTGCCAGTGCTGGAAGCCGTTGCCAAAGCCGGCCGTCCACTGCTGATCGTTGCCGAAGACGTTGAAGGCGAAGCCCTGGCGACTCTGGTCGTGAACAACATGCGTGGCATCGTCAAGGTTGCAGCCGTCAAGGCTCCAGGCTTCGGCGACCGTCGCAAGGCCATGCTGCAGGACATCGCCGTTCTGACCGGCGGTACCGTGATCTCCGAAGAGATCGGCCTGAGCCTGGAAAGCACCACCCTGGAGCACCTGGGTAACGCCAAGCGCGTGACCCTGTCCAAGGAAAACACCATCATCGTTGACGGTGCTGGCGTACAAGGCGACATCGAAGCCCGTATCGCTCAGATCCGTGCCCAGGTTGCCGAAACTTCCTCGGACTACGACCGTGAAAAACTGCAAGAGCGTCTGGCCAAGCTGTCCGGCGGCGTTGCAGTGATCAAGGTTGGCGCTGGTTCCGAAGTTGAAATGAAAGAGAAGAAGGCCCGCGTTGAAGACGCCCTGCACGCAACCCGTGCAGCCGTTGAAGAAGGCGTGGTACCTGGCGGTGGCGTTGCGCTGATCCGTGCTCTGGAAGCCCTGACCGAACTGACCGGCGACAACGCTGACCAGAACGTCGGTATCGCTGTACTGCGTCGCGCTGTTGAAGCGCCGCTGCGCCAGATCGCGGCCAACTCCGGTGACGAGCCAAGCGTAGTCGTCAACGAAGTGAAGAACGGCAAAGGTAACTTCGGTTACAACGCTGCTTCGGGCGAATACGGCGACATGATCGAAATGGGCATCCTGGACCCAACCAAGGTAACCCGTTCCGCTCTGCAAGCTGCAGCCTCGATCGGCGGTCTGATCCTGACCACCGAAGCGGCTGTTGCTGATGCACCGAAGAAAGAAGGCTCGGCTGGCGGCGGTATGCCAGACATGGGCGGCATGGGTGGCATGGGCGGCATGATGTAAGCCAGCCTTACCCCTGTAACGAAAAACCCCGCCTGCGCTGAGCAGGCGGGGTTTTTTATTGCCCGGACTCCAGGCTTCACACCATCCCCTGTGGGAGCGAGCCTGCTCGCGAAAGCAATCACCCCGTCACTACAGCTGTGACGCATGCACAGCATTCGCGAGCAGGCTCGCTCCCACATTGGGATCTGGATTTCCTGTGATAACCGGTTGCGCAAAAAAAAGCCCCGGTGCATCAGCCCGGGGCGTTTCTATTGACGGTTACTGTTCGCTGACCTGGACAGTGCTGTCCTTCGCCGGCTTCCAGCTCAACAACTGCTGTTTGAAGCCATAACTGGCCGCCTGGTAATACGCAATGGCCCGGCTGACCAGCGGATCGTCGCTGCTGACCCGCGACTCGCGGCTTTCGGTCAACGCATCGTCATGCCGGCGCAAGCCCTGGCGCGGGCTGAGGATCGCCAGATCCTTGCCATCAAACAGACCCAGGTGCTGGTAGTTGCCGACCACCACGCGCGGTGGCAACGGGTTGTCCTGCAACAGGTTGCGACCAAAGAACGTCGAGGTGTAATCCAGGTTGAGCAAGCCCAGCAGCGTTGGGGCCAGATCGATCTGGCTGGCCAGTTGCGCGCTCTCGCGAGCTTCGATCATTTTCGGCGCGTAGATGAACAGCGGAATCTGATAGTTGCTGATCGGCAAGTCTTCCTTGCCGGCGCTGCCCGCGGTGTGGTCGGCGACGAAGATGAAGATCGTATTGTCGAACCACGGCTTCTGCCGCGCCTGCTCCAGGAACTGACCAATCGCATAGTCGGTGTACTTCACCGCACCATCACGGCCGTTGCCGGATTTGATGTCGATCCGGTTGTCGGGGTAGGTGTAAGGGCGATGGTTGGAGGTGGTCATCAGTTGCAGCAGGAACGGTTGCTGTTTGGCGTAGTCGGCATCCGCCAGTTTCAGAGTCTGGCGGTACAGATCTTCGTCGGCCATGCCCCAGGCGTTCTTGAAGTGGATCTCGGCTTCATCGACGCTGCTCTGGTCGACGACACGATAGCCGTTGCCGCTGAAGAACGCGTTCATGTTGTCGAAGTAGCCGCGGCCGCCGTAGACGAACACGCTGTCGTAACCCACCGCGCTCAGTTGCTGGCCAAGGCTGGCGAAACCGCTTTCACGGCCGATGCGTTTGACGATCGAGCGGCCCGGCGTCGGCGGGATGGCCAGGGTGATCGCTTCCAGACCACGGTCGGTGCGGGTGCCGGTGGCGTAGAAGTTGTTGAAGTACAGGCTCTGCTTGCGCAACGCGTCGAGGTTGGGCGTCAGGTTGCGACCGTCGCCATTGCTGCCCAGGTACTTGGCGCTGAGGCTTTCGATGGTCACCAGCACAATGTTTGGCTTGCGCGGGGTGCCCGGGTTGTCGATCACCCGGCGAATGTCCTGTGGATCCTTGCCAATGAAGCGCGCGTCGCTTTCGCTCAGCTCGGCGCGGATCTGGCTGGCGACTTTTTCCGCCGGCAGGCTCTTGTAGAACTGGGTGTAGTCGAGTTCATTGTTACGGAACGCGGCGAAGAACTGATACGGACCGTTGCTGGCCAGTTCGTTCTGGTAGGCGTTGCCGCCCTGGGCACGCGGGGCGTCCTGGCTGAGCAGTTGCAGGCTGAGGCCCGCGACGATCAACAGGCCCAAGGCACTGAGCAGACGTCCGCGCAGCGCTGGCAGCGGGGCATTCATGGCGGCATTGAACGGCTTGCCCAAGGCAAAGCTGATCACCACGGCCAGTACCGCGAGGAGGCTCAGCAGTTTGCCGATCGGGTACGACTCAAGGACGTTGTTCAGCACTTCGTCCGAGTACACCAGGTAATCGACGGCGATGAAGTTGAAGCGCACGCCGAACTCGTCCCAGAACAGCCATTCAGCCACTGCCACGAACAGCATGGCGAACAGGCTGACTGTCAGCAGGGCGCGCAGAAACCCGCGATGTCCACGACGCCGCCACAGGCCCGGCGGGCAGAGCAGCAGGTACAAGCCCATCGGCAATGCCGCATAGGCAAGGAAACCCAGGTCGTACAGCGCGCCGATGCCGAACACCGACAGGGCGAAGCCGCCGGCCTCATCCAGGTGAGTCAGCAGCAGTACCGCTCGAGTCAGAAGAAAGATGACCAGCCAGGCGCCGGTGATGAGCAGCAGAAAGCGCACGGGCGCGGTCTTGAGAAGGTCCATTGTCTAGTTTTCCTTATATCAATGGCGCGCGAGTTTCGCGGCGTCACTGTAGTCAGGTTGTGAATCGATAGTGAAAACTTTGTTAAACATTTAATTTGCCTGGGCAAATTGATTTGCACACCTGTCGGCCCTAGCCCTGAACCGGCGTTGGCCTTAAGCTGCGCGGGCCATGACGGCCGTCACTGTGTACGGAGGAGATGCCAATGCGAATTCTATTGGTCGAAGACAACCGCGATATCCTGGCCAACCTGGCCGATTACCTGGGACTCAAAGGCTATACCGTCGATTGTGCCCAGGACGGCTTGTCGGGCCTGCATCTGGCTGCCACCGAGCATTACGACCTGATCGTGCTCGATATCATGCTGCCGGGGATCGACGGCTACACCCTGTGCAAGCGCCTGCGTGAAGATGCCCGGCGCGATACGCCGGTGATCATGCTCACCGCCCGCGATCAACTGGACGACCGGCTGCAGGGCTTCAAGTCCGGGGCCGACGATTATCTGGTCAAACCGTTTGCCCTGTCCGAGCTGGCGGCGCGTGTCGAGGCGGTGATGCGCCGGACTCAGGGTGGCGGACGCCGTGCGCTGCAGGTCGGCGACTTGTCCTACGACCTCGACACGCTGGAAGTGACCCGCGAAGGCAAGTTGCTCAAACTCAACCCGGTCGGCCTCAAGCTGCTGGCGGTCTTGATGCAGAAGAGCCCGCATGTCCTGCGTCGGGAAATTCTCGAGGAAGCGCTGTGGGGCGATGACTGCCCGGACAGCGACAGCCTGCGCAGCCACGTCCACCAATTGCGTCAGGTGATCGACAAGCCATTCGCCAAGCCGTTGCTGCAAACCGTGCACGGCGTGGGTTACCGCCTGGCCGAGGGGCGTGATGGAGTTTAAGCAAAGCCTTTCCCAGCGGATCATCATCGCCTTTGCGCTGATGAGTGCGCTGGTGGCCGGGGCCTTCGCCATGGGCATCGTGGCGACCGTGCACCTGGTGGAGGAGAAACTGATTTCGGCGGGGCTGGGCGGCGACCTGCAGCGTCTGCTGCTGATGGACAACGTATCGGACTGGAGCCATCGCCCGGAACCGGACCAGTTGTTCTATTTCAGCGGCGGACCGGGTGATTTCGAGCTGCCCAAGGATCTGCGTCACCTCGATGCGGGGTTCCACGAAGTGTTCCGCGAGCAGCTGTCGTATCACGCGATGGTCGAGATCGTCGACGGTCGGCGCTACGTGCTGCTGCAGGATCAAAGCGATTTCGAAGAGCGCGAGCGCGTGCTGTTTGCCGTGGTGCTGGTGGGCTTTGTGCTCAGTCTGGCGCTGGCGGTATTCCTCGGCTGGGTGCTGGCGCGCAAGGTCATGGCGCCGGTGGTGCGCCTGGCACGGCAAGTACGGCATCGCGATCAGTTGCTCGGTCTGGCGCCGCCACTGGCGCCGGACTATGCGGCTGACGAAGTCGGCGAACTGGCGGTGGCGTTCGATGCCACGCTGGGGCGCCTGCGTCAGGCACTGACTCGGGAGCGGCTGTTCACCAGTGACGTCAGCCACGAGCTGCGCACACCGTTAATGGTGCTGGCGAGTTCCTGTGAACTGCTGCTGGAAAATCCGGGGCTGGATCAACGCGGTCGTGCCCAGGTCGAGCGCATCGCCCGCGCCAGCGAAGAAATGCGTGAACTGGTGCAGACCTTCCTGATGCTCGCCCGCGCCCAGCGTGAAGACGCCGGTTCGGCACCGCAGCAGAACATCAGTCAGGTGGCCGATGGCTTGTTGAGTATCTGGCGTGAACCGATCGAATCGAAAGGGCTGCAGCTGATGTTCGAGCCGGGCAATCCGCCGGACACTCGCTTCAACGCGACTCTGCTCAGCGCGGTCATGGGCAATTTGTTGCGCAACGCCTGCCACTACACCGAGCAGGGCTTCATCCGCCTGACGCTCAACGACAACGGCTTCGTCGTCGAAGACTCGGGCGTCGGCATTCCCGAGGAAAAACGTGAGGCCATGTTCCAGCCCTTCGTGCGCGGCAATGAGAAGCGCGGCGAAGGCTTGGGCCTGGGCTTGTCGCTGGTGCAGCGGATCTGCGAGAACCAAGGCTGGGAGGTGACGTTGAGCACCATGCAGCCCAATGGTTGCCGCTTTGAGGTGACGCTGGGGCAGCGTTGATCCCCAAACCCAAGCGGCCGCGCCCTGAGTGCTGGTATTTGATGACGCCTTCGCGAGCAGGCTCGCTCCCACAGATATCTGCGGTACAAAGGTGGGAGCGAGCCTGCTCGCGAAGGGGATTGAACGGCAGTATTGAATCATCAGTGGCCGCCGGATTCAGCTGGTGGCCCCGCGCTATTGCTTTCTCCCTGTAAAACCCTGTAATAGTTTGCCGGTTTACCTGACGTAATTTTCACAAAGGGACGACCTGACGCTGACATGCCACTACCTATGGTAGGGGCATCAGTTATTCAGGAGTCCTGAAATGAGCAGTCCGATCAAGCTCGATTTTTCCGAAAAGTATGATGACCAGCATGCACAAAAATATTTGCGCAAGCACCAGGACGGTTTAGGTCGTCGGTTGTCACATTGGCGGGACGAGCAGCTGGCCCGCAAGGCACTGACGCTGGCGGGCGAGCCGGGGCTGGTTCTGGATCTGCCGTGTGGTGCAGGGCGTTTCTGGCCGTTGCTGGCGGAAAAACCCAATCGGGTGATCATTGGCGCGGACAATTCCGAGTCTATGATCAAGACCGCGATGCAGGCGCAACCGGCTGATGTGGTGAAACGGGTACAACCTTTGCACACGTCTGCGTTCGACATTGCCTTACCTGATAACGCCGTCGACAGCATTTTCTGTATGCGTTTGCTGCATCACATCGGTGAAGCCGAACATCGGCGGACGATTTTGCGCGAATTCGAGCGTGTCACCCGTGACAGCGTAATCATTTCGTTGTGGGTGGACGGTAATTTCAAGGCCTGGAAACGCAAACGCGCTGAACAGCGCCGTGGGCAGGAAGGTTACCAAAACCGGTTTGTGTTACCGGCTGTGACAGTAGAAAAAGAGTTCGAAGACGCAGGTTTTCGCATTCAGGAACAACTGGACTTCATTCCGCTGTATGCCATGTGGCGGGTTTACGTATTACGCAAGAGGTAACAGGATGGCGGTGCAAATAGCAGCAGAAACGGAAGTCGCTCCCCAGGATCGCTTCGACTACTACTGGAACCAGCGCGGTGAATGGGTGGAAGAACCCAACGTGCGCCGTGGCGGGGAAAGTGGTGTGCAACGAGTCGTGGGCCGTGACGGCCAGTTACTGTATGCCAAGCGCCAGACCGGACATATCTATCGCAGTTGGCTGCATCCTTTCGGCCGGCCGACAGTCTTGCGAGAGCTGGATGCCCTGACCGGTGTCAGCCGCCTCGGTGTACGCGTCCCGCAAATCGTCTTCTGCGGTGCGCAGCCGGATCCGCAATACAAGTGGCGTGCGTTGCTGGTGACCAAGTCGCTGGACGGTTTCGACGAACTGGAGAAGTGGGAAGCCGCCGGCGGCCGTGCCCAATATGGCGAAGCCGTTTACGAGCGCGTCCTCAAAGACCTGGCCGAAAACCTCGCGCGCATGCACAAGGGCCGTTGGCAGCACAGCTGCATCTACATCAAACACGTTTTTGTACGGGTGACCGGCGAAGGTGATTCGGCTCAGGTCGAAGTGGCATTGATCGATCTGGAGAAATGCCGTCAGCGTCTGACCGCTTATCGCGCGGCCTCCCATGACATGAAGCAATTGCGTCGCCATTCGTCGTTCAGCGACACGGACTGGAAAAAACTCGTCTACTTTTATGAGACGGCGTTTGGCAGCGCTATCAAAGGTTTATAGCGATGAAACTCGAAATTGCACGAGGTTTGTTTTTGGTTGGAGCCTTGGCAGTTGCTTCATTGGCGGTGGCGGCCTGGGAGCAGCCCCGCATGCAGGTGATCGGTGCTACCACAGGCGATGCTCACTGCGCAGTACCACGGGTGGCGAAAGCCTCCGTGGCGACTAAACCTGACCATGATCTGTTGTTGTTCATGTTCGGACTTTCTCAAGGGATGAGGCCACAGAGTTGAACCGATTGAAGCCAAAATGAAAGGCCTCGCAGATGCGAGGCCTTTTTTATTGCGCGTGTTCCAGGGATCACACCATTCCCCTGTGGGATCGGCGAAAGATGGAGATTTGTGGCTGGTTGCGATCAAGGATGGGAGTGGGCTTGCTCACGAAGGGGCCGGCACATTCAGCATTGCTGTTGACTGACCTGGCGCTTTCGCGAGCAAGCCCGCTGCCACAAAGGTAAATCGCTGTTATTTCGGATCGGGTTTCGCCAATAGGGTGTAGATGCACGGCAGCACAAACAGCGTAAACAGGGTGCCGATCGACATCCCCGTTGCAATCACGGTGCCGATATCGAACCGGCTCACGGCGCCCGCACCGGTCGCCAGAATCAACGGCACCATGCCGAACACCATCGCCGCCGTGGTCATCAACACCGGGCGCAAGCGGATTGCCGCCGCTTCCTCGACCGCTTCGCGCGCGGTCAGGCCCTTGTCCTTGCGCAGTTGGTTGGCGAACTCGACGATCAGGATCCCGTGCTTGCTGATCAGCCCGATCAGGGTCACCAGTCCGACCTGGGTGTAGATGTTCATGCTCGACCAGCCAAGGAACAGCGGAATCAACGCACCACAGATTGACAGCGGCACCGTCACCAGAATCACCAGCGGATCACGGAAGCTCTCGAACTGCGCCGCAAGCACCAGGAAAATGATCGCCAGCGCCAGGGCGAAGGTTACCCACAGAGCGCTGCCTTCCTGCACGTACTGGCGCGAGGCGCCGCCATAGTCGAAGGCAAACCCGGCTGGCGCTTCCTCCCGGGCGATCTGCAGCACGGTGTCGATGGCCTCGCCCATGCTGACCAGCGGGAATCCGGAAATCTTCGCCGCGTTGAGTTGCTGGAACTGGTTGAGCTGGCGCGGTCGCGCCCGGTCGCTGACCTTGATCAGGGTAGAAAGCGGCAGCAGCTCGCCCTGGGTGTTCTTCACGTAGTAGTTGTTCAGCCAGCCGGGGTTTTCGCGGTACGGTCGCTCGACCTGGGCAATCACCTTGTAGCTGCGGCCTTCGATGGTGAAACGGTTGATTTCCGCCTCGCCCAGCAGCGTCGCCAGGGTGCCGCCCAGATCCTGCATCGACACGCCCATCTGCGCGGCTTTGGCACGGTCGATATCGACCACCACTTCCGGCTTGTCGAACGCCAGGTCGAGGTCGACGAAGGCGAACTTGCCCGACTCCATCGCACGTTTCTTGATCCGGTCGGCCACTTGCAGCAGCAATTCGTAGTCGTTGGCGGTATTGACCACGAATTCGAACGGCAAACCTTCACCGGTGCCGGGCAAGGAGGGCAGGTTGAAGCCGAAAATCTGCAGGCCGGGGATACTCGCCAGTTTGCCTTGCACCTCGGGCAGGATCTGCATCTGCGTGCGGCTGCGCTCGTTCCACGGCTTGAGCAGGAAGCCACCGATGCCCGCCTGCACACCGTTGTAGCCGTTGATCTGAAACGAGGAGTAGTACTCCGGAAACTCCTTGAAGATCTTGATGAATTCGTCGGTGTAAGTGCTCAGGTAATCGAGGTTGGTTGGCTGAGGGGCCGTGGCCATCATGAAGATGATGCCCTGATCCTCGTCAGGCGCCAGTTCCGACTTGGTGAACTTGAGAAACACCGGGATCAGGCACAACACGATCACCGCGAACACCAGCACCACCGGCCGCGTGTTCAATGTGCCGTGGAGCATGCTCTGGTAGCGGCGCTTGAGACCGTCGAAAATGCGGTCGAGGCGGTGCGCCAGGCCACTGGGGTTTTCTTCGTGGCGCAATAGCAGGGCGCACATCATCGGCGACAGGGTCAGGGCGACGATCCCGGAGATCACCACGGCGCCGGCCAGGGTCAGGGCGAACTCCTTGAACAAGGCCCCGGTCAGCCCGGTGAGGAAGCCGATCGGCGCATACACCGCCGCCAGGGTGATGGTCATCGACACCACCGGCATGGCGATTTCCCGCGCACCTTCCAGTGCGGCCTCCAGCGGCGTCTTGCCTTCCTCGATGTGTCGGTGAATGTTCTCCACCACCACAATCGCGTCATCTACCACCAGACCGATGGCCAGCACCATCGCCAGCAGGGTCAGGAGGTTGATCGAGTAGCCCATCATCTGCATGAAGAACATCACGCCGATCATCGACAGCGGGATGGTCACCACCGGGATCACCACCGAGCGCAACGCGCCGAGGAACAGGAACACCACCACGATCACGATCAGCACCGCTTCGAACAGGGTTTTCACCACTTCGTCGATCGAGGCCTGAATGAACTGGGTGGCGTCGTAGGCAATCTCGCTCTTGAGGTTGGGCGGCAATTGCGCTTCCAGCTCCGGCATCAGCTTGCGTACTTCCTTGATCACGTCCAGCGGGTTGGCCCCGGGTGTGGCCTTGATGCCGATGTACACCGACGGCGTGCCGCCGAACGAGCTGATCGAGTCGTAGTTTTCCGCGCCCATCTCGACCCGCGCGACATCGCTGAGCAGCACGCGGCTGTCGCCATTGACCTTGAGCGGAATCGCCGCGAAGGCTTCGGCTGATTTCAGTTCGGTGTTGGCGTTGATGCTGGTGACCACGTACTCGCCCTTCACCTCGCCGGCGGCGGAGAGGAAGTTGTACTGGCGCACCGCGTTGGTCACGTCGCTGGCGCTGAGGCCGAAACCGGCGAGCTTCACCGGGTCGAGCCACAGGCGCATGGCGAATACCTGATTACCGAGAATCTCCGCCTCGGCCATGCCCGGCAGGGTCGCCAGTTTCGGCTGGATCACCCGCGACAGGTAGTCGGTGATCTGCGGGTTGCTCAAGTCCTTGCTGAAGAAACTGATGTACATCAGCGCCGAGGCGTCGGCCGATTCCTTGCTCAGTACCGGGTCTTCGGCGTCCTGCGGCAGTTTGTTCTTGACCTCGTTGGCTTTGGCCAGCAGTTCGGTGAACAAACGGTCGGTGTTGGAACCGATGCGCGCGTAGATCGAGATCACCGAGAAGTTCTGCCGGCTGACCGAGGTCATGTAGTCGATGCCTTCGGCGCTGGCCAGGCTCTGTTGCATTGGCTGGGTGATGTAGCCCTGAATGGTCTCGGCGTTGGCCCCGGGGTAGGCGGTGGTCACCGTGATCAGGGCGTTTTCCATTTGCGGGTACTGGCGCAGCGGCAGCTTGCTCCAGGCCTGGAAACCCAGCAGCACAATCAGCAGGCTGACCACGGTGGCGAGCACCGGGCGGCGGATGAACGGATCGGTAAAAGCCATGGGGATTCCTTGATCAGTCGGCGCGAGGCGGACTGTTCTGCTCGCCGAGGGTCTTGTCGTCGCTGATGGCAATGTGTGCGCCGTTGTCCAGTTTGATCTGGCCGGCAGTCACCACTTGTTCGCCGCTCTGTACGCCCTTGTTGATCATCACCAGGCCATCGCGGCGCTCACCGGTCTCGATGAAGCGACGTTCGGCGATCAGTACCGGTTGGCCCTTGTCGTCTTTTTCGACGCTGCCGTCCTCGGCCTTTTTCTGCCCGACCACGTACAGCGAGTTGCCGTAGAGGGTGTAGGTGATCGCGCTTTCCGGGACCACGATGTGTTTCTGCGGATCGGGCAGCAACACGTTGAGGCTGGCGAACATGCCCGGCAGCAATTTGCCGTCGGGGTTGGCCAGGGTCGCGCGCACCAGAATATTGCGCGTGGTGCTCTCGACAATCGGGTTGATCGCGCTGATGGCGCCGGGGAAGTTCTGCCCGGGATAGGCTGCGACACCGATCTGCACCGGTTGCCCGATGGCCAGTTTCGGCACCGATTGCTCCGGCACATAGAAGTCGGCGTAGAGGCTGCTCAGATCCTGCAGGGTGGCGATTTTAGTGCCGCTGGCGAGGTAGTCGCCGACATCCACCTGACGGATGCCGATAGTGCCGCTGAACGGCGCAAGGATGCGTTTTTTCGCCAGCGAAGCGTTGAGCTGATTGACCGTGGCCTTGTTCTTTTGCAATACGGCGGAGAGACGGTCGTACTCGCCTTTGGAGATCGCGCGGCTATCGACCAGTTGACTGCCACGACCGAAATCCAGTTGCGCCAGTCCCAGGTCAGCCTTGGCGGTTTCCAGCAGGGCGGTCTCGACCGCGCTGTCGAGTTGCAGCAGTGGCTGCCCGGCCTTGACCTTCTGTCCGGATTCGAATTTGAGTTCGGTGACGGTGCCGGCGACTTCAAGACTCAGCTCGACGCCTTGCAAGGCCTTCAGCGAGCCGACGGTGGGCAAACGCATCTGCCACGGCTGTTCGCTGGCGCGGGCCACGGCGACACTGATCGGCGGTTTCGGTTTGGAGAAGCCCTGGATCATGGTGTAGATCGAAAAGGCTTTGTACCCGCCCAATACCAGGACGACCAGCAAGACAACACCCAACATGATCAGCATGCGGCGACGCAGCATATTTCCAGTTCCTTGGATAAATCAGGTGAGACAGGCGGGCACATTACTCCGAGTCAGGTGGGGATTCCAACTGGCAGTTATTACAGGGGAGGACGGAGTGAGGAAGTCTAAACACTGAACCTGTGGTGAGGGGATTCATCCCCGATGGGTGGCGAAGCCGCCCCAAAACCTGAAACCGCGGTCTGTCAATTGAACCGTGTGCGATGGTTTTGCGACTGCTGCGCAGCCGATCGGGGATAAATCCCCTCGCCACAGGTTATGAGTCGTACTCAGAACAGGTGGGTTATGCGATCAAATGCAGATGGTTATCCCAGAGCCCCGCTGGCAATTCCAGCGGCTTGGCCAGCAGCTCATCCTGGCGGCAATCGTAGTAGCGGCAGCGGCCCTGACCCGAGGTCACGACGAAGCCGTCCTGCACCGCACCAACGCCGGCGCAATCGGGCAGCGGCGCGTCGAGGCGCACTTCGCCGCTGTCCAGGTCCCAGATGAAGAACCGGTTGCCACGCGGCGCGGTCAGCGCCACCAACCGCAGTTCGCTGTGCACTGCGACGCTGGCGGTGTAATGCCCCATCGACTGCAACTGATGCTCCGGCACCGGGAATGCCACGAAGGGCTGGCCCGGACGCTTGATCGCCAACAGCTCGGAGCGCTCATGCGAGGCGCCCATGAATTGCTGGCCGGCAACGATGGTGCCGTCGCTGGCGATGCCCAGGTGACGCACGCTGTTCATCTGCTGGGAAAGGGTTTCCTTGCTCAGCAGGGTGCCGTCGCGCTGCATCAGCACCAGGCTCGGTTCCATGGCGTTGAGGTTCATGTCGACGCGGCTTTCGGCCTCGGTGCGGATCCCGCCGTTGGCCACCACCAGGGTTTCGCCATCGGGCATCCACGAGACCTGATGCGGGCCGAGGCCATGGGTGGAAATCTCACCGCTGTGCACCAGCCGCTCGCCTTCGAACTTGTACACCCCGAGCAGGCCACGCCCCGGATCCGTGGTGTCGTTCTCGGTGGCGTACAGGTATTCGCCGTCCTTGTGCACCACGGCGTGGCCGTAGAAATGCCGGTTCGGCTGCGAAGTCACGGTTTGCAGCAACGTCCCGTCGCGCAGATCGATCAGGTAGCTCTCTGTGCCCGGGCGGCGGGCGACGAACAGCGCGATCGGCAGCGTCGGGTGGTTGATGATGTCGTGACAGCGCTGGCCGACCTCGGTGGCGAACACCTGCGTACCGTCCAGCCGATAACCGACGGCGTAATGCTTGCCGTCGGTGTCGTCGCGCGCCGAGAGCAACAACGGGCTCTGATCCTTGCGCTTGAACAGCGTCCAGCCGCCCAGTGTCACTGCTCCCAGCAGCAAACTACCTAAAGTCAGAGCCTGGCGTCGCAGCATGGCACTTGCCCTCATCAGTCACCGTCGTTGGCGTTGAAGCCCAGTTGGATACCCAGCGCCTTGGCCAGTTCGCCTTCGTGCAGGCGATGGACGACGTTGAGGCTGTCGTAGAGATCGTTGAGTTGTTGACGACCGGCGTCGTCCTGGAGCATTTCGGTCAGCGAGCGCTGGCTGCTGTCGAACAGTTTCAGCGACGCGGCGTAGGCAGCGTCGATCTTGTCCGCCAACGGTTTCTGCTCGGCCGGCAGCAGACCGCGCAGGCCTTTGTTGTCGACGCCTTCCCAGACGGTTTTGGCTGCAGCGAGGCTGGCTTCCAGCGCGGTCAGCGACGACTGGCTGCGCCACGCATCGGCCTGGAACGGCTGCGGCACGCCTTTGCTCTGACGGCCCATCGGTGTGCCGAGTTTTTTCTTCAGGGTGTCGAGGGCGGTGACCTGCACACGCAGCAGATCGGCGATCGCTTCGTGGGAGTCGGCGTAGCGCTGGTTGGGGAACTTGCTCATTTGCGCGAGCATGCCGTCGGTGTTGTTCCAGCTCTGCAGAATCTCTTCGGCCAGTTGCTTCTGGCGCTCGCCGATGGCGATCAACAGTGGGCAGTATTTGGCTTTCTGCTCGGCGTTGGCGACGTCCGGTTTTTCATCGAACAGGATGTATTCGTAAGCCGACAGGCCCTGCACCACCACGCTGGATTTAGCCAGTGCGGCGGCGTCGATCTGCGGCTGGGCGATCACCAGTTGCTCGACCTGACGGCCGACGAGGTTTTTCTTGTCCGGCCAGAACTGCACCTGCCACGAACGGTTGCCCTCGGCCAATGGGCCGATCAGCAGCGGTTGCAGCTCGGCCCAGGCTTTCTGCGCGTGCAGGAAGTCGGCGCGGGCGGTTTCCAGGGTTTCCTTGCCCTGGCAGTAGGCGAGGGCGCTGACCGCCAGTTGCTTGTCGGCTTCGACCCAACGGGTGTAGGTCGGCAGGATCACCGATTTGGCGATGGCCGCCGACGTGACCGCTTGCGGATCCTGCGGCGAGCAGGCGCCGAGGGCGAGTGCGGCAAGGCTGGTGAACAACAACTTGGGACGGAACATGTCGGGCTCCCGATTCTTTTAAGTGTTTAAAGTGAGTTCAAGAACGCCAGCAGCGCAGCACGCTGCTCGGCGTTGAAAGACAAAACCTGTTGCTGCGCCTGCTGCGCTTCGCCGCCATGCCAGAGCACGGCTTCGAGCAGATTGCGGGCGCGACCGTCATGCAAGAACTGGGTGTGACCACTGACTGCCTGCGTCAGACCGATCCCCCACAACGGCGGGGTGCGCCAGTCGCGGCCGGAGGCCTGGAATTCGGTGCGGTTGTCGGCCAGACCATCGCCCATGTCATGCAGCAGCAGATCGCTGTACGGGCGAATCACTTGATTGGCCAGTTCAGGTTCGGCGGCGTTGGCGGCGGTGGTGTATTTGGGCGTGTGACAGGACTGGCAGCCAGCCTGGAAGAACAGATTCTTGCCGGCCAGTACTTGTTCGTCGTTGACGCCGCGACGTGCCGGCACTGCGAGGTTGCGCGTATAGAACAGCACCAGACGCAGGATGTTGTCGCTGACTTCCGGCTCGCCGTCCGGGCCATTGCCGTTCGGCGCCTGTTTGCACGCAGTTTGTGCGTCGGTGCAGTCATCGAAGGGTCTGAGGCTGGTGGTCAGGCCCATGTCTCCGGAAAACGCGTGGACATTCTGCTGATTGAGATTCGGTTGCCCGGCTTTCCAGCCAAAACGGCCGGCCACGGTTTTCTGTAACTCATCGTCCCAGACCCGATTTACGCGACCCTTAATGCCGTTGTTCTCTTTGGCCTGCGCGGCGGCGTTGGCGAGGATCGCTTCTTCGGGAATGGCTTCGAGCAGGCCGAGGCCGATCATCGGCGGTGCGACGCGGGCCGAGAAACGCGTGTCCGGGTGCATCGGGCCGTAGCCCAACTGAGTGAATTGCAGAACCGGTTTGCGCAGCTCGACTTCGGTGCCGTCCTTGAAACGGATCGGCACCGGGGTGTACTCGACGCGCACCTTGCCTTCGGGCGTGACCCCGGGCACGGCCATGTCCTGGAACTGGCCGCCGTAGACCGGTTCCGGCACCACGCCGAGTTGCTCAATGACTTTGGCATAGGCCGGCGAATCGGGAATCGACAGACGCACCAGCATCGACACCGCGTTCGCCGCATCCGGCGCTGGCGGGTGTCCGCGACCGTCCTTGATGTGGCAGTTCTGGCAGGCGTTGGTGTTGAACAGCGGGCCGAGGCCATCGCGGGCGGTGGTGGTTGAAGGGGCGATCACCCACGGACTGCGGAAGAAGCTGTTGCCGACGCTGAAGTCGACCCGGCGCGACGGCGGCAGATTGGCCGAAGGTAGCGAGAACGCATTCTGATCGGTCTTGCGCACAGTCGCCGCCCCGCCCGAACGCGCTTCACCCGGCTCAGCCTTGGTAAAACGCGGGGCGTCATCGCAGGCACTCAGGCCCAGGGCCAGAAACAGTGCGGACAAGCGAAGCGGCAGCGAGGGCATCAGACATCCTGCGGACGGGCGAAAACAAAGGCGCAAAGTCTAACAGGGCGAGTGAGTTTGAATAAGAGGAATTATCGTTTGCTTGATATGGCGCAAGCCTTGAAACTCATGCAAACCCTGTGGGAGCGAGCCTGCTCGCGAAAGCGGTGTCCGCCGCGCTGACGATGTTGCGCCAGATGACGCCTTCGCGAGCAGGCTCGCTCCCACAGGATTTGGTGGTGTACCTGATATCGAACACACCATGGAGCAGGGTTTTGTGTACGGCAGGCATGAAAAAGGCGACCCGCAGGTCGCCTTTTTCAGTCGAACGCGCGTGATCAGAACTCGTGATCAGCGTTGTCCGGGTTCAGGTCGCTGATGCCCAGCTTGCCGGCAGCGGCTTCGATCGAGCCGGTCTGCTTGACCAGTGCGGCGATGGCGTCACGCACGATCTGGTTGCCGGCGGTGTTGCCCGCAGCGATCAACTGGTCGTAGTGCTCACCCTTGTTGGCGTGATCGACCATGACCTGGATTTTCGCTTCGGTAGCGGCCAGATCGGCTTTCAGCGCGGTGTCGGCAGCCGGGTCGGCCTTGGCCACCAGCGACGACAGGCTGGCGCCGGTCATCTTGGTGCCATCAACCCGGGTGTACTCGCCCAGGTACACGTTACGAATGCCTTTGGCATCGTAGAAGTGCGAGTTGTGGGTGTTGTCGCTGAAGCAATCCTGTTCGTCTTCCGGGGAGTTGGCTTCCAGGGAAACCTTCATGCGCTCGCCCGCCAGTTCGCCCAGGGACAAACTGCCCATGCCGAAGAGCATTTTGCGCAGGCCGCTTTCAGCCGGCTCGGCTTCCAGGGTAGCGCGGTAGTTGTCGGCCACGTTCGGCTTCCAGTTGCCGACCATTTCTTCCAGGTCGCTGACCAGCAGTTGGGTCACGGCTTTGAGGTAGGCACGGCGACGATCATTGTGACCGCCGGTGGCGCCAGCGCCTTCCAGGTAGTCCGACGCCGGACGGTTGCCGGCGCCCGGACCGGTGCCGTTCAGGTCCTGGCCCCAGAGCAGGAATTCGATCGCGTGGTAGCCGGTGGCAACGTTGGCTTCGGAACCGCCCAGCTCGTTGAGGCTGGCGAGTTTTTCCGGGGTGATGTCTTTCACGTCGACCTTGTCTTCGCCGACCTGCACTTCAGTGTTGGCGATGATGTTGGCGGTGGCACCCGGGTTGCCCAGCGCGTGCTCGTAGGATTTGTCGACGTAGTCGATCAGGCCTTCGTCCAGCGGCCAGGCGTTCACCTGACCTTCCCAGTCGTCGATGATGGTGTTGCCGAAGCGGAACACTTCGCTCTGCAGGTAAGGCACGCGCGCAGCGACCCAGGCAGCCTTGGCGGCTTTCAGGGTGTCGGCGTTCGGTTTGGCGAGGAACGCGTCGACCGCCGTTTGCAGGGTTTTCGCAGTGGATTCGGCATCGCTGTAGACGGCGAAGACCATGTCGGCGTAGTGCGCGACCACAGCCTTGGCGGCGGCTTCATCGACTTTACCGGCAGCGGCAGGTGCTGGAGCGGCGGCGGTGCTGGCGGCCGGCGTCGGCGCGGCCGGGGCGGCAGCCTTGTCTTTGCCTTCGCCGCAACCGGCGAGGGAAATAGCGATGGCCAGCAGACTGGCGGTAGCCAGAGGCATACGAATCATGGCGAACATCCTGCTTCGGTAATGGAATGGACAGGGCGCGGGGGTGCGCAAAGCTGCGACATAATGCAAATCTTTCGCATTATGTGTAAAGGGCTGTGGCTGGAAATATTTCTTGTTTAGCCGGTTGTTATGCGCGGCATCAAAGGATCGCCGCGTTGCTGCGCTGCGCCTGTTTGAGGTAGGCCGTCAGCTCCCGGGCCGGCAGCGGCTTGCTGTAGTGGTAACCCTGACCTTCGTGGCAGCCTTCGGAGATGATGTAGGACTCTTGCTCGGCGGTTTCCACACCTTCGGCGATCACCTGCATGCCCAGGCTCTTGCCCAGCTGGATGATCGCGCGAACGATGGTCGCATCATCGTCGTCATCCAGCAGATCCTGGACGAAGCTCTTGTCGATCTTGATCTTGTCCAGCGGCAGGCTTTTCAGGTAACTCAGCGATGAGTAGCCGGTGCCGAAGTCGTCGATGGCGATCAGCGCCCCGGAGCGGCGCAGGCTCAGCAGGTGTTGGGCGGCGGTGCTGATGTCTTCCATCAGGCCGGTTTCGGTGACTTCCAGCTCCAGGCTGCGCGGCGGCAGGCGGTAGATCTGCAGCAGGTTGTTGACCACCCGCGGCAACTCGGCGTGGTGCAGTTGCACGGTGGACAGGTTGACCGCCATGCGCAGATCGACAAAGCCCTGATCGTGCCATTCGCGCAATTGCTTGCAGGCCTGATCCAGCACCCATTCGCCGATGGCGATGATCGTGCCGTTCTGTTCGGCCAAAGGGATGAACAGGTCCGGCGGCACCAGACCGTGTTCCGGATGCTGCCAGCGAATCAGCGCTTCGACCCCGACCACGCGGTGATCGCGGTAGCTGATCTGCGGCTGATAGACGAGGTAGAACTGGTCGCGAATCAGTGCGTCGCGCAGGTCTTTTTCCAGTTCGCGACGGCGACGCATCTCGCTGTCGACACTGGCAATGTAGAACTGATAGCGGTTGCGCGAGCGGGTCTTGGCCAGCGTCATGGTCTGCTCGGCCTTCTGCAACAGCTTCTCGGTGCTGTCGCCGTCCTCGGGGAACAGGGTGATGCCGATGGTCGCGCGCAGGCGGATTTCCTGATGGTCGAGGGCGAACGCCGCTTCCAGATCATCGAGGATGCTTTGCGCCAGCTCCGCCGCTTCGTAAGGTTGCTCAATATCGGCCTGCACCAGCGCGAACTGGTCGCCACCCAGACGGGCGAGGGCGCCGAGGCGACCGCTGTGGGCGCGCAGGCGGTCGGCCAGCGCCAGCAGCAACTGGTCGCCGGTCTGGTAGCTGAACTGCTCGTTGATTCCTTTGAAATCATCCAGCCCTACGCACAACACCGCGACCCGGCGTTGCAGCTTGCCGGCGTCGACCAGAATCTTGTCCAGTTGCTGCTGCAATTGCTGGCGGTTCGGCAGGCCGGTGAGGAAGTCGTACTGGGCCATGCGCAGCAGGCTGTTTTCCGCTTCGTGGCGCAGGTGGGTGTTGCGTTCTATCGATTCGAGCAGCTGGTTGGCGGTGTTGATCCAGATGCCGAGTTCATTCTTTTCGTGACCCTTGAGCTGTGGAATCTTGTGCTCGCTGGGGCGATCGGGATTGATTTCGGTCAGGTGCTCGATGATCCGCGACAGCGGCTTGGTCAGCAGCCAGTGATAAACCAGATACAACACCAGGCCCATGGCCAAGGCGCGCAAGACGCCGGAAATGAAAATGATCACCGAACTGACGATGAAACTCTCGCCATAGGTGGCGGTGTCGAGGGTGATGCTCAGGTCGCCGTAATACTCGCTGTACGGGCCGCGACCGACCAATTGAGTGGTGAAGGTGCGTTCCTGACCGAGAATCAAGTCAGTCAGCCAGCGGCTGTTGGAGTGCTGCAACTCACGGGACTTCTGCGCGAGCATCGCCTCGTTGGGATGGCCGATGGAAGCTTGGCGCACCGCGTCGTCCTGGAACAGGCCTTCGATCACCTGCATGCCCATTTCCCGGTCCAGGCTGTAGACCGCCTGAGTCGAGGGATCACGGAACATGTCGAGGATACGCTGAGCGTCGCCGGCCACCGCCTGGCGGGTTTTATAGGCATCGAAAACAATCTGGGCACAGCTCAAGACCACGCCGACGATCAATGCCGAAAGGAGCACGACCCGGAGCAACTTCACCGACAAGCTGTTCTTGAGTTCCAGCTTCAAAGGGTTATTCCTTGTTCCGTGCGGGTAGCGTCAAGTTGCCATGAGTATTGGCAATCCCGTGTTGGCAGTCAAAGGGACAATCAATCCTCGGAACATTTGCCCGTGGCCTTGACCGAAATACTGCTGTCTGGAGTCTCAGCTCTATTTGTACTGTGTCGGTAGTTTCGGCCCTCAACTTGAGCAGTCAGGAACAAATTTTCGCTGATTTGATGGTAGCCCGCTGTGCTGCACCGGCAAGTGGCCGGAGACAGCGTTCGTCGTGAGAAACACGCAGGCAAAAAAAACCCGGCAATAGCCGGGTTTTTTGACTGGCGCGCAGCTTAAGCGGTGAAGGTTTTGCCTTCGAACTGCTCAGCGACGAACTTCCAGTTGACCAGGTTCCAGAACGCTTCAACGTACTTCGGACGCAGGTTGCGGTAGTCGATGTAGTAAGCGTGTTCCCAGACGTCGCAAGTCAGCAGCGGGGTGTCGCCGCTGGTCAGCGGGTTGCCGGCGCCGATGGTGCTGGCCAGGGCCAGAGAACCGTCAGCCTTTTTCACCAGCCAGCCCCAGCCGGAACCGAAGGTGCCGATCGAGGTTTTGCTGAACTCTTCCTTGAACTTGTCGAACGAACCGAAGGCTGCGTTGATGGCTTCAGCCAGCGCGCCGGTTGGTTGACCGCCGGCGTTTGGCGCCAGGCAGTTCCAGTAGAAAGTGTGGTTCCAGACCTGAGCGGCGTTGTTGAAGATGCCGCCCGAGGAAGTCTTGACGATCTCTTCCAGGGTCTTGCCTTCGAACTCGGTGCCTGGCACCAGGTTGTTCAGGTTCACGACGTATGTGTTGTGGTGCTTGTCGTGGTGAAATTCCAGGGTTTCCTTGGAAATGTGCGGCTGCAGGGCATCGTGTGCGTAAGGCAGCGGCGGCAATTCGAAAGCCATGATGATTCTCCTAATCAGGTCTGTTGCGGTGAGCGCAAGGCCGATCACGGGCGGCCAGAAATGCACCGACGAGTTTTTACTCTTTGCGGCGCAGGGTTCGGATCATAGCACCGGGGTCAAGGCTTAACCACGCAACAACTGTGTGGGATAGAGGTTCCAGAGCCTTTTGGAATAAATCAGTTGGCGATAATCAATTGGCCCGCCACGGTGAACATCATCACTGCCACCAGAAGATCAAGAATCCGCCAGGTACTCGGCCGAGCCAGCCACGGTGCAAGCCACGCCGCACCTAGCGCCAAGGTGAAAAACCACAGCAGCGACGCACTCGCGGCGCCCACGACATAAGCGCCCGGCACCGACTGTTGCGCACCGAGCGAGCCGATCAGCAACACCGTGTCCAGATAAACATGCGGGTTGAGCAGTGTCACTGCCAGCGCGCTGAGCATCACCGCGCGCAACGAGCGTACGGTGTGGTTTTCACCCTGATCCAGACTCTGTTTCGAGAACGCCCGGCGCAGCGCCTGGCTGCCATACCAGATCAGAAAGACCGCGCCGCCCCAGCGGGCCACCGCGAGCAATGTCGGATTTTGCGCCAGCACGGTCGCCAGACCAAACACCCCAGCCGCCACCAGCAGCGCATCGCACGCCACACACAGCGCCGCCACCGGCAGGTGATGTTCGCGGCGCAGACTCTGCGCCAGCACAAAAGCGTTCTGCGTACCGATCGCCATGATCAGCCCCAAGGCCACCAGCAGGCCGTTCACATAGCTTTGCCACATAAGATTTACTCCGCGTTGGCTGCCAGATCGCGCAGCACGTGCATGGCACGCTCGGCGTCGGCCTGACCGACAAACAAATGGTCGTGGTAATAACCGGCGATCACGTTGCAACTGATTCCGGCCTTGCCCAGCGCGCTGGCGAACGCGGCCGTGAGGCCAACGGCTTCGAGCGCCGAATGCACATTGAGGGTGATCCACGCCGCCACATAATCAAAAGCGAACCCGGCACGTTCAGCCTGGGAGCGCTCCAGAATCACGGTCAGGCCTTCCTGCTCGCGGAAGCTGCCGACAATCTCCACACCGCTCGGCAACTGAGCGTCACGCAGTGTGCAGAACACATATTCGCCGGCATTGAGCTGCGGGCTCATGCTGCGCAGCAGTGTCGTGAGAGAGGTTTCGCCAGCCATTGCCGTGTTCCTTGATAAAGAGTGCTTGCTGGCTATTCTCCGGTCGAAAGCGGTATAAGAAAAACCAATAGTGCTGATCGCTCATTAGGAAAACTGATGTTCGACTACAAATTGCTTTCCGCTCTGGCCGCCGTGGTCGAGCAGGCTGGATTCGAGCGCGCTGCGCAGGTGCTGGGCTTGTCGCAATCGGCGATTTCCCAGCGGATCAAATTGCTGGAAGCGCGGGTCGGCCAACCGGTGCTGGTACGCGGCACGCCGCCATCGCCGACCGAGATTGGCCGGCGGCTGCTCAACCATGTGCAGCAGGTGCGCCTGCTTGAGCGTGACTTGCAGACCCTGGTGCCGGCGCTCGACGAAGAAGGCCTGCCGGAGCGTTTGCGCATCGCCATCAACGCCGACAGCCTCGCCACCTGGTGGGCCGAGGCCGTGGGCGATTTCTGCGCCGAGCAGCATTTATTGCTGGATCTGGTGGTGGAAGATCAGACCGTCGGCCTCAAGCGCATGCGTGCCGGGGAAGTGGCGGCGTGTGTCTGTGCCAGCGAGCGCCCGGTGGCCGGTGCGCGTAGCGTGTTGCTCGGGGCGATGCGCTATCGGGCGCTGGCCAGTCCGGCGTTTATCGAGCGGCATTTCCCCGACGGGGTGCGCGCCGAGCAGCTGCCGCGCACCCCGGCGCTGGTGTTCGGCCCGGACGATTTTCTCCAGCATCGCTACCTCGCATCGCTCGGTGTCGATGGTGGTTTCGAGCATCATTTGTGCCCGTCCTCTGAAGGATTTGTGCGCCTGACCGAAGCCGGGTTCGGCTGGGGCCTGGTGCCGGAACTGCAAGTGCGCGATCAACTGCAACGCGGCGTATTGCGCGAACTGTTGCCAGATAAACCGATCGATGTGCCGTTGTACTGGCATCATTGGCGCAATGGCGGTCAGCTGCTGGCCTTGCTGACCGAGCAATTGCTACGTTCTTCACCGCGCTGGCTGGTGCCCTTGGGCTGACGGTCAGCGTCAAGACAGACGTATCAGGTAAACGAAAGACATCGGAGCGTTACATGAAAATTCTGGTCACCGGCGCAAGCGGCTTCATTGGCGGACGCTTTGCGCGTTTCGCTTTGGAGCAGGGCCTGGACGTGCGGGTCAACGGTCGCCGGGCCGAAAGCGTCGAGCATCTGGTGCGCCGTGGCGCCGAGTTCGTCCCGGGCGATCTCACCGATGCGGATCTGGTGCGCGAGCTCTGTGCCGACGTCGAAGCCGTGGTGCACTGCGCTGGCGCCGTCGGCTTGTGGGGGCGCTATCAGGACTTTCATCAGGGCAACGTGCAGGTCACCGAAAACGTCGTCGAAGCCTGCCTCAAGCAGCGCGTGCGGCGGCTGGTGCATCTGTCGTCGCCATCGATCTATTTCGATGGCCGCGATCACCTCGGCCTGACCGAAGAGCAAGTGCCCAAGCGCTTCAAACATCACTACGCGGCGACCAAATACCTGGCCGAGCAAAAGGTCTTTGGCGCACAGGAATTCGGTCTGGAAACCATCGCCCTGCGCCCGCGTTTCGTCACTGGCGCCGGCGACATGAGCATCTTCCCGCGCCTGCTGAACATGCAGCGCAAGGGGCGTCTGGCGATCATCGGTGACGGCCTGAACAAGGTCGACTTCACCAGCGTGCAAAACCTCAACGAAGCGCTGCTCAGCAGTCTGCTGGCGGCCGGTTCCGCGTTGGGCAAGGCCTACAACATCAGCAATGGCGCACCGGTGCCGCTGTGGGATGTGGTCAATTATGTGATGCGCAAGATGGAAGTGCCGCAGGTCAGCAAATACCGTTCGTACGGCCTGGCCTACAGCGTCGCGGCGCTCAACGAAGGCGTGTGCAAACTCTGGCCGGGCCGCCCGGAGCCGACCCTCTCGCGGTTGGGCATGCAAGTCATGAAGAAAAATTTCACCCTCGACATCAGCCGCGCCCGGCATTATCTGGACTACGATCCGAAAGTCAGCCTGTGGTCGGCCCTCGACGAGTTCTGTGGCTGGTGGAAAGCTCAGGACATCCGTTGATACAAGTCGCCCGGCCGGCAATGAACCGCACTGCCGCTTGAGGGTCAATCCCTGCGGCTGCGGCGGTTATACTTCGCAGCATTTAGCCATCACCGCGTTCCACAAAGGTTGCCTCAATGTCCATGCGTAACGATGCCAACGACGATTTCGACGATGTACCGAGCCTGCGGGCCGACACCTTTGACGACGATGACATTCCGCCCTCCGCCCGCACCTCGGTGCACTCGCGCACGCCGCCGGTGGTCAAGGTCAAGGCCGCGAGTACCGGGCCGTTGTGGGCACTGGTCGGCGCGTTGTTCTTCGCCTTCATCGGTCTGGCCTGGTGGAGCTTCCAGCAGATTTCGCTGATGGAGCAGCAATTGGTCGCGACCCAGGAAAGCTTTGCGCGCATCAGCGAGGAAGCGGCGGGGCGCCTGCAGGACATTTCCGGCAAGGTCGTCGCCAGCCAGAGCAACGTCAATAGCGACAGCGAAGCCTTGAAGCTGCAGATCAAACAGCTGGAAACCCAGTTGCTGGATCAGAGCAAACAGCAGCAAGGCGTGGTCGGTCAGGCCAGCGATCTGGACAAGCGTCTGGCGCAGATGACCGCGCAGACCACCGAGCAACAGAACGCCAATAGCCAGTTGCAGGCTCAGGTCAAAGCCTTGAGCGCCGAACTGGCGACCTTGAAAAGCGCCCCGGCCGACACCGGTAAGGTCGACGCTCAGCTCAAGAGTTATGACGCACAGCTGAAAAGCCTCGGTGCTGATATCACCGCGCTGAAAAAGCAAGGCAATCCGAGCGCGGCGATCGAGCGTCTGGAGCAGGAAATCGTCGTTCTCAAGAGTGAGCAGGACAACCGCCCGGCCGCTGCGCAGGGTGGCGGCAATACCGCCGAGTTCGATGCGTTCCGCGGGCAGATGACCCGCAACCTCAACACCCTGCAGGCGCAGATTCAGAACCTGCAGCAGCAGATCAATGCCCGGCCATAGGGCCTGATGAACTGTAGCCAGGGACCTTTGTGGTGAGGGGATTCATCCCCGATGGGGCTGCGCAGCAGCTCCCAAACCATCAGCTCGGTGTGTCAGAAAATATGTGTTCTCTCCATCAGGGCTGCTGCGCAGCCCATCGGGGATAAATCCCCTCGCTACAGGATTCGGCGCTCCGTCCGACCCCAAGCCGTCTACGCTCTTGAAACACCAACAAGAACGAGGGAAGCGTTATGGGGTTTTTGCATAAAGTGGCGTGGCTCGGGGTGATGCTTTTTGTGGGGGCAGGGCAGGTCAACGCCGCCACCGCGCAGAAGGACGACAGCAAGGCCGCCATTGCGCTGCTGGAAAAGGCTCTGGCCTATTACCACGACAATGGCGACAAGGCCTTCGCCGCGTTCAGCCGTCAGGGTGAGTTCGTCGACAAGGATCGCTACGTGTTCGTGGTCGACACCAAAGGCGTGATGCTCGCCAGCGGCGGGCCGTCCTCAGCCTTGATCGGCCGTGACGTCAGCGAAGTGCTTGCGCCGGATTTGCAGAAAGCCTTCAAGGACGCCTTGCTGGTGCCGGAAGGCAACGGCATTCAACAGGCCGAATACCGCTGGCAGAACTGGGCCGACGGCAAGGTCGAGCGCAAACATGTGTATTACCAGCGCATCGGTCAGCGCATTCTGGCAGTCGGTTATTACCTGCCGCGCGCTTCAGCCGAGCAGGCCAAGGCACTTCTCGACAAGGCTGCAACCGATCTGGGGAAAAACGAGAAGGGTACGCTGACGGCCATCAACTTGCTCAAGGGCGGGTATCTGCAGGATGACCTGTACGTGTTCGTGGTCGATCTGGAGACCCAACGCTACGTTGCCCACGGCACCAACCTGCGCTTGATCAACACCGATTTCAGCAAGATCAAGGACCCGGAAGGCAAACCGGTGGGCGAGCCGATTCTGGCGCTGATCGCCAAACAGGACGACGGCGAATACGAATACCGCTGGAAAAACCCGGTGACCGGCAAGGTCGAGGACAAGCATGCCTACCTGAAGAAGGTCGGGCATTTTCTGGTGGCGGTGGGTTACTACAGCCCCTGATTGAAACATTCGCTACTGTGGGAGGGGGCTTGCTCCCGAAAGCGGTGGATCAGCCAACATCTTTGTTGAATGACATACCGCTTTCGGGAGCAAGCCCCCTCCCACAGGGTTTTAAGGTGTTGCTGTTATTTGGCGCCATGCTCGCGTCCGCGCAGCAGGTTGTTCGGCATCGCAATCGCCGCTACCAGCCCCAGCAGCGACACCGCCGTACTCACCCACAGCAGATGCCGGAACGTCACCGAAAGCTCGGCGCGCAAGGCGTTCTGGGCATCACCCGGTGCGGCGTTCAAACCGTCGAGCAGCACGTTACCCGAATGCCCTTCGCTGAGCAGCGAGTTGCTCGCCAGATGGGCGAAACTCGAATCCTGCAACAACGCCAGCAACAGCGCCGACATCAACGCCACACCCACTGCGCCGCCCAGCGAGCGGAACAGGTTGGTGGTGCTGGTGGCGACGCCGATGTCGCGTTGCTCCACCGAGTTCTGCGTACCCACCAGTGAAGTCGGGAACTGCATGCCGCCGGCAATCCCGCTGAGCAGCATGAACAGGCTGCTGACCAGCGTCGCATCCGGTGGGCTGAACGCCATGCCGAGAATCGAGATCGGCATCAGCAGCGCGCCGGTCAGAATCTGTGGTTTGTAGCGTCCGGTCACCGAAGTACGACGTCCGGCGAAATAAGCGCCGATCGGCAGGCCCATCGCCAGCGGCAGCAAGTGCAACGCCGCCGCATCGGCCCCGGCACCGGTGACGCTCTGGAAGCGCAGCGGCATCAACACGATCAGCGAAATCGCCTGAAAACTGGTGAAGAAAATCGTGCACCAGCACAGCAACGCGTTGCGGTTGGTGAACAAGTGCATCGGCAGCAGCGGCTCGCGCGCCCGGCGTTCATGCCAGACGAACACCGCCAGCACCAGCACCGCGCAGGCGAACAAGCCGAGCACTTCGCTGCTGCGCCACGAATGGCCCTGACCGACCTGAGTGATGGCGAGCAGCAGGGCGGTCAAACCGATGATCATCAACAGCGTGCCGAGGTAGTCGATGATCGGTTTGCGCTGCGGAATCGGCAGCCCGCGCAGATTGCGATTGGCTACCCACCAGGCGCCCAGCCCCAGTGGCAGATTGATCAGGAACACCCAGCGCCACGACAGGTATTCGGTCATATAGCCGCCGAGCACTGGCCCGGCGACGCTGGCCACCGCGTACATGCTGCTGAAGTAGCCCTGATAACGCCCGCGTTCGCGCGGCGGAACGATGTCGCCGATGATTGCCTGACTGACCGAGATCATTCCGCCGGCGCCGATGCCCTGGAGAATCCGCGCCAGCACCAGTTGTTCCATGCTTTGCGCCATGCCGCAGAACAGCGAGGCGAGGGTGAACAGACCCATGCCGAACAGCATCAGTTTGCGTCGTCCGTACAGATCGCCGAGCTTGCCGTAGATCGGCACCGCCACGGTCATTGCCACCATGTACCCGGAAATCACCCAGGCCAGCAGGCTGACGTCCTTGAACTGTGCGGAGATGGCGGGCATCGAGACGGCGACGATGGTCTGGTCCAGCGCGCCGAGAAAAATCGCCATCATCAACGCGACCAGCACGCTGCGAATGGCCGGTTTGGGCGTTTCAGGGTGATTGAGATTGGTCACGGGCGAGCCTGCGGGCAGTGATGGACCCGCACGGCCATTGCGCGCGGGTGGATGCTCGCCAGTGTAAGTCGGTAGCAGGCTATTCGATAGCCTCGTACGGAAGTCCGACGTAATTTTCTGCAATGGTTTTTCGACCCGCTTCGGAACTGACAAAGTAGTCCAGTTCCGAGGCACTGATGCGCTGGCTGAAATCATCATGCTCGTCGAAGCGGTGCAGCATCGAAGTCATCCACCAGGAGAAACGTTCGGCTTTCCATACCCGGCGCAGGCAGATCTCCGAGTATTTCTCCAGCAGATCGGTGCGCCCTTCGCGATAAACCTTCAGCAGAATGTTAAACAGCGTACTGACATCGCTGGCGGCCAGGTTCAGGCCTTTGGCGCCGGTGGGCGGCACAATGTGCGCGGCATCGCCGAGCAGAAACATCCGCCCGTACTGCATCGGCTCGACGACAAAACTGCGCAGCGGCGCGATGCTTTTTTCAATCGACGGGCCGGTGACCAGTTTTTCGGCAAGCGCGGCGGGCAGACGGGTTTTCAGTTCAGCCCAAAAGCGCTCGTCGGACCAGTCGGCGACGTTTTCTTCCGCCGGCACTTGCAAGTAGTAACGGGTGCGGGTGGCCGAACGCATGCTGCACAGGGCGAAGCCGCGTTCGTGCCGGGCGTAGACCAGCTCTTCGTGCACTGGCGGGGTGTCAGCGAGAATCCCCAGCCAGCCGAACGGATAGACCCGCTCGAAGATCTTCAGGCAGGCCCCGGGAATCGACTGCCGGGCCACGCCGTGAAAACCATCGCAACCGGCGATGTAATCGCAATCGACGCGCCAGGTTTCGCCATCCTTTTCGAAGGTGACAAACGCCTCGTCGCTTTTCATGCCGTGAGGAGCGACATGGCTCACTTCATAAAACGACAGTGCGCCAGCCTCCCGACGAGCGGCCATCAGGTCGCGCGTGACTTCGGTCTGACCGTAAACCATGACGGTTTTGCCGCCGGTCAAACCCTGCAGATCGATGTGTGCCAGACGCCCATCCAGTGCCAGATCGAAGCCGGCGTGCACCAGCCCTTCGGCATCCATGCGCGCGCCTACGCCGGCCTGGCGCAACAGCTCTACCATGCCTTGTTCAAGCACGCCGGCGCGAATTCGTCCGAGGACATAGTCGGGTGTCTGGCGTTCGAGAATCAGGGTGTCGATGCCGGCGTTGTGCAGCAACTGACCGAGGAGCAATCCGGACGGACCGGCGCCAATGATGGCGACTTGGGTTTTCAGCGTTTTCATTGTTTTTATGACTCGCAAGCTTCACGCGACAGGCGCCGGTGAATGATTTTTATGGATCGAGTGCTTGCATTTTTCCCTTGCGGGTCTGTCAATTGAAGGTGAAAACTGAGCCGATACCTGTACATTCTGCCAATCGGTGCGATTATCGCCCGCAACCTCGAGGCCTGGATTGAAGTGATGAACAAGCCTGACCTGCCTTCGATTCCGGTGTTCAAGCTCTACGGTGAAAGCCTGGACTGGCCGACCCCTGACTTGCTGCACTGTGAAACCATTTCCAAACGCAGCCGCGAACATCAATGGGAAATCAAACCCCACCGCCACGCCGATTTGTGCCAGTTGCTCTTCGTCTTCAAAGGTCAGGCAGAGCTTGAAATCGAAGGTCAACGCACGCAGCTCAACCAACCCGCCATTCAAGTCCTGCCACCGTTGTCGGTGCATGGCTTTCGCTTTTCCGAGGACGTCGAAGGATTTGTCGTCACCCTCGCCAATCCGCTGATCAATCACCTGCAGGCGCAACTGGGCAATTCGGTGCACGCACTGGCCCAGGCCGAGCACTACCCGGCGGGCAAGGACGCGGAGTACCTGAACAGTCTGTTTTCAGCGTTGCAGGCCGAGTACAACGGCCATCAACCCGCGCGGGAAATGCTCATGCATTCGCTGGTCAGCGTGATCATGGTCTGGGTCAGCCGTCAGGCGCTCGTGCGCCATAACGCCAGCCAGCGGCCGCAACGCCAGCGCGAATACCTCAACGGGTTCATTCAATTGGTGGAGGAGACGTACCGCCAGCATGTGAAGGTCGAAGACCTCGCCCATCGTCTGGGGATTTCGGTATCACACCTCAACGGCACCTGCCGCGAACTGGCAGGGCAGCCAGCGCTGCAGATCATGCACGAACGCCAGTTACTGGAAGCCAAACGTTTGCTGACCTACACCAGCATGACCATTTACGAGATGTCGGAGTTGTTGGGGTTTTCCGATCCGACCAACTTCACGCGCCTGTTCCGGCGCAGGGTGGGCATTTCGCCAAAGGCGTTTCGTGACCGGCTGAAGGCCGAGCAGTGATCCTGTAAACCTGGCGATATCCTGTGGGAGGGGGCTTGCTCCCGAAAGCGGTGTATCAGTGTGCATCAATGCTGAATGGCACACCGCATTCGGGAGCAAGCCCCCTCCCACAGGATCGCATTCCAGCTCAGGTCAATCAGCGCAATGCATTCAGCGTCGCATTGTGCGGAATACAGCGCTCGAAATTGCAGCTGGCGTATTCGCGCGGCAGTTGTCGCAGTTGCTCGACCCGCCAGGCCGCGGTGCCGTACAGCGCCAGCGTGGCGGCGCAGGTGATGAAAATCGCGAAGTACCTTCTTGTTCTGATGTTCATGGCGTAGACCTCTGAACGCATACCCTGCGGTATTACTTTCAGCATAGGTCAGCGGCATAGAGTTGCCAGCCACGGATTTCGCCTATGTGACCCCCCCCTGTGGGAGCGGGCTTGCTCGCGAAGGCGTGGTGTCAGTCGATGACAATCCAGACTGATACACCGCCTTCGCGAGCAAGCCCGCTCCCACAGGGGCATCGGATTTACAGGCCCATATCCCATTCGGGATTTTCCGGGAATCGTTCGACGAGAAAATCCAGCATGCTGCGCAACGCCGCCGGCATGTGCTTGCGTGAGGCGTACACCGCGTAGATGTTCATCTGCCGTGGCTCGGCATCCGGCAGCAGGCGCACCAGTTCACCGGCATGCACATGCACCCCGGCCTGATAGGTCGGCAGCATCGCCACCCCCGCGCCGGCCAGGGTGGCGCGCAACAGGGTGCTGGCCTCATTGGCGCTGATGTTGCCCTGCACCGGCACCGACACCGGTTCGCCGTCCTCCTCGAAATGCCACAGGCTCTTGCCGAAGTAGGAGTGGGTGAGGCAGTTGTGCCGGCTCAGGTCCTCGACCCGCTGCGGTGGCGGGTTGTCGCGCAAATAAGCCGGTGCGGCGCAGACCACCGAGCGGCACACGGTCAGGCGCCGGGCGATCAGGTTCGGATCGAGGTCATTGCTGGTGCGGATCGCCAGATCGATGCGCTCATCCACCAGATTCACCGTGCGGTCGAGCATCTGCAGGTCGATGCTGACCCCGGGATAGCGTTTGACGTACGCCGCCATCGCATCGGCCAGTTGCGCCTGACCGAACGAGGTACTGACGCTGATGCGCAGCAGCCCGCGCGGTGCCTCGTCGGGTTCGCTGACGGCGGCCTGCATGTCGGTCGAGAGTTCGAGCATCTGCCGGCAGCGCGGCAGGATTTCACTGCCGGCGGCGGTCAGGCTCAATTTGCGCGTGGTGCGGTGCATCAGGCGCGCGCCGACCCAGTCTTCCAGCTCCGCCAGATAACGCGACACCACTGGCCGTGACAGGTCCAGATGATCGGCCGCCGCCGACTGGCTGCCCAGATCCACCACTGTGACAAACACGCGCATTGCTTGAAGACGATCCATGATTTGCCCGCTTTCAGAAACAAACTATGTCCAAGCATCGCATTTTTTGTACCGAGTCAGGCAACTAAGCTCTGTCCCATCGCCAAACACGGCATTCGGATCACGGAGCAACAGATGATCGGCTTCACTACCCTCAAGCGCGTTTTGCTGGCCACCGCCACCCTCGGTTTCGCGGCCCACGCCGCTGCCGCCAACCTGACTCTGGACGTTTACAACCCGGGCACCCACGCGATTTTCCCGGTGACTTCGGTGCTGGTCAGCGGCGAGAAAGACGCGATTCTGGTCGATGCACAATTCGGCAAGGCCCAGGCCGAGCAGGTGGTGGAAAAGATCCGCGCCAGCGGCAAGCACCTGACCACCATTTACATCAGCCACGGTGACCCGGATTACTACTTCGGCCTCGACACCCTGACCCAGGCCTTCCCCGACGCCGAAGTGCTGGCCTCGCAGCCGACCGTGGATCACATCAACAAAACCGTCGCCGGCAAACTCGCCTTCTGGGGCCCGAAAATGGGCGCCGACGTACCGGCCAAAACCATCGTGCCGGGCGTGCTCAAGGGCGACAGCCTGATGCTCGAAGGGCAGAAGTTGCAGGTGGTCGGTCTTGAAGGCAAACAACCGGATCGCAGCTTCGTGTGGATTCCGTCGCTCAAGGCCGTGGTCGGTGGCGTTGTGGTCGCCGAGAACATTCATGTGTGGATGGCCGATACCCAGACCGCGCAATCCCACGCCGACTGGCTGCAAACCCTGCACTCGATCGAAACCCTGAAGCCGAAAACCGTGGTGCCGGGTCACTACCTGGGCGAGAGCAGCCGCTCGCTGGCCAGCGTGAAATTCACCGCCGACTACATTAAGGCTTTCGACGAAGAAACCGCCAAGGCCAAGGATTCCGCCGCGCTGATCAAGGCCATGCACAAGCGCTACCCGAAACTCGGCGAAGAAAGTTCGCTGGAACTGAGTGCCAAAGTCGCCAAGGGCGAGATGAAGTGGTAACCCGATTCTGAAAACGCAGCACTCTCAAGCCAACTGGAGAATGTCATGAGCAAGATCGCAATCATTGGTGCCACCGGCCGTGCCGGTAGCCAACTGCTGGAAGAAGCCCTGCGTCGCGGGCATAGCGTCACTGCCATCGCCCGCGACACCTCGAAGATCGGCTCGCGTGCCGGTGTGGTCAGCAAGAATGTCGATGTGCTGGATTCGACGGCGCTGCAAGCGGCAGTGGCCGGTCACGACGTGGTGATCAGCGCCGCGCACTTCGCCACGGTACCGGCCAGTGCCTTGGTCGGCCCGGTGAAGCAGGCGGGTGTGAAGCGTCTGCTGGTGGTTGGCGGTGCCGGTTCGCTGTTGCTGCCGGACGACAGCCGAGTGATCGACAGCGCGGGTTTCCCGGCCGAGTACAAAACCGAGGCCAGCGCTGGCGCGGCGTTTCTTGATGCCTTGCGTTCGGAGCAGGAACTGGACTGGACCTTCCTCTCGCCATCGGCAGAGTTCGTCGAAGGTGAGCGCACCGGTACCTTCCGTGTTGGCAAGGATCACTTGCTGGTGAGTGCCGAAGGTCGCAGCTGGATCACCTTCGCCGATTACGCGATTGCGCTGATTGACGAAGTGGAAACGCCGAAGCATTCGCGTCAGCGGTTTACGGTCGGGTATTAAGCTACGACGCAGACCCAATGTGGGAGCGGGCTTGCTCGCGAATGCAGTGTGTCAGTCACTTAAAATGTCGCTGACACTCCGCTTTCGCGAGCAAGCCCGCTCCCACAGGGGGATCTGTGTACTTCAGCGGGTATGCGCCTGTTCCACCAGCCAGATCATCAACTCTTCCAGCTGCGGCGACGCCTCGCCGCCCTGCGGCATCACCACGTAGTAGCCCAGCCCCGTTTTCACCTTCAGATCAAACGGCATCACCAGCCGCCCCGCGCGCAGGTCATCGCCGATCAGTGACCAGTCGCCAATCGCCACGCCCGTCCCATGCGACGCCATCGACATCGCCTGATCCAGCGTCTCGAAATGCTGCCCCATGTTGACGTTGTTCAACTGCAATTCGGCGGCGGTCAGCCACACCGACCAGTCTTGTGTATCGCGGGTCGGATGCAGCAGCAGATGCTGTTGCAGGTCGGCCGGTTCGCTCAGCGCCGGTGGGCCTTTCAATAATGCTGGCGAGCAGACCGGTGTCAGTTGTTCATCAAACAGGTGCAGGGCAGTCGAGGAGTTGTCCGGCGGGGTGCCGTAGATCACCGCCGCATCGAATTGCTCGCGCTGGAAGTCGACGCCATGGGCCAGTGTAGTGGTCAGTTTGACCGGCACGTCCGGGCGTTCCTTTTGCCATTGCAGCAGGCGCGGCACCAGCCAGCGCATCACGCAGCTGGGCGCCTTGAGTTGCAGGGTTTGCCGCTTGCGACCGATCTGCTCGGTGGCCTCGCTGATCAGGCCGAAGATCTTTTCCACCCGTGGCAGCCATTCGCGTCCTTCGGCGGTCAGTTCCAGGCCTCGGGCCAGACGGATGAACAACTCATACCCCAGATGAGCTTCCAGCCCGGCAATCTGCCGGCTCACCGCGCCCTGAGTGATGTGCAACTGCTCGGCCGCCCGGGTGAAGTTGCAGCACTGCGCAGTAATCAGAAACGTGTGCAGGGCGGGCAGGGGAGGCAGTCGTTTCATGTGGATCCAAGGTATGACGTGAGGACATGGCTAGTATGACTTTTAATCGATTGTTGCCGCTACCTGCCGCCCGTTCAATGAGCCCATTCAAGGGCTCTTTGTAGGAGTGAGCCTGCTCGCGATTGCGATGTGTCAGTCACTGCGATGTTGAATGCACCGAAGTCATCGCGAGCAGGCTCACTCCTACACGGGATCTGTGTTTTCAGCTGACAAAAGGGCAATCGACATGGCGACGTGTGGCGAAGTACTGGTCAAGTTACTCGAGGATTACGGGGTCGAGCAGGTGTTCGGCATTCCCGGGGTGCACACCGTGGAACTGTATCGCGGGCTGGCCCGTTCGAGCATCAACCACGTCACTCCACGGCACGAGCAGGGCGCCGGATTCATGGCTGACGGCTATGCGCGCACCAGCGGCAAACCGGGTGTGTGCTTCATCATCACCGGCCCGGGCATGACCAACATCACCACCGCGATGGGCCAGGCCTACGCCGACTCGATCCCGATGCTGGTGATCTCCAGCGTGCAGACCCGCAGCCAGTTGGGTGGCGGTCGCGGCAAACTCCATGAGTTGCCGAACCAGAGTGCGCTGGTCGGCGGCGTCGCGGCGTTCTCCCACACGCTGATGTCGGCGGCGGAATTGCCCGGCGTGCTGGCCCGTGCTTTCGCACTGTTTCAGGCCGGGCGTCCGCGTCCGGTGCACATCGAGATTCCGCTGGATGTTTTGGTAGAAGAGGCTGATGAGCTGCTCGCCAGCGTTCCGGTGCACATCGACCGCGCCGGGGCTGCACCGGCTGCAGTACGGCGCATGACTGAGTTGCTGGCCGGCGCTCAACGTCCGCTGATTCTCGCCGGTGGCGGCGCCATCGATGCCGCCGCCGAACTCACCGAACTGGCCGAGTTGCTCGACGCCCCGGTGGCGCTGACCATCAACGCCAAAGGCATGTTGCCGTCCAGCCATCCGCTGCTGATCGGCTCAACGCAAAGCCTGGTCGCGACCCGCGCACTGGTGGCCGATGCCGACGTGGTGCTGGCGATCGGCACCGAACTGGCCGAAACCGATTATGACGTGACCTTCGCCGGCGGCTTTGAAATCCCCGGCAAGTTGCTACGCATCGACATCGACGCCGATCAGACCGTGCGCAACTATCCGCCGCACGTGGCCTTGGTCGCCGACTCGCGCAACGCTGCGCATGCACTGCTCGGCGCACTGTCGCAGCAGGCGCTGGCCGAGCGGCGTAACGATTGGGGCCAGGTGCGGGCAGCGCGTCTGCGCGATGAACTGGCCGCGACCTGGGATGCGCCAACCCTGGCCCAGACCCGTTTTCTGGAAACCGTGCTGCACGAATTGCCGGACGCAGTGTTCGTTGGCGATTCCACACAACCGGTGTACACCGGCAACCTCACCTTCAACCCGGAGCGACCACGGCGCTGGTTCAACTCGTCCACTGGTTACGGCACCCTCGGTTATGCCCTGCCGGCGGCTATTGGCGCGTGGCTCGGTGGCGGCATTGAGGGTGGCGCTCGTCCGCCAGTGGTGTGCCTGATCGGCGACGGCGGCTTGCAGTTCACCTTGCCGGAACTGGCCAGCGCGGTTGAAGCGCACACGCCGGTAATCGTCCTGCTGTGGAATAACCAGGGCTACGAAGAGATCAAGAAGTACATGGTCAACCGCGCCATCGAACCGGTCGGCGTCGATATCTACACCCCGGATTTCATCGGCGTCGCCAAGGCCCTGGGCTGCGCCGCCGAAGCGATCAGTTCGGTTGAACAACTGCGCGGCGCGCTGCGCGCCGCCACCGATCGTCAGGGCCCGACCCTGATCGAAATCGACCAGACCCAGTGGATGCAGGCGGTGGCCCAATGATCAATTTCCCAACCACACTCGATGGTCTGTACATCAACGGTCAATGGTCGGCCGGGCGTGAACACCTGCGGGTGATCAATCCGGCCACCGAAGCACTGCTGACCACTGTCAATGGCGGCGATGAACGCGCGGTTGATCTGGCCGTCAGCGCCGCCACTGAAGCGTTCAAGCGCTGGTCGAAAACCACTGGCGCCGAGCGTGGCGCGATCCTGCGCAACATCGCCAATGGCGTGCGCAACGGCCGCGATCATCTGATGAAGCTGCAGTCGAGCAACAACGGCAAACCGCAATTCGAAGCGGCGATCGACGTCGATGATGTGATCGCCACTTTCGAGTATTACGCCGAATTGGCCGAAGGCCTCGACGCACAACTCGACAGCAACGTGGCGCTGCCCAGCGATGACTTCAGCGCGCGTCTGCGTCGTGAACCGTGCGGTGTGGTCGGGCTGATCGTGCCGTGGAATTTCCCGATGGTCACCACCGCGTGGAAGCTCGCCCCGGCCTTGGCCGCCGGTTGCTGCGTGGTGCTCAAGCCGTCGGAAGTCACGCCGCTGCCGGAGCTGGAACTGGCGGCGATCATTGCCGAGTCCGGCTTGCCCGACGGTGTGTTCAACCTGGTTTGCGGCACCGGTCTGGCGGTCGGTGCACCGCTGTCGGCGGACCCGCGCATCGCCAAGATTTCCTTCACCGGCAGCAATGCCGTCGGCGTGCAGGTGATGCAGCGCGCCGCCGAAACGGTGAAGGGCGTGAGCCTGGAACTGGGCGGCAAATCTTCGCTGCTGGTGCTTGAAGATGCCGATTTGGAACTGGCGGTGGAACTGGCCTGCGGCGGCGGTTTCTTCAACGCCGGGCAGATGTGCTCGGCCACCAGTCGGGTGCTGGTTGCCGATGAGCTGGCCGATGAGTTTTTAGAGCGTCTGCAAAAGCGTGCGCAAGCGATTCGCGTGGCCGATCCGTTCGACCCGGACGTGGAGATGGGCGCGCTGGTCAATCAGGCGCAATACCAGCGCGTGCTCGGTCACATCGACCGTGGCTTGAGCGCTGGCGCCAAGCTGGTGTGCGGCGGCAATCGTCCGGCGCATCTGCCACGCGGCTATTTTTTGCAGCCGACAGTGTTCACCGACGTGCCCCTCGACAGTGCGTTGTGGTGTGAAGAGATTTTCGGCCCGGTGCTCTGCGTGCGCAGTTTCAGCAGCGAAGCCGAGGCGATTGCCCTGGCCAACGACAGCCAGTTCGGGCTGGTCGCCAGTGTGGTGACGCGTAACGCCGAGACTGCCGACCGCGTCGCCAACGCCCTGCAGGCGGGGCTTGTATGGCTCAACGCGCCGCAAGTGATCTTCCCGCAGACGGCGTGGGGCGGCTACAAGCAGAGCAGCATCGGCCGTGAATTGGGGCCGTGGGGCCTGGCCGCGTTTCAGGAAATCAAACACGTGATCCGGGCGCTCTGAACGCCCGAAAACGGTGAGTGCATGCCTCGCAACGAGGCATGCGTCGGTGTCATGGCTTCGATGAGTTTTTATCGATAGTCAGGTGTATTGCACGACCTCAGGATGAACCCGTCGGCAGCGCTGCAGGCCTTTTAATACAAGGCCTGCAGCGGATCCGGCCGCGCGGATGCAACGGTTGCGACCAACCTCATACTTAAAAGAACAAAGGGAGTCCTTCATGGGCGAGCATGATCTGAACAGGCGTCAATTCATTAAAACCGTCGGCGTCGCCTCGGTAGCGGCGGCGGCCCTGAGCATGCCCTTCATCCGGGCCAGCGCCAGCGACACGCGTTTTGCTGGCAAGACTCTGCGTTTGCTGACCTGGTCGGATGACACCGGCCTCGCCGCACTGCGCAACATCGCCGCCACCTTCGAGGCCAAGACCGGCGCCAAGGTCATCGCCGACCGCACCGGCAGCACCTCGGAAATGGTCGCCAAACTCAAGGCCGGCGGTGACCGTCCGCAGTACGACATCATCACCCTGGCCGGGGTCGGCGCCGAAGGTCTGGCCGCCGCCGGGCTGCTGGAAAAACCCGACCTCAACCGGATTCCAAACCTGATCGACGTACCGGAAAAATACCGCACCGGCGCCAACGGGCACGGCATCGGTTACCTGCTGTGGTGCAACAGTCTGGTCTACAGCACCCGCACCCTCAAACAGGCACCGGACAGTTATGCCGCGCTGTGGGATGCCGATCTGGCGCCGAACATTTTCCTGCCGCCGCCGAACTGGACCGAGGCCATGGACCTGATCATCATCGCCGCGAAACTCGCAGGCGGTGACGAACACAACATCGAGCCGGGCTTCAAGAAACTCGCCGAGCTGAAGGATCGCGTGGTCACCCTCGGCGAGAACCCGAACCAGATCGCCGAACTGTTCCGCACCGGTTCCCTGGACATGGGCGGCTTGTATGCTCCGGCATTCTTCCCCAAGCAGATCCGCGATCCGAACTACGGCCTCGGTGCCACGTTCGGCATGAAGGAAGGTTTTTACACCGACCTGATGCTCTCGGTGATGCCGAAGAACCGTCCGGGCGACACCGACCTGGCCTACGCCTTCATCGACCACTCTCTCGACCCGCTGGTGCAGGGCAAGATGGCCGAAGACATCTTCAACGGCCCGGTCAACGCCAAGGCGATCATCTCCGCCGAAGCGCGCAAGAGCCCGTACATCCTCACGCCGGAGCAGATTGCCGAGAAGGCGATCATGCACGACAACGCCTTCCTGGCGACCGTGCATGACCAATGGATTCGTCGCTATACGGAAATTTTTTCTTCCTGACGCCGGCCTCCCGAACACCACGGGCCCCCTGTGGGAGCGAGTCCTGTGGTGAGGGGATTTATCCCCGATGGGCAGCGTAGCTGCCCCAAGATCAGCAAATACGGTGCATCAAATGTACCGCGCACGATGGTTTTGCGACTGCTTCGCAGCCGGTCGGGGATAAATCCCCTCACCACAAAAAATGACTCCCATAGGAGACAGAGGTGTTTGGCAGATTAGTTTTCCATTGACGAGATCATTGCTATGGAACATCAATCCCTGACCCAACCGGTTGGCGCCGCTGACGTGCGCCCGGCGCGCGGTATTTCGCCGACGGCGCGGGCGTGGTTTTTCCTCACGCCGTCGATGCTGTTTCTCGGTGTGCTGATCGCCGCCAGCCTGCTGGTGCTGCGCATGAGCGTCGGCACTAAAGGCGCGGAATGGAGCGGGTTCAGCCTCGCCAGCTACGCGCAATTGCTCGAACCCTATTACCTCAAATCCCTGCTGCTGACCCTGCGTCTGGCGCTGATCAGCGCAGTGATCGCGGTGCTGCTGGCGATCCCGGTGGCGTACACCATGTCACGGCTGACCTCGCCGTTCGTGCGGCGGATCTTCCTTGCCGCAGTGTTGCTGCCGCTGCTGGTCAACCTGCTGCTGCAAAGCTACGGTTGGCTGGTGATTCTCGGCCCGGGCGGGATGCTCAACCAGACGCTGATGGGCCTGGGCCTGATCAAGCGCCCGATCATGCTGCTGTACAACCAGAACGGCGTGCTGATGGGCCTGGTGCAGACCGCGTTTCCTTTGGCCGTGCTGCCGATTGCCAGCGCCATGCGCGGTGTTGCGCGTACCTACGAAGAGGCGGCGGCGACACTGGGCGCCAGTCGTTTTCAAGTGTTCCGTCAGGTGGTGTTGCCGATGAGTCTGCCGGGGATCATCACCGGGGCGACGCTGGTGTTCGCCTACAACGCCAGCAGTTTTGTCGTGCCGTTGCTGCTCGGTGGCCGCCGTGTGCCGATGCTCGCGGTGATGGTGCATGACCAGATCGCGCCGCTGATGAACTGGCCCGCGGCATCCGCTGCCGGGGTGGTGCTGATCGTCACCACGCTGGCGATCATGACCCTGTCTGAATACATCACCGGCCGTCGTCGGCGGCTGCTGGAGGCTTCGCAATGAGTACCCTGACCAACAAGCGCATGGCGCTGCTGCCCGGCGACACCGGCAAGTTCGCCGGGATCCTCTCCGGGTTCATTCTGCTGCTGGCGGTGTTGCCGATCCTGACCATGATCGTCATGTCGTTCAGCGGTGCGTCGAACCTCGACTTCCCGCCGAGCAGCTACAGCCTGCAGTGGTACAAGGCGGCCTGGCACACCTTCGTCTCGCCAGACGCCAGCGACGTGCTGAGTCTCGGCCAGGCCATGGCTACCAGCCTCCTAGTGTCGTGCCTAACTATGGTTTTCGCCACGCTGATCGCGGTGCCTGCCGCCTATGCGCTGACCCGTTGCGATTTCCGTGGCAAAGCCGTGGCGCTGCAACTGATGTCGCTGCCGCTGGTGTTTCCGATGGTGGTGTTGGGACTGGCGTTGCTGCTGGTGTTCGACAGCCTGCCGTTCCACCTGACCACCTCGCGGCTGGTGATTGCTCACGTGATTCTGGCGCTGCCGTTCGTGGTGAAAAACTGCACCGCCGCGATGCTCTCCATCGGCAGCGAAGTCGAAGAGGCGGCGCGGATGCTCGGCGCTTCACCGCTGCGGGCGATTGTCGACGTGGTGGTGCCGTTGATGAAATCGGGGATTCTGGCGGGGATGCTGCTGGCGTTCATCGTCTCGTTCAACGAATTCACCGTGACCTATTTCCTCTACACCATCGACGTCATGACCGTGCCGATCTGGATGTACAGCCGCACCGTGTCATCGCTCGACCCTACCGTGTTCTCGTTTGCCGTGCTGATCGTGCTGATCGACTTCGTCCTGATCTGGGCGCTGGAGAAGCTGGTGGGCGAGGGCGGCGTTTCCTTTTGATTTGAGGTGCAACATGACTGGTCTGATTCTGGAAAACGTCGAGAAATTCTACGGCTCGGCTTGCGCGGTACAGGACGTCAACCTGCATTTGCCGGAAGGCAAGCTGGTGTGTTTTCTCGGCCCGTCGGGCTGCGGCAAAACCACCTTGCTGCGGATGATCGCCGGGCTGGAAACCCTGACCGGCGGCGAGATTCGCCTGGACGGCGAGAACATCGGTCACACCCCGGCGCACCTGCGCAACTTCGGCATGGTGTTCCAGTCGCTGGCGCTGTTCCCGCACATGACCGTCGGCGAGAACATCGCCTACCCGCTGAAACTGCGCGGCGTGAGCAAGGCCGAGCAGCAGGCGCGGGTGGTGGAGTTGCTAGAGTTGATTCAGCTGCAAGCAATGATCGACCGGCCGGTGGCGAAACTCTCCGGCGGGCAACGGCAGCGGGTGGCGATTGCCCGGGCCATCGCCTCGCGGCCGAAAATCCTCCTGCTCGACGAACCGTTGTCGGCGCTGGACGCCAAGCTGCGCGAGTCGATGCAGGTGGAAATACGTCAGCTGCAACAGCGCTTGAACATCACCACGATCATGGTCACCCACGATCAGCGCGAAGCCATGACCATGGCCGACATCGTCGTGGTGCTGGGCGAGCACAAGGTGCAGCAGGTGGGCACACCGATCGAAATCTACCGGCACCCGGCCAACGAGTTCGTCGCCGACTTCATCGGTTCGGGCAACATTTTTCCGGCCACGGCGCTGGGTGACGGCAAGGTCAGTTTGCCGGGCGGTGATGCGCTGCAAGTGCCGATCTGCAGCAGCATCGAAGCGGGGCAGAAGGTGAAGATGCTGATTCGTCCGGAGGATCTGCAACTGTCCGCGCCACAAGCCACGGCGGGCAATCGCTTGCTCGGCAAGGTGACGTTCGTGCGCGATATCGGCGCGACCATCGAGACCACGGTGGAGTGTTCCGGGGTGACGTTCACCGCGTTGAGTACGCCGTGTCAGGGGATCGGTTTGGGGATCGGGCATCCGGTGTCGGTGACGTTGCCGAGCGAGGCGTGTCGGGTGTTGGGGGCTTGATCCGGATTTGATGTTGGCCTCGCTGGCAACTTCGCGAGCAGGCTCGCTCCCACATTTGGAAATGCGTTCCTCTGTGGGAGCGAGCCTGCTCGCGAAAGCGCCAGATGCAGCAACGCCAAGTCCGGATCAGACCGACTGCCGCAACCGCGCCAGATCCCTTAACGGCGGTGCACCAAACAAGCGGCTGTACTCGCGGCTGAACTGCGACGGGCTTTCATAGCCCACGCGATAGCCCGCCGCCGATGCTTCCAGCCCTTCGGCCAGCATCAGGCGCCGCGCTTCCTGCAGGCGCAATTGCTTCTGGTACTGCAACGGACTCATCGCGGTCATCGCCTTGAAGCGGTGATGCAGGGTTGAAACGCTGAGGTTGACTTCTTTCGCCAGATCATCAATGCGCAGCGGCTGTTCGAAGTTGCCGTTGAGCCATTTGATCGCCTGGCTGATGCGGTGGCTCTGGCTGTTGGCAATCGCGATTTCATACAGGCGATGGCCCTGCGGACTGCGCAGCAGGCGATAAAGAATCTCCCGGCGAATCAGTGGCGCGAGCATGGCGATGTCTTTCGGCGCATCCAGCAGTCGCGCCAGACGCAACACCGCGTCGAGCATCGCGCTGTCGATCTTTTCCACATACAGGCCGCGCCCGGTCGGCCGGGTCGGCACGCCCATCGGCCCCGCGTCGGCGATCAGTGCGGTGATTTCCGCCGGGTCGATGTCCAGGCGCACGGCGAGAATCGGATCCTCCGGCGAGACATTCACTACCCGCCCGCTGAGCGGCATCGAGACCGAGACCACCAGATAATTCAGCGGGTCGTAATTGAAGAACTCATCGGCCAGGCGCACCTCTTTGCGGCCCTGAGCCATGATGCACAGCGCCGGTTGCGCAAGTACCGGGGCGAAGTCATGGGACTGGGTATGGCGCGACATGAACAGCGAGCCGATGGCGGTCTGGTAACTGCCGTCGTCCGTGGTGTTGCGGCGGATGATCGCCGCGAGTTCTGCACGCTGTTTTTCCATGTCGGCATCGGGCGGAGACTGGAAACGATCGAATGACGTCATGCACGGCATCCTCGGCAAGGAATCTGGAATGGGGCAGAGCATATGTTTGTGCAAGCGCCAGCGGTAGACACATCCTGTCAAATGCTTGCCTGATTCTGCATGGGCTGCTTTTGCGTGCCGGCCATCAGCCCGCGACCGCCACCTTACCCCTTGGGTCGAAGACCCCTGTAGGAGCTGCCGAAGGCTGCGATCTTTTGATTTTAAAAACAAAAGTCAAAAGATCGCAGCCTTCGGCAGCTCCTACACAAAAGCGTTGTGACAGCGGTGTGACAGGTTTCTACCCATCGATGCGGGGCGTTTGTGCAGTCTCGCAGGATTGTGCAACGCAGCGGCAGGAATCGACTAACGGCACCTTGCGCCCGGCCCTTAACCTTTGATCCTGTCGCAGCCCGTCCCCCGGCTGCCACGCGACTCCCTGGGAGGGTTGAACATGTCCAAGCAGATTCCCGTCAGTCATATGGCCTTCGTTCGAGCGCGCGCCGGACGCTCCGCCGAACTGGGTGTACGCCTCAGTGCCTTGATCGAACCGTCACGCAACGCCCCCGGTTGCCTGAACTTCGCCCTGCAGCATTCGCAATGCGATCCGGAGCTGTGGCTGGTCTCCGGTTTCTGGAGCCATCAACAGGCAATGACCGCGTATTTCAACAGCCCGTCGATGCAGATCTTTGCCGAACTGGTCCAGGACCTGGTGGTCAACAGCCTGGATTTCCACACCTTCAAAGAGGTGTCGGCAGCGCAGGCGCTCGGACAATGTCCGGCACCGATACACAAACTCGCCGGTTGAGGGTTTAATGTCCGGCTTATTCATCTGAGCCAGGATGTGTGCCATGGCACGTAAAGAGTTTGAACACTTCGAAGCAGTCTCCGCAGTCGTCCCTGTCGAGTTGGGCGGCAACAAGGGTTACCACGCGGCAATCGCGGTCAAGGCCCTGGTCGATGGCGGTGCGCCACGCTTCCACAAACTGCTGGGTGATCAGGTTTTCCCCGGCGCCATCGCTGCCGATGAGGCTGCCATCAATGAGCTGGACCGCCTCAAGGGCGTCACTGATGACGCCGAGCTGATCTGGTAACTGCGCTTACTTGTCCGCCCCCGGGCGCCACATCTTGAACAGGGCTTCAGGCCCCAACTGGAAATAATCCGCCGGCCCGCCGCCGCGCAGAATCGGTTCTGCCGCGGCGGTGTCGTAGATCCCGTCCTTCAACAGCCATTTGGCGATATGCACGGCGACCACTTCGCCGAGAATCAGCCAGCTCGGCACGGTTTCGCCATCGGCGCGCTGCAACTGGATGATCTGCGTGACCTTGCACTCGAAGGACACCGGGCTTTCGGCTACCCGTGGTACCGCAATCACCTTCGACGCCACTGACGTCAGCCCGGCCAATTCAAACTCGTTGACCTCAGGCGCGACCATCGCGCAGCTCTGGTTCATCTGCTCGGCCAACGGGCGAGTGGCGAGGTTCCAGGCGAACTCGCCGGTCTGCTCGATGTTGTTCAGGCTGTCTTTGCGCCCGATGCTGGAAAAACCAATGATCGGCGGAATGTAGTTGAACGCGTTGAAGAAACTGTAAGGCGCAAGATTCAGCTGGCCGTCGGCATCCTGCGAAGAAATCCAGCCGATGGGACGCGGGCCGACGATGGCGTTGAACGGATCGTGGGGCAGACCGTGGCCGTTGGCGGGTTCGTAGAAGTGGATGTCATCGGACATGGCTGGAGGTTCCTGGAGGGCGTTTGTAGAAGGCAATAGTGCAAGTCTGAAACAGCATTTTCCAGTCACACAAAGATATTCCAGTTGATGCAATCCCCTTTGTGGCAGCGGGTTGCTCGCGAATGCAATCTTTCAGTTGCCACAGTGGTTGACTGACCCGGCGCTTTCGCGAGCAAGCCCGCTCCCACAGGGGATATTTGCCGTGCCCCAGAAATGACTAAGCCCGGCCGAAGCCGGGCTGTGCGCTTTACAACTGCAATCAGCTGATCGAAGCGGATTGGGTGCGATCGTAGCCGTCAGCGGCGAAGGCAGCTGAACCGGTGCGGTCGTAACCGTCTTCAGCAAAGGTCGCCGAACCGGTGCGGTCGTAGCCGTCTTCAGCAAAGGTCGCCGAACCGGTGCGGTCGTAGCCGTCTTCAGCAAAGGTCGCCGAACCGGTGCGGTCGTAGCCATCCTCGGCGACAGTTGCCGAGCCAGTGCGGTCATAACCATCGGCAGCGACGGCCGAGCCAGTGCGATCAAAACCGTCGGCAGCAAAGGTGTTGGCGGCCATTACGGACAAGGCGAAAGCGAGGATCAGTTTGGTTTTCATGTGAGTGACTCCAGATTCGTTGGCGGGTGTGTCTTGCATGGGTTTAATGCTACGCCAACTAAATTGATAAAAAAGCGCAAATAAATGCTAAAAACAATCGATTAACTTGATATTAAGGGCGGCGCATTGAATGGGCTTCCACTGTCGGGAGCGAACGCCGCGCGGGTCATCGATCAGGTAGTGGCAGGATGCCGGGGCAGCATTAATGGGGGATTAATCGCTGTTTTTCGCGATATGACGGATTTTTCATCTGTTGCCGACCGGTTTTTCACCGGTGCGACGCCAGTCTGCCCACGGCCAGAAAACCAAGAACCGGCCGTCCCACACTGGAGCTTTGCTTGCGATGAACAAACTGCCTCAAATCACCCTGGCGTTCTGGGTCATGAAAATCTGCGCGACGACCCTGGGGGAAACCGCGGGGGACTTGCTGTCGATGACGCTCAACGTCGGGTACGCCCTCAGCTCGCTGATCCTGATCAGCGTGTTCGTGCTGACCCTGATCAGCCAACTGATGGCCAAGACCTACAAGCCGCTGCTGTACTGGATCGTGATTCTGTCGACCAGCACCGCCGGCACCACCATGTCCGACTTCATGGACCGCACCCTTGAACTGGGCTACGCCACCGGGTCGATGATCCTGATTGCGATTCTATTGGCGATCTTCACGGCCTGGCGTCTGAGCGGCGATTCTCTGAACGTCAGCAAGGTGCAGACTTTCCGCGGCGAGATGTTCTACTGGATGGCGATTCTGTTTTCCAACACCCTGGGCACTGCGCTCGGCGATTACCTGGCCGATGATTCGGGCCTGGGTTTTGCCGGTGGCGCGCTGCTGATCGGCTCGACCATTGCCGTGGTCGTGGCGCTCAAATACTTCACGAAGATTTCGTCGGTGCTGTTGTTCTGGGTGGCGTTCGTGCTGACCCGGCCGTTCGGTGCGACCTTGGGCGACCTGATGACCAAGTCCCATGAAAAGGGCGGCCTGGACTTCGGCACCATCGGCTCGTCGGCGGTGTTGGCGGGGATTCTGCTGGTGATGATTGTCGGCGCGTCGTATGCGCAGAAGCGTTATGGCAAGCCGCCGGTTGCCGAGTTGACTTGATACCGAGTCGCCTCATTCGCGAGCAGGCTCGCTCCCACAGGGGACTTGTGTCGATCACGATCCAATGTGGGAGCGAGCCTGCTCGCGAAGGGGCCATCACAGCCACCGTTGCAGTGGCTGTGAAAACCCGATCAGTCAGTCACGATCCGCGAGTGTTTCTGCGTGTCTTTCATGGTGATGTACACCAGCAGCGACACCGCGATGCACGCGGTCACGTACCAGTAGTAACCGGTTTCCATGCCGATGCTCTTGAACCACAGCGCGATGTATTCGGCGGTGCCGCCGAAGATCGACACGGTCAAGGCGTACGGCAGGCCGACGCCCAGCGCGCGGATTTCGGTCGGGAACAGTTCGGCTTTCACCACGGCGTTGATCGAGGTGTAGCCGCTGACGATGATCAGTGCCGCCATGATCAGGAAGAACGCGCCCCACCAGGTCTGGATGGTGTGCAGGGTCATCAGGATCGGCACGGTGAAGATCGTCCCGAGTACGCCGAAAGCGATCAGGATCGGGCGCCGACCGATCTTGTCCGACAGGCCACCGATGATCGGCTGCAGGCACATGAACAGGAACAGCGTGGCGGCGGAAATGGTGGTCGAGTCGGAGATGCTCATGCCGACGGTATTCACCAGGTATTTCTGCATGTAGGTGGTGTAGGTGTAGAACGCCAGCGTGCCGCCCATGGTCAGGCCGACCACGGTCAGCAGTTCTTTCGGGTGGCGCATCAAGGTGCGCATCGCGCTTTCCTTGGACTTCTCTTTCTTGGTGAACGACTCGGTTTCTTCCATGCCGCGACGCAGGTACAGCGCAACGATCGCGCACAGTGCGCCGATGGCGAACGGAATACGCCAGCCCCACGCGTACAGCTGTTCAGTGGTCAGCATGTTCTGCAGCACGATCAGCACGCCCAGCGCGATGAGCTGGCCGGAGATCAGGGTCACGTACTGGAAGCTGGAGAAGAAACCGCGACGCTCCCTAGTCGCCATCTCCGACAGGTAGGTGGCCGAGGTGCCGTACTCGCCGCCGACCGACAGACCCTGCAGCAAGCGGGCGAAGACCAGCAGGATCGGCGCGCCGATGCCGATGGTTTCGTAGTTCGGGCTGAGGGCGATCAGCAAGGAGCCGAAGCACATCAGGTAGACCGAGGCCATCAAGGCTTTCTTGCGACCGACCTTGTCGGCGTACAGGCCCATCAGCCAGCCACCGATCGGACGCATCAGGAAGCCCACGGCGAAGATCGCGGCGGTGTTCATCAGTTGCGCGGTGGTGGAACCGGCGGGGAAGAAGGTCTTGGCGAAGTACAGCGAGAAAGCGGCGTAGACGTACCAGTCGTACCACTCGACCATGTTGCCGACCGAGCCGCTGAAGATCGATTTGATCCTGCTGGCGGTGGTTCTTTCTTTGGCGGGCGCGGCAGCCGACCCAAGGGGCAGGGCGTTGGAGTTATCCATTGAAGGATCCTTCGTTTAATTGTTTTTGTGGAGCGCGTTGGAACGCAGCCTGCTGGGGCTATAGCAGGAGCTGTGCCAACGGGGGGAGGGCCGGTTTAGAGGGGGCGGAAAGATTGAATGAGCGGAAATCCGCTTATGGCTGGATTGTGGTGAGCGGAAAATTGCTCATTCAGGCTGATGGATAAATGTTGCCTTTGCGGGCCTCTTCGCGGGCAAGCCCGCTCCCACAGTGGTCGGTGGTGTTCACACATTCTGTGTTCAGCACAAAACCCTGTGGGAGCGTGGCTTGCCCGCGAAGAGGCCCGATCAGACACTGCAAAACTCAGCTGCCCGGAACAAACATCTCCCGGCTCAACCCATGCCGCTGCAGCTTTTCATTGAAGGTCCGGCGCGGCAGTTGCAACTCTTCCAGCACCGCTTTCACATCGCCCTTGTGCCGGGTCAGCGCCGCGCGCAGGCATTGCGCTTCAAAGGCTTCCTGCTGCGCGGCGAGAGACTGGCCCGGATCGATGCCCTGCACCGGCTCATCCAGCCCCAGCACCTGGCGCTCGGCGACATTCGCCAGTTCCCGCACGTTGCCCGGCCAGTCGTGGCTGAGCAGGTGACTCAATTGCGCCCCGCTCAACGGCGGGAAAGTGCGGCCCAGACGCTGGGCGGCGCTGAAGGCGAACGATTCGAACAGCAGCGGAATGTCTTCGCGACGATCGCGCAACGGCGGCAGGCGCAGCTCGGCGACGTTCAGGCGATACGCCAGGTCTTCGCGAAAACGTCCGGCCCGGGCCTCATCCAGCAGATCAGGTTTGGTCGCGGCGACGATCCGCAGATCCACGCGAATGCTCTGGTTCGAGCCGAGGCGCTCCAGCTTCTGCTCCTGCAACACCCGTAGCAATTTCACTTGCTGAGCCAGCGGCATGCTTTCGATTTCATCGAGGAACAACGTGCCGCCATCGGCATATTCCAGTTTGCCGATGCGCTTGCCGGAAGCGCCGGTGAACGCGCCACTTTCATGACCGAACAGCTCGGCTTCGAACAACTGCTCGGGGATCGCCGCGCAGTTCAGCGCCACGAAGGGCTTGTCGGCGCGCGGGCCGAAATCATGCAGGCAGCGGGCGATCAGTTCCTTGCCGCTGCCGGTTTCGCCACGGATCAACACGTTGACCGGCAGCGCCGCCAGATCCAGCACTTGCCGGCGCAAAGTCTGCATGCCACGGGACACGCCGAGCAGCGTCGCATCGAGTCTGGCGCGGTGGTCGGCCTGCTCGTGCAGGGCGCGGTTTTCCAATACCAGTCGCCGCTTGTCGAGTGCCCGGCGCAGGCTGCCGAGCAGGGTTTCCGGGCTGAACGGCTTTTCCAGAAAGTCGTAGGCGCCGTCACGCATGGCTTCGACCGCCATCGGCACATCGCCGTGACCGGTCAGCAGTATCACCGGCAAATCGCTGTCACGGCGCTGCACTTCGGCCAGCAACTGCAGCCCACTGAGCCCGGGCATGCGCACATCGCTGAGGATCACCCCGGGAAAGTGCGCCGGCAGCGCGGCGAGGCAATCTTCGGCGCGGCTGAACAGCTGCACCTCGAACCCCGACAGGCTCAGCCATTGCTCGACAGCGCTGCGAATGCTGCTTTCGTCATCGACCACCATCACCGAGTTGAGCATCAGATGTGTGCCTCCAGATCGATCGGCAGGGTCAGGCTGAACACCGCGCCGGCCTCGCCATTTTCAACGCTCAGACGCCCGCCGGATTCATGCACGATGGCAAAGGATACCGCCAGCCCGAGGCCGAGACCGTCGCCCACCGGTTTGGTGGTGAAGAACGGGTCGAATACCTGGTTCAAGTGCTGTTCGGCAATCCCGCCGCCATTGTCGATCACGCTCAGGCGCCACAGTTGTTCGTCCACCTCCAGGCGAATTTCCAGGCGCTTGCACGGTTTGCCCTGCATTGCATCGAGGGCATTGCGCAGCAGATTGATCAGCACCTGTTCGAGGCGTATTGCATCACCACGCACCCAGGCCGGACGCGTCAGGTGCAGCACCAGACTGACCTGTTCGTCGCGTAGGCGCGCGTCGAGCAGTTGCAGCGACTGATCGACCACGGTCGCCAGATCCAGCCGTTCGCGCAGGCCGCTGGGGCTTTTGCGGGCGAAGGTTTTCAGGTGACCGGTGAGCGAGGCCATGCGCGTGAGCATGTCGTCCACCGGTTTGAGCGCCTTGTACGCATCATCGACGCGGCCATGTTCGAGCAGCAGGCGCAGCGTCGCCAACTGCATGCGTTGCGCGGTCAGCGGTTGATTGATCTCGTGGGCCAGTGCGGCGGACATTTGCCCCAGCGCCGCGAGCTTGGCCGATTGCACCAGACCGTCCTGCGCGGTACGCAGATCGCGGGTGCGTTCTTCGACCAGTTGTTCGAGTTCTTCGCGGTTGCGCTGACGGACTTTCGACAGGCGCCAGCGCTGATTGAGGAACAGCAGCAAAAACACCAGCGCCAGCCATACACCTGCGGCGGCCAGCCCGGCGTTGCGTAAGTCTTCGAAAGCCACTTGCGGGCGGCGCAACAGGTGCAGGGTCCAGCCTTCGGTGGCCAGCGGCAGCGATTCCCACAAGTAGTCCGCCGTTCCGTCCGGGCCTTCGACCCGGCGCAGGTCGCTGTTGTCGTCGAAGTGACGCAGCGACAAATGCGTCAGCGGGATCAGCGATTGTTTGTCGTACTGGCGCGTGCGCTTGATCTCGTCCATGTCGCGGCTGTCCAGCGGCCGCAACGAGCGATAGCGCCAGCCGGGCTGGTTGGCGATGAAGATGATCCCGCGTGCATCGCTGACCAGCAGCGTGTCGCTGCCCTGGCTCCATTCGCGCTCAAGCTCGGGGAACTCCAGTTTGACTACCATCGCGCCAAGGAACTCGGCGTTGTCGCCGAGCACCGCACTGGACAGAAAATAGCCGGGGATGCCGCTGGTCACCCCCACCGCATAAAAGCGCCCGCTGCCCTGAGTGCGGGTCTGGCTGAAGTACGGACGAAAACCGTAGTTGTGGCCGACGTAACTGCTCGGCAGGCGCCAGTTGCTGGCGGCCACCGCGAGGCCGCTGTGATCAAGCAGCTCGAGGGTCGAGGACTGCGCCGCGCCGTTGATCTGCTCCAGCTTCAGATTCAGCACATTCTGTTGTTCCGCGCCCACCGGCCCGGCCAGCGCGCTGCGCAATTGCGGGTCCAGCGCCAGCACGGCGGGCAGGGCGCGATAGCGGTCGATCAGGGTGTGCAACGAGTTGGCATACAGCGCCAATTGCTGGCTGGCGCGGGTGGCGTCTTCCTCCATCGCCTGGCGTTCGGCGTGGCGGATGGCAAGGGTGGCCGTAAGCACGGCACCGGCGATGATCAGCAGGGTATACAACGACAGGCGCAAAGTACGGGAAGTCGGCAGCATGCTGGGCTAATGGATAGAGGGACGGGCGGGCACGATAGCATGCGCCGAAGTGGCTCGGCGCACTGTTCGAACGGCCTTCGACGTCACACGTACGTTTCGCCGGCAGAGACCCGCTGAATGTATTTCGTCCGCGGCTTGGGGATGGGTTTAAGCCTTGAATTCTCAGTGACTTTGCTCTGCAGTTGTTGCAGGCGATTGTTCACGTCTGCGCCGATGTCGGGGGCGTCATCCATGACCGCTTGGGCCGTCTCCAGTACCTTGTCGATGGCGTCGAACGGGTCGAGTCCGCTTCTCAGGAGTTTGATGACCTCGCGTTGTTTGTCACCGGCAAGGGTCTCCAACTGGTCGTGGAACAGCGCCTGAGTCCGCTCGTGATATGCGTTGAGGGTATTGGTCATGTTTTTGATGCTTTCCAGCACCTCCGTGCCGCCATTGAGCAGATCAGTGGCGCCATCAACCACGCGGGTGACGGTATCACTGACGGTTTGCAGGCCATTCCTGAGTTCCTGGGTGCGCAGCGTTTGCGCGAGTTTCAAGCCTTTCTTGAAAAAGTAATAGCGCAGCAACGGGAAAACGACCATGCCCGCCAGCGTCCCCACACCACTGCCGATGGCATTGCCAATTCCTGGTAGCGCCGTGCCTATAAGTCCACCGATGGCGAGCCCTTTCCCCGCACCGTAAAGAGCCGATTTGATGCCCTGGCGGGACTTGAGAAATTTGCCGAACGTCATGGTTTTGCGCAGGTCTTCGATGTCTGCGCCTTCGGGGATCAAGTCGTCGAACTCGCGACTCAGGTTGTGTAATTGATCGGCCGCTGTTTCGGCTTTGTCGAGCAGGCCGACCGCTCGTTTGGCCAGATCGAAAATAACCTTGTAGTTGCCCCTCCGGTCGACATGAATCGCCGGGTTGTTGCCGACAAAAGCGTAAAGGTTCAGTCCGTCCACATCCCGGGCCGGATCGGCGCTGATCCAGCGTTGCAGCCATGGCGCGTAGTACCGCGCGCCGTAGTAGTACAAACCGCTGGCATCCATTTCCTTGCCCGAGTAACGGATCGTTTTGTAATCCGCTTCCACGGCTGAACGGGCTGCCCACCAGGCCGTGCCGCCGAAGGCGTAATAATGCTCCAGGCTGATCACGCCAGCGTGGCGGTCCAGTTCCAGCGAGCAGGATCCGAGGTGATCGTCGAGGCTGAAGCGCAGTTGATCGGCCTCGATATCCGCCGGTTGACCGCTGAGCCAATGCAGGCAACGCGCGCCCGGCAGCACGATGACATGCAGTTGCTGGCCGTCGCTGCGGCTGTGGATTTCCAGACCTGGCAGGTAACGTACCTCGCGGCGATCGGTGATCGACGGCGTATGCCTCAGCGTGCATTTGTAAACGCGCTGACCCTGGCTGTAGCGATAGATTTCATCGTCGTCGGGCAGGCCGTTGCTGTGTTGCAGCAGGGTGACGCGGGCCAGTTGATCGTAACTGTCCCACGCCAGAGGCAGGCCGCCGTGCTGCAGTTTCAGTTGGTTGCCGTGGCGGTCAAAGTAGTCGCCGAACACCGGTTCGGGGTCAGCGGGTTGGCAGCGCAGCCCCCGATTGCTGTCAGGGGCGATTTTCATCTGTTGCGTGAAGTTGTGGCCCTTGCGCACATGCACCAGTTCAACGAGGTTATTTCCCGCGTCGTAGTGATATTGCTCGCTGTAGTTGAAGCGCCGCCCCGGGTCGATGGGTTCGATCAGTTGCGGCAAACCTGGCGACTGTTGCGGGATCTGGCCTTCGAAGCCGCGACTTTCGCTCAGCCGATACAGCGAGTCGTAGACAAAATGACGATCACCATCGACGCGCTGATTGGCGAAATACACCGTGGCCAGGGTGCGATCCTCGATACGCAGGACATTGCCGACCGGGTCATAGGTGTAGTGCAAGTCCTGCAGCGGTTTTTCCTGATCCTTGCAGGCCAACTGATTCAGCAGGCGACCGTCAGCGGGATCGTACACGCGGCGGCTGCGCACACCATTGCCGGCCCGTTGTTCGAGCAGTTGGCCGGAGGCGTTGTACGTGGCAGCGTCGACCACCGGTTGTGCCGCGTCAGCCCCGGCTATCCACAGCGATACCTGATGTAACTGGCCGGCGACATCGTAGCTCGAGCGTCGCCGGTGACCACCGGCGTCGGTGACTTGCACCACATTGCCGTGCGCGTCGAAATCCGTACGAGTGATGAAAGCCGCCGTCTCGCCAGACAGCGTACGGGTTTCACTCACTGCCTTGCCCTGCAGGCTGTAGCCGTCGACCACCACCGTGGCGCCCGGGTCGGCGCTTTCGCTCAGTTCACCGCGCAGGTTATGCCCGGGGTCGGCATTGTGGTCGGCATAGACATAGCGCTCGACATCAACTTGCGCATTTTCAGTGACGGCGATCACTCGCAGCGACAGGTCGTGTTCATACTGCCAGTGGTTGCCGCGCTGGTCCCAGCGCTGCTGTTCCTCACCCGCGAGACCGGGCAACATCAGTCGCCAGCCAGCGTCCACGCTGTCGATGCGTAGCGGTTGAGTATCCAGCCTGTAGATCGTTTGCAGATTGGGCTGCGATGCATTGTCGAGAAGGCGCGGGTCGCGCTGCGTCACCACCCGCCCAGCAGGATCATACTGATGCTGGCTGATGAGGGCCTGTGCCGGTTCACCTGCGATCTGGCGCAAGTATTCCACCTGGCGCACCAGCAAGAGCCGAGGGTCATGGCTGCGCAGGCTTGGGGTGTGGTGAAACAGCGACGCTGCCATTGTTTACTCCCAGTAGTCCAGCGCTATGCCGCCTGCTGTTTCTGCACCAGATAGGCTGATACCCGGCCCAACAGATTTCTGGCGTGCTTGATGGTGCCGCGAGCAACGGTTATTTGCTGTTGCAGGTGAGCCAGATCGTTGTTGGTGCGCTCCGGCATCTGGGCGATACCGATCAGTTTCACCGGCGTGGGCACTGCATCGGTCAGCGTATCGAAGTGTTCCTGAAGGCTGGCTTGCTGGCTGTCGAGGTAACCGGTCAACTCATCCAGCCGCGCGTTGAGAAGGTCCAGATCTCCCTGCCCCCATGAGCCGTTGAGCGCTTCCGTGAGTTGGGCCATCTGGCGGGCGATGTTCAGGGACTGTTTCAGGTAGGGAATCTTGAGGTGTTTGCCCAGAACCCGAGCGGTGGTTTCCAGACCGATCTTCACCAGACCCCCGGAGGTCTGTGGGTTGAAACTTTCGAGGGTACCTCTGAGCGAGTTCGGTGAAGCTTTGGCTTTGCTTTGCAGGCTTTTCACCGAGAGCGCGGCCTGATCCGGCATGATCGAATAGCCGAGCGTGGTTTCTTCGCCGATCTTGTCCATGATCTTGCCGGACGCCTCTGCGGCAAAAATGGCCCCTACCGCTGACGCTACGGGCACCACAACGGGCGCGGCGGGGCCGCTCAGGCTGCCGATGCCGGCACCGACGGTGCTCCCCAGTGCCCCGGCCTTGATCGCCACGGCAAACGTTGCCACGCTGAACGCGAGTTTTTTTGCGGCGGTCTTGTAGATGTCGCGAGTACGCGTGAGGTTGTAGAGCTGATAGTTGACTTTCTGCAATTCACTGGTCATGTGGGTCAGCACGTTGGAAAACTCGCTGATTTTCTGCAGCGCTTCACTGGGCGTCTGTTCCGTGCCGCCGTTATCGGCGTAGCGCAACGGGTTGTTGCTGACCATCGCGTACAGGTTCAGCCCGTCGACATCGCCTGCCGGATCGGCGCTGATCCAGCGCTGCAGCCACGCGGCGAAGTAACGGGCGCCGTAGTAGTAAAGGCCGCTGACATCCATTTCCTTGCCTGAATAGCGGATGAACCGGTAACTCACTTCGATTTCCGAGCGCGTGGCCATCCATGCCGTGGCGCCAAACGGGTAATAACCTTCGTGGCTGATCACTTGCGCCTGTTGATCAAGCTCCAGCGTGCAGGAACCCAGATGATCGTTGAGGCTGTAGCGGATTTCGTCAGGTTTTTGCTGTGCCCAATGCAGGCACCGGACGTGGCCGATACCGATATCCAGTTGAATGACGTGCAACACTTCACCGTTGTCCTTAGAACGGATTTCCAGCCCGGGCAAGTAGCGGGTCTGCTGGAAATGCTCGCCACGAGGGGTGAAGGTATCGTGGCGCTTGAACACCCGCTCGCCCCGGCTGTAACGGTAGTGCTCGGCATCGTGCCGGCCGTCCTCGCGGTGAATCAGGATAACGCTGGCCAGCTCGTCACGAGCATTCCAGTGCAAGGTTTGCCCCGGTTGCAATGCTTGCAGGTTGCCGTGACGGTCGAACAATTGGTCGAATACCGGATCGGGATCGCCAGGCGTCCAGCGCACGCCACGGTTGCTCTTAGGGTCGATCAGCATCTGGCGCGTCTGGCAGGCACCCGCTCGCATATGTTGCAGTTTGATCAGGCTGCCGCCAGCGTTGTACGCGTAGGTCTGGGTGTAGTTGAGGCGGTTGTTCGGGTCGCTCGGCTGTGGCAGTCCCGGAATGTCGGAGAGGGGCGCGTCGTCATGACCGGTCGCGCGGGTCAAGCGGTATAAGGAGTCATAACCAAAGGTGCGCTGGCCGTCGATCAACTGGTTGGCGAAGTAAACCGGCTGAAAACAATGGTCGTCGATGCGTACGATATTGCCGACGCGGTCGTGGAAATATTCGAAGCTTTGCAGCATCGCACCGGCGTCCTTGCGGCAGATATGGGTGCGTAACCGACCGTCGGCCGGGTCATACGTCCAGAGGCTGCGCACGTGATTGCCGAGTACCTGTTCGATGATCTGACTGGCCGCGTTGTATTGCGCCTCGATCAATACCGATTGCCACTCGGTGTGACCCTTGAGTTGCAGGCGAACCTGCTGGAGTTGTCCGGCCAGACCGTACTGTGACTGCTGTCGATGCTGACCGGCATTCGTCTGCTCCAGCACTGCACCCAGCGGACTGAAAACGCGTTGGCTGGTGAACACCTCGCCGTCGTGAAAGGTGCGTGTTTCAGTCTGTGACTGGCCGGGCAGGGCGTAGCTGTCAGTACGTAGCGTGCCGGCGTGATCCTTGTGTCCGAGCAACTGGCCGCGCAAATTGTGCCCGGCATCGGCCGTGGCGTCGGCGTAGGTCAGTACCTCGATATCGGCCGCGTTTTCCTCGACCGACATCAAGCGTAATTGCGGGTCATAGCTCATGTGCCAGTGGCTGCCTCGGGCGTCCCAGCGCTGCAGAGTTTGACTGCCAGGTCCTGGCAGGCTCAGGCGCCAGCCGGCGTCGACGCTGTCGATTTTCAATGCCTCGCCATTCAGCCGGTAAACAGTGGTCAGACAAGGCACGGGGAGGCGCGGGTCCCATTGTTCGATCAGGCGGCCGTTGGAATCGTGGCGTTGACAGTTGATCTGGCATTCGACTTCGGCGCCCACCACCGCCCGCAGATAAGCAATGTTTCTGACCGGCAGCCCTCTGGGATCGTGAGCCGACAGAGCAGGCGTACGCCAATGCACTGAAGGATTCATGCCCGCACCTCCGTGAAGCGGATCATTCAGGCTGCCTTTTTCCGGGTTCGGCGCTGCGCCAGCAAGAACTGATTGTCGGTAGTCCCCATCTCTTTGTACGACGTCATCATGTCTTGAGAGCGCTTGATGTTGGAAAGAGTAAAATTGGTCAACCGGCGCAAGTCTGAGCGAGAGATGGGGGTCAGGGTCTCTGCCGATGTCATATGGTTGATATTTGGCAGCGAGTCGGCCGGGTACACAATGTCCGTGCCCAGTGCATCGAATGCATTTTCAGCCCAGCCGGCACGTTGTTCTACCGCCGATTTCCAGTCCTCGAGCATTTTGTCTATTTTCTGGATCTTTACCGGATCAAGGCGGTTTTTGATGTCTTCTGCCTCTATTGCCCGGGCAAACATATTCAGTGCTGCGGGAATGATCGATATCCACGAAGCCATGAGCCGGCCCATCATGAAGGAGGGGTTGAGTACCGCATCAAGGCCCGGATGAATCAGCTCATCCTTCATGTCTCGCCAGGAGCTGATTTCCTTGACGGCATCTCTGATGCCCAGCCCATGATCAATCGCGTTGACCGAGATCTGCGAGGTCTGCGGAATCAGTGGACCCATTCCGATGCCGGCGCTGTTGGCTATCGGGTCTATCATGGCCGTGGCGGAGTCGCCGCCAATATTGCCGCCGATCACCCCTCCGGTCGTGGTGTAGGGTGTGGTGTCAGGCATATTGGGAATGACCAGGTCAACCAGATTGCCGCCGGCGGCACCGCCCTCATAGCCGACGACCCCTCTCACGACTTCGCCTACCATGTTCAGTGCCAGATTCATTGCCACACCTTCCTCATGGAGAATGTTGTGAATTTGCCCCACAACCTGCGTGGAGTGGCCCTGGACGCTCGAAAGAAATGCTGAATACAGCATGATCACACTTTCCGCTCTGTTGTTTCCGTCAGGATCCACATAGCGCAGCGGATTGTTGCCGACATACGCATACCGGTTCAGCCCATCGACATCTCCCGCCGGATCCGCACTGACCCAGCGTTGCAACCACGGCGCGTAATACCGCGCACCGTAGTAATACAAACCGCTGACATCCATTTCCTTGCCTGAATAACGCAGTGTCTTGTAGTCAACCTCGACAGCCGAGTCGGCGCTCATCCACGCGGTCGCTCCGAACGGGTAATAGCCTTCGTGACTGATCAGGCGTGCCTGCTGATCCAGTTCCATCACGCATGAACCCAGGTGATCATCGAGGGTGTAACGCAACTGGTTGTCGGCAATGCCCGGCGGTTTGCCGCTCAGCCAATGCAGGCAACTGACATGGCCTGCGCCGGCGGCGAGGCTGATGACGTGCAGCTCCTCACCGTTGTCCTTGCTGCGGATCTCCAGTCCGGGCAGGTAGCGCACCTCGTGGAAATGCCGGTTGGAACCGCTGTAGGTTTCATGGCGTTTGTAGACGCGCGCGCCCTGGCTGTAGTGATAGAACTCGGCGTCATCCAGGCCGTTTTCGCGATGAACCAGGATCACCGAGGCCAGTTGATCGCGGGCGTCCCAGCGCAGTGCCTGTCCCGGTTGCAGGGACATCAGATTGCCGTGGCGGTCGAATAGCTGATCGAAATCCGGTGCGGGATCACCTTGTTTCCAGCGCACACCGCGATTGCTTGCAGGGTCGATACACATCTGACGGGTCTGACAGGCGCCGTCGCGCACATGGCACAGTTGCGTCAGGTTGCCGCCGTGATCGTAGCGGTAGGTCTGCAGGTAATTGCGCCGGTCGTTGGGGTCGCTCGGTTGCGGTCGGCCGGGGAGGTCGCTGGGGGCCGCGTCGTCGTAACCGCTGGCGCTGGTCAGCCGATACAGCGAGTCGTAACGGAACGCACGTTCGCCGTCGACCCGCTGGTTGGCGAAGTGGCTGGGCGTGAACACGTGGTCGAGGATGCGTGTCGGGTTGCCGACCGGATCGTACTCATAGCTCATGTCCTGCAGGGGCGGCTGCGCACCCTTTTGCGCCCATTGCCGCTGCAGGCGCCCAGTGGTTGGTTCGTAGTCCCAGTAGCTGGCAATGCCATTGCCGGTCTGTTGTTCGATGATTTGTCCGACGGCGTTGAAGTGCGAGTCGAGCAACACGTCCTGCCAGTCGTGGTCGCCGGCCAGCTGCAGTTGCAACTGCTTGAGCTGACCGGCGACGTCGTAGCGCGATTGCTGGCGGTGGCCGCCGGCGTCGGTCTGCTCCAGCATCGCGCCCAACGGGTTGAAAATGCGCTGGCTGACAAACACCCGGGCGTCGGCAAAGGTGCGGCTTTCGCGCAGTGGCTGTCCGGCCAGGCTGTAGCTGTCCAGGTGCAGGCTGCCGGACGGGTCGACCTGTTCCAGCAATTGTCCGCGCTGATTGTGATCGGCCGGGGCACTGGCATCGGCATAGGTGAAGGTGTCGCTGAGCGGGTCGACGCTGTTGCTGATCGCCAGCAGGCGCAGCAACTCATCGTAGCGGCTGCTCCAGTGCACACCGCGCGCATCCCAGCGTTGCAAGGTTTGCCCGGCCAGCCCGGGCAGGTTCAGGCGCCAGCCGGCATCGACGCTGCTGACCTTGAGTGGCTGGCCGTTGAGATCATGAATGCTGGTAACGCTCGGAGCGCTCAGGCGTGGATCGAACTGCGCCACCAGACGCCCGGCAATGTCGTGCTGTTGGCGAGTCACCAAGGCTTCGGCAGGGTCTTCGGCCAGTACGCGCAGATAGACAATCTGACGCAGTGGCAAGCCGCGACTGTCGATCACGACGAGCGACGGTGTACGCCGATGGAGGTTGGCGCTCATCAGTGCAGCGTCCATGGTGATGTCGATTCCGGCTCAGCAGATTCATCGGTGTCGTTGAAGTCTTCGCTGGCCTGATACCACGGATGATAGGTCTCGCGGGAAAAATAGCCCTTGGCGTTGATCAGCTTGACCAGGCGCCCGAGCGGGTCATAGAACAGTTGATCGAAGTAGCCGTACCGCCGCAGGGATTGATCATTGACGTAGCCATGGGTGTCGGCAAAAAACGGCCGGAACTGCCGCACCGCCAGACCTTTGTTGTTGTACTCGACCCGTGCACTGACCCGCCAGCGCGACTCGGCATGTTCCTCGCGCAGCTGTCCGCGATCGACGATCAGCGACCCATCGGCAGCCACCGCATAGGCGATTCCTGGCTCGACCCGTTGCAGGGTTTGCAACGCGCGGCCAAAGCCGTCCACGTAGCTGATGATAATCTGCACCAATGCCGCAATCGGATCATTCGGGTAACGGTCGGCACTCAGCGCCACGCTGTGTACCGGTTTGCGTGCAACCGTGCTGATGAGTTCGCGCAGGGCCTGTTCGGCGGGAGTCGGCGACGTCAATTGCGCCAGCCGCCGTCGCGCGCTGGCGCGAATGTGCAGGCTCGGCAACACATCGCCGCTGGCCAGCCATTGCTCAAGCAGCTGCGGTGTTGCGTTGACCGCCGCAGGCAGCTGTCCCATCCAGCTGAACAAATCCTTGCGCAAGGTGCTGGCGGCTTTTTGCACGGCCGCTTGCGGGTCGGCAATGGCCGCGTCCGGGCGTGGATCTGCCGGGCGAAGGTATTCGCTGAGTGGGCGGAAGCCGGCGGCAATGCCATTTTCGGTACCGTGGAAACTGGTCGCCAACGGTTGGCCCGAGGGTTCGTAAAGCGCTTCCTGTATGTTTTCGTTGGCATCGATGATGCACCACGGCGCAAGGGCGCAGTAGTCGTATTCGCAGCGGGTGATGCAGCCATCCGGCAGTTCGACGCTGATGATCAGCAGGTGGTACTCGTCGTACTGCGCCTTGGTCCAGCCGTGGCTCAGGGTTTCGCGGTATTCAAGTACCCGGAAGAAACCCTTGGCATCGGCGTACTTCGCGTAGTTGTAATGCGCGGACCACAGGCTTTCTGCGTCCGCGTTTACTGCCGTGTCTTCGAATAGCAGCGCCATCAGTGTGTAACCGATGTTCGCCAGCTCCTGCAGGATATCGAACGGCGGCGGCAGAATGTCGTAGGCGGCGAGGGCCGTCTTGTCGAAGCTTGCCATTTCCAGCGGCCCTTTCAGTGCTTCGAATTGCGCCGAGCCGTCGGGCAGCAGACTGCCGTCCTCTTTGTTGATATAGCGCTGCACGGTTTGCCCGGTCAGCACCCGCAGGGCATTCCACTCGGTCGAGCGAACATGCTCCTTGAGTAAATCCCATGTCATCTGTTGCGGATTGAGGCCCGACGGCAGATCACCTTTGGGCAGCATCAGGGCATTGCTGCGCTGTTGTGAGGGCAGGCCCAGCCGCCATTGTTGGCAGTCCTTCAGATCAATTGCACGTGCGCGGGTTTCGTTGAGATAAAAAAAACGCTGCGCCATGTCATGCGCGTCCCGCCACCACTGTTGTTCGTCGGGGTCGCTGAACGGCGGAGGATCGCCGGGCAGGCGCCGTCGCGCGTAACTGATGGTCAGGCTGTGAGTGGCGTGGCCGTATTCGCTGCTGGCGAGCAAGACTTCATGGCGGCATAACGGGTCGTCAATGAAACCATCGTACTGATAGCTGATTTTTTCCAGGGTCTGTACCAGCAGCACGCTCGCCGGCTCTCGCAAGTTGGCGGGCCGGACATCACGCACCAGGTAACGAAATTCTTCTACGGCGTAGAGCCGTGCATTGGCTGGCTCGTCAGTGCCGGTCCAGGTTTCGATGCGGGCGACGGCACCGACCAGCGCGCGAGCGATTTTATAGCGTACGTCTTCGTCGTCTGGCGTGACCGGTTCATCGCATTCATCACCGTCGTGATAGCGGCTGAAGACGGTTGGTCGCAAGTCAACGGCCTCACTGTCACCGTTGAAGTAGCCGTGTCTTGGCCGATCCATCGCCTGCCCGGTCAGGTACCAGGTACAGACGCGCACCGGTGCTGTAAAGCCGAGCTCGTCATCGCCCGTGGCACTTTCGCTGTCGGTCTGTTCCCGGTAACCGAAACCCCGAAACTCACGCTCGATGCTGTCGTAGACCCCTTCGCGATAGAAGCATGATTGCGTCAGGCAATTGCCGGTTATTTCATCCAGCTGGCGTTGCCGGGCGACGACTTGAACCGCGAACGGTAGATGGCACACCGGCGTTTCGTCGGGATGATCGGTAAGCCATTGCTGTTTTTCATCCAGCCATTCCTGTGCAGAGCTGCGATAGACCACCTGCGTGGCGCAGCCCATGTTGTTGTTGGTAGCGGTCAGCAAGTAAGGCTTGGCCGCGACAAAGTCGTAGCGCCAGTGCTCGGGGGTCATGTGCGGTACCGTCAGGATCAGGCTGGCACAACCCAGGCCTTGAAGGTCGGCGAAACTGACCTGACACAGGCGGTCGTAGCTCACGCCTTCCGGCCACGGCACGAAGACAGGCGTCTGTTCCAGGCCGTTTCCCCCACGATTGAGGTAGATCTCGAAGCCTGAAGGTTTCAGGCACAGCAAGGCCGGCGCGCCGGAGCCGTCGATATCGGCGATCCGGATGTGCTCTGCGTTGAATTGGTCATACCGGAAGGGCAGGGCACTGATGACCCGACCTTTGCCGAATTTGCCATGCCCCAGATTGGGCCAGCATTTGATTTCGTTGTACCGGATCCGGCACAGCTCGCTCATGTCACTGCCGAGCATGTTGCCCAGAAACACCAGCTCTGTGGGGGCGTTGCCGAACAGCGGCAAACTGTCCTCATCGTCTTTGCGAGGCACGTCTTCGGCGCCGGAAAAACCCTGTTCCCGTTGGTTGGCATACAAGCGCACCGCGCGCGGACCGATCATTGCCAGCGAGTTGAGGCCGTCACCCATCAGGTCGCCGAGCTGCGAAAGAGTGTTGAAAAATTCCAGCGGCATGCCGGTAAACGCGATGAACGGCGCCCAGCTGCGGTCAGCATTCAACGTGCGATACCCGCTGCTGCCCGGTAGGGCCGCGATCCAGTCCAGCCGCCCGTTACCGGTCAGGTCGAGCAAGAACTGCTGGGCGGCGTCGTGCCTGGCCACCGGGATCTGCTCAAGCTCGGTCCAGGAAGCGTAGGTGATGGCGTCTGACCCCGACGTTGCACGCAGCGGTTCGCGGTAATACCAGCATTGATCGTAGCGGCAGAGAAATCCCGGTACACCTTCGCCGTACAGATCGACGCACTGGTAAAACTGTCCGTCCTCAAGGCCCGGCATGGTGTCTTCGGCGAACATCCGTGACGGGGTTTTATTGATCTCGAAGGGTGAGTAATCAAACTCCACCGGCGGTGTCGTCTCCAGCGCGCCGCTGGCATCGAAGGCCTGATAGTGGGCGGCGGTGATCCGGTTGTAAGTCCACGGATCAGAGGGCGACGGGTATTCCAGCAGCAGCCGCCGCACTAACAGCGGATCCTCACCGACAGGCCGCGAGAAGTTGTGGAACATCAGGATTTGCCGGCACAGACGAAGTGTGCCCAGCTCGAAACCCTGACCGAAGGTGGAGAACGGATCCCGGCGTTTATCCCAGTCTTCCAGACTGTCGCCACCGTACACCGGGGCCTCTGTCAGTGAACGGGTGCGCTCGCCGTAATCGAACAGCAGATGGAAATGCCAATCCAGTTCGGCTGGATCATCCACGGTCCAGCTGTACAAATGCTGGCTGGCTGTGACGTTGCCATAGAAAATCGCGCGCAAGTAGCGCTGAGCGCGGTAATCGTGAATCGGGTCGGGGTTCTGATCATCGGTCAGGTAATCGAAGCCGATGTGTTCGCCCTGGGGGTTCATGCTTTCGCACAGCAACCAGCTGCCGACACGCAGTGGATCGTCCGGATCGGCGCGGCGCGAGGCGCTGGTCTTGCCGTATACCTGCAAGGAGCCGTCTGCGCCGTGGATCAGCCAGAAGGGTGGCTCGGCCGCCGTTTTTGTCGCACGTTGCCAGCGCTCGCGGAGCGCAAAGTCACGTTCGACCCGCGACCAGTAACGCACCACGTTGTGATAGCCGATTTCAATTCCGTTGTAGGAATTTTCAAGGCGCGACTTTAGTGTGCCGTCATCGTTGAGTTCCGGCAGCCACACCTCACCATCGTCACCGATGATTTCATCGAGATCGCTATAACGCGGTACCCCTTTTGCGGTACGACGGCTGATCTGAGCAATGCCCAGGCTCCAGCCGATGCCAAACGGCCCGTTGCCGGCCTGATTGCTGTAACTCAGTGACAGCCGTGGATCCCAGCCACGACCGGCGGACAGCGGCAGTGGCAGTTCAAATGAAGCCGCGCCAGTGGCGCCAACCGCCCCCCAGCTTTTGCCGATCGTGGTGATCGAGGCGCTGCTGGCGATGGACGGGGTGATGATGCTCAGCTCTTGATCAGCCATGGTCGGATCCATTTCACACGCGAAGCACGTGCGTGGACAGACGCTACCAACAAGTGGAGATCTCGTAACCTGTCAGATCTGACAGGTGCCAAAGAGCCATTAATGTGCAGGGTGCCCCGCACGGACAGGCGGGCACAAAAAAAGGCCGGCCTGTCGTATGACGGGCCGGCCTTTTTACAGCTGCGAAACGCTTACTGCACTTCTACCGCCAGGCTTTCGGCGATCTTCTGTTGCCAGATCGCCGGGCCGGTGATGTGTACCGACTCACCGTTGCTGTCCACCGCGACGGTGACCGGCATGTCCTTGACCTCGAACTCGTAGATCGCTTCCATGCCCAGCTCGGCGAAGGCCAGCACCTTGGACTTCTTGATGGCCTGGGCCACCAGATAAGCGGCGCCGCCCACGGCCATCAGGTACACGGCCTTGTTGTCCTTGATCGCTTCGATCGCGGTCGGGCCACGCTCGGATTTGCCGATCATGCCCAGCAGGCCGGTCTGCTCAAGGATCTGACGGGTGAACTTGTCCATCCGCGTCGCGGTGGTCGGGCCAGCCGGGCCAACCACTTCGTCACCGACCGGATCAACCGGGCCGACGTAGTAGATGAAGCGGCCTTTCAGATCCACCGGCAGGGTTTCACCCTTGTTCAGCATCTCGACCATGCGCTTGTGCGCCGCGTCGCGACCGGTGAGCATCTTGCCGTTGAGCAGGACGGTTTCGCCCGGCTTCCAGCTCTGCACTTCTTCCGGGGTCAGGGTGTCGAGGTTGACGCGACGGGCCGACGGGCCGGCTTCCCAGACGATTTCCGGGTAGGCATCCAGCGATGGCGCTTCCAGCGATGCCGGGCCAGAACCGTCGAGCACGAAGTGCGCGTGACGGGTGGCGGCGCAGTTCGGGATCATGCACACCGGCAACGAAGCGGCGTGGGTCGGGTAGTCCATGATCTTCACGTCGAGCACGGTGGTCAGGCCACCGAGGCCCTGGGCGCCGATGCCCAGCTGGTTGACCTTCTCGAACAGCTCCAGACGGATCTCTTCGATACGGTTCTGCGGGCCACGGGCTTTCAGTTCGTGGATGTCGATGGATTCCATCAACACTTCCTTGGCCATCACTGCGGCTTTCTCGGCGGTACCGCCGATACCGATGCCCAGCATGCCCGGTGGGCACCAGCCGGCGCCCATGGTCGGAACGGTCTTGAGCACCCAGTCAACGATCGAGTCGGACGGGTTGAGCATGGCCATTTTCGACTTGTTCTCGGAACCGCCGCCCTTGGCCGCCACGTCCACTTCCACGGTGTTGCCCGGGACGATGGAGTAGTGGATGACTGCCGGGGTGTTGTCCTTGGTGTTTTTGCGAGCGCCCGCCGGGTCGGCGAGGATCGAGGCACGCAGGACGTTTTCCGGCAGGTTGTAGGCGCGGCGCACGCCTTCGTTGATCATGTCGTCCAGGCTCATGGTCGCGCCATCCCAACGCACGTCCATGCCCACCCGCACGAACACGGTGACGATGCCGGTGTCCTGGCAGATCGGCCGGTGGCCGGTGGCGCACATGCGCGAGTTGATCAGGATCTGCGCGATCGAGTCACGGGCCGCTGGCGATTCTTCGCGCAGGTAGGCTTCGTGCATCGCCTGGATGAAATCCACGGGGTGGTAGTAGGAAATGAATTGCAGGGCGTCGGCAACGCTCTGAATCAGGTCGTCTTGCTTGATCACGGTCATGAGTCGCGCTCCTCTAAAAGACGGGAACATTCAATAAGGTGCCTGCGGCTTGGGTACATCGGTCGGTCGCAAGCACCTTTCAAGGCACGCCGGGGCTGCTGGCGCGACGCTAAAAAGGCGCGGCAGTATACCGCGCCTCTTCGGGGCATACACGCGTCGGCAGTCATTCGTTGGTCGCATGGTTGGGCGAATATCGAACATCGGATTTGCACTTCAATACCCACCCCCCTCACCCCAGCCCTCTCCCCCAAGGGGGCGAGGGGGGAAGGGAGCCGATTTGTGGCGAATTCAAAACCTGAGTTCGGCATGATGTATCAGGTCGGCGTATCTCAAATAAACAATGCGGTCAGTTCCCTCTCCCTCGGGGAGAGGGCTAGGGTGAGGGGCTTTTGAGGCCACACTTTTGACGTCAATTTTCGAGCCCGAAAATCGGTGGTCATTTATCGACCGCCCCTCTAAAGTGGCACCCGGTCTGTAGAGTAGGACACTCGGTCAGCCTCCTATCGCACGGTGAGTCAACGATTGACCCATAACGCCATTCAACGTCTTTTGCTCAAGCGCTTTGCCCTCGCCGCAGCCACCTATGGATTGGCTTTGCTGCTGCTGTGGCTGGCGTTTTTCACCGGGCATTACCCGCAATCATTGAACAGCGTGGCGATCGGCAGCGCGCTGGTGGTGATCTGCCAGGCGACGTTGTTTACGCTGTTCTGGTCCGGGCGCAACCAGCGCTTTGCCGACCCCAGCCTGACCGAAGCGCAAGTGCTGCTCGGGCTCGGCTGGCAGACCTGGCTGATCGCTCATCTGGACGAAGCACGTGGCGCGTTTCTGGTGTTCTACGTACTGATCCTGCTGTTCGGCCTGTTTCATTTAACCCGGCGCGCGTTCATTCGTTGCGCGCTGCTGGTGTTCTTCAGTTTCTGTGCGATCACCCTCTGGGATGGCTACCACTTCCGTCTGCCGGATCCGGCACTGGCGGCGTTGCAGGTGTGCATTCTGGCGATGGTGCTGGCGTGGCTGGTGATTTACGCACGCTTTGTCCAGGTTTCACGGCAGCGCATGCGCCAGCGCCGGTTTGCCTTGCAGGCGCATCAGGACACCCTGCGCGGGATGATGCGCCAGCTCGAAGATCTGGTGGCCACCGATGAGCTGACCGGCCTGTTCAATCGTCGGCATTTTCTGCGCCTGGCCTCACGGGAGCTGGCGGAGATGGAACCGGGCGTGGTGCATGGTCTGGCGCTGATCGACCTCGACCACTTCAAACGCATCAACGATCTGCACGGCCATGCCGCCGGCGATCAGGTGTTGCAGGCGTTCGCCGGCGTGGCGGGTGCCTGCCTGCGTGACGGCGACGTGCTGGCGCGTTACGGTGGCGAGGAATTCGTGGTGTTGCTGCCCGACTGCGATGCCGAACGCCTGACCGCCTGTTGTGAACGCCTGCGCATTGCTTTCACCGACGTCGAACTGGTGGGCCTGAATGTGCGCAGCCTGAGCCTGTCGGCAGGCATGACCCTGCTGGAACTGGGTGATGATCTGGACGACGCCTTGCAGCGTGCCGATCAGGCGCTGTACCGGGCCAAGCGCGACGGGCGCAATCGTTGTGCAGCGGCATGGGAGAATGTGGATGCCTGAACTTCGCGTCGGTGACCGGCAATGGCCGGTGGCGGCGGGCAGCAATTTGCTCGACGCGCTGAATCAGCACGGCGTCGCGGTGCCTTACAGCTGCCGCGCCGGCAGTTGCCATGCCTGTCTGGTGCAGTGTGTTCAGGGTTCGCCCGTCGACAGTCGCCCGGAGGCCTTGAGCGCCGAACAACGCCAGCAAGGCTGGCGGCTGGCTTGTCAGTGTCAGGTCACGGAAGATTTGCAGGTACACACCTTCGACCCCGTCACCGACGGGCGCCCGGCGGTGGTCGAGGCGCTGGACTGGCTCAGTGATAACGTCCTGCGTTTGCGCCTCGCTCCGCAGCGACCGCTGCGCTACAGCGCGGGGCAGCATCTGGTGTTGTGGATCAATCACATCGCCCGGCCGTATTCGCTGGCGAGCCTGCCGCAGGAAGACCGTTTTCTCGAATTCCACCTCGACTGCCGCCAGCCCGGCGAATTCAGCGATGCGGCGCGGCACCTGCAGATCGGCGACCCGATCCGCCTCGGCGAACTGCGCGGCGGCGCGTTGCATTACGACCCGGACTGGCACTCGCGCCCGCTGTGGCTGCTGGCGGCCGGCACCGGGCTGGGCCCGTTGTTCGGTGTGCTGCGCGAAGCCTTGCGCCAGGATCATCAGGGCGCCATCCGCGTCATTCACCAGGCCCATGACGCGCGCGAGCACTATCTGGCCAAACCCCTGGCGGCGCTTGCCGCGCAGCGCGAAAACCTCAGCGTCGAGCTGTGGACGGCGGCCGAGTCAGCCGCCGCTTTGGCGCAACTGCGCCTTGTTTCCCGGCAAACCCTGGCCTTAGTCTGCGGCTCAAGCGCCAGCGTCGATGCTTTTGCCAAGCGTCTGTACCTGGCCGGACTGCCGCGCAATCAACTGCTGGCCGATGTGTTTTTGTCCCGCGGTTAAGCGCTGAATCTCGTGTGAAGGTGAACTCCTGTGGCGAGGGGATTTATCCCCGATGGGCTGCGCAGCGGCCCCGGGATTTTGTGAGTGCTGCGCACTCAATCGGGGATAAATCCCCTCACCACAGAAGTTTTGCCTCACCAAAAGAACTTTGTCAGCCCTTTTAAATGTTGAGTAACGCTGATGACCGAAGCCATCCTGCTCGAACGCGAACGCGGTTTGCTCACCCTGCGCCTCAATCGCCCGGACAAGAAAAACGCCCTGACCCGTGCGATGTACAGCCGCCTCGCCGAGGCCTTGAGGCTGGCCGACAACGATCCTGACATCAACGCCGTGCTGATCACCGGCAGCGCCGAGTGTTTCACCGCCGGCAACGACATCGCCGACTTCATCCAGCAACCGCCGAGCGACCTCGATAGCCCGGTGTTCCACTTCATGCTCAACCTGCTCGAATGCCGCAAACCGGTGATCGCCGCTGTGGCCGGCGCAGCGGTGGGCATCGGTACCACGTTGTTGCTGCATTGCGATCTGGTCTACGTCAGCCGCGATGCCCGGTTGCGCATGCCGTTCGTCAACCTCGGGCTGTGCCCGGAGTTCGGTTCCAGCCTGATCCTGCCGCGTTTGCTTGGCCAAGCCAAAGCGGCGGAGTTGTTGCTGCTCGGCGAAGGTTTTACCGGTGAACAGGCGGCGCAGTGGGGCATTGCCAGCGAGGCGTTGGGCAGTGGCGAAGCGGCGCTGAACAAGGCGCGGGAGATGGCGTTGCGTTTCGATGAACTGCCAGTAGATGCAGTGCGCATCAGCAAGCAATTGATGAAGGCGCCGGATCGCGAGCTGATCCGTAAAGTAATCGAGGAGGAGGGCGCGTTGTTCACTCAGCGACTGCGCTCGCCGGAGGCGTTGACGGCGTTGACCGGGTTTATCAAACGGCATTGAGTCTTCGGGTGGCTGTACTGCCCTCATCGCGAGCAGGCTCACTCCTACAGGGGAACGCACTTCAAATGTAGGAGTGAGCCTGCTCGCGATAGCATTGGATCAGCCAACACATCTTCAGGATCAGAATACAAAAAGCCCCGGCACTCACATGCCGGGGCTTTGTTTTTTCAGCGAATCACTCAGACCTGCGGGTCACCCACGTGCAGGATCTTCATGCCGTTGGTGCCACCGGTGGTGTGGTAGCTGTCGCCCTTGGTCAGGATGACCCAGTCGCCTTTTTCCACAACGCCACGCTTGACCAGTTCGTCGATCGCCTTCTGGCTGACTTCGTTCGGGGCCAGCGAGGCCGGGTCGAACGGCACGGTGTACACGCCACGGAACATCGCTGCGCGAGCCTGGGCTTCGCGGTGCGGGGTGAACGCGTAGATCGGCACCGAGGAGCGGATGCGCGACATGATCAGCGGGGTGTAACCGCTTTCGGTCAGGGCGATGATCGCTTTCACGCCCGGGAAGTGGTTGGCGGTGTACATGGTCGCCAGGGCGATGCTTTCGTCGCAACGCTCGAATTCCTTGCCGATACGGTGGCTGGACGTCTTGCTGGTCGGGTGCTTTTCAGCGCCGACGCAGATGCGCGCCATCGCCTGCACGGCTTCCAGCGGGTACAGACCGGCAGCGGATTCGGCCGAGAGCATCACGGCGTCGGTGTAGTCGAGCACGGCGTTGGCCACGTCGGACACTTCGGCGCGGGTTGGCATCGGGTTCTGGATCATCGACTCCATCATCTGGGTCGCGACTATCACCGCCTTGTTGTGGCGGCGTGCGTGCAGAATGATCTTCTTCTGAATGCCCACCAGCTCGGCGTCGCCGATTTCCACACCGAGGTCGCCACGGGCAACCATCACTGCGTCGGAAGCCTTGATCAGACCGTCGAGGGTTTCGTCGTCGGCCACGGCTTCGGCGCGTTCGATTTTCGCCACCAGCCAGGCAGTGCCGCCGGCTTCGTCGCGCAGTTGACGGGCGTAGTTCATGTCAGCCGCGTCACGCGGGAAGGACACGGCGAGGTAGTCGACTTCCATTTCGGCGGCGAGCTTGATGTCGGCCTTGTCTTTTTCGGTCAGAGCTGGTGCGGTCAGGCCGCCACCGCGACGGTTGATGCCTTTGTGGTCGGACAGCGGGCCGCCGATGGTCACCACGCAGTGCAGCTCGGTAGCAGTGGCGGTTTCGACGCGCATCACTACGCGGCCGTCGTCGAGCAGCAGCTCGTCGCCCACGCCGCAGTCTTTCACCAGATCCGGGTAGTCGATGCCGACCACTTGCTGGTTGCCTTCGGTCAGCGGATGGCTGGTGGAGAAGGTGAACTTGTCACCGATCTTCAGCTCGATGCGCTTGTTGGCGAATTTGGCGATACGGATTTTCGGGCCTTGCAGGTCACCCAGCAGGGCGACGAAACGGCCGTGCTTGGCCGCCAGGTCACGCACCAGCTTCGCGCGAGCCTTGTGCTCGTCGGGGGTGCCGTGGGAGAAGTTCAGACGGGCAACGTCCAGACCAGCCAGAATCAGCTGTTCGAGAACTTCCGGCGAGTTACTGGCCGGGCCAAGGGTAGCGACGATTTTGGTACGACGGACGGACATGCAAAGACTCCTGAGTTCAAGCGCTAGCAGAGGCTACTATGCTCTTGGGGTGTAGTCATTGTTCGTTTGCACTACTTATTGTTTTCTTTATTGAACGTGGCAACTTTGGGACAAACGCGCCTGAAGATTTACGACCAGGGGTCGATACAGAGCTCAAGACAGGAGAACCTCCCCATGCGATTGTTGCCCATTGCCGCCCTTGCCCTCAGCGTCCTCGCCGTCACGGGCTGCACCCGTTGGTCGATGAACCATCATTTGAACAACGCCTACAGCGCCTACGACCGGGGCAATTGCGAGCAGGTGATGCTCGAACTGTCCAAGGTCGAACGCGCCAGCCGGGCCCGTCCGTATGTGTGGCCGGAAGTGTCGATGATGCGCGGCCAGTGCCTGGAACGGCAAAAAATGTACATCGACGCTGCGCAGACCTACCAGTTCATCATCGCCTCGTACCCCAACAGCGAATACGCCTTCCGCGCCCGCGCCCGCCTGGAAACCCTGCAGAGCCTGGGACATTACCCGACTCGCAGTGCGGCGGCGGTGCCGAGTGCGCAACGCTTCTGATGCCGGATGTCATACAAACGCTGGCTGACTGTACAGGTTGAGCTATAGTCCAGTGATCCGGTTTAGAGTCTGGCCTCTAAACATGGGGCAACACCTGCGACTGGTCGATGTTGAGGCGATGGCGTATTGGCGACCATGCCACCGGAAGCGGGGAGAGCGTGTCTGTGACACAGGCGTGTTCCGAAGCAAAGGTGCGGCTCTGTGATGGGGCCTTGCGTGGCGTACCTCGCATGTTTACCGACCGACGAATCGAACGGCACCAGTTGCCGTACTTCCTCAGGGTGTTCAACAGCGTCACCGACAAACCCATCGGTTTTCTGGGCAATGTGTCCGAAGACGGGCTGATGCTCATCAGCCAGTTACCGATGATGACCGGTGTCGATTTCAGTCTGCGTCTCAAAATTCCGCTCGGCGATGGCTGCCAGCAGGTCATCGACCTGACGGCGTGCTGCCTGTGGTGCCATGAAGACGCGACCCCGATGCACTACGACGCCGGCTTCAGCCTGCAACGCCCGCCGCCGGAATATGCGCAACTGGTGCAGGCGTTGAAGCAGTACTTCAGTTTTCAGCCCCTGCCGGCGTCTGCCTGATACAGCCAAAACCAAAGATCGCCGCCTGCGGCAGCTCCTACAGTGGAAATGCAATTTTCCTGCAGGAGCTGCCGCAGGCGGCGATCTTTTGATCTTCAAGCCTTCAAGGCAATCGCCCGCTCACTGTCCAGTGTCTTCTCCGCCAGCAACAAACCCATCTCGCTCAACTGATAGATCGCCATCGCCAGATGCCGTGGTTTGTCTTCCAGGCTGTCCGCCAGATCCAGCAGCAGAATGCTCACCGACGAGAAGGTTTCGTAGGTCTGGATGGCGATGGCTTCGGGGTTGAGGTCGGGGGCGACAACGAACATCTGCATGCCGCGATCCACGGAATTGCGTGAGGGCGATTTTGGTTTGAGGTAGTGGTCGAGGGCGCGTTCTGCGGCTTCCTGAAACCTCTCTGAATCAGGGGGGAGACAGCTGGAAGTCGCGTCAGATTCTGGAGGATTTGATGTTGCACTGTTCATGGCTTTATATCCTTTTTGCTTGGCTTCCAGTTCGGGTGAACGTGAACGGAAACTGCTATGAAGAGGTTATTCGGCCGGGGGGAGGTGAGCTGTTCGGCTCACCTAGAGACGTCCTGCTAACAGCTAAAATGTTACTAGCCTGACTGAAGCTACTGCCTCGACATTGCCCCGGACAATTAATTTCGACCGCTGATTCAGCGGCCAAGATCAAGTTACGGAGCCTCACCAATGCGTACAAGACAGAGCATTCTGGTGTGTTCGTAGGCAAAGGCGCCACGTCGTGTAGCCTAAATTCCTAGGTTTGGGGAAAGACTTCATTCGGATGACGGATATGTGTACCCGAACGCATCAATCTGTTTCATTTCGATATGAGACGGGGGGATTTTAGGTGGGGTGTTGGAAGGTTTTTGAATCGTCAAATCGCTTCGATAATCACCCTGTGGATAACACCAAAGCGGTCGACAAAATTCATTGAGTTTTTGAGGCCTAGTCCGTTTCCTTTGCTCTGAGTTTCGCCAAGCCCTGCTTGATATAGCCGGCATTTTCTCCAATGACAAAAAGCGCAGAGCGGACGTTTTCTCCGATCTCGGTAAACCCCCTCTCTTCGACCTGGAGTGTTAGCTCCATTAGGGCTGCCTCCAGCCCAAGCTGATTCTGATAAATCCTTTCCAACACATCAGATAATGAATATTTAGTGGGCATTCTTCGACTCCGTTCGAGAGGCTTCGAGCATGGCTGCATGGGAAAATTTAGCGGGCAATCCGATAGCGCGGGATGGGCCGCCTCAAGGAGCGGACTGGCACTCCTTTAAATAAGTGGAGTGAGATACCGATCAATGGAAAAGCCCTTTTAGCAGCGGTATTTCTTATTAAGAAATCTACACCCGCTTGCCAATTTGAAACACCCCGCCGGCGTGAAATCTACAATGTCTATAGGGCTCCAGCTTTCTTCCAGCTTAAGTAAATTGACACTAGTTCAGTGTTTAGCTTACTGGTAGGGACATCCAGCACAGGTGTGCCATGAGCCATCAGGCGCTCATTCAGTTCGGCCCTAGCGTTTAGGTAATCCACTGCGCCGCAATAGGCCAATGCTTCAGGAAGGGTTTGTACCGAGTCTTGGCGCATTTGGTCGAGCGTTTCTTCGCGCAGGCTGACCACTAACACTTGATGCTGGCGGCTCAGGTGTTGGACTGCGTTGGTCAGTTCGCCATGGTCCTCATCCTGCAGGTTGGTCATAAGGATGACCAGTGCCCGTCGTTTCTGACGTGTTAGTAGTTGCCGAATGGCTGCCTGATAGTCTGCCGGACGTTGGCTACTCGCCAGATCGTAGACCGTGTTGAGCAGGACGTTGAGTTGCCCGCTGCCTTTTACCGGAGCTAGATATCGCGGTTGATCGTCTGCAAATGTACTCAATCCCACCGCATCGCCCTGACGCAGCGCGACATGGCTCAGCAGCAGACACGCATTCAGCGCATGGTCGAAATGCGACAGCTCGCCATCCTGGCTGCGCATTTGCCGCCCGCAATCGAGCATGAACATGATCTGTTGATCACGCTCGTCTTCATACTCGCGGGCAATCGGCGTGCGCTGGCGGGCGGTGGCTTTCCAGTCGATCTGGCGCAGGCTGTCGCCTTCGCGAAATTCGCGCAACTGATGAAACTCCTGACCCTGCCCGCGACGCTGGCGCTGGCGCACGCCGAGCTGGCTGAGCCAGTTGTCCACCGCCAGCAACTGCCCACCGTAGAGCTTTGCGAAGTCCGGGTAGACGCGGATCTCGCCGCTCACGGCGAGCAGGCGTTTGCCTGTCCACAGACCGAACGGGCTGGGCAGGTTGATTTCGCAATGCTCGAAGCTGAAGTGCCCGCGCTTGAGCGGGCGCAGGCGATAGCCGACCGCGCTGAATTGCCCGGGTTGCAGTTCAATCGCCAGCGGCAGGTTTTCGAAGCTCAGGCCCTGTGGCACGTGGTCGAAAAGCTCCACCGCGACCGGCGCGATGAAGTCATGGCTGAGCTGCAGCCGCACCTCGCTCCAACGGCCGAGTGCCAGGCTGCCGGGCATCTGCCGCTGGATGCGCGGCGAGGGCAGGTTGTTCAGGCGCAGCGCATCGATGATCGCCAGCACCAGCAGGGCCAGGAGCAAGCCCCAGTTGATCGACAACAGCGTGGCGGGCACGGCGATGTCGAGGGCTTGCAGCGTGCCCAGCAGCGTGCCGACGGCCAGCAGAATCGCGAGCCAGATCAGCAGCAGGCGTGACGGTTTCACAAGCGCGGCGCCGGCACTTGGTCGAGCAATTGTTGCAGCACCTGATCGACCTGCAGACCTTCGATGTCCAGCTCCGGCGCCACTCGCACCCGATGGCGCAGCACCGAGAGCGCGCAACCCTTGATGTCATCGGGAATCACGAACTCGCCGCCGCGCAGCAACGCGCGGGCGCGGGCGCATCGCACCAGCGCAATCGAGGCTCGCGGCCCGGCGCCGAGGGTCAGGCCGGGCCAGGAGCGGGTGCTGCGCGCCAGCCGCACGGCGTAATCGAGCACCTGATCGTCGATCGGCAGGTCACTGGCGATGCGTTGCAAGGCCTGCACGTCCTTGGCTTGCAGGACCGTACGCAACGGCTGCACGTCGAGCATGTCGGCGCGGGTCGAGCGGCTGACCTGACGCACCATGTTCAGCTCTTGCTCGGCCTCCGGGTAGTCCATGCGCACTTTGAGCATGAAGCGGTCAAGTTCGGCCTCCGGCAGTGGATAAGTGCCTTCCTGCTCGATCGGATTCTGGGTGGCGAGCACCATGAACGGCTGGGCGATCGGCAGCGCCCGACCTTCGAGGGTGACCTGGCGCTCCTGCATCGCTTCGAGCAACGCCGCCTGGGTTTTCGCCGGTGCGCGGTTGATCTCGTCGGCCAGCAGCAGGTTGGTGAACAGCGGCCCCTTGCGCAGCTTGAACTGCTCGGTGTGCAGGTCGTACACCGCGTGGCCGGTGACGTCGCTGGGCATCAGGTCCGGGGTGAACTGGATGCGCGCGAACTCGCCGCCGAAGCAGCGCGCCAGCGCCCGCACCAGCAAGGTCTTGCCCAGCCCCGGAACACCCTCAAGCAGCACGTGACCGCCGGCGATCAGCGCGGTCAGCACATCGTCGATCACGCTGTTCTGGCCGATCAGGGCCTTCTGCAATTCTCCGCGCAGCGCTTGCGCCAACTGGCTGGCACGCTGGCGTTGCTGGGCGGTGTGGCTGGCGCTACCGGGCTCGATCTGTTCACTCATAGCGTGTTCCTCAAGGTTTGCAGGTGGGCCACCTGGCGACTGAAATCGGCGCTGCTCATGCGCTGTTTCGGCACCGGGCTGAGGGCCTGACTGATGGCGCGGGTCGGCTGGCGGGTCAGGCGCGACAGCACCAGCCATTGCTCGGCCACGTTCAATTGGTCGAAGCCGGGATAGCGGCGGCGGGCGCGGCGCAGCACGTCCTGTTGCAAAGCTTGCAACAGCGTGTGCTGACCGTTTTGGCGCAGGATGAAGTCGGCACTGGCGCGCAGGTGTTCCTGCAACTGCCGGCGGCCACTCGGGGCGGGTGCCTGCAGTGGTCCATGGCGCGCAGCAACGTGCCACAGGCCGAGGCCGATCAGCGCCAGCAGGGCGACGATGGCTTGCGGGAAGTAACGCCAGAGCAAGGTCAGCAGACCATCGTGCGCCGTGTTGAAAATCAGCGTGACGTCGGTGTCGGCGCTCAGGTACCAGAGCAGCCAGGCGTTGTCGTGCTTGCTGATGGCCGGGGTTTTCCACAGTTCGGCATCGGTGACCACGGTGATCGAACCGAGGCCGTACGGCACTTGCATCATGTGCGTGGCCGTGGCGCTGTTGGCCCAGGCCTGGGCGAGATTGTTCGGATCGTCCAGATGGAACGCGGTGTCGAAACCGGCGTACGCGGGAGCGTCCTCGTCTTCCAGGTAGAGCTTGGTCAGATTCGGGTACGGATCATCCGCCAGCTCCGCCGGCGGCTCCTTGAGGTCCTTGCTCAGGGACTGGTGCAACTGCACCCGATCCAGCAACAGATCATCGCTTTGTCTGGCCTGCTTGTCCCACAGCGCTTCGGCCACGAACACCAGGCGCCCACCGGCGCGGGCCCAGTTCAACACCTGATCGACCTGCCGCGGGGTCATGCGCGAACGTTCGCCGAACAACAGCAGGGTGTGCCGACGCGGATCGATGTCGGGCAGCACCGCCAGCGTTTCGGCGTGGCTGACGTTGAGGCCGCGCTCGCGCAAAAACAGTTCTGCCGCCAGATAAGGATTGGCCTGCGCCTGGGGCGAGGGGCCGTGATCGATCACTTCCTGATAGGGCCGGGCCTTGAGGTACAGATAAACGCTCAACGCCGCGAGCAGGGCGATGATCAGCCCGCCGAGCAGCCACGCGCTGCGCCGGTTCAAGCGCGCGCTCCCGAGCCGAACAGGGCACGCCAGCCGTCACACAGTTCCTGTTGCAGATGTGCCGCCGGCACGCGGTGCCCGTAGGCCATGTTCTGCCAGTGCTGTGTCAGGCTGCGACTGAACGCCAGCAGTTCAGGGCGCTGCAATTGCTCGACCCGCAGCAGCACCTGATGCTCGGTGTCGGCAGGTTTCAAGGTCAGGGCAAAATCGTGCAGCAAACGGCTGAGCAACCCGCTATAGAGCAAGCCCAGCGCCGCGCGCGGCTGGGTCTGCCAGAGTTGTTCGGCACTGGCGGCGATGTCGTCGGGCAAGGATTGCGGGGTCAGGTCCAGGCCAAACGCTTGCTGCGGTGCAGGTGGCCTGATGCGGGCGGGCAGCTTCGGCCGACGGCTGACGAAGGTGCGCAGGAACTCGCGATAGCGCCAGATCAGCCAGCCCACAGCGGCGATCAACGCTCCCCACAGCAACACTTCAATCAGGCCGGCCAGCGCATTGAAGCGCTGACTGTCCAGCCAGCCGAGCAGGGTTTTCAGCCATTGCGGCGCCTCACCGGGTTTGGCTTCGGCCGGGGCTGCCGGATCGTCGCCAAAGCGATAGCGGGTCACGCTTTCCTTGTTCTTGAACGGTGGTTGTTCGAGCAGCGCCTTGATGCTGTCGTGCGCAGCCTGACTGGTCAGCGGTTGGTGCAACAGGCGGGGTGCCTCCGGTGCGCTGGCGGGATCGGCTGCAGCCCATACGGGTGGCACCGCCGGCAGCAAAAGACAGACCGCCAACAGCAAACCCAGAGCGCTGCTGTTCAGGCGTTGGCGCAAACGGCGGAACACCAACTCGATGTCCCACGCTTCCAGTGCGGTGCGCCGGTTCAGATACAGGCTGAAACCGCAGGCGACATAAATCGGTTCCCAGACCACCAGCACCAGCGCGTAGAAGGCGTTGGTCAGGTGCTCCAGCCAACGCCAGTGGTGATCGGCATCGAGGATCAGTGATTGCCAGTCCCAGTCGGTTTCAATCTGTTGTGGCAGCAACATGTAGAACAGCACCATCAGGCCGATCCACAGTGCGGTCTCCAGATGCATGCCGATGATCGTCAGCCATTGCGCGCCGCCGGCATTGCGTTGCAGCAACACCTGCAAGCGTTGCTGACGGGCCGTGCCGTCGAGACCTTCGAGTTGCACCACCGGCAGCAAGAAGCTGCGACTCAGGCTCAACCGGCGCCAGGTCAGGCTGGCCAGCAGTTGCGGCTTGAGCAACCGTGGAAATTCGCGCAGGGCCTGTTTCAGTGTCGGTGTTTCGCCGAACAGGGCTTTGGACAGGATGTACAGCGGCAGGCGTTCGTACGCCGGTTTCAGCCACCAGAAAATGAATACCGCCAGCGACGGCGAATCCCATAGCAACAACGTCAGCACCGCGAACAGCGGCAGGGTGACGATGGCCCAACTAGTCATCAGCAGGCGTCGATGCTGCTGGCTCATGAGCACGCCAAGGTCCATGGCTTCCCAGGTGCTGCGCGGACGGATCGCCACGGTGGCATCACTCAGGCGCATGGCGTGTCCTTCCGGCGAACAGCAGATAGGCCGCTACTGCGAGCCACAATGCGGCACCGACCGCATATTTGATCGGCGGTGTGACCCCGGTCTTCGACGACCAATACGCTTCGATGAATGCTGCGATCAGCAGGAACAGCATGACCCCACACACCAGCAGCACGCTTTTGCGCGCCGCCCGCACCAGCGCTTCACCACGGGTCAGCCGCCCCGGTGCAATCACTGCCCAGCCGAGCTTTAGCCCCGCCGCGCCCGCCAGGGCAATGGCGCTCAGCTCGAAGGCGCCGTGGCCGATCACGAACGACCAGAACGTCTGGCCAAAACCGATTTCGGTCAGGTGCCCGGCCACCGCGCCGATGATCAAGCCGTTATAGAACAGGAAGAACGCGCTACCGACGCCCAGCAGCAAACCGCTGGCGAAAGTCTGAAAGGCGATGCCAATGTTGTGCATCACGTAATAGCCGAACATCACCCAGTCTTCGCTGGCCGCCCGTTCGGCCGAGCGCCCGAGGTGCCCGGCCACCGGGTCGTACATGCTCTGCATGTCGCGCACCTGTTCGGCGGGGATCAGGTTGTAGATCAGTTCGGGAAAGGCATACACCAGCAAGGCAAAGCCGATCAGGCTGCCGAAAAACACCAGACCAGCGGCCAGCACAAACGGCCATTCGGCACGCACCAGTCGAGGAAAGTCAGCGAGGATGAAACCCAGGAGGTTGGCGCCGAATCGACTGCGGTGCCGATACAGCTGCTGGTGGCCGCGCAACACCAGTTGTTGCAGCGAGTCGATCAGAAAACTGCTGTAGCCACGCGCCTGTGCCAGCGCCAGATGCTGGCAGAGGCGTCGATAAGCCTTGGGGAAACTGGCTGCCTGCGAGGTGTCCTTGCCATGTTCGAGGCGTTCGAGGGCCAGGGTGAAGCGCTCCCATTCGGCCTTGTGACGAGCTTCGAAAAGACTCTGCTTCATGTCGGACCCAACAAGCCGCGGGCGATGCCATTGAGTTCGCTGACCGCTTTGGGCGCCGAGATGTGCAGCGGTTGGGCGAGCAGCGCGGCCAGCTCATTGACCCGCGCCGGCGACAGTTCAGCCTGACGTTCGGCGAAGGCGAGCAAGGCGCGTTGTTCGCCGAGGTTGAGCGGCACGGGCGAGCTGCGTGGCTGGGCGTCAGGTAACTGCGGGCGGAGCAGGGCGCGTTCGCTGTAGACCACCAGCGTGCCGGCTGCGATGTCGCCCAGGCGTTTGAAGGTCGGGTGTTGCAGGCAACTGATGGCGCCGAGGAAATAGCCGAACGGCAGCAGATCGACAAAACGCAGCAGGTTACGCAGCAGCGAGGCCGACCAGCCGATCGGTGTGCCGTCATCGTGGATCACCCGCAGGCCCATCCATTGCTTGCCCGGCGAACGGCCCTGACGCAACACTTCGAACAGCACCATGTACCACCAGCTGACGGCAAACAGCAGCAGCGAACCCAGGCCCATGCCGAGCTGGCCGAGAAACGCCAGCAGCAGAAACAGCACGCCGAGGATGGCCCCGCGAATGCCCAGGTCGATGCCGAAAGCGAGGCTGCGCACCATCAGACCGGCCGGGCGCAGCGGCAGGTCGATGCCCTCCGGGGTTTCCACTTGATAGCGGGTATCGAGTGGCGGGTTCAGCGGTGCTTTCCGTGGCAGTGCTGTGTTCTCGAGCATGGGCTACCTGATGGGGCCGGATCGGGATGCGAAGTCCGTCCGATGCTAGCAGCCTCTTGGGGGAAAACGACATAACTATGTATTGCACCGCGTGTGGCGCACGCTGGTTGAATGACACAGCGCTGGCCGCGACCGCGGTTCAACGCCTAGACTTTGCCGATCTTCAGTTCAGGAACCGCCCGTGACTTCAATCTTCTGGTACGACTACGAGACCACCGGCATCAATCCGCGCAACGACCGTCCGCTGCAGGTCGCCGGGATTCGCACCGACCATGACCTCAATGAAATCGACGAACCGGTCAACCTCTACTGCCAGCCCAGCGAAGACATCCTGCCGCACCCGGCGGCGTGCGCCATTACCGGGATCACCCCGAGCTGTCTCGCCGAACAGGGTTTGAGCGAAGCCGACTTCATGACCCGCGTACATGCGCAACTGGCGGCGCCCGGCACTTGCGGTGCGGGTTACAACACCTTGCGTTTCGACGACGAGATGACCCGCTACAGCCTGTACCGCAACTTCTTCGACCCGTATGCCCGCGAGTGGCAGGGCGGCAACAGTCGCTGGGACCTGATCGATGTGGTGCGCGCCGCGTATGCGTTGCGCCCGGATGGCCTGGTCTGGCCGACCGACGACGAAGGCAAGGTCACCCTCAAGCTCGAACGCCTGACGGCGGCCAACCACATCGACCATGGGCATGCGCACGAAGCGCTCTCGGACGTGCGCGCCACCATTGCGCTGGCGCGGTTGATCCGCGAGAAACAGCCGAAGTTGTATGACTGGCTGTTTCAACTGCGCAGCAAACAGAAGGTCATGGATCAGATTCGCCTGCTGCAACCGCTGGTGCATATCTCCGGACGCTTCTCGGCGGCGCGGCACTATGTCGGTGTGGTGCTGCCATTGGCCTGGCATCCGCGTAATCGCAATGCGCTGATCGTCTGTGACCTGCACCTTGATCCGCAAAGCTTGCTGGACCTGGACGCCGAAACCCTGCGCCGGCGCCTGTACACCCGCCGCGACGACCTCGCCGAGGGTGAACTGCCGGTGCCGCTGAAACTGATTCACATCAATCGCTGCCCGGTGGTGGCGCCGTTGTCGGTGTTGCGTGCCGACGATCAGCAGCGTCTGGGCTTGGACATGGCGCTGTATCAGGCACGTGCACTGCGGCTAAGTGACGCACAACAAGTTTGGAAAGATAAAGTCGCGGCGATTTACGCCAGCGAAGACTTCACGCCCAGCGAAGATCCGGAACAGCAGTTGTACGATGGATTTATCGGTGATCGCGATCGGCGTCTATGCGAGCAAGTGAGAACGGCGGATCCGGCGCAATTAGCGCAAGAGCACTGGCCGTTCGATGATGAACGTCTGCCGGAATTACTCTTTCGATATCGCGCACGCAACTTTCCCGACACGTTGAATTTCGAGGAGCAAGAACGCTGGAGAATATTCTGTCAGCAGCGTTTGTCCGAGCCGCAAATGGGCGCGCCTAATACCCTGCAATCTTTTGCCGAGGCCGCGCAGCAATGGGCGCTTAGTGCTGCGCCGATACAGAATCAAGTGCTCAATGAGTGGCAGAATTATGTCCAGGCATTGCGCAAACGTTTGAATCTTTGAAATCGAACATAGTGTGCCCATGAAATGCCGGGCATAAAAAAACGCCAGCGTATGCTGGCGTTTTTCATGGGCCGCAGAATCAGTCTGCGACAGGCGTTGCGGCTTAGCCCAGCAGGGTAGCCCAGCCTTCAACCACGTCACCGCCCCACTTGGCTTTCCACTCTTTCAGAGTCTTGTGGTTGCCACCTTTGGTTTCGATGACTTCGCCGTTATGCGGGTTTTTGTATTGTTTAACTTTGCGCGCGCGCTTGGTGCCGGTAGTTTTTACTGCGGCGCCACGGGTGCCTTTGGTTTTCGATTCCGGATCCAGCAGGGCGATGATGTCGCGCAGGGACTTGGAGTATTCGCCCATCAGGGTGCGCAGTTTGCCTTCGAATTCCAGCTCGGCTTGCAGTTTGTCGTCTTGCGACAGGTTCTTCAAACGCGCTTGCAGCTCTTTGATTGCTTCTTCGGTGGCGCGATATTCGTTGATCAAGGACATGGTAACTACCTTATGCAGATGTGTTGAATGGCAGGGGACAGTGCCGCAATAATAGTCAGGCTGTTTCATCAAGTAAACATTTAACCGGTTTTTTTATTTGAATTAGTTGCAAGGAATAACCGGTAAATTGAATGGTCATTTAAATAATGTGATGCAGTCATCACGAATATTCACAATTATCTGGCCGAACAGCTTCACTGCAGGACTATCGTTTCGCCGCGCGTGGCGTCAGGCGTCGCTAATCGGGCCTGCCTGCGGACATGTGGTCATCAATACTGCAGTTTCCGCGCACAGTCGCTAGAATGGCCGCCTTTGCGAAGTTCTGGAGTTTTCCCCCCATGCGCACCTTTCGGTTGGTGATTTCCTGCCCTGACCGCGTTGGCATCGTTGCCAAAGTCAGTAACTTTCTGGCATCCCACAACGGCTGGATCACCGAAGCGAGCCACCACTCGGATAATCAGAACGGCTGGTTCTTCATGCGTCACGAGATCCGCGCCGATTCGCTGCCGTTCGGTATTGAAGTGCTGCGCGAGAAGTTTGCGCCGATCGCCGAAGAGTTCTCGATGGACTGGCGCATCACCGACACCGAGCAGAAGAAACGCGTGGTGCTGATGGCCAGCCGCGAATCCCACTGCCTGGCCGACTTGCTGCACCGCTGGCACAGCGACGAGCTCGATTGCGAAATCTCCTGCGTGATTTCCAACCACAATGACCTGCGCAGCATGGTCGAGTGGCACGGCATTCCTTATTACCATGTCCCGGTCAATCCGCAGGACAAGGAGCCGGCGTTCGCCGAAGTCTCGCGTCTGGTCAAACAGCACGATGCCGAAGTGGTGGTGCTGGCGCGCTACATGCAGATCCTGCCGCCGGCCCTGTGCCGCGAATACGCGCACAAGGTGATCAACATTCACCACAGCTTCCTGCCGTCGTTCGTCGGCGCCAAGCCGTACCATCAGGCGTCGCTGCGCGGCGTGAAGCTGATCGGCGCGACCTGCCACTATGTCACCGAAGAGCTGGACGCCGGCCCGATCATCGAGCAGGACGTGGTGCGTGTCAGCCACAGCGACAGTATCGAAGACATGGTGCGTTTCGGCCGTGACGTCGAGAAGATGGTGTTGGCCCGAGGCTTGCGTTATCACCTCGAAGACCGTGTGCTGGTGCACGGCAACAAGACCGTGGTGTTCTGATCGAACCTGCGCGTACTTGAATAAAGAAGGGCCTGGGCGTTCAATCGTCCCAGGCCCTTTTTTCGTTTCAGCCCTTGAGGAACTGCCCGTGAGCGACCCATTGGACAAAGCCACTTCGAAAGCGCCTGCCACCCTGGGGGAGGGCTGTTTGAGCCGCTACGACCCGGATGACCTGAGCCCGGAGGACGGCACCGAGTTTCCCGGCGCCGCCGAGCTGTGGGAGCAGCTCAAGGAGCAGGCGGACGAACCTGAGAAGCCTGCCTGATCTTCAACAGCTTCTTGAGCAGCGGCCGCCCGAGCATCAATAGAAACACCGGGCCGCCCACCACCAGATAGAAATAGAACGTCACCACCCGCCAGATCAGAATCGCTGCCGCCGCAGTGGATTTGCCGACCATCGGCGCCAGCAGCGCCGCCGAGGTCAGCTCTGCGGCGCCCGCACCACCGGGCAACAGGCTCATTTGACCAGCCCCCAGCGATAGCATCTGCACCAGAAAACTCCAGGCCCACTGCAGATCCGCGCCCAGTCCGCGCAGGGCCAGATACAACACGCTGTAGCGTAGCAGCCAGTGCATGCAGGTCAGGGCGAACACCTTGACCAGGGTTTGCCACGGCAACTTGAGGGTGTCGATAAACGCGTCGAGAAAATGCAGCAGCTTGCGCGCCCAGCGCCGACGCGTGGCCGGTTGCACGTTGAGGCGGGCAAGCAGGCGTCCGCTCAGAAGGATCAGGCGGCGGTGGTAGCGCGCCAGCAGCACGCAACTGAACAGCCCACCGAACAGTGACACGGCGCTGACCATCAGCAACCACTCCAGGCGGTCACTGAGATGCTGAAACAACGCGTAAATCAGGATGCCGCTCAGGGCGCAGAGAAAGAACAGCAGATCGCTCAACTGATCCATGGCAAACACTGCGCTGCCACGGGCCGGGCGTACGCCGCAGCGCGCCAGCAACGCCATGATCGTCAGCGGTCCGCCACTGCCGCCGGGAGTGGCGCAGTAGGCGAACTCGGCGGCCATGACCACGCCGAGACTTTTCAGCGGCGTTACCTGATCGCGCTGATCACCCAGCAGCAGGCGCAGACGCAGGGTGTTGATGCCCCAGCAGAGCAGAATCATGCCGAACATGATCAGCAGCCAGTGCAGGGGGAAATTTTGCAGGCGCGCACCGATCTCGCCGCCGCCGAGCAACACCGGGATCAGTACAGCAGCGAGCAGGCCGATCAACAACACAATGCCGCGACTCATGCAGCGCGCTCCATTCGCCCGCGTTGCCGGGTGAGCCAGTCGATTTTGTTCATGGGCGTGCGTCCTTCTGCCAGCAGCCGTTCAAGGGTTTGCAGCCAGTAATCACGCGCGAAGGCGTGGCGCATGTCTACCGGGTGCAAGCCTAGACGAATCACCGCGGCGTCGCGCCACTGCTGTTCGCGTTGCTCGCTGACGATTTTTGACAGGCCCCGGCGCCAGGCACTGCGCGCACTCCAGACCAGGCCCGGGGCGTTGACGGCGGTGAAATCCGGCAGTTGATAAAGATGTTGCGGGTCGCTGGTGTAGCTCAATGGCGTTTCGCGAAGGGCCTGGCGCGTGCCCTCGCTCATCAGCCATGCCGGGGCGATGAAGCCGTGCAACGGCCAGTCATTGCGCCGGAACAGTTCGATGCCGTCGCGCAGTCGCGCCAGGGCGGCTTCGCGGGACAGGCGATAAAACTCCCCTTCGTGGGTGTAGATTCGGCGCATGAACCAGTCGCGCGGCGTGGTCGGAGCCGGCTCGCGGTCGTCATGGAAAAAACCGTGCAAGGCCAGTTCATCGCCACGGGCCAGCCGCTCGCCGAGCATTCGGCAAAACGCGGGATGATCCTCAAGCGCGTCGTGGCCATGGAAATCCGGAACGACCAGCCAGGTCATCGGCACGCCGCCCATTGCATCGACCGCCTCGACAAATGGTCGATAATCCGCCCAGGTCGACGGTGCCACGTCGTGCAGCACCAGCAGCACTGCGCGGTCATTCAAGGAATCAGCCATTGGCCACCCTGGGCAGAGAGGGACCGAGCACCGCGTGGTAATGGCCGAGCAGGCTGTCGACCACGCTGTCCCAGGAATAACGCCGTTCAACGTGTTGCCGCGCCTGTTGGCCGAGTTTCACGCAGCCGCGACTGAACAGCTCGCGCACGGCATTGGCCATGGCTTGTGGGTTGTTCGGCGCACAGAGCAAGCCGCAGTCGTCGGCGACGATCTCGTCAAACGCCCCGGCCGCCACCGCGACCACCGGAATCCCGCAGGCCATGGCTTCAAGGATCACCAGGCCAAAGGTTTCCTGGTCACCGGCATGCAGCAGGGCATCGGCGCTGGCCATCAACCGGGCCACGGTGGCGGCGGGACAGAACCCGTCGATCACGCTGACATTGTCCGGAACCACGGCCGGCATCGACGAGCCAACCAGCAGCAGGTGATAGCGTGGGCCGAGGCGCTGCATGCATTTGAGCAGTACTGGCAGGTTCTTCTCTTTGGAACCGCGCCCGGCAAAGATCAGCAGACGAGTGTCTTCGGCAATTCCCAGTTCGGCGCGCAGGCCGTTGTCGCGGGCGTCAGGGTGAAAGGTTTGCAGATCCACGCCCAATGGCTGCACGAATACATTGCGCACCCCCAAACCGGTGAGCTTGTCGGCCATCACCTGGCTGGGCGCCAGCACTCGATCGAAGTTGCCATAGAGCTTGGTGACGTACGCCTCGACGTTCGGCGTGACCCAATGGCCCATGCGATTGCCGACCAGTAGCGGCAGGTCCGAGTGATAAAAGCCGATCACCGGCACGTCCAGTTGCCGTCGCGCGTCCAGCGCCGCCCACGCGGTGAGGTACGGGTCGCCGACTTCGATCAGATCCGGCTGCAAACCCTGCAGGACATTGCGCCATGGCGCGAGGCGCAGCGGGAAGCGATAGCCTTTGCCGAAGGGCAGGGCGGGTGCGGGCACGGTGTAGATACCATCGTTTTCACCGAAATGCGCGCCGGGAATCAGCAGGCTATGACGAATGCCCGTTTTGCCCCCCAACCGGCGATGCTTGGCATCCAGATAGGTGCGTACGCCGCCGCTGGCCGGGGCGTAGAACATGGTGATGTCGGCGATATGCACAGTGATCAACCCTCCGCTGCGTTGCACTCCCTTGGTTGACCTTTATCCAGAATAGATGTTCGGTCGGGATTGCGCGGTGGGAGGGTCAGGGAGGTGTTGCGGTGTTTGTCAGGACGCCTTCGCGAGCAAGCCCGCTCCCACAGGGATCTGTGAACGACACAGATCCAATGTGGGAGCACAGGGGGGGGATGTCGGCGATCTGCGCGGTGGGAGTGTCAGGGAGGTGTTTGGTGTTTGACAGGACGCCTTCGCGAGCAAGCCCGCTCCCACAGGGATCTGTGAACGACACAGATCCCACGTGGGAGCGGGCTTGCTCGCGAAGAGGCCAGTGGCTGCGCTTTAAATCCTGAAACTGCCGACCAGCTGCTTCAGACGCGCAGCCTGCTGTTCCAGATCCGAACAGGCGCGCAAGGTCGCTTGCAGGTTCTCGACGCCTTCCTGGTTCAGCGTATTGATCTCGGTGATGTCGACGTTGATCGACTCGACCACCGCCGTCTGCTCCTCGGTCGCGGTCGCCACCGACTGGTTCATCCCGTCGATTTCGCCGATACGCTGGGTCACGCTGTTGAGGCGTTCGCCGGCGAGGTTGGCGATTTCCACGCTGTCCTGGCTGTGGCGCTGGCTGTCGCTCATGGTGCTCACCGATTCACGGGCGCCGACTTGCAGCTCCTCGATCATGGTTTGCACCTGCTGCGCCGATTCCTGAGTGCGGTGCGCCAGGTTGCGCACTTCGTCGGCGACCACGGCAAAACCGCGTCCGGCCTCACCGGCACGCGCCGCTTCGATGGCGGCATTGAGCGCCAGCAGGTTGGTCTGCTGGGAGATGCTGGTGATCACTTCGAGAATCTGCCCGATGTTCACGGTTTTGCTGTTCAGCGACTCGATGTTGCTGCTGGAGGCGCTGAGCATGCTCGACAGTTGATTCATCGCCTTGATGCTGCGATCCACCACTTGCTGGCCGTCTTCGGCGAGGCCGCGGGCATCACTGGCCTGGTTCGAGGCTTGCGCGGCGTTGCGGGCGATTTCCTGGGCGGCGGCGCCCAGTTGATTGATCGCGGCGGCGACGCTGCTGGTGCGCGAGGCCTGCTGGTCGGAGTTGTACATCGACGAGTTGGACGCCGCGACCACGCGCAGCGCAACCTCGTTGACCTGGCCGGTGGCCGACGACACTTCGCGGATCGAGCCGTGAATACGCTCGACGAAACGGTTGAATGCGGTACCCAGCACGCCAAACTCATCGTTATTGACGATGGTCAGGCGCTTGGTCAGGTCGCCTTCACCGTCGGCGATGTCTTCCATGGCGCGGGTCATGACATGCAGTGGCTGGATCAGCAGGCGAATCAGCATGCCCAGCAACGCGATGATGATCACCACCGCAATCACCGTGGCAATCACCGCCGAGGTGCGGAACTCACTGAGCATCGAGAAGGCTTTGTCCTTGTCCACCGACAGCCCGATGTACCAGTTGACCGACGGCAGGCCTTTGATCGGCGCGAAGCTGACGATGCGCGTCTTGCCATCGACGGTGATTTCACTGAAATCGCTGCTGATGCGCGGGGTGTCCTGCGGATAGGCTTCTTTCAGCGACTTCATCACCAGTGCCTTGTCCGGGTGCACGAGGATCTTGCCGTCGGCGCTGACCAGGAACGCATAGCCCATGCCGGAGAAGTCCCGAGCGGTGAGGGTGTCGACCAGGGTTTGCAGGCTCAGGTCACCGCCGACCACGCCAACGCTCTGGCCGGCCTTTTTCGAGGCGGTGGCGATGGAGATGATCAACTGGCCGGTGGCGGCGTCGATGTACGGTTCGGTCAGGGTCGACGCGCTGCTGCTCTCGGCCCCTTTATACCAAGGGCGCACCCGAGGATCGAAACCGTCCGGCATCTTCACGTCCGGACGGATGGTGAAGTGACCGGTGGCATCGCCCAGGTAAGTGGCCATGAACGTCGAGGTCAGGGATTTCTGTTCCAGCAGGCTGGCGACGTTGGCCGGGTCCGGATTGATGGCGATGTTCTGGGCGGCGTTCTCGACCAGCAGAATGCGCCCGTTGAGCCAGGTCTGGATGTTGTCGGCGGTGACTTCGCCCATCTCGTTGAGATAGTTGTTCAGGTCATCGCGGATCGCGTTGCGTTGCAGCCAGTCGTTGTACAGCGTGAACGAGGCGAAAGCGGCGATGACGATGAGGGCGGCGGCAAGCAAAATTTTATGGCTGAAGCGCAGGTTTTTGTTCATGGCTTGGGGTTCCGCTAAGGTCTTAATGTCCTGGGCGTGCTTTTATAAAGACGCGCAAAATGGGCAAGGGTGAAACAAACTGATATTTCCGACTCTCCTTAGGGAAATGTCCGACCGACTTTTCAGTCAGGTTCTCGCCCTTATCTATCGGCCACAGCGGATTAAAGATTAACCATAGGTGACAAAATGCCTGACACATCGCAACTCGTTATCGGCGCCGATCTGGCGGGGCAACCGATTGCTCAGGCCATGCGCCTGGCCAACCGCCACGGGCTGATCGCCGGTGCGACCGGGACCGGCAAGACCGTGACTTTGCAACGCCTTGCCGAAGCATTCAGTGACGCCGGGGTCGCGGTGTTCGCCGCCGACATCAAGGGCGATCTGTGCGGCCTGGGCGCCGCCGGCAATCCGCAGGGCAAGGTCGCCGAGCGCATCGCCGGGATGCCCTGGCTCAACCACAAGCCGCAGGCTTATCCGGTGACGCTGTGGGACATTCACGGTGAATCCGGTCATCCGTTGCGCACTACCTTGAGTGAAATGGGCCCGTTGCTGATCGGCAGCCTGCTGGAACTGACCGACAGCCAGCAGTCGGCGCTGTACGCGGCGTTTAAAGTCGCGGACCGCGAAGGCCTGTTGCTGCTCGACCTGAAAGACCTCAAGGCGCTGCTCAATCACCTCAAGGACAACCCGCAGCTGCTGGGCGAAGACGCGGCGCTGATGACCACCGGTTCCAGCCAGGCACTGTTGCGTCGGCTGGCGACTCTGGAGCAGCAGGGCGCTGAAGCGTTGTTCGGCGAACCGGCGCTGCAACTGGAAGACATTCTGCAACCGGCCGCCGATGGTCGTGGGCGGATTCATTTGCTCGATGCCAGCCGTCTGGTGCATGAGGCACCGAAGGTCTACGCGACGTTCCTGCTGTGGCTGCTGGCCGAGCTGTTCGAGCAATTGCCGGAGCGCGGCGATGCCGACAAACCGCTGCTGGCGCTGTTCTTCGATGAAGCGCATTTGTTGTTCGGCGATACGCCCAAGGCGTTGCAGGAGCGTCTGGAACAGGTGGTGCGGCTGATCCGCTCGAAAGGTGTCGGCGTGTATTTCGTCACCCAGTCGCCGGGCGACCTGCCGGACGACGTGCTCGCGCAACTTGGCCTGCGGATTCAGCACGGCTTGCGTGCGTTCACCGCGAAGGAACAGAAATCCCTGCGAGCGGTAGCTGATGGCTTCCGGCCAAATCCGGCGTTCGACACCTTGTCGGTACTGACCGAGCTGGGCATCGGTGAAGCACTGGTCGGGACGCTGCAGGAAAAAGGCACGCCGGAGATGGTCCAGCGGGTGCTGGTGGCGCCGCCACAGTCGCGGATCGGGCCGTTGAGCGAAACCGAACGCACGATGCTGATCGCCGGGTCGCCGTTCAAGGGGCGTTATGACAAGCCGATTGATCGTGAGTCGGCATATGAAATCCTGATGGGCCGCAAGGATCTGGCGCCGGAGGCGGATGCGCCAGCGGGTAAGCCGGCAGCCGAAGAGCCGAGCCTGGCTGATCGTGCCGGAGAGTTTCTGGGCACGGCGGCGGGGCAGGCGTTGAAGTCAGCCATGCGTCAGGCGGCCAATAATCTGGGTAAACAACTGGTGCGCGGCTTGATGGGGTCGTTGCTCGGTGGCAGCAAACGGCGTTGATTCAAGCTGTGGGAGCGGGCTTGCTCGCGAAAGCGGTCTGCCAGTTAACAATAATGTTGACTGAAAGGACGCCTTCGCGAGCAAGCCCGCTCCCACATTGGATAAGTGGCAGTTTTCTGGATTGAGATCAGGATTTGTCTTTGGCGTGTGCCGCCAAGCGCTCAAGTGCCGCACGCAGAGCGGGATCGCTGATCCCGTCCGCCGTGGACTGAATGGTCGCCGCCGCATTGCTCGACAGGTCCATCGTGTGCCCGACAGCCCCAGGCTGGACGATCGGTGGTCGCACGCTGAATTTGATTCGCGTCAGGTTGGCGAACTCTTCGAATAGCTGCAGTTGCCGTTGCAGGCGTTTTTGCTGGTAGCGCAGGCGTGTCGCCCAATGGCCGTCGGTGACCACCAGCGACAGTTCGCCTTCACGCCACTTGGCCACATGACAATGTGCGCGGGCGGCAGGTTGCAGCTGGCTTTCAAGCAGGCGTTGCAGATGAGCGAGGCGTTGGGCATGACCAAGAATGGCTTTGAGCGGCTTGGCTTCGCGTAGCAGAACGGCGGGCGCTCTGGCTGTAAGGGGGCGAAATGCCATGATCGAACACCTGAAGTAACAGAAGCGCCATGTTAGCAGAAAGCAACGGAACCACTCGCCCATTGCTTTTGTCCCTGCTTTACCCATTAAATCAACAACTAACTTCTTGCCTTGATGGGTTGAAGTTGAGCAAAACGCCCTTATTTTAAGTGAGCCCCGTCAAAGCGCAGTGCCAGCATCGTGGAATATCGCCACTTTCCTCACCACCGTTTCCGGGTAGAATGCTCGTTCGCATGCGGCCATGAGGGCTGCACGGGCGACTCACGGGGCCGCCCTCCATCCCTTTAGTGTGGAAGATCCTGCCGATATGTTTGCGCCTTTGTTAAAGAAACTTTTTGGAAGCAAGAACGAGCGTGAAGTCAAACGCATGCTCAAGACGGTGCAGCTCGTCAATGCCTTCGAAGAGCAAATGGTGGCCCTTTCGGACGATCAATTGCGCGCCAAGACCAATGAGTTCAAGGCCCGTATCGCCAAAGGGGAATCCCTCGACAAGCTGTTGCCTGAAGCCTTCGCGGTCGCCCGTGAAGCCGGCAAGCGCGTCATGGGCATGCGCCACTTCGACGTCCAGTTGATCGGCGGCATGACCCTGCATGAAGGCATGATTGCCGAAATGCGTACCGGTGAGGGTAAAACCCTCGTGGCAACCCTGGGCGTTTACCTCAACGCGCTGTCCGGCAAGGGCGTGCACGTTGTGACCGTGAACGACTACCTGGCCCGCCGTGACGCCAACTGGATGCGCCCGCTGTATGAATTCCTCGGCCTGACCGTCGGCGTCGTGACGCCGTTCCAGCCGCCGGAAGAGAAGCGCGCCGCCTACGCTGCCGACATCACCTACGGTACCAACAACGAATTCGGGTTCGACTACCTGCGCGACAACATGGCGTTCAGCATGGAAGAGAAATTCCAGCGCGAACTCAATTTTGCCGTGATCGACGAAGTCGACTCCATCCTCATCGACGAAGCCCGTACCCCGCTGATCATTTCCGGTCAGGCCGAGGACAGTTCCAAGCTGTACATGGAGATCAACAAGCTGATCCCGCAGCTGGAACTGCACGTCGAAGAAGTCGAAGGCCAGGTCACCAAGGCCGGTCACTACACCATCGACGAGAAGACCCGTCAGGTCGAACTCAACGAAGCCGGTCACCAGTACATCGAAGAAATGCTCACCGGCGTCGGCTTGCTGGCCGAAGGTGAGAGCCTTTACTCGGCGCATAACCTGGGCCTGCTGACCCACGTCTACTCGGGTCTGCGTGCGCACAAGCTGTTCCACCGCAACGTCGAATACATCGTGCAGGACGGTCAGGTCGTACTGGTCGACGAACACACCGGTCGTACCATGCCGGGTCGTCGTCTGTCCGAAGGCCTGCACCAGGCCATCGAAGCCAAGGAAGGTCTGAACATTCAGGCCGAGAGCCAGACCCTGGCTTCGACCACGTTCCAGAACTACTTCCGTCTGTACACCAAGCTGTCCGGCATGACCGGTACCGCCGACACCGAAGCGTTCGAATTCCACCAGATCTATGGCTTGCAGGTCATGGTGATTCCGCCGAACAAGCCGTTGGCGCGTAAAGATTTCAACGACCTGGTGTTCCTGACCGCCGAAGAGAAATACGCGGCGATCATCAATGACATCAAGGAAGGCATGGCCCAGGGCCGTCCGATCCTGGTGGGCACCGCGACCATCGAAACTTCCGAGCATGTGTCCAACCTGCTCAACAAGGAAGGCATCGAACACAAGGTGCTGAACGCCAAGTTCCACGAAAAAGAAGCCGAGATCATCGCGCAAGCCGGTCGTCCGGGCGCCCTGACCATCGCCACCAACATGGCCGGTCGTGGTACCGACATCCTGCTGGGCGGTAACTGGGAAGTGGAAGTCGCGGCGCTGGAAAACCCGAGCCCCGAGCAGATCGCCCAGATCAAGGCCGACTGGCAGAAGCGTCATCAGCAGGTGCTGGAGTCCGGCGGTCTGCAGGTGATCGCCTCCGAGCGTCACGAATCCCGTCGTATCGACAACCAGTTGCGTGGCCGTGCCGGGCGTCAGGGTGATGCCGGTTCCAGCCGCTTCTACCTGTCGCTGGAAGACAGCCTGATGCGCATCTTCGCCTCTGACCGGGTGAAGAACTTCATGAAAGCCCTGGGCATGCAGCCGGGCGAAGCGATCGAGCACCGCATGGTGACCAACGCGATCGAGAAGGCGCAGCGCAAGGTGGAAGGTCGCAACTTCGACATCCGTAAACAACTGCTCGAGTTCGACGACGTCAACAACGAACAGCGTAAAGTGATCTATCACATGCGTAACACGTTGCTGGCCGCCGACAACATCGGTGAAACCATCGCCGATTTCCGTCAGGACGTGCTCAACGCCACCGTCAGCGCGCACATTCCACCGCAATCGCTGCCAGAGCAGTGGGACGTGGCCGGTCTGGAAGCGTCGATTGCCAGCGACTTCGGGGTGAAACTGCCGATCCAGCAATGGCTCGACGAAGACGATCACCTGTACGAAGAGACCCTGCGCGAGAAGCTGATGGTCGAGCTGATGGCGGCGTACAACGAGAAAGAAGATCAGGCCGGTGCGGAAGCACTGCGTTCGTTCGAGAAACAAATCGTTCTGCGCGTGCTGGACGACCTGTGGAAAGATCACCTGTCGACCATGGATCACCTGCGTCACGGCATCCACCTGCGTGGCTACGCCCAGAAGAACCCGAAGCAGGAATACAAGCGCGAGTCGTTCACGCTGTTCTCCGAGCTGCTGGATTCGATCAAGCGCGACTCGATTCGTGTGCTGTCGCACGTTCAGGTGCGCCGCGAAGATCCGGAAGCCGAAGAGCAACGCCTGCGTGAGGAAGCCGAAGCACTGGCCGCGCGCATGCAGTTCGAACACGCCGAGGCCCCTGGTCTGGAGCAGCCGGAAGTATTGGGTGAAGAGGTCGATGTCGCCCTCGCCACCGCGCCGGTGCGCAACGAGCAGAAGCTGGGTCGCAACGAACTGTGCTACTGCGGTTCGGGCAAGAAATTCAAGCATTGCCACGGGCAGATCCAGTAACCCCCGTTTCAATCGCTGAAATACCCGCGCCGCGACCGGCTCCTGCCGTCGCGGCGTTTTGCCATTTACACCACCGCCATCGCTGTGAGCGGTGCTGACATCATTGAGTAAGGAGCGCATTCATGGCTGTTGGTCTTGGTCCTTTGCCAACGTTGCACCCGGTTGCCGGTTTTGAACTCGGTATTGCCTCGGCCGGCATCAAGCGCCCGGGGCGCAAGGATGTGGTAGTGATGCGCTGCGCCGAAGGTTCGACCGTGGCCGGTGTGTTCACGTTGAACGCCTTTTGCGCCGCGCCAGTAATCCTGGCGAAAAAACGCGTGCACAACGACGTGCGTTACCTGCTGACCAACACCGGCAATGCCAACGCCGGTACCGGTGAGCCGGGTCTGGCGGCTGCCGAGCGCACCACCGCCAAACTGGCCGAGCTGACAGGTGTCGATGCCAGCCAGATCCTGCCGTACTCCACCGGCGTGATCGGTGAGCCGCTGCCGGTCGAGAAGATCGAAGGCGCGCTGCAGGCCGCACTGGATGATCTGTCGGAAAACAACTGGGAAGCTGCCGCCACTGGCATCATGACCACCGACACCCTGCCCAAGGGTGCCAGCCGCCAGTTCGAGCATGATGGCGTGACCATTACTGTCACCGGCATCAGCAAAGGTGCAGGCATGATTCGCCCGAACATGGCGACCATGCTCGGCTACATCGCCACCGATGCCAAAGTCTCCCGCGACGTACTGCACAACCTGATGCTCGACGGCGCGAACAAGTCGTTCAACCGCATCACCATCGACGGCGACACTTCGACCAACGACTGCTGCATGCTGATTGCCACCGGCAAGGCTGCACTGCCGGAAATCACTCGCGCCGAAGGCGAGCTGTTCAACAAGCTGAAACAGGCTGTGTTCGAAGTGTGCATGGACGTGGCCCAGGCCATCGTGCGTGACGGCGAAGGCGCGACCAAGTTCGTGACTGTTGAAGTCAACGGCGGCGGCAATCATCAGGAATGCCTCGACGTCGGTTATACCGTGGCCCACTCGCCGCTGATCAAGACCGCGCTGTTCGCCTCCGACCCGAACTGGGGCCGTATTCTGGCGGCTGTCGGCCGTGCCGGCGTGCCGGATCTGGATGTGAGCAAGATCGACGTGTTCCTCGGCGACGTGTGCATCGCCAGCCGTGGCGCACGCGCAGCGACCTACACTGAGGCACAGGGTTCGGCGGTGATGCAGCAGGAAGAGATCACCATCCGCATCGAACTGGGTCGCGGCGATTGCAGCGAAACCATCTGGACCACCGACCTGTCGCATGAATACGTGAAGATCAACGCCGAGTACCGCACCTGATCCAAAGGGTGAGGGTGGGCTGCCGGCCTCTTCGCGGGCAAGCCCGCTCCCACAGGGTTCTGTGGTGTACACGAGATTTGTGCACGACCGAAACTACTGTGGGAGCGGGCTTGCCCGCGAAAGCGTCGGTCCAGTCACTCTAAGTCTTGAAGCTTTCCACTGACGAAAAGGCGCCACACCATGTCCCTACACCTGATCATCGGCGACAAACTGCTTTCCTCCTGGTCCCTGCGCGCCGCTCTGTCGCTGGAGCTGACCGGCGCTCCCTACAGCGAAGAACTGATCAGGCTCGGCAAGCCCGACACCCGCGAGAAGCTGCTCAAGCATTCGCCGACCGCCAAGGTGCCATTGCTGCAAACCTCTCGTGGCACCATCGCCGACTCTTTGGCGATCGCCGAATACCTGGCCGAGCAGTTCCCGTCCGAACAGCTCTGGCCGAGCGATGTTTACGCTCGTGCTCAGGCCCGTTCTGCGTGTGCGCAGATGCACAGTGGCTTTTTCGCCATGCGCAATCACATGCCGTTCAACCTGAGCCACGACGCACCGCTCAACCCGGTGCCGCCAGAGGTGAGGGTCGATATCGAACGCATGCTCGCGCTGTGGGCTGAATGCCGTGCTGCCGCCACGGAGCCTGGGCCGTATCTGTTTGGCCGGGTGAGCCTGGCTGACGCGTTCTTCGCCCCGATTGCCGTGCGCCTGCGGACTTACCAGGTGCAGTTGCCGACGGTCGATGAAGCCTATGTTGAAACCGTCTACCAATGGCCCGCCTTCAAGGCGTGGCAAAAGGCTGGACTGGAGGAGTTGAATCCGTGAAACGCGTACATGTCGCGGCTGCCGTCATTCGTGACGACAGCAGCAAAATCCTCATCGCCCGTCGTGCCGACACCCAGCATCAGGGCGGCTTGTGGGAATTTCCCGGCGGCAAGGTCGAGGCTGACGAGTCGGTCGAAAGCGCACTGGCTCGCGAGCTGCAGGAAGAGCTGGGCATTGTCGTTGGCGCCGCTCGTCCACTGATCAAGGTGCGCCACGATTACCCGGACAAGCAGGTGTTGCTGGATGTCTGGGAAGTGTCTCAGTTCACCGGTGAGCCACACGGTGCCGAAGGTCAGCCACTGGCCTGGGTGACCGCCAAGGATCTGCTGAACTACGAGTTCCCGGCGGCCAATCAGTCGATCGTGGCCGCGGCGCGCCTGCCCGGCGAATACCTGATCACGCCGGACGATCTGGAAGCCCCGGCCTTGCTGCGCGGCATTCAGAAGGCGATTGCCGGCGGGATCAAACTGATCCAGTTGCGCGCGCCGAACGGCTATGACCCCAAATACCGCGATCTGGCGGTGGATGCAGCCGGTCTGTGTGCCGGCAAGGCGCAGTTGATGATCAAGGGGCCGTTCGAATGGCTCGGCGATTTCCCGTCGGCCGGTTGGCACATCACCGCCGCGCAACTGCGCAAATACGCCGCAGCAGGGCGGCCGCTGCCAACTGAGCGCTGGTTGGCCGCTTCGTGCCATAACGCCGAAGAGCTGGCGCTGGCTGAGCAGATGGGTGTGGATTTCGTCACCTTGTCGCCGGTTCAACCAACCTTGACCCATCCGGATGCGCAGCCGTTGGGCTGGGAGCAGGCTTCGACGTTGATCGAGGGCTTCAGCAAACCGGTGTTTCTGTTGGGTGGGGTTGGCCCGGCGGAACGTGAGAGGGCCTGGGGTGTTGGCGCGCAGGGTGTGGCGGGGATTCGCGCGTTCTGGCCAGAAGCTTGATTATGTTGTGAGGCTGATGGCCTCTTCGCGAGCAAGCCCGCTCCCACATTTGACTGCATTCCAACTGGATGAATGCAATCAACTGTGGGAGCGGGCTTGCTCGCGAAGGCGTCCTTACAGGCGCTAGATATCTGAAGGTTTCGCCGCCGGTTGCCACAAAATCTCCGCAATCCCCTGCCGCCGCGCAATCAACCTTGCGGCCACGAACAACAGATCCGACAGCCGATTGATATACGCCAAACCAACCCCGGCCAACGGCTCGATCGCGTTCAAGTGCTGACAACGGCGCTCGGCACTGCGCGCCAGACTGCGGCAAACGTGAGCCTGGGCAATCAGCATCGAACCACCCGGCAGAATGAAATTCTCCAGCGGCCCCAATTCCTCGTTCCATACATCAATCGCCGCTTCCAGGCGCTCGATTTCTGCCGTGTTCAGCGCCTGATATTCCGGCATCGCCAGCTCTCCGCCGAGGTCAAACAACCGATGCTGACAGGGGGCGAGCACGTCGATCAGTTCATTCAATCCCGGGAACGCCTCGCGCTCGGCGATCAGCCCGGCCAGCAGCACGCCGACCTGACTGTTCAGCGTATCGACTTCGCCAATCGCTTCGATCCGCGGGTGATCCTTGGGGACGCGGCGGCCATCGCCCAGGCCGGTTTCGCCGGTGTCGCCGGTGCGGGTGTAGATCTTCGACAAGCGAAAGCCCATGGGTTACCTCGGTAGTTGATTGGTTTCGGCGGCGATGGCCGCCGGTTGGGTCAGTGGCAGGCGCAACGTGAAGCAGGTGCCCTGGCCCGGCGCCGATTGCACTTCCATCTGGCCTTTGTGGTTGTTGGTGATGATGAAGTACGACACCGACAGCCCCAGCCCTGTGCCCTGGCCGATTTCCTTGGTGGTGAAGAACGGCTCGAAGGTGCGTTTACGCACGTTTTCGCTCATGCCGATGCCGTTGTCCTCGACCTGGATCTCGGCCCATGGCGGGTTCAGTTTGGTGCGCAAAATGATCCGCCCCGGCTCGCTGTCGTCTTCGCGCTGGTGAATGGCTTGCGCGGCGTTTTTCAGCAGGTTGAGCAGCACTTGTTCCAGTTCGTTGGCGGTGCCCGGAACCGGGCCGAGCGCCGGGTCGAACTGGCGGATGATCGCCTGGCCCTTGAAGTCGAAACCGATCGCCAGATCGAAGTCGTTGCCGGCAATTTCCACCGCCTGATCGATCAACGCCGGCAGATCGCACGGGGCCATTTGCCGGGTGCTGCGGCGGCTGAAACTGAGCATGTGCGTGACGATTTTTGCCGCGCGGGCGCCGGCCTGCTGGATGCCGTCGAGCAATTTCGGTACTTCGCGGCTTTGCAGGTAACGGTTGACCGTGTCCAGCTCGATGCCGAGCTGTTCGGCGGTTTCGAGGTTCTTCGGCAGATCCGCCGACAGCCGCCGGCGAATGTTCTGCACGTTGTGCAGGATCGCGCCCAGCGGGTTGTTGATCTCATGGGCCATGCCGGCGGCGAGGCCACCGACCGAGAGCATCTTCTCCGACTGCACCATCATTTCTTCCAGCGACAGGCGCTGGGTGATGTCGTCGATACGAATCACCACACCGCGCCCGGCGCCGCCCATCAGCGGGTAGAAGGTCAGGGCGTAATGCTTGGGTTCGTCATCCTTGAACCAGGTCACCCGTTCGATTTTCGCAACCGTGTGCTCTTCCACGGTCTGCTTGAGTTGCGGCAGAAACGGCTTGAGCGGTTCGAAGGCGAGGAAGATCGGCTGGTTCAGCGCTTCATCCAGGCGCGTGCCGGAGAGGGCGCTGGCCTCCTGGTTCCACTGGGTCACGTAGAGCTGCTCGTCGAGGGCGATCAGCGCTGAGGGCATGGAGTCGATGATGCTGTTGAGGTAGTTCTGGAAGCCGGTGAGCTTCTTCTCGATCTTGCTGCGCACCTGGACTTCCAGTTCCAGCTTGCGGTTGGTGTGGCGGGTTTCCTCGGCCAGCCCCTGAGCCTGATCGTAAGCGGCCTGCGAGTCATCGCGGGCGCGCTTGAGTTGCTGCTCGCGGGCTTCGATGCGCGAGAGCATGGTGTTGAACGCCTCGGCGAGGCTGCCGATTTCATCGTGGTTGCCGCGTGAGGCGCGCAGGGCATAGTTCTCTTCACGGGTGACCTGACGCGAGAGCTCTTCCAGTTCATGGATCGGCCGAGTGATCAGGCGTTTGATCTGCCGCGCAATCACCAGCCACAGCAGCACACTGAAAATCAGGATGCCGAGACTGGCAGTCAGGGTACCGGTGTAGAACGCCATCGGCAGTTCACTGCTGGCGACCAGCAGCAAGTGCCCGGGCGCGGTGCCGGGGCGGGGCAGGGTGATCAACTGATTGCTGCGAAACTCGGTGAGCTGCCAGGCTTCGACGTGTCGATAGCGTTCCGGCAGATTGAGCTTGTCGCCACGTTGCACCTGGGCGATGCGGTCACCCTTGCCGTCATACAACGCGGCGGCGCGCAGTGGCGAATAGCTGTCGAGTTCCTTGAGCAGGCGTTCGGCGCTCTGGGGCGACTCGAGGGCTTGTGCGACCAGGCTCGGGTTGGAGATCAGCCGGCCGATGGTCTGCAAAGCTTGCGGCGCCATGCTTTCCTGGGAGATGTAATAGGCGGCGCTGATAAAGGTCAGGTTGGCGACCAGCAGGACGGTGGTCAACAACACCAGCAGGGCGGCCAGCAGTTTCTGGCCGACCGGCAGGTTTTCAAGGCGCTGGCGCAATGGCATCAGGTTTATCGCAGCAAAGGAACAAGTGGCCAGCGTAGCCGCTGCTCAGTCGCTGGGCAATCCAAGGCTGTGCAGATGAGCGATCAGACGCTGCTGCAATTGATTGAGGTGTGGCAGGTTCAACTGGTGACGGGTGGCGACTTTGCAGGCGTGGCCCAGCAGGTAACTGATTTCGGTGCGGCGCTGGTTGGCCACGTCCTGATACATCGACGAGTAGTTGGCCGCTGTGGCGTGGATCACTCGCTCGACTTCCTGTTGCAGATTGACTGCGGCTGCCGGTTGACCGCAACGCTCCAGCAATTCGGCCAGCTCGCTGCACAGCGTGGCGACTTCGCATTGATGCTGCTCCAGCCCGCCGTTACGGCAATCATGGAGCACGGTCAGCGGATTGATCGCGCAATTGAGCGCCAGTTTGCGCCACAGCCGGGTGAGGATGTCAGTGCTCCATTCGTGGGGTATTTTTGCTGCGTCCAGATCGTCCAGCCAGATTGGCGCTACCGGATGGCTGGCATCGCCCAGCCAGGTAAAACCATGGCCGGCAAACACCACGCGCCAGTCGCCGTCGCGGAACGCGCCTTCGGTGCTGGAGGCGCTGATGCAGCGTGCCTGCGGTACCTGCGCTGCGACCGCGTCCTGACTGCCGAGACCGTTCTGCAGCAGGATCAGCTCGGCATCTGCGCTCAGGCGCGGGGCGAGGCGGGCGACGGCGCTTTCGGCGTCATAGGCTTTGCAGGCGACCAGCAGGCGGCGGATCGGCTCCGGGTCGTCCGCCGTTTGCGCAGGGACGGCATAGGTCGTGGCTGCGCCGTGTTCGACCAGCGTCAGGCCGCCGGCCGCCTGATAACTGCGCAAACGCTCGGCATCACGCACGATCAGCCGCACCGGCAGCCCGGCCCGCGCCAGACGCGTGGCCCACAGAGTGCCGAGGCTGCCGGCGCCGAGAACGTGCCAGGGGGTGGACATCAGTTTTTCACTCGGTAAGGTAATGGCATGCAAGGCTCGCCGTATCGGTGGGAAAAGACTCGTTATAATGAGCCGGATTTTAACCGCAAGCCAAGCGCGCTCCCTCCTGATCGAGCGCGCCTTTTTATTGGAGAGATTACATGCCGTCGTTCGACGTGGTATCCGAACTGGACAAACACGAGCTGACCAACGCGGTCGAGAACGCCGTGAAGGAACTTGATCGTCGCTATGACCTGAAAGGCAAAGGCAGCTTCGAGTTCAAGGAAAAGGACCTGACCGTCAATCTGACCGCTGAAGCCGGGTTCCAGCTGGAAGCGATGATCGAGATCCTCAAGCTGGCTCTGACCAAGCGCAAGATTGATGTGCAGTGCCTTGAAGTCAAAGATGCTTACGCCTCGGGCAAGCTGATGAAGCAGGACGCCATTCTCAAAGAAGGCATCGACAAGGAGCTGGCGAAGAAAATCGTCGCTCACATCAAGGATGCCAAGCTCAAGGTGCAGGCCGCCATCCAGGGCGAGCAGGTGCGGGTGACCGGCAAGAAGCGCGATGACCTGCAGGAAGCCATCGCGGCTCTGCGCGCCAAGGAATTCGGCATGCCACTGCAGTTCAACAACTTCCGCGACTAAGTCCGGTCAGAAGATTTGTGGGAGCGAGCCTGCTCGCGAAGGCGGCGTGTCAGTCAACCTCCTGGCTGAATGACACACCGCCTTCGCGAGCAGGCTCGCTCCCACATTTGATTTATGTGCACCCCGGCGGGTTTCTGCCGCTTATCTTTCGCGTGCCGAATGGCCGGAAATCAGGAGATGGAAGATGGATTTGAATGCTGAGGTAGACAACCTGGTCAAGGCGTCCCAGGCGTGGATTCCGATGATCATGGAATACGGCAGCCGCGTGCTGCTGGCGGTGATTACCCTGGCCATTGGCTGGTGGCTGATCAACAAGGTCACGCAAAAACTCGGCGGTCTGCTGGCCCTGCGTAATGCCGACCTGGCGCTGCAAGGCTTCATCAGCAGTCTGGCGAACATCATTCTCAAGGTGCTGCTGATCGTCAGCGTGGCCTCGATGATCGGCGTGGAAACCACCTCGTTCGTGGCCGCGATTGGTGCTGCCGGCCTGGCCATCGGTCTGGCGTTGCAGGGCAGCCTGGCGAATTTCGCCGGCGGCGTGTTGATTCTGCTGTTCCGTCCGTTCCGTATCGGTGACTGGATCGAAGCGCAAGGTGTGGCGGGTACGGTCGACAGCATCCAGATTTTCCACACCGTGCTGCGTACCGGTGACAACAAGACCATCATCGTCCCGAACGGCAATCTGTCGAACGGCATCATCACCAACACCAACCGTCAACCAACCCGCAAAGTGGTGTTTGACGTGGGTGTGGATTACGAAGCTGATCTGCAAAAGGCCCGTCAGGTGCTGCTGGATCTGGCCAAGGATGAGCGCGTATTGCAGGACCCTGCGCCACAAGCGGTCATTTCGACGTTGGGTGACAGTTCGATCACTGTTTCCCTGCGTGTGTGGGTTAAAACTGCAGACTATTGGGACGTGATGTTCATGTTTAACGAACAGTCCCGTGACCGTTTGAAAACTGCCGGTATTGATATTCCGTTTCCACAGCGGGTTATTCGAGTAGTTCAGGAATCGGCTGTTCAGTAATACCACTGATACTTGGCCTTGCGGTCAGTTAATGAGTGGACTAACCCAAGAGCTGTCCGCACTCTTGGGTTTTTTATGTCTGATCTAGATGTTCGTTGGCTAATAAGTAGCTAGCTACTATTGTTTGTACGGTCAGAAACAGGAAGGCAGGGCAAACTTGATTCATAAAAAAACCGCTCACCTGAGTCAGGTGAGCGGTTCTTGTTAGAGCAAAGCTCTACAGTACGTCAGCTGCATATCCCGATTAGAGGATGTTCAGTGGGTACTCGACGATCAGACGGGTGTCGTTGTTGTCAGACGCGTAGCCGCTGTACGCGCCGTTCGAACGGTACATGGCGTAACGCAGACGGAACGACAGATCCTTGGCTGGACCTTCCTGGATCACGTACTTGGACTCGGCGTTCCACTCGTTTTCTTTACCTTCACCCAGACCGTTGGTCTTGATGTTGTCACCCTTTACGTAGCGGGTCATGAAGCTCAGGCCAGGAACGCCATAAGTCTTCATGTTCAGGTCGTAACGAGCTTGCCAGGAGCGTTCTTCACGGCCCACGAAGTCGGAGATCTGAATGGAGTTGGCAACGAAGATGGTGCTGTTGCCGTCAACGCCATAGTAGTAGGCATTGTCGCCGCTGGAGCGCTGGTGAGCGATGGTGAACTTGTGCGCGCCGAGGCTGTAGGCTGCTGCCAGGGACCACAGTTTGTTGTCTACGCCACGGGTGTCGTTGTCAGGGGTTTCGTCGCCAATGGCGCTGACCAGGTTGCCACGCTTCTCGCCTTCGGTTTTATAACCGTTGAAGTCGAAGTTCAGCGACTGGTCTTCGGCGATAGGCAGGGTGTAGTTCAGATTGATGTATTGCTTCTTGAAGTACTGGTCGGCATCCGAAGCGGCAAATGCACCGGTGAAGTTGTCGGTGAAAGCATAGCTGGCGCCGAAGATGTTGATGCTGGTCAGGCCCTTGCCACCGTTGCCGTTCTCATCAGGCAGACCGCCGATGCTGTCGCGGCCCATGCCGGTTTGCTTGCTCAGGGCGGTGAAGCGACCTGCGCTCAGTTCCAGGCCTTTGATCTCTTTGGAAGTGATCAAGGTACCGGTAGCCACTTCTGGCAACAGACGGCTGTCGTCAGTGGCGAAGACCGGGCTGGCAACGAATTGCTGACCGTATTTCAGCACAGTGTCGGAAACGCGGAATTTGACAGCGCCGCCGATCTTGCCTTGGGATTTCTCTTCGTTGCCGTCGCTATCAATCGCGAACAGGCCGTTACCACGACGACCCGAGCCACCGTCCAGTTTGACCGAACCCATGGCCATGGCATCGAGACCGAAACCTACGGTGCCTTGAGTGAAGCCCGATTCGTAGGTCAGCAGTTGGCTGACACCGGTGTCCTGGCGATAGCCGCTTTCAAAACCCGGGGTGCCGTCTTTCTTTGCAACGTTACCGGCACCATTTTTGTAATCGCGGTTCATGTATTCCATACGAGTCTTCAGTTTCAGACTCTGGTCTTCCAGGAACCCTTTGGCGTCATCCTGCGAAGATGCCATTGCGAACTGCGAGGTGCCTGCTGCAACAGCCAGGGCGATCATGCTCCACTTCATCACGCGCATCGTGATTTGCTCCTTTGGTTTTTAGAAGAGTACTGCCGTCCCACCTGTTTTATTATCTGGGCGGCTCTTTCTTTTTGTGTCGGCGCAAACTTATATCACGCCGACAATGTTGGCGATACTTGCTAATCCAACCTTTCACCTTCTTTACGACGCTGTCGCAGATGGCTTTGTAGATGTCGCAAATTCACAGTACCGATGCAATCGGATCGACAACTTTCTCGCTGTTTTTCTAGCCTTTTGCATCGCTAAAAAAGAGTCCCTGGCAAAACACTTGAATCTCCATCGGGCAACCCTGCCACTGTTTTTGTTGGGCCTAAGGCTCCCACTTCCCGTGGTGCGCTTATAGTCCATATGGGTACGAATGCAACAAGCGTGCACAAACCGCTTTCTCTATGCGGTTATTTTTCTGAACACTCGTCACTCGCTGTAAAAACCTCATAAATACTGGGCCTCAAGCCCTTCTTTATCAGGGCTTGACGCCATCCCTTGCTTGGTGTTGTCGAGCAGGTTCGTGCGCGGGACAACGAAAAACGTTACCGGTTCACCCCGCCGGTGAGTATTCGGCGGATGCCCGACGCACTGAGCGTAGACGCGCTGTGCGGTTTTGGTGCAAAAATTTTTCCAGTTGTTCCGGATTCATACAGTTTGAGCGGGAGCAGGGGATGAACGCTTTGGGCTTTTCTGGTCATTTCATTGTGCTGCACCGCGCAGTCGGTTCCGTCATGGTGCGTGCCGCCCGAAAATGTCGCATGCAGGAGCGTTGAGCAATGTCTGTCCTGGCACGCTCATCGTGAAGCCCGGCGCATTCGCAGGTATGCTGCCTGCCTGTCGCTTGGCGCCATGCCTGTCTGGAGGGCCGCTAAGCTGAATTGTGTAGATCAGCCGGGAGTGCACGCAGTGTTTGCTTTAGATTCACGACTTCAACAGGACACCCTGACCATCGGCGATTTCCCGCTCTGCCGGCTGCTGCTGTCCAACGACGCCAATTACCCGTGGTTCATCCTGGTGCCTCGTCGCGACGATATCAGCGAGTTGTTTCAGTTGGATGTCGCCGACCAGCAGCAGTTGTGGCAGGAAACCACGGCGCTGGCCGAGTTGCTCAAGGACTTGTTCGATGCCGACAAGCTGAACGTCGCGACGCTGGGCAACGTTGTCAGCCAGTTGCATATGCATGTGATCGTGCGCAAGCGTGACGACGCGGCATGGCCGGCGCCGGTCTGGGGCAAACACCCGGCCAAACCCTACAGCGCCGAGCAGGTCGCGAGCATTCGTGAGCGGCTGCGTCTGGTGCTGACCGAACACTTCACGTTTCTGGAGGGTTGAACCATGAACCTTGAAGAACGCGTCACCGATCTGGAAAGCCGTCTGGCTTTTCAGGATGACACCATTCAGGCGTTGAACGACGAACTGGTGGCGCAGCAGCGGGTGATCGAGCGCCTGCAGTTGCAAATGGCGGCGTTGCTCAAGCGTCAGGAGGAGATGGTCGGGCAGTTCGATTCTTTCGAGGAAGAGGCGCCACCACCGCATTACTGATGCCAACACCTTTATGCAGGCGTAAAAAAACCGCGAGCAGCCTGGCTGTTCGCGGTTTTTTATTGCCTTGGATCAGCGACGCGGCAGGGCGGCGATCACGTCCTCGGCTTGCAGGCCTTTATCCCGGTTCATCACCGAGAACTCAACGCGCTGGCCTTCGACCAGTACGCGGTGGCCTTCGCCACGGATTGCACGAAAGTGCACGAAAATATCATCGCCGGAATCCCGGGAGATAAAGCCGAAGCCTTTGGAGGTGTTGAACCACTTGACGGTACCGGTATCGCGGTTGCTCATGTCATAGGTAGTCGGTGCGGCGGCCGGTGAAGACTTGTAGAAGCTGATGGTCAGATGCAGGACCACGGCAACCAGAGCGATCACCAGGCTGAACAACACCGCCGGTTGACCGGCGATGACAGGCATCGGTGCGATCAGGGTCAGGGTTTGCAGGACGACAGTCAGCACGAGAAGAGCGCTGACCAGATTTTGCAGATGCTGGCGCGGGCCTTTGTTCCAGTAAGGAATCACTGGAGCGATGACCAGATTCAGCAGGCCGAAAAAGGCCAGGTAAAGTGCATCGGGTTGTTGCAGGTAAGGAACGGCTTCGGATTTCAAGCTAGGTATGAACGACAGCAGCAAGGCCGCTGCGCCCATTAGCAGGTGGACGATTTTCAACATTTTGATTGGCTCACGTTATGACGGCTCACAAGGAAGAGCTGAAGGCGCACGGTTCGCTTCGGAACAATAAAGAGGCGTTGGACACGTGCCCGGCATCAGCCTATGCGCGACACCCCCGAAAAATGGGGCGTAGCGACACACTGCCTATTTAACAGCAAAGCCTGCAGCTACTCAAATTACCCCGGCCAGCGGCACGTGCCCGGTCGATTTGTCGCATGGCGAGTGAAGATTGTCGGCTGCGAGGTGGCGGCTGCCTTGCTAGAGTGGGTCTGCACCTGTTGGATGAATTCAATCGCCTTAGGGGGTAAACATGGCAATCGATATCGGTATCAGTGAAGAAGATCGCAAGTCCATCGTCGAGGGGCTGTCGCGGCTGCTGTCGGACACCTACGTGCTGTATCTGAAAACCCATAACTTCCACTGGAACGTCACAGGTCCCATGTTCAGGACCCTGCATCTGATGTTCGAAGAGCAATACAACGAGCTGGCGCTGGCGGTGGATCTGATCGCCGAGCGTATCCGCGCTCTGGGTTTTCCTGCGCCGGGTGCCTACGCGACTTACGCGCGTCTCTCCTCTATTAAAGAAGAAGTCGGGGTGCCAAGTGCCGAGGACATGATCAAGCAGTTGGTCGACGGCCAGGAAGCGGTCACTCGCACCGCTCGCGGCATCTTCCCGCTGTTGGACAAGGTCAGCGACGAGCCGACGGCCGACTTGCTGACCCAGCGCATGCAGGTGCATGAGAAGACCGCGTGGATGTTGCGCGCGTTGCTCGAGGCCTGATAGTCCGGTGCGCGGACGTCCGCAGGGTGTGGATGTCCGCATACTGTTTCAAATCTTACTGAAGATGTCGGCTTATCCTACGCTGCTGGGCAACTAGTCATCTGGCGCTGACTTTGCGTCTGCGTTTTTATGAAGGCACAGGATGTTGTCTTTATAAAAGCAGCGATGACAAAGGAGTGTCAGCGATATGGTAGGTGGAGACAGGCGATGCGAGCACGTCGGTTCGCAACGGGAAATGAAGGTCGATCCGTTTGTCAGCGATTTCGATTTTGAGCTGATCCGGCCGCTGGCCAGATCAGTGCGTTTGAACGGCTTTGCCACTTGCTTGAGGCTCGAGCAGGTTTACTGGAACATTCTTGGTGACATGGCCGGGCACAACGGCTGTTCGGTCAGCACGCTGCTGTCCCATGTGGACCGCGAAGTGCACCTGCGCCACGGCGGGGTGAAAAACTTCAGTGGTCTGGTACGGGTGGTGTGCGTGATGAATGGCCTGCGCGATACTCCGGCGGCCGTCATGCCCTGAACGGGCAATACTTGAAATGACGTGGCGGGCTGTGCAGTCTTACGGCTGCACAGCCCGCATTTAATGGATATAATCCCGCTCTTTCGCCGCAAAGCCCTGCGCGCGGTGGCAATCTGATCGCCGAGACACCCCCATGCCGATGTACGATTATCAATGTGCTTCCTGTGGTCATCAGTTGGAAGCCATTCAAAAGATCAGCGAGGCACCGCTGGTCGACTGCCCTGCCTGTCAGGCGCCAGAGCTCAAGAAACAGCTGTCCATGCCGGGTTTTCGCCTCAGCGGCAGCGGTTGGTACGAAACCGATTTCAAGACCGGAGCCAAGAAGAATCTGGCCGGTGGCGACAAATCTGACTAGGGTTCAGGCCCAGGTCGAACGACACGCGTGAGATTTCGCAGTGCTTGAGTGCGACGGGATCTCCACCGAATTTCGAATTACGAGAAGCGAAACCACTACCATGATGCGCAGCCATTATTGCGGCCAACTGAACGAAAGCCTGGAAGGCCAGGAAATTACCCTTTGCGGATGGGTTCACCGTCGTCGCGACCACGGCGGGGTGATTTTCCTCGATATCCGTGATCGTGATGGTCTGGCTCAGGTGGTGTTCGATCCGGATCGCGCCGAGAGCTTCGCCGCCGCCGATCGCGTGCGCAGCGAATACGTCGTGAAAATCACCGGTAAGGTGCGTCTGCGTCCGGCCGGTGCGACCAACGCCAACATGGCGTCGGGCATGATCGAAGTGTTGGGCTACGAGCTGGAAGTGCTGAACGAGTCGGAAACCCCGCCGTTCCCGCTCAACGAATACTCCGACGTCGGCGAAGAAACCCGCCTGCGCTACCGCTTCCTGGACCTGCGTCGTCCGGAAATGGCCGAGAAGCTGCGTCTGCGTTCGCGCATGACCACCAGCATCCGTCGCTTCCTCGACGAGAACGGTTTCCTCGACGTGGAAACGCCGATTCTGACCCGTGCTACCCCGGAAGGCGCCCGCGACTACCTGGTGCCGAGCCGTACTCACGCCGGTTCGTTCTTCGCGCTGCCGCAATCGCCTCAGCTGTTCAAGCAACTGCTGATGGTTGCCGGTTTCGACCGTTACTACCAGATCGCCAAATGCTTCCGCGACGAAGACCTGCGTGCCGACCGTCAGCCTGAGTTCACTCAGATCGACATCGAGACCAGCTTCCTCGACGAAAAAGACATCATGGGCCTGACCGAAGGCATGATCCGCAACCTGTTCAAGGAAGTGCTGGATCTGGAATTCGGCGAATTCCCGCACATGACCTTTGAAGAAGCCATGCGTCGTTACGGTTCCGACAAGCCGGACCTGCGTAACCCGCTGGAACTGGTCGACGTTGCCGACCAACTCAAAGAAGTCGAGTTCAAGGTGTTCAGCGGCCCGGCCAACGATCCGAAATGCCGTATCGCTGCACTGCGCGTTCCAGGCGGGGCGAGCATGCCGCGCAAGCAGATCGACGACTACACCAAGTTCGTCGGCATCTACGGTGCCAAGGGCCTGGCCTACATCAAGGTCAACGAGCGCGCTGCCGGTGTTGAGGGTCTGCAATCGCCGATCGTGAAAAACATCCCTGAAGCCAACCTCAACGTGATCCTCGATCGCGTCGGCGCGGTTGACGGCGACATCGTGTTCTTCGGCGCCGACAAGGCCAAGATCGTCAGCGAAGCCTTGGGCGCGCTGCGTATCAAGCTGGGCCATGACCTCGACCTGCTGACCTGCAAGTGGGCGCCAATGTGGGTCGTCGACTTCCCGATGTTCGAAGAAAACGACGACGGCAGCTTCTCGGCGCTGCACCACCCGTTCACCGCACCGAAGTGCTCCCCTGAAGAGCTGGAAGCCAATCCGGCCGGCGCTCTGTCCCGCGCCTACGACATGGTGCTGAACGGTACCGAGCTGGGTGGCGGTTCGATCCGTATCCACCGCAAGGAAATGCAGCAAGCGGTGTTCCGCCTGCTGGGTATCAATGAAGCGGAACAGGAAGAGAAGTTCGGCTTCCTGCTCGACGCGCTGAAGTACGGTGCACCGCCGCACGGTGGTCTGGCCTTCGGTCTGGACCGTCTGGTGATGCTGATGACCGGCGCCCAGTCGATCCGTGAAGTGATTGCCTTCCCGAAAACCCAGAGTGCTGCGGACGTCATGACGCAAGCGCCGGGTGTGGTGGATGCCAAGGCGCTGCGCGAGCTGCACATTCGTTTGCGCGAAACGCCAAAGGCTGAGTAAGACGGGCCTGAAGGCGCATCTTCGGATGCGCCTTTTTTCTTTCTATAGAGAGCAGGTCGAGATTTTTTGTTTGCTGGCCACTGCGTGAGCAGGGCGGGCAACGTTTCAAGAGAATTCGGAGCGAGTTATGGCAGGTCATTCCAAGTGGGCGAACATCAAGCACCGCAAAGAACGTCAGGATGCCAAGAGAGGCAAGATCTTCACCAAGTGGATCCGTGAGCTGACCGTTGCGGCCCGTCAGGGCGGCGGCGATCCGGGTTCCAACCCGCGTCTGCGCCTGGCCCTGGACAAGGCCCTCGGTGCGAACATGAGCCGCGACATCATCGACCGCGCCGTTGCGCGTGGCGCCGGTGCGACCGAAGCGGACAACGTTGAAGAGCTGACCTATGAAGGTTACGGCCCAGGCGGCGTGGCGGTGATGGTCGAGTGCATGACCGACAACCGCAACCGTACCGCAGCTGCCGTGCGCCATGCGTTCAGCAAATGTGGCGGCAACCTTGGTACCGACGGTTCGGTTGCGTACCTGTTCGAACGCAAAGGGCAGATCAGCTTCGCCCCGGGCGTTGACGAAGACGCCCTGACCGAAGCGGCGCTGGAAGCCGATGCCGACGACGTGGTCAGCCATGAAGACGGCTCGATCGATGTGTTCACCTCGTTCACCAGCTTCTATGCGGTGCGTAACGCGCTGGAAGCGGCGGGTTTCAAGGGAGACGACGCGGAAATCGTCATGCAGCCGACCACCAGTGCCGAACTGGATCTGGAAGGCGCGGAGAAGGTGCTCAAGCTGATCGACATGCTCGAGGATCTGGATGACGTGCAGAACGTTTACTCCAACGCAGACATTCCCGAAGATGTGGCCGCTCAGCTCGGTTAAGAGCGACTAGGCTTCAATGTGGGAGCGGGCTTGCTCGCGAAGGCGGCGTATCAGCAAGCATCAATGCTGAATGACACACCGCCTTCGCGAGCAAGCCCGCTCCCACATTGGTTATTCGCTGTTTTGAATTTCTTGTTTTTACCGACTCCGCAGGCGTTATGACTTTAATTCTGGGTATCGACCCCGGCTCGCGCATCACCGGTTACGGGATTGTTCGCGATACCGGCCGCGGCGGCTGCATCTATGTGGCCTCGGGCTGCATCCGTACCGGCGCCGGTGAGCTGCATGAGCGGCTGCAGATCGTTTATCGCGGCGTGCGTGAAATCATTCAGACCTATGGCCCGGTGACCATGGGCATCGAAAAAGTGTTCATGGCGAAAAACGCCGACTCGGCGCTCAAGCTCGGGCAGGCTCGCGGCGCCGCCATTGTGGCTGGCGCTGAAGAGTGCCTGGAGATTGCCGAATACACCGCCACCCAGGTCAAGCAAGCCGTGGTCGGCACCGGCGCCGCCAATAAAGAACAGGTGCAGATGATGGTCATGCACATGCTCAAGCTGACCAGCAAACCGCAGATCGATGCCTCGGATGCCCTGGCCATCGCGATTTGTCACGCGCACACCCGTTCCAGCCTGCTGCCGCATGGCCTGGGAACCGCACGCAGTCGTGGCGGGCGCCTGCGTCTCTGATAGCATCAGCAATCATTTTTGCGGAATGCGGATTTCGCGCCTGGGTCGTCGGCCCGATTCCCGCCTTCCATCTGTCGCCAGCCCACGGCTGGCCAACGCTCAAGGATCTGAAACGTGATTGGACGCTTGCGCGGCACCCTGGCTGAGAAACAGCCGCCGCACCTGATTCTGGATGTAAACGGCCTCGGGTATGAGTTGGAAGTGCCCATGACCACCCTTTATCGCTTGCCGTCGGTCGGTGAACCGCTGACGCTGCACACCCATTTGGTCGTACGCGAAGACGCGCAGTTACTCTATGGTTTCGCCGGCAAGCGTGAGCGAGACTTTTTTCGCGAGTTGATCCGTCTCAATGGTGTCGGGCCGAAACTGGCCCTGGCCTTGATGTCGAGCCTGGAAGTCGATGAACTGATTCGCTGCGTGCAATCCCAGGACACCTCGGCGCTGACCAAGGTCCCGGGGGTCGGCAAGAAAACCGCTGAGCGCCTGCTGGTTGAACTGAAGGATCGCTTCAAGGCCTGGGAAACCTCGCCGGCCATGTTCGCCCTGGTGCCGAATCAGCCGGACGGCCCGGCGCCGGTCAACACCGCTGAAAACGATGCGGTCAGCGCGCTGATTTCCCTGGGCTACAAGCCGCAGGAAGCGAGCAAGGCGATTACCGCCATCAAGGACAAGAATTTGAGCAGTGAAGACCTGATCCGCCGCGCCCTGAAGGGAATGATTTAAGTGATTGAAGCTGATCGTCTGATCGCCGCCGCGCACAGCCCGCGCGAGCGCGAAGAAGTCCAGGATCGGGCCATTCGCCCGGTCAGTCTGGCCGACTACATTGGCCAGCCGACCGTGCGCGAGCAGATGGAACTGTTCATCCAGGCGGCGCGGGGTCGCAGTGAATCGCTGGATCACACGTTGATCTTCGGCCCGCCGGGTCTGGGTAAAACCACGCTGGCCAACATCATTGCCCAGGAAATGGGCGTGTCGATCAAGAGCACGTCGGGCCCGGTGCTTGAGCGTCCGGGAGATCTGGCGGCACTGCTGACCAATCTTGAGCCACACGACGTGTTGTTCATCGACGAAATCCATCGCCTGTCGCCAATTGTCGAAGAAGTGCTGTACCCGGCCATGGAAGACTTCCAGCTCGACATCATGATCGGTGAAGGGCCGGCAGCGCGCTCGATCAAGCTTGATCTGCCACCGTTCACCCTCGTTGGCGCCACCACCCGTGCCGGCATGCTGACCAACCCGTTGCGTGATCGCTTCGGTATCGTCCAGCGTCTTGAGTTCTACAGCACAGCGGATCTGGCGACGATTGTCAGTCGGTCGGCGGCGATTCTCGGTCTGCCGCTGGATCCGGAGGGTTCCTTCGAAATCGCTCGTCGAGCCCGTGGTACGCCACGGATCGCCAACCGTCTGCTGCGGCGGGTGCGCGATTTTGCCGAAGTCCGGGCCAAGGGCCATATCACCAAGTCGGTTGCCGATCTGGCGTTGAATCTGCTGGATGTCGATGAACACGGCTTCGATCATCAGGACCGGCGCTTGCTGCTGACCATGATCGAGAAGTTCGATGGCGGTCCGGTGGGCATCGACAGCCTTGCGGCTGCCATCAGTGAGGAACGCCATACCATCGAAGACGTGCTGGAGCCGTACCTGATTCAGCAGGGTTACATCATGCGTACGCCACGGGGCAGGGTGGTGACACGGCATGCGTACCTGCATTTCGGTTTAAACATTCCGTCACGAATGGGTGAAATGCCCGTGGCAGACGAGTTTCTCGATGCCGTGGACGATTGATACACATTTTTTGGCGATTTATTCAGCGTTTGTACTGTCACAGGACGGTACTTTTGCGGTAAAGCCTTAAACACTGAAAAAACAGTTGCCTGGCCGGATTGGCAACCCGAGGAGTAAGCACTAGAGTATGCGCGCGCAAAACGGGCTTGAGCCGTTCGCACATCGTTGTCGCGTTTATTACGAGGACACCGATGCGGGCGGCATCGTGTATTACGTTAATTACCTCAAGTTTATGGAACGGGCTCGAACCGAGCGGCTCCGGACGCTGGGCTTTGCCCAGTCGGAACTGGCCGGGGAGGACCTGTTGTTTGTCGTGCATTCCAGCGAAGCGCGTTACCACGCACCGGCGCGACTGGACGACGAACTGCTGGTAAGCGCTGATGTAATCGAATTGAACCGTGCCAGCCTGCGCTTCAAACAGCAGGTCAGGCGGGCCACGGATAATGTGCTGCTCTGTGAAGGGCAGTTTCTGGTGGCCTGCGTGCGCACCGACAGTTTGAAACCCCGGGCCATGCCCGAATCCTTGCGTGCGGCCTTTGCCGACGCGGGCGGCACGGGTACACACTCAAAGCAGGAGATAAAGCGTGGAAGCTAACGTCGTCGACCATTCCTCCATGTGGAGCCTGGTCAGCAATGCCAGCATCGTGGTGCAGTTGGTAATGTTGACCCTGGTGGCCGCATCGGTGACCTCATGGATCATGATCTTTCAGCGCAGCAATCTGCTGCGCGCCGGTCGACGCGCCCTGGAGAGCTTCGAAGAGCGCTTCTGGTCGGGTATCGATCTGTCCAAGCTGTACCGTCAGGCCGGCAGCAACCCTGATCCGGATTCGGGCGTAGAGCAGATCTTCCGTGCCGGTTTCAAGGAATTCTCCCGTCTGCGTCAGCAGCCAGGTGTTGACCCGGAAGCGGTGATGGAAGGTGTGGCGCGGGCCATGCGCGTTGCCATCTCCCGTGAGGAAGAGAAGCTGGAGCAGAGCCTGCCGTTCCTCGCCACCGTTGGTTCGGTCAGCCCGTACATCGGTCTGTTCGGTACCGTGTGGGGCATCATGAACTCCTTCCGCGGTCTGGCCAGCGCCCAGCAGGCGACCCTGGCCACCGTGGCCCCGGGTATTGCCGAAGCCCTGATCGCCACCGCGATCGGCCTGTTCGCCGCGATCCCGGCCGTTATCGCTTACAACCGTTTCTCTGCCCGCAGCGAAACCTTGCTGAGCCGCTACTACACCTTCGCCGATGAGTTCCAGGCGATCCTGCACCGCAAAGTGCACACCAGCGAAGAATAAGCAGGTATTTCCCGATGGCTTTAATCGCTCGAGCCCGAAACAAGCGCAAGCCGGTCGCCGAGATGAACGTGGTGCCATACATCGACGTGATGCTGGTGCTGCTGGTTATCTTCATGGTGACCGCGCCGATGCTCAATCAGGGCGTGAAAGTGGATCTGCCCAAGGTTTCCAGCGAAGCCTTGCCGCAGGACAACAACACTCAGGTGCTGACCATTTCGATCAAGGCTGACAAGACCTACTACTGGAACCTTGGCAGCGAAGTCGATACCGAAAAGCAGCAGGACAGGGCAATGACCCTGCCGCAGATGACTGACGCGGTGACCAAGATCATTCGCGCCGGCACCGAAGGCGGCAAGCGTACCCAGGTCTTTATCCGTGGCGACAAGTCGGTCGACTACGGCGCCGTCATGGGTGCCATGGGCGGGTTGCAGAAAGCCGGGGTCGGTAATGTTGGTTTGATTACCGAGGCCCCCTGATGCAGCAACAGCGAGAGCCGTCCGCCTCGGAAAGCTACTTCTGGCCTAGTGTTCTGGCGATTGTCCTGCACGTGCTGGTGTTCGGCATGCTGTTCGTCAGTTTCGCCTTCACACCCGAGTTGCCGCCGGCCAAGCCGATTGTCCAGGCGACCCTGTACCAGCTGAAATCGAAAAGTCAGGCAACCACCCAGACCAATCAGAAGATTGCGGGTGAGGCGAAGAAATCCGCCGCGCGCCAGACCGAAGTCGAGCAGATGGAACAGAAAAAGGTAGAGCAGGAAGCGGTGAAGGCTGCGGAACAAAAGAAAGAAGAAGCGGCTCAAAAGGCCGAGGAAGCCAAGAAGGCCGATCAGGCGAAGAAAGCGGACGAGGCGAAAAAGGCTGATGAAGCCAAGAAAGCCGACGATGCGAAGAAAGCCGAGGCCAAGAAGGCAGAAGAGAAACAATTGGCTGATATAGCCAAGAAGAAAGCCGAAGAAGAAGCCAAGAAGGCGGCTGAAGAAGAGGCCAAGAAAGCGGCCGCTGAAGAAGCCAAGAAGAAGATCGTCGAAGACGCGAAGAAGAAAGCCGCCGAAGACGCCAAGAAAAAAGCTGAAGCTGAAGAGGCGAAGAAGAAAGTCGCCGACGAAGCGAAGAAGAAAGCTGCTGCCGATGCTGCGAAGAAGAAATCGCAGGAAGCGGCACGTAAATCCGCTGAAGAGAAAAAGGCTCAGGCCCTGGCAGATTTGCTTTCCGACACGCCACAGCGTCAGCAGGCCTTGGCCGATGAACAGGGTGACGAAGTCGCGGGCAGTTTCGATGACCTGATTCGTGCGCGAGCAGCGGAAGGTTGGGCGCGTCCTCCTTCGGCACGCAAAGGCATGACGGTCGTGCTGCAAATCGGCATGTTGCCGGACGGTACGGTGACTTCGGTCAGCGTGGCCAAGTCCAGTGGCGATGGTCCGTTCGATGCGTCGGCAGTTGCGGCAGTGAAGAATATTGGACGTTTGACAGAAATGCAGGGAATGAAGCCGAGCGATTTCGCTCCGTATCGTTCATTCAAGATGACATTCACACCTGAGGATCTAGCCTTGTGAGAAACCTTCTTCGAGGAATGCTGGTCGTGATCTGCTGCATGGCAGGGATCGCGATGGCTGATGAAAAGAACATTCTGGTCACCAGCGGCAGCGATCGGGCCACCCCGATCGCCGTCGTACCGTTCGGTATGCAGGGCGGTGCCGTTCTGCCGGACGACATGGCCGAAATCATTGGTAACGATTTGCGGAACTCGGGCTACTACTCGCCGATTCCAAAGCAAAACATGATCAGCCAGCCAAGCCAGCCGAGCGAAATCATCTTCCGTGACTGGAAGGCGGTGGGTGCTCAATACATGATGGTCGGCAGCATTGCTCCTGCGGGCGGTCGTCTGCAGGTGCAATGGGCACTGTTCAACGTGGCCACCGAGCAGAAAGTGGCTGACGGCAGTGTTTCCGGTACCACCGAGCAACTGCGTGACATGGCGCACTTCATCTCTGACCAGTCGTTCGAAAAACTCACCGGTATCAAAGGTGCGTTTTCGACCCGTCTGCTGTACGTGACAGCCGAGCGTTTTTCCGAGAAGAACACTCGCTACACCCTGCAGCGTTCGGACTACGACGGTGCCCGTGCCGTGACTCTGCTGCAATCGCGCGAGCCGATCCTGTCGCCGCGTTTCGCCCCGGATGGCAAGCGCATCGCCTACGTGTCGTTCGAGCAGAAGCGTCCACGGATCTTCATGCAGAACATCGACACCGGTCGCCGTGAGCAGATCACCAACTTCGAAGGCCTGAACGGCGCACCAGCCTGGTCGCCGGATGGCAATCGTCTGGCTTTCGTACTGTCGAAAGACGGCAACCCGGATATCTATGTGATGAACCTGGGTTCGCGTCAGATCACTCGCGTGACTGCAGGTCCTGGCATCAACACCGAACCGTACTGGGGCAAGGATGGTTCGACCATCTACTTCACCTCGGACCGTGGCGGCAAGCCGCAGATCTACAAAACCAGCGCCAGCGGCGGTGGTGCCGAGCGTGTGACCTTCATTGGCAACTACAACGCCAACCCGAAGCTGTCGGCTGATGAAAAGACGCTGGTGATGATCCATCGCCAGGATGGTTTCACCAATTTCAAGGTGGCGGCCCAGGATTTGCAGCGAGGTAGTGTAAAGATCCTCACTGATAGCACTCTGGACGAGTCACCTACTGTTGCGCCCAACGGCACCATGGTAATCTACGCCACCCGCCAGCAGGGCCGGGGAGTCTTGATGCTCGTGTCCATTAATGGACGCGTGAGGCTCCCGCTTCCTACCGCACAAGGCGAAGTCAGAGAACCGTCCTGGTCCCCTTACCTGAACTGACGCGGCGCTTTACGTTTTACTTAACACACTGGGGTTCATTAGGAGTTTCACGATGGAAATGCTGAAGTTTGGTAAATTTGCTGCGCTGGCTCTGGCCATGGCTGTAGCTGTAGGTTGCTCGTCCAAAGGCGGCGACAACGCCGGTGAAGGCGCTGTTGATCCAAACGCTGGTTACGGCGCAAACACTGGTGCCGTTGACGGTTCCCTGAGCGAAGAAGCTGCTCTGCGCGCAATCACCACCTTCTACTTCGAATACGACAGCTCGGACCTGAAGCCAGAAGCCATGCGCGCTCTGGACGTTCACGCCAAAGACCTGAAAGCAAACGGCGCTCGCGTTGTTCTGGAAGGCAACACCGACGAACGTGGTACTCGTGAGTACAACATGGCACTGGGCGAGCGTCGTGCGAAAGCCGTTCAGCGCTACCTGGTACTGCAAGGTGTTTCCCCAGCTCAGCTGGAACTGGTTTCCTACGGCGAAGAGCGTCCAGTTGCTACCGGCAACGACGAGCAGTCCTGGGCTCAAAACCGTCGCGTCGAACTGCGTAAGTAATTCGATATGCGAACGTGCCGTCGTGCTGTAACTGTTCTGGCTCTCAGCCTCGCGCCGCTTGCGGCGTGGGCTGCGGTTCCTGTGGTCGATGACAACTCCGGTTATAACAATAGCGGGAGCAGTTATCCGCCTGCGGGTTACGGTACGAACGGCGCCTATGCCGGGGGAGCGGCTTCGGCCCCTGCCTCGGCACAGGGCATGCTGTTCAACCAACTGCAACAGATGCAGGATCAGATATCGCGCCAGCAAGGTGTGATCGAAGAACTGCAGAATCAGGTTGCGCGCATGAAACAGGAATCCCTGGAGCGATACCAGGATCTTGATCGGCGCATAGGATCCGGTGTTGCACCTGCCGCGACTCCTGAGAATTCTTCTGCCGGTGGCGATGCAAGTGCTGCTGCCGGTGCTGCCGCGGGCGCCGGGGCTGCTGCCCAGGCACCTGCTGCAAGTAGCGAACCGGGCGATCCGGCCAAGGAAAAGCTGTATTACGATGCCGCTTTCGACCTGATCAAAGCCAAGGATTTCGACAAGGCCAGCCAGGCTTTCTCGGCATTCCTGCGTAAATACCCGAACAGCCAATACGCGGGCAATGCCCAGTACTGGTTGGGCGAAGTGAACCTGGCCAAGGGCGATCTGCAAGGTGCAGGTCAGGCTTTCGCCAAGGTGTCGCAGCTCTATCCCAAGCACGCCAAAGTGCCGGATTCGCTGTACAAGCTGGCTGATGTAGAGCGCCGCCTCGGTCACACCGACAAGGTCAAAGGCATTCTGCAACAGGTGGTTTCCCAATACCCGGGGACCTCCGCTGCTCAGTTGGCCCAACGCGATCTGCAACGCATGTAAGTGTGTTTGACCCGTTTGGAAGAAACCCGCGCTTGTCGCGGGTTTTTTCGTTAGAATTCACGCCCTTTTTCTGAAACACGCTTCTGGTGATCTACGCGTTGGCGGGGTTGCCTGAAGTGCCTGACGGAGGCGGACAGCCTGTTTAGCTGTTACGCCCGTGGCGACTATGCAAGACACATTGAGAATTACCGAAGTTTTCTACTCGTTGCAGGGGGAAACGCGGACTGCCGGGCTGCCCACGGTTTTTGTGCGCCTGACCGGTTGCCCATTGCGTTGCCAATACTGCGACAGCGCCTATGCGTTCAGCGGCGGTACGATCCGCACCCTCGGCGATATCCTCGAACAAGTGGCCGGGTTTCGCCCGCGCTACGTCTGTGTGACCGGCGGTGAACCGCTGGCGCAGCCCAATGCCATCCCGTTGCTCAAGCAATTGTGTGATGCCGGTTTCGAAGTGTCACTGGAAACCAGTGGTGCACTCGATATCTCGGCGGTAGATTCGCGCGTCAGTCGCGTGGTCGACTTGAAGACACCGGACTCCAAAGAGGCGCACCGCAACCGCTACGAAAACATCGAACTGTTGACTCCCAACGATCAGGTGAAGTTTGTCATCTGCTCGCGGGACGACTATGACTGGGCGGTTTCCAAACTGATCCAGTACGGTCTCGATCAACGTGCGGGTGAAGTGCTGTTTTCCCCAAGTCATCATGACCTCAATGCCAGGGATCTGGCGGACTGGGTGGTGGCAGACAACCTGCCGGTGCGTCTGCAATTACAGCTGCACAAGTATCTTTGGAATGACGAGCCGGGGCGCTGAGATGACTGAACAACTGAACACCACCGAACAGCGTGCAGTGATTTTACTGTCGGGCGGTCTGGATTCGGCCACGGTCGTGGCGATGGCCCGAGCCGAAGGTTTCGCCTGCTACACCATGAGTTTCGATTACGGCCAGCGCTCCCATGCAGAGCTGCATGCCGCCGCGCGCGTCGCTCGCGATCTGGGTGTGGTCGAGCACAAAGTGATCGGCCTGAACCTGAATGGCATGGGCGGCTCGGCACTGACCGACACCAGCATCGACATCCCGGAAGAGCTGGGCGAGGGCATCCCGGTGACCTACGTACCGGCGCGCAACACGGTGTTCCTGTCGCTGGCACTGGGCTGGGCTGAAGTGCTCGGCGCGCGTGACATCTTTATCGGGGTCAACGCGGTGGACTATTCCGGTTACCCGGATTGCCGTCCGGAGTTCATCGAGTCGTTCGAGCGCATGGCCAACCTGGCGACCAAGGCGGGTGTGGAAGGCAACGGTTTCCGCATCCAGGCACCGCTGCAGAACCTGAGCAAGGCGCAGATCGTCCAGGCGGGCGTGAAGCTGGGCGTGGATTACGGCCTGACAGTTTCCTGCTATCAGGCGGACGATGAAGGCCGCGCGTGCGGCAAATGCGACAGCTGCCGCCTGCGTGCAGAAGGCTTCGCAGCGGCCGGTGTAAGCGATCCAACACCTTATTTTTGATTTTTTTCAAAAAGGTGTTGAATAGTCCTTAAAAATCAGTATTATACGCGCCACCACACAGCGGGTCGTTAGCTCAGTTGGTAGAGCAGTTGGCTTTTAACCAATTGGTCGTAGGTTCGAATCCCACACGACCCACCATATTTGGCGGTTTAGAAAATCCGGAAGGCCCACGAAAGTGAGGATTTCCGGGTTTTTTTTTGCCTGCGATTCAGGCACCTCTCCCTTGATCGTTGCCTGCGCTGATGCAGGTCAGAATCATCTTTTGTATCAACGGGATATTCTGTAGCCTTGCGCAGCTTCAATGCTGTCCGTGCCTGATAATACTCACTTTCCCGGCGGTACCCTCAAGTGGTCCGGAGCCGGGTGTATACTCGACTTTCGCGCGAAAGCGCCTGCAGGTCTTGCGAACATGACGCAGATTTCCGAACGCCTTCTGGTTCAAGCCCACCTCGATGCCAAACAGCCCAAACAGCTGACTGCCGAGGAAGAGGCCTACTACCGTTCCGCCATCGCCGCCGAGCTCAAGGCTCAGGACGCGGTGCTGGTTGCCCACTTCTATTGCGATCCGGTGATTCAGGCCCTGGCCGAAGAAACCGGCGGCTGTGTGTCCGACTCCCTCGAAATGGCGCGCTTCGGCAACGCTCACCCGGCCAAGACCGTGGTGGTCGCCGGCGTAAAGTTCATGGGCGAGACCGCGAAGATCCTCAACCCGGAAAAACGCGTGCTGATGCCGACCCTGGACGCGACCTGCTCGCTGGACCTCGGTTGCCCGGTGGACGAGTTCTCGGCATTCTGCGATCAGCACCCGGAGCGCACGGTGGTGGTGTACGCCAACACCTCGGCCGCGGTCAAAGCCCGGGCTGACTGGGTGGTAACGTCGAGCTGCGCACTGGAGATCGTCGAAAGCCTGATGGACAACGGCGAGACCATCATCTGGGGGCCGGACAAGCACCTGGGCACTTACATCCAGCGCAAGACCGGCGCTGACATGCTGCTGTGGGACGGTGCCTGCATCGTCCACGAAGAGTTCAAGTCCAAGCAGCTCGAAGACATGAAGGCGCTGTATCCGGACGCCGCGATTCTGGTGCATCCGGAGTCGCCGACCTCGGTGATCGAACTGGCGGATGCAGTAGGTTCCACCAGTCAGTTGATCGCTGCCGCGCAAAGCCTGCCGAACAAGACGCTGATCGTCGCCACCGACCGTGGCATCTTCTACAAGATGCAGCAGCTGTGCCCGGACAAGGTCTTCATCGAGGCGCCAACCGCCGGTAACGGCGCGGCGTGCCGCAGTTGCGCACATTGCCCGTGGATGGCCATGAACACCCTTGAGCGCACGCTCAAGAGCCTGAAGGAAGGGACGAACGAGATCTTTGTCGATCCGGCGCTGATTCCGCAGGCGATCCGTCCGTTGAAGCGCATGCTGGATTTCACCCAGGCGGCGCGGATGAAGCTGGCGGGTAACGCCTGAGGTCCTTCAGAAACAGCGCAAAACCTGTGGGAGCGAGCCTGCTCGCGAAGGCGGTGAATCAGCAAACATAAATGTCGGCTGATACTACGCTTTCGCGAGCAGGCTCGCTCCCACAGTGGTATTCGGTGTCTGGAAACTATTTGGTCTTCTTCGGAATCCGCACCACGCGGGTATCGGAGTAGATGTCGTGCCAGGTGCGCTTTTGCTTGTCGTACAGCGACCAGAGAAACCCTAGCCCTGCGCACAGCCACGAAGCGATCGATACCATGAAGCGCAGCAGCGCCTGCCACAGGCTGATCGCGCTGCCATCGGCGTTCTGTACGCGGATGCCCCATACCTGCATGCCCAGTGTCTGCCCGCCGTGGGTCCAGAACTTGGCGAAGAACGCAAACAGCACCAACAGCAACACTGTGGAATACAGCGGATCGCCATCCATTTTTCCGGCGTCGGTCAGCACACGCAGGCGTTCTTCACCGATGATCGCTGCCTGGATCAACTTGTAGACGAATCCGGTGACGATCAGCAGGGCAGTGCACAACAGGAAGTCATAGAACATCGCGGCCAGGCGCCGGCCGAGGCCAACAGCAGGAAAGTCGCCCTGGGGAGTGAGCAGGTTCTTCGACATGGCAGCCTCTGGACGCAAAATGAAGCGCCATTTTACGGATTCGCGCGCACAAAAAAGCCCCTGATATCAATATCAGGGGCTTTTTCGTTACAGAAGATTAACCTTCTGCTTGTACTTCATCAGCCTGCATGCCTTTCTGGCCTTGCACAGCAACGAAGGTCACTTTCTGGCCTTCTTTCAGGCTCTTGAAGCCGTTGCCCTGAATAGCGCGGAAATGCACGAACAGATCCGGACCGCTTTCTGGAGTGATAAAACCAAAACCTTTCTCGTCGTTAAACCACTTGACGGTACCGCTCTGACGTTGGGACATTTCTTATTTCCTTTGACGCATAAATTGATGACAGCCTCTTTCTCATGAAAGAGTACTGGGGCTGGTTGCAGGAGAGTAAGAAGACGTCGAGCGGGATGTAGCTAACTTGTAGGCTACTGCCCAGGTCACGATTCCAAGCTGACCCATGCAAACACAGTGGACAAACTCTACGCCAACTACGGGAGAAAAAACAAGCCCCGCGAAGGCCCCGGTTTTACTGTCCCTGCTGGCAGTTAGTCAGTCTGCTAGTGCGGCTTGGACGATTAGCTTGTTCAAAAGTTTTCGAACGTTATAAGTAAAGTTCATAATCGAATCAAATGTTAGAAAATGCACTTTTTTGTGGCGATTGCGTTACACATTAGTGCACGCATAACGCAATCGCGTTACTTATAGAAACAGTCAATCAACCACGATAGTAGCGTTGTGGAACAAATGGCATTTTGCTTACAAGCATTTGCACCTTTTTCCCACGAACGATGGCCCAGACTGGCGTATCCAGGGTGACATAAGCGCTGTCGAGGTAACCCATCGCCAACGGCCCGCCCAGGGTCGGGCCGAAGCCGCCGCTGCACACGCTGCCGATGATTTCGCCCGCTTCGTTGACGATTTCTGCGCCTTCACGCACCGGCGTACGTTCCTGTGGCAGCAGACCGACGCGTTTGCGCGCGACGCCATTCTGCTGCTGAGCAAAAACTGTCTCTGCCCCCGGGAAATCACCGGCCCGCGCACCGTCGGCACGGCGTGGCTTGGAGATTGCCCACAACAGGCTGGCTTCGATCGGCGTGGTCTCGGTGTTCATGTCGTGCCCGTACAGGCACAGGCCGGCTTCCAGGCGCAGCGAGTCGCGGGCGCCGAGGCCGATGGCCTGAACTTCCGGTTCGGCCAGCAGGGCGCGGGCGAGTTTTTCTGCATCGGCGGCGGGCACCGAGATTTCGAAACCGTCTTCACCGGTGTAGCCCGAACGGCTGACGAAGCAATCCACGCCCAGCAGTTGCACGCGATTGAACTGCATGAACGTCATCTTCGCCACCTCTGGCGCAAGACGCGCCAGCACGGTGACCGCAGCCGGGCCTTGCAACGCCAGCAGCGCGCGCGCTTCGAACAGCTCCGTAATGGTGCACTGATCGCCAATGTGTTTTTGCAGATGCGCCAGATCCTGATCCTTGCACGCGGCGTTGACCACCAGGAACAGCTCGTCGTTACCGAGATTGGCGACCATCAGGTCGTCGAGGATGCCGCCGTTGTCGTTGGTGAACATTGCGTAGCGCTGCATGCCCACCGGCAGGTCGATGATATCCACCGGCACCAGGGTTTCCAGAGCCTTGGCGGCATTGGCGCCGGTCAGGCGGATCTGGCCCATGTGCGAGACATCGAACAGCCCGGCCTGCTCACGGGTGTGCTGGTGTTCTTTCATCACGCCCGGCGGGTATTGCACCGGCATGTCGTAGCCGGCGAACGGCACCATGCGGGCGCCGAGTTCGATATGCAGAGCGTGCAGCGGGGTTTTCGACAGTTGTTCGGTGGACATGCGTGGCTCCTTGAAAGTTTGAGTTTGGGGGCATGGGGCTAGATTTAGATCAAGATCAAAAGTCCCTCACCCCAGCCCTCTCCCGGAGGGAGAGGGGGCTAAGTGCGGTCCTCTCCCAAAGGGCGAGGACATAAATCAGCATTCGATTATGTTGACCGCGAGACCGCCACGGGCGGTCTCTTTGTATTTGCTTTTCATGTCGGCGCCGGTCTGGCGCATGGTGCGGATGACTTTGTCGAGCGAGACGAAGTGTTGCCCGTCGCCGCGCATGGCCATGCGCACCGCGTTGATCGCTTTCACCGAGCCCATGGCGTTGCGCTCGATGCACGGCACCTGCACCAGCCCGCCAATCGGATCGCAGGTCAGGCCGAGGTTGTGTTCCATGCCGATTTCCGCCGCGTTCTCGACTTGCTGCACGCTGCCGCCGAGCACTTCACACAACGCGCCGGCGGCCATCGAGCAAGCCACGCCGACCTCACCCTGACAGCCGACTTCGGCACCGGAGATCGAAGCGTTTTCCTTGTACAGAATGCCGATGGCGGCGGCGGTCAGCAGAAAGCGCACCACGCCGTCATCGTTCGCACCCGGGATAAAGCGCATGTAGTAATGCAGCACCGCCGGGATGATGCCCGCCGCGCCGTTGGTCGGCGCGGTGACCACGCGGCCGCCGTTGGCGTTTTCTTCGTTGACGGCGAGGGCGTAGAGGTTGACCCAGTCGAGCACCGACAGCGGATCGCGCAGCGCCGATTCCGGGTTCTTGCACAATTGCCGATGCAGCGCCGCCGCCCGGCGTTTGACCTTCAGCCCGCCCGGCAGAATGCCTTCGTTGCGACAGCCAGCGGCAACGCAGTCCTGCATCACTTGCCAGATTTTCAGCAGACCAGCGCGGGTTTCCGCTTCAGGGCGCCAGGCACTTTCATTGGTCAGCATCACCTGGCTGATCGACAGACCGTAGGTGGCGCAATGGCCGAGCAAGTCCTTGGCACTTTTGAACGGGAAGGTCAGCGGTGTCGCGTCTTCGACGATGCGGTCGGCACCGGCGGCATCTTCATCGACCACAAAGCCGCCACCGACCGAGTAGTACTCGCGGCTGCGGATCTGAATACCGGCAGCATCGAAGGCACGAAAGATCATGCCGTTGGGGTGGTAGGCCAACGGCTTGCGGATCATCGCCAGGTGTTCTTTCTCGTTGAACGCAATGCTGTGTTCGCCGAGCAGATTCAGCCGGCCATTGCCGCGAATATCCTGCAGGCGTGCGGCGACGGTTTCGGTATCGACGGTGTCCGGGTGTTCACCTTCAAGGCCGAGCAGCACCGCTTTGTCGCTGCCGTGTCCCTTGCCGGTAGCACCGAGCGAGCCGTACAGCTCGACTTTGACGGTGCTGGTGGCCGACAGCAGGTCATCGCGGCGCAAGCCTTCGGCGAAGCGCGCAGCGGCACGCATCGGGCCGACGGTGTGGGAGCTGGAAGGGCCGATGCCAATCTTGAACAGGTCGAACACGCTTAACGACATGAGTGGTTCTCCGGTTTCTTGTTATAGGAATTGGCGCAAGCTCGAGGCTGGACACAAATCCCCTGTGGGAGCGGGCTTGCTCGCGAATGCGGTTTATCAGTCGCCATCAATGTTGCCTGACACACCGCATTCGCGAGCAAGCCCGCTCCCACATTGGGATCTATGGTGTTGCTGAAAATCGGGGCAGGTGACCTGCCCCTCATCCGCTTAAGCGTAGCTTTCGATCGACGGGCAGGCGCAGACCAGGTTGCGGTCGCCGAACACGTTGTCGACGCGACCGACCGGCGGCCAGTATTTGCCTTCGACCAACGACGCCACCGGGTATACCGCCTGCTCGCGGCTGTACGGGTGGGTCCACTCGCCGACCAGTTCCGCAGCAGTGTGCGGGGCGTTCTTCAGCGGGTTGTCGTCCTTGTCCAGCGTGCCGTTTTCCACTGCGCGGATTTCTTCGCGGATGCGGATCATGGCGTCGCAGAAGCGGTCCAGTTCTTCCTTGGATTCACTTTCGGTCGGCTCGATCATCAGCGTGCCGGCGACCGGGAACGACATGGTCGGGGCGTGGAAGCCGAAGTCGATCAGACGCTTGGCGACGTCATCGACGCTGATGCCGCTGCTGTCTTTCAGCGGCCGCAGGTCGAGGATGCATTCGTGCGCCACCAGCCCGTTGCTGCCGGTGTACAGCACTGGATAGTGCTCTTCGAGGCGACGGGAAATATAGTTGGCATTGAGGATCGCCAGTTGCGAAGCCCGCTTGAGACCGGCGCCGCCCATCATGCGAATGTACATCCAGGTGATCGGCAGAATGCTCGCACTGCCGAATGGCGCTGCGCAGACCGCGCCTTCCTTGCGTGCCATCTGGCCGTGACCCGGCAGGAACGGGGTCAGGTGCGACTTGACGCCAATCGGGCCGACGCCCGGGCCGCCACCGCCGTGCGGAATGCAGAAGGTTTTGTGCAGGTTCAGGTGCGACACGTCGCCGCCGAACTTGCCTGGCGCGCAGAGGCCGACCATCGCGTTCATGTTGGCGCCGTCGATGTACACCTGGCCGCCGTTGTCATGAATGATCCCGCAGATTTCGCGGATGCCTTCTTCGAACACGCCGTGGGTCGACGGGTAGGTGATCATCAGCGCCGCGAGGTGTTCGCGGTGCTCGATGGCTTTGGCGCGCAGGTCTTCGATATCGACGTTGCCGCGCGCATCGCACGCGGTCACCACCACGCGCATGCCGGCCATGTTGGCGGTGGCCGGGTTGGTGCCGTGGGCCGACGACGGGATCAGGCAGATGTCGCGGCGCTCGTCGCCACGGCTCTGGTGGTAGGCGCGAATCGCCAGCAGGCCAGCGTATTCACCTTGCGAACCGGCGTTCGGTTGCAGCGAGATAGCGTCGTAACCGGTGGCGGCGCAGAGCATCGCTTCCAGTTCGTCGGTCAATTGCTGATAACCGGCGCTCTGCGCTGCAGGGGCGAACGGGTGCAGGGCGCCGAATTCGGCCCAGGTCACCGGGATCATTTCGCTGGCGGCGTTGAGTTTCATGGTGCACGAGCCCAACGGGATCATCGTGCGATCCAGTGCCAGGTCCTTGTCCGCCAGTTTGCGCAGGTAGCGCATCAGCTCGGTTTCCGAGTGATAACGGTTGAACACCGGGTGGCTGAGAATCGGCGACTGACGCACCAGCGCCGCCGGGATGGTGCTTTGCACCGAAGCGGCCAGCGCAGCGAAGTCCGGCAGGGCCTTGCCGTCGGCGAACAGGCCCCACAGGGTTTCGATGTCAGCCTGAGTGGTGGTTTCGTCCACTGACAGGCCCAGACGCTGGGCGTCGATGACCCGCAGGTTGATCTGTGCAGCGTGTGCCTTGTCGTGCAGCGCGGCGGTGTGTGCGCCGGTGGCTACGGTCAGGGTGTCGAAGAAGCTTGTCTGCTCGACTTTAGCGCCCAGTGCGCTCAGGCCCTTGGCCAGAATCGCGGTCAGGTGATGCACGCGGTTGGCGATCTGGGTCAGGCCTTTCGGGCCGTGATACACGGCGTACATGCTGGCGATGTTGGCCAACAGCACCTGCGCGGTGCAGATGTTCGACGTGGCCTTCTCGCGGCGGATGTGTTGCTCGCGGGTCTGCATCGCCAGACGCAGGGCCGGCTTGCCGAAACGGTCAACCGAAACACCGACCAGACGGCCCGGCATGTCACGCTTGAACGCATCCTTGGTGGAGAAGTAAGCCGCGTGCGGGCCACCGAAGCCCAGCGGCACGCCGAAGCGTTGCGCGGAACCGATGGCGACGTCGGCGCCGAACTCGCCCGGGGCGGTCAGCAAAGTCAGGGCCAGCAGATCGGCAGCCACGGCCACCAACGCGTTGGCGGCGTGGAAGCGCTCGGTCAGTTCGCGGTAGTCGAACACATCACCGTTGCTCGCCGGGTATTGCAGCAGCGCGCCGAAAAACGGCGTGACGTCGCTCAGTTCACGCTCATCGCCAACCACCACGTCGATGCCCAGCGGCTCGGCACGGGTGCGCAGCACGTCGAGGGTTTGCGGGTGGCTGTGGATCGAGGCGAAGAACTGGTGGCTGCCCTTGTTTTTGCTCAGGCGTTTGCAGAAGGTCATGGCTTCGGCAGCGGCGGTGGCTTCGTCGAGCAGCGAGGCGTTGGCGATTGGCAGGCCGGTGAGGTCGCTGATCAGGGTCTGGAAGTTCAGCAGCGCTTCGAGACGGCCCTGGGAAATTTCCGGCTGGTACGGGGTGTAAGCGGTGTACCAGGCCGGGTTTTCCAACAGGTTGCGCAGGATCGGCGACGGCGTGTGGCAGTTGTAGTAGCCCTGGCCGATGTAGGTCTTGAACAGTTGGTTTTTGCCGGCGATCGATTTGATCATAGCCAGTGCATCGGCTTCGCTCAGGCCGTCGTCCAGGCCGAGCACGCTGGTGCCCTTGATGCTTTCCGGGATGACGCTGGCGCTCAGCGCTTCGAGCGAGTCGAAGCCGAGGCTGTTGAGCATGGCTTGCTCGTCACCGGCGCGTGGGCCGATGTGACGGGCGATGAATTCGTTGGCAGTGCCGAGGTTTACTTGGGTCATGTCGTTACTCCTCAGGCTTCGGCTTGGGCTTTGATCAGGCGGTCGTAGGCGTCTTGATCGAGCAGTTTGCCGACAGCGGCGGCGTCGCTTGGCTGGAAGCGGAAGAACCAGCCTTCGCCCAGCGGATCTTCGTTGACCAGTTCCGGGCTGCCGTCCAGTGCCGGGTTCACTTCCATAACTTCACCGTCGAGCGGCATGTACACGCCGCTGGCGGCTTTCACCGATTCCACGGTGGCGGCTTCAGCGCCTTTTTCGTAAGCCTGCAGCTCAGGCAGTTGCACGAACACCACGTCGCCCAAAGCGTTCTGCGCGAAAGCGGTGATGCCGACAGTAACGCTGCCGTCAGCTTCGGTGCGCAGCCATTCGTGATCTTCAGTAAAACGCAACTCGCTCATGGAAACTCCTAAGGGGCCAGACTCGTCTGGTGGACGCGGTGGAAGGCTTGGGCGGGAAAGCCCTGGTTTTATGAGCGGTTACTTAGCAAGAACGCGGCCAGATTGTATTTATCTATATAAATCAAATGGTTATGTGTTTCTGGTTGTGATGGGTGTGGGGCTTCTGTAGCGAAATCGCTACAGCTTGGGGCGGGGAGAAAAGCTGAAGCGGATCAAAGCCTTGCGCAGCGGTGATCGGAGGAGGGTGTAGCGATATCGTTCCGCTGTAGCGCTTTCAGTACAGATGGAGGTCGGTTTTGAACGGATTTCGAATCCGTCACATGAACCCCCTGTGGGAGCGGGCTTGCTCGCGAAAGCGTCAGGTCAGTCGACATCACTGTTGAATGGCCCACCGCATTCGCGAGCAAGCCCGCTCCCACATTTTTGACCGCGTGCGGCTTACGGTTTATTGGGGATGCCGTACTTGCGCAGGCGATGGGCGATTGCCGTGTGCGAGGTCTGCAGGCGGCTGGCCAGTTGGCGGGTCGAGGGGTAGCTGACGTAGAGTTTTTCCAGCAGCGATTTTTCGAAGGACTCGACGGCCTGTTCGAGGCTGTCGACGTCGCTGTCGGTCTGCCGCGCCACCGAGGTGCCGGCGATGTCGAGATCACCGATATCGACCAGGCTGCTTTCGCAGATCGCCGCGGCGCGGAAGATCACGTTTTGCAGTTGCCGCACGTTGCCCGGCCAGCGGTTGCCGAGCAGCGCTGGATAAGTCCCCGGTGCCAGGCGACACACCGGACGCTGAATCTGCGCACAGGCCTGCTGCATGAAGTAACGCGCCAGCAGCAGAATGTCCTGACCGCGCTCACGCAGCGGCGGCACTTCGACGTTGAGCACGTTGAGACGGTAGAACAGGTCTTCGCGGAACAGGCCTTCGCTGACCATTTTTTCCAGGTCGCGGTGGGTCGCGCTGAGGATCCGCACGTTGACCTTCACTTCGCGATCACCGCCGACCCGACGGAAGCTGCCGTCATTCAGAAAGCGCAATAACTTGGCCTGCAAGTAGGGCGACATCTCGCCGATCTCGTCGAGAAATACCGTGCCCTGGTTGGCCAGTTCCATCAGCCCCGGTTTGCCGCCACGTTGCGCGCCGGTAAAGGCACCGGGGGCGTAGCCGAACAGTTCGCTCTCGGCGAGGTTCTCCGGCAGGGCCGCGCAGTTCAAGGCGAGAAACGGCGCACTGTGCCGCGCACTGATCGCGTGGCAAGCGCGGGCCACCAGTTCTTTACCGGTGCCGGTTTCGCCTTGAATCAGCAGCGGTGCGTCGAGGGCTGCGACTCGTTGCGCGCGGGCCTTCAGTGTGCGGATTGCGGGGGATTCGCCGAGCAGTGCATCGAAACCTTCGGCATGGTCATGGTGCAACGCCGAGAGCTGTTCGCCGATACGGTTTGGCTGATACAGGGTCAGCAGCGCACCGGCGTCGGTGATCGGCGTGGCGTCCAGCAGCAGGGTCTGGCCATTGACGGTGATCTCGCGCAGCGGCAGGCGGAAGCCTTGCTCGAGCAGGGTTTCCAGCAGGCCGGGATCGTTGAACAGTTCCGAGACACTTTCCCCCGCCGGTTCGCGGCCGTACAGGGCGATCAGTGCCGGGTTGGCCAGCAGCACCTTGCCGGCGCTATCGAGGGCCAGTACCGGATCGGTCATCGCCGCGAGCAACGCATCGAGCTGCAGGTGCCGGCGCTGACCAGGGAGGATGTCGACCACCACCACGGCCTCCACACCGCGCACCCGAAACAACGCATCTTTGAGCTCTTCGAGCACTTGCGGGCTCAAGGTCGGTGCATCGATGTAGACGTTGGGCGGAATCATCTCCACCGCATCCAGATTGAGATTGCGCCCACCGAGGATAGCCAGGACTTCCTGGGTGATGCCGACGCGGTCGATGAAGCTGACGTGGATACGCATGGGGGCGGTTCAGTGTTCTGGAATGCGGAGGGGGGCAAGTATGCCTTGGGGCGGGGCAATGGTGAAATCTGCAACGATTGTCAGCGCTACACGGATACCTTGTGGGAGCGGGCTTGCTCGCGAAGGCGTCAGGTCAGACAGCATAAATGGTGACTGACCTGGCGCCTTCGCGAGCAAGCCCGCTCCCACAGTAGGAATGTGCTGGGTTCGGGTTATTCGAGGTGTTCCGGTTTGACCGGATCCCCGGACTTCATATTCAACTGCACCCGCACATCCTCGAACATCAGGTCGTAATGTTTGTGCTGCGAGCCGATGCTGCTGTGAGTTTTGGGAATGCCGTACTTTTCGGCAATCTTGGTCACGTTGCTGGCGAAGTTGTAGGCCTGGTCCTTGGGCAGGAAGAAAGTTTCCTTCATGTCCTTGCCCTGGATATTGCCGTGCAGGGTGAACTGCATCCCTTTGCCTTCTTTGGGATCGGTGAACACTTGGTAGTCGAGGCACAGGTCGTAATCGACATCGTCCTTGGTCAACGCGTGCCGCTCGATGTGCAAATGACCCGGTTCGAATATGGCCATGGGTTTCTCCTTCTCAAGGCATGGGAGAAGGGCAGACCTTGGGCCTGCCCCCGGAGTTTCTAATTATCGATAGCTGATGCCCGGCTTCGCCGTGCTGACGCGTGTGCCGGCAGTGCCCTGGACGATCGCTTCGATGTCCGCGAGCGAACCGATCACCGCGACCTTGCCAGTATGGCGCGCGAATTCGCAGGCTGCCTGCACCTTCGGCCCCATGGAGCCAGCGGCGAAACCGAGGCGTTCGAGTTCATCCGGGTGGGCTTCGGCGATGGCTTTCTGCGACGGCTTGCCATAGTCGACGAACGCCGCGTTGACGTCGGTGGCGATCACCAGCAAGTCAGCTTCCAGCTGCTCGGCGAGCAGCGACGAGCACAGGTCTTTGTCGATCACCGCCTCGATGCCCTTGAGGTTGCGGTGCTCGTCGTACATGGTCGGAATGCCGCCGCCACCCGCACAAATCACGATGCTGCCCTTGTCCAGCAGCCACTTGATCGGACGGATCTCGAAGATGCGTTTCGGCCGTGGACTGGCCACCACACGACGGAACTTGTCGCCGTCCGGAGCGATGGCCCAACCTTTCTCGGCGGCGAGTTTTTCCGCTTCGGCTTTCTCGTAGACCGGGCCGATCGGTTTGGTCGGATTCTGGAAGGCCGGGTCCTTGGCGTCGACTTCAACCTGGGTCAGCAAGGTGGCGAACGGCACTTCGAAGTCCAGCAGGTTGCCCAGTTCCTGTTCGATGATGTAGCCGATCATGCCTTCGGTTTCGGCACCGAGCACGTCCAGCGGGTAAGGGGTGACGGAGGTGTAGGCCGCTGCCTGCAGCGACAGCAGGCCGACTTGCGGGCCATTGCCGTGGGCGATGACCAGTTGATTGCCGGGATGGATCTTGGCGATTTGCTCGGTGGCGATGCGGATGTTGGCGCGCTGGTTGTCAGCGGTCATCGGCTCGCCACGACGGAGCAGGGCGTTACCGCCCAGAGCTACGACGATACGCATGGTGCAATCCTTTCAGCAGAGAAATGGCAAACGACTCGGTTTCCCTGTCGGAACCGGAATCCCCTGTGGGAGGGGGCTTGCTCCCGAAGGCGGCGGATCAGTCGACATGGCTGTTGAATGACACACCGCTTTCGCGAGCAAGCCCGCTCCCACATTTGGAGCCGGTTCTTTCAGTGGGAGCTATTCCGGTTACAGATCAGCCAGGGTCGAGACCAGGATCGCCTTGATCGTGTGCATGCGGTTTTCCGCTTGCTCGAAGGCGATGCAGGCGGGCGACTCGAACACGTCGTCGGTGACTTCGATGCCGTTGGCCAGGTGCGGATACTGTTCGGCGATCTGTTTGCCGACCTTGGTATCGCTGTTGTGAAACGCCGGCAGGCAGTGCATGAACTTGGTGCGCGGGTTGCCGGTGGCTTTCATCAGCTCTTTGTTGACCTGGTACGGCAGCAGTTGCTGGATACGTTCGGCCCAGGCTTCAACCGGCTCGCCCATCGACACCCAGACGTCGGTGTGGATGAAATCGACGCCTTTGACTGCGGCTTTCGGGTCTTCGGTCAGGGTGATGCGCGCGCCGGATTCTTCCGCGTATTTCTTGCAGCGATCGACCAGATCGTCGTGCGGCCACAGGGCTTTCGGCGCGCAGATGCGCACGTCCATGCCGAGCTTGGCGCCGACCAGCAGCAGCGAGTTGCCCATGTTGTTGCGCGCGTCACCGAGGTAGGCGTAGCTGATTTCGTGGATCGGCTTGTCGGCGTGTTCACGCATGGTCAGCACGTCGGCGATCATTTGCGTTGGGTGATATTCGTCGGTCAGGCCGTTGAACACCGGCACCCCGGCGAACTTCGCCAGCTCTTCGACAATTTCCTGTTTGAAACCACGGTATTCGATGGCGTCGTACATGCGACCCAGCACGCGGGCCGTGTCTTTCATGCTTTCCTTGTGGCCGATCTGCGATGAGTTCGGGTCGATGTAGGTGACGTTGGCGCCTTGGTCGTAGGCCGCCACTTCGAACGCGCAACGGGTGCGGGTCGAGGTTTTTTCGAAGATCAGGGCGATGTTGTTGCCCTTGAGGTGTTGCTGCTCGGTGCCGGTGTACTTGGCGCGTTTCAGATCGCGGGACAGGTCGAGCAGATAACGCAGCTCACGTGGGGTGTGGTGTTCCAGGCTGAGCAGGTTACGGTTGTGGATGTTAAAAGCCATGATGGATCTCCTTCGGTGTCGGTTATCCCCCTGGCCGCGCTTTGTAAGTCGCGGCCAAGGCTCAGAGGTTTAGTAATCGATTGGGTCGCGGATGATCGGGCAGGTCATGCAGTGGCCGCCGCCGCGACCACGACCGAGTTCGCCAGCGCTTATGGTGATGACCTCCACGCCTGCCTTGCGCAGCAGGGTGTTGGTGTAGGTGTTGCGGTCGTAGCCGATGACCACGCCCGGTTCCACGGCCACCACGTTATTGCCGTCGTCCCATTGCTCGCGTTCGGCGGCGAAGCTGTTGCCGCCGGTTTCCACCACGCGCAGTTTCGGCAGGTTTAGCGCAGCGGCGACAGTGTCGAGGAAGCTGCCTTCTTCGCGGCGGATGTCGATGCCGCCCTGTTTGCTTTCGTCAGGACGCAGGGTGAAGGCGACGATCTGGTTGACCACTTCCGGGAAAATCGTCACCAGGTCGCGGTCGCAGAAACTGAACACGGTGTCCAGGTGCATCGCGGCGCGGGACTTCGGCAAGCCGGCGACGATGACTTTTTCCACGGCTTTGTTCTTGAACAGGTTCAGTGCCAGTTGGCCGATCGCCTGTCGCGACGAGCGTTCGCCCATGCCGATCAACACCACGCCGTTGCCGATCGGCATCACGTCGCCGCCCTCAAGGGTCGAGCTGCCATGGTCCTTGTCCGGGTCGCCGTACCAGATCTCGAAATCGGCGTTGGTGAACTGCGGGTGGAATTTGTAGATGGCGGTGGTCAGCAGGGTTTCCTGACGTCGCGCCGGCCAGTACATCGGGTTCAGCGTCACGCCACCGTAGATCCAGCAGGTGGTGTCGCGGGTGAACTGGGTGTTCGGCAGCGGCGGCAGGATAAAGCTGGAGTGGCCGAGGAAGTCGCGGAACATCTGGATGGTCTTGCCACCGAAGCTGTCCGGCAGATCATCGGCGGATACGCCACCAATCAGGTATTCGGCGATGTGTCGCGGCTCAAGGCTTTTCAGCCAGGATTTGACTTCGCTGATCAGACCCAGGCCCACCGAGTCGGCGGTTACCTTGCGCTCGAGAATCCAGTCCAGCGCTTCCGGGATGGCGACGATGTCGGTCAGCAGGTTGTGCATTTCCAGCACGTCGATCCCGCGTTCACGCATTTTGGTCACGAAGTCGAAGTGGTCGCGCTTGGCCTGGGCGACCCACAGCACGTCATCGAACAGCAGTTCATCGCAGTTGTTCGGGGTCAGGCGCTGGTGGGCCAGACCTGGGGAGCAAACCATGACTTTGCGCAGTTTGCCGGCTTCGGAATGGACGCCGTACTTAACTTTTTCCGTGGTCATTGCAGTGATCCTCCAGATTACAAATCAAGGGTTACAAGGTCAGGAAGCCGTCGTAGAGACCGTAGGCAGCCACCAGGGCACCCACGACCACTGCGGCGAAAATCAGCTTCTCGACGTTAGTGAAAATCGGTTGTTTGAGTTCCAGCTTGGCCTTGGCGAACAGGATCGCGCCGGGTGCGTAGAGCAGGGCCGAGAGCAGCAGATACTTGACCCCGCCGGCATATAGCAGCCACACCGCGTAGATCAGCGCGATGCCGCCGATAATCAGATCCTTGCGTCGTTCGGCCGCGAAGCCTTCGTAGCTTTCGCCGCGTACCGCCAGCAGCAGGGCATAGGCCGCCGACCACAGGTACGGCACCAGAATCATTGAGGTGGCGAGGTAGATCAGCGACAGATAAGTGCTGGCCGAGAACAGGGTGATGATCAGGAACAGCTGGACCATCGCGTTGGTCAGCCACAGGGCGTTGACCGGTACGTGGTTGGCGTTTTCCTTGCGCAGAAACTCGGGCATGGTGTGGTCTTTGGCGGCGGCGAACATGATCTCCGCACACAGCAGCACCCACGACAGCAGCGCGCCCAGCAGCGAGATGATCAGGCCGACGCTGATCAGCACCGCGCCCCAATGACCGACCACGTGCTCAAGCACGGCGGCCATCGACGGGTTCTGCAGTTTGGCCAGTTCCGGCTGGGTCATGATGCCCAGCGACAGCACGTTGACCAGCACCAGGAACAGCAGCACGGTGATGAAACCGATGACGGTGGCCTTGCCGACGTCCGAGCGTTTTTCCGCCCGCGCCGAGAAGATGCTCGCGCCCTCGATGCCGATGAACACCCACACGGTGACCAGCATCATGTTGCGCACCTGGTTCATCACGCTGCCCAGATCCGGGTTTTTCACACCCCAGATGTCGGCGGTAAAAATGTCCAGTTTGAAGGCGAAAATCGCGATCAGGACGAACAGCAGCAGCGGCACGACTTTGGCGACGGTGGTCACCAGGTTGATGAACGCCGCTTCCTTGATCCCGCGCAGTACCAGAAAGTGCACGGCCCACAGCAGCACCGAGGCGCCGATCACCGCCGCTACCGTGTTGCCTTCGCCGAAAATCGGAAAGAAATACCCGAGGGTGCTGAACAACAGAACAAAGTAGCCAACGTTGCCCAGCCAGGCACTGATCCAGTAACCCCAGGCGGACGAGAAACCCATGTAGTCGCCAAATCCGGCCTTGGCGTAGGCGTAGACACCGCCGTCCAGGTCAGGCTTGCGATTGGCGAGGGTTTGGAAGACAAAAGCGAGGGTGAGCATGCCGACAGCGGTGATGGCCCAACCAATCAATACCGCGCCGACGTCGGCGCTGGCGGCCATGTTTTGTGGCAAAGAGAATATCCCGCCACCAATCATTGAGCCGACTACCAAGGCAACCAGTGCACCGAGTCGTAGTTTTCCGGGAGCTTCAGACATTGCATGACTCCATTGCAGGAGAGAAGAGTTCACAGCGTAGATCTGTTGTCTGTTCAATCAGCTGACATAGATCAGTGCATGGCCACATTCCATTGTTAATGAATGACTTATGAAACAACTGGAGGCATAACGCTATCGCCTGGAAAGCCCGTCCTAGAGGCTTTTGCCTGATGTGGTTGGGAATTGGTCTTATTACTTTAGAGTTATCACGCTAGTTGTTTTTCAGCTTTTGGCAAATTTTCAGCATCTGTTTTCAGTACAGAATTGATTTATTAGGATTCGCGCACAAAACTGTCTTAGCGTGCTAGGCGTTAGCGTCAGTCGCTATATATAAACGAGTGTTTCTCGGTATTACCTGATAAACGTCGTCTGGTATCAGGCGTTTAGTTAATAGTTGTTACAAATGAATGAAGGGAGACAAGAATGTCGCAACCGACGCAAAAGCTGCGACTGGGTGCGTTGATCGCCCTGGTGGTGGGTTCGATGATTGGCGGGGGGATTTTTTCCCTGCCGCAGAACATGGCGGCCCGCGCCGATGCCGGGGCAATCCTGATCGGCTGGGGGATCACCGCCATCGGCATGCTGACCTTGGCCTTCGTGTTCCAGACCCTGGCCAACCGCAAGCCTGAACTGGACTCCGGCGTCTACGCCTACGCCAAGGCCGGGTTTGGCGACTACATGGGGTTTTCATCGGCCTGGGGTTACTGGATCAGCGCGTGGCTGGGCAACGTCGGTTATTTCGTCCTGTTGTTCAGCACGCTCGGTTACTTCTTCCCGGTATTCGGTCAGGGCAATACGCCGATCGCCATCGGCTGCGCGTCGGTGCTGTTGTGGGCGGTGCATTTTCTGGTGATGCGCGGGATCAAGGAGGCGGCGTTCATCAATCAGGTGACCACGGTCGCCAAGATCGTGCCGCTGATCATGTTCATCGTGATTGCCGCCGTGGCGTTCAAGGCCGACATTTTCACCCGCGACATCTGGGGCCGCAGCAACCCGAGCTTCGGCGGGGTGATGGATCAGGTGCGCAACATGATGCTGGTCACGGTGTTCGTGTTCATCGGCATCGAGGGCGCCAGCGTGTATTCGGCACGGGCGGAGAAACGCAGCGACGTCGGGCGCGCAACGGTGATCGGTTTCCTCGGCGTACTGGCGCTGTTGGTGCTGGTCAACGTGCTGTCGCTGGGGATCATGAGCCAGCCCGAACTCGCGACTTTGCAGAACCCGTCGCTGGCGGCGGTGCTGGAGCACATCGTCGGGCCGTGGGGCGCATTGTTGATCAGCCTCGGTCTGGCGGTGTCGCTGCTTGGCGCATTGCTGTCATGGGCGCTGCTGTGCGCGGAAATCCTCTTCGCCACGGCCCGGGACAAGACCATGCCGGCGTTCCTGAAAAAGGAAAACGCCAACCATGTGCCGGTCAATGCGCTGTGGCTGACCAACGTGATGATTCAGATTTTCCTGCTGATCACGCTGTTTTCCGCCGGCACCTACACCAGCCTGATCTACCTCGCTTCGTCGATGATTCTGGTGCCGTACCTGTGGTCGGCGGCGTATGCGGTGCTGCTCAGCGGACGTGGCGAAACCTACGAACATGCCTCGGCCGAACGCACCAAGGATCTGCTGATTGGCGGGATCGCCCTGTGCTACGCGGTGTGGTTGTTGTATGCCGGCGGGGTGAAATACCTGCTGCTGTCGGCGCTGCTGTATGCGCCGGGGGTGGTCCTGTTCGCCAAGGCCAAGCATGAGCAGGGCGAGCCACTGTTCACCCCGGTCGAGAAAGGTATTTTTGCCTGTGTGCTGATCGGCGCAGGGCTGGCGGCGTATGGTTTGTACAGCGGGGTGTTGTCGCTGTAGGTGGATTGATTGTGCATCGGTGGTGTCAGTGCGGGCCTCTTCGCGAGCAAGCCCGCTCCCACAGGGGAATGCATTTCAAATGTGGGAGTGAGCCTGCTCGCGATAGCAATTTCAAATTCACCACAACGGGCGATGTGAACCCAGTTCGGTGGCCGGCAACGCCCACTGCAGCGGCGTCCCGCTGATCGTCATCGGTGCCAGCAAGCGGTGCGCCGGCCCCCACGGGGTCTGCTCCAGATGCGAGTTTTGATCCTGCGCATCTTCAGCCCGCAACGCTTCGCTCGACCCCGGCTCCTGTTCGATCAACAGCTTGGCGGTACGCGCCAGCGACAAGCGCGCCGAACCACCGCGGCCCGTCTTCAATCGCTGCGTCAGAAGCCGTATCGCACTGGCCGCCATCAAATACCCGGTGCCGTGATCCAGCGCCTGCACCGGCAACGGCGTCGGCTTGTCAGCCTGTTTCCAGCGCTGCCCGGCCTCGGCGATGCCGCTGCTCATTTGCACCAGGCTGTCGAAACCCCGCCGGTTGCGCCACGGGCCGCTCCAGCCGTAGGCATTGAGACAGACGTCGATCAGCCCCGGCGCCAGTTGTCGGCGGCGTTCGGCGCCGAAACCGAGGTGTTCCAGGGCATCGGCACGGTAGCCATGTATGAGGATATCGGCGTCCTTCAACAGGTTTTCGAGCACTGCACGATCGCCTGGTTGCTGCAGATTCAGCCGTGCGCAGCGTTTGCCCAGGGTGACTTCCGGCACCACGCCCGGCTCGTTCCAGCTCGGCGGATCGATGCGCAGCACGTTGGCACCGAGGCCCGCGAGAAAACGGCTGGCGGTGGGGCCGGCGAGCACGCGGGTCAGGTCGAGCACCTTGAGCCCGGCCAGCGGTTGCTCCACGGAGCCTTGCCACGCGTTGGCCTTTTCATCCTGCGAATCGATGAAATGCACCAGCGGCTCGGCATTCACTGCCATCCCTTGCGGATGCTGCTGCCATTGCGCCCAACTGCGCATTTCGGCGGCGCAGCCGTTGGCCTCGACCACCGCTTGTTCCAGATCGGCGCTGTTCCACTGCGCGACTTTCGCCGCCATGGCAGCGCGATCGGCGCAGGTACCGAGCACGCTTTCAGCCGCAGCACGGTGATGTGGGGCGTTGGTGTGCAGGCGGATCCAGCCGTCTTCGGTTGCGTAGTCGCCGGCGACCGGATCCCACAGCGGTGGGACTTCCCAGCCGATCGGGCGTAACGAGGTGGCGAACCAGAACGAGGCCAGACGTCGATCGACTTCCACGGCGGGCAAGTGCCCGGTCTGTTGCCGGAGCAGTTCGCTGACGGCCTGACCGGCAGCGCCGATGCTGGCGCAGGCCAGGTCGCTGACGGCGAACGCCGAGGGCAGGGCGCCACTGGCGGTGAACGGAATCGGCGTGTGGGGCAAGCCGAGTGCGGCTTGAATGGACGTGAGTAAATCAGTCATCGAAGGCCCTCCGGGAGAGAGGGCGATGATAGTGCAAAAAAATCTCGGGCCAGATGAAATTCCGGCAGGTGAACACTTACCCCTTTGGGAGCGAGCCTGCTCGCGAAAGCGGTGGATCAGTCACTTTGATGTTGAATGTGCTGCCGTCTTCGCGAGCAGGCTCGCTCCCACAGGGATTTTTGCAGTTTGCTAGACGCGGAACTGATCCATCAGCTTCATCTGCTGGCTCGCCAGGGCATTGAGCTGGCTGCTGATCGCCGCCGACTCGGTGGCCTGCTCGGTCAGGGTTTCAGTCACGGTGCGAATTGCCGAGACGTTGCGGTTGACCTCTTCGGCCACGGCGCTCTGCTGTTCGGCGGCGCTGGCGATCTGCAGGTTCATGTCGCTGATCACGGTGACCGCGTCGCTGATCTTGCCCAGTGCGTCCACGGCCTGGCGGATCTGCCCGGCGTTGTTGTGCGCTTGGGTCTGGCTCGAATGCATGGTCGCGACCACGCCACGGGTGCCGGTCTGGATGCGCTCAATGACGATGCGGATTTCTTCCACCGAATCCTGGGTGCGCTTGGCAAGGTTGCGCACTTCGTCGGCCACCACCGCAAAACCACGACCGCTTTCCCCGGCGCGGGCCGCTTCGATGGCAGCGTTGAGCGCCAGCAGGTTGGTCTGTTCGGCGATGCTGCGGATCACTTCCAGCACCGAACCGATCTGCTCGCTGTTGACCGCCAGTGCTTCGACTTCGGTCACCGCTTTGCTGACTTCATCGGCCAGTTGATTGATGTCGCGGGTGCTGCGCTCGATGATCGACATGCCGTCCTTGGCCGACTGGTCGGCGCCCTTGGCGGCGTTGGCCGCGTTCGACGCGCTGTTGGCGACGTCGTGGGCGGTGGCGCTCATTTCGTTGGAGGCGGTGGCGACCTGATCGATCTCGCGGAACTGCACCTGCATGCCTTCGCTGGTCTGGCGGGCGATTTCCGAAGACTGATCAGCAGTGCCACGCGCTTCGGTGATGCTCTGTTTGATCTGGGCGATGGTCGGTTGCAGCTTGTCGAGGAAGCGGTTGAACCAGTTCACCAGTTCGCCCAGTTCATCCTTCTTGCTGTAGTTCAGGCGCTGGGTCAGATCGCCTTCACCGCTGGCGATGTTCTTCAGCATCTCGGCGACGCTGTTGATCGGCCGGGTCACGCCCGAGGCGGTGAGCCAGATCAGCAGCAGACCGACCAGACCGGCCACCACCGCCACCAGCAACGCAGTGAGCACACCGGTTTCCTGCGCATCGTCGAGTACCGCTTGCAGCTTGACCGAGTCGGCCAGCAGCACCTGTTTCGGCAAGTCGATGACCACGCCCCAGGCCCGCGAGTTGCCAATCGGATCCACCGGGTACACCGCGCGAATCAGCTCGCCCTGTTCAAGAATCTTCGGCGTGCCGCTGCTGACCAGTTGCAGCAGGTCCTTGCCGTCGGCGCCGAGGGTATCGCTGATCTTTTTACCGACCTTGGTCGCATCGGAACTGTCGGCAGCGAGCACGCCGCTGCCCGAAACGATCAGCATGTGCCCGGCGTTGTTGAACAGGTTGCGTTGGGACTCCACCGCCGCCGCTTGCAGGGCATCAAGGGCGATGTCGACACCGACCACGCCGATGGCCTTGCCGTCGACGATCAACGGCACGGAAATGGTGGTCATCAACATTTCCTTGCCGCCCACGGTGTCGGCATACGGATCGAGCAGGCAAGTACGCTTGTTGTCGCGAGGGCAGGTGTACCAGCTGTTGTACGGCGTGCCGCTGACGCTGAGGGTGGTCTTGGTCATGTCTTCTTCGACCATGATCGTGTTCAGCGCCGAGCCGGCAGCGCGGCTCCAGTAGCTCGCAAAACGCCCGGCTTCGTTGGACTGGCGCGCGGCGTCGTTGACGAACTCGCTGTCCTTGCCGTCGAGGCCGTTGGGTTCGAAGGCGAGCCAGATGCCGAGCACCTTGTCGTTGCGCTCGAACGCGGTTTTCAGGCTCTGGTTCAATTCTTCACGCAGGGCCCCGGCGTCCAGTGAACGCTTGGCGGCCAGTGCGCGCATGTCCTTGATCTGATCGGCCAGCGCGGTGATCACCGTCAGGCTTTCGCCAAAGGTCTTCTGCACCCGCACTGCTTGCTCGGCGGCTTTGGCCTGCAACAGGTTCTGCACACTGGCAGTGAGCAACTGGTTGCTGGAGTTGCTGACCAGTTCGTCGTTCTGATTGGTCTGGTAAATGTTCATGCCGACGATCAGCGCAACCACACCCAGCAGGCACAGGCCGGAGAGCAGGACGATTTTCAGGCGAATGGAGAGAGAGTCGAACATGGGGCGATCTCGTGAATGAATGAGCAGGTGGCCACGGGATGAACTACCCGGTTCGCCAAATCCATTCAGCGCCATGCATTGCTCATCGGCGCGCAGCGAGAGGGCATGAGCCGCTTGCCGACGAACGGTCAGCGCTAAACGTTTGCGCAGGGGAATGTGCTGAAAAGGCGATTAATTACAGGGAAGTTTCAGCCTGATGAACACCGGGGAGCTGTTGGTGATGAGGCTTTGTGGTGAGGGGATTTATCCCCGATGGACTGCGCAGCAGGCCCAAAACCTGACAACCAGTTTTAACTGAAACTCTGCGGATGCCTGATTTAGTGGCTGCTGCGCAGTCCATCGGGGATAAATCCCCTCACCACAAAAGCCACATCCACAAAGCATAGTGGGAGGTCAGGAAGAGGAGGGGAGCGCTTCCGGACGCGACCAGATCCACAGATTGCCCAGACTCATCCCGGCAATCGCCAGATACACCGGCCAGCCGTGATCGAGCATTACCAGCATCAACGTCGCGCACAGCAGCATGCTGATGGTGGCGCTGACCTTGGCTTTGCGCGCGATGATCTTGCCGTTGCGCCAGTTGCTCAGGATCGGCCCGAACAGCCGATGGTTTTCCAGCCAGGCGCTCAGGCGCGGCGAGCTGCGAGTCGCGGCCCAGGCGGCGAGCAGGATGAACTCGGTGGTCGGCAGGCCGGGCACGACGATGGCGATCAGGCCAATGCCGAGGCTGACGTAGGCCAGCAGGCCGAACAGCAGACGGGCGAGTTTTGAGGTGGCGGGTTGCGGCATGGGCTCAGCGGTTGCTTCTGAAGCGGGACGGGAATCTTACAGGCTTACACCGTTCCCCTGTAGGAGTGAGCCTGCTCGCGATGGCATCCGGTCATTCAACATTAATGTCGACTGATACACCGCCATCGCGAGCAGGCTCACTCCTACAAGGGGAATTTGCTGTGTATCAGGCCGGTTCGGCCTCGGTGGCGTAAGCCTGTTCCAGCAGCACGGTGAAGCGGTTGAACGCGTCGATTGCGCCTTGCTCGACTTCGGCTTCCTCTTCGGCGGTGAACGGCAGGGAATCGAGGGTGCGCACGAAGCTTTTCCAGCCCTCGGCACGGCCGCCTTCCGGTTCACCCAGGTGGCGGGCACCAAAGGTTTCGCTCAGCTCCAGCGCCACCGCGCGTTTGATCAGGAACGCTGCGCCAAGCTTCGAACCTTCGGAGACGAAGATCCAGCCCAGTGCACGGGCCTTGCTCGGATTTTTCAGCGCACCGGCCACCGGTGGCGGGATGTCGGTGTCGAGATCCGCCAGGTCAGCCTTGGCCGCATCCGCGCGGCAACGGGCCGGCAGATCCGGGACGATGGCAGCCAGTTCGGCATTGTTATAGAGATCGACCAGTTCCGACTGGAACAGGTACTGCGCGACCACGAAACGCGCGAAGTTAGCGCGGGTTTCGAACGGCGCGTGGGCCTTGACCAGGGCGTCGAGCTTGCTGTGCGGCTCGTGGGTGATCTGGTTCAGGCGTTGTGAACGCAGGGCTTTTTCCGAAGTGGTCATGGGGGTGTCCTTGATAAAAGAGGCGCTTGATAACGAGACGAACGGGCAGCTGCCAGACCGTAAAAAAAGCCCCGCGACGCGTTGATCAATGCGCGTCGCAGGGCCGTGCGGTTCAGATGTCCCAGACCAGATTGATCGCGAAGTTGCGGCCCGGCTGGGTCAGGCGATCGAGGTTGGCCGGTTGCGTCACCGAGGCTTCGCCGACGCTGTCGTAACCGCGCACGTCATCCCACAGCCAGTACTTCTTGTCGGTCAGGTTGTAAATGCCGCCGCTGACGGTGACGTCGTCGGTGACTTTGTAATAGCCGGCCAGATCGAGAATGCCGAAGCCCGGGGTCTTGAACTGGCTGCTGACGCCATCCGGCGACTTGAAGTTGCTGTCGTCGACGCGATCCTTTTTCTTCACCACGGTCCAGCTCAGCAGGCCGCCGTAGTTGTCCTGGTCGTAACCCAGACCGAATACGCCGGTCAGCGGATTGACGCTGTTGAGCGGCTCGCCGTTGTCGTTGTTGCGACCGTAGGCATAGGCGATCGAGCCTTGGGTATAGAGGCCCTGCGGCGCGCCGAACGCATCGAGGTTCAGGCGACCTTTGACTTCGGCACCCTTGATGGTCGCGTGCTTGATGTTGCTCGACTGGAAGGTCAGCTCGTCGTAACCGGGAGTGACCGCGTCTTCGTTGATGAAATCGCGGTACTTGTTATAGAACACCGCCACGTCGAACGAGCCTTGTTCGAAGTTGCCGCGCAGACCGGTTTCATAGCTTTTGCTTTTTTCCGGTTCCAGGTTCGGGTTGGGCGCCACGTTGTAGCCGGTGGTGCTGTTTTCGAAGCGCCCGTACAACGCTTTCGCGGTCGGTGTGCGGAAACCTTCGGCGTACTGGCCGTACCAGGTGTAGTTATCGGTCAGGGCATAGGTCAGGCCGAATTTGGGCGAGACTTTGTGCCAGCTCTTGTTCGCGTCGCTGACCGTGCCGTTGCCATCGGCGGCCACGGTGTTGAGGAATTCCTGAGTGATGTGCGGCTTGAGCTGGGTGTGGTCGTAGCGCAGGCCCGGCAGGAAGGTCCACTTGTTCCAACTGATCTGATCCTGGGCGAACAGGCTGTAGGTGTTGATGGTCGGATCCGGGAAGTCGCTGGATTTTTTCAGCACATCCGCCGCGCTGGTGGCGCCGATGGCGGTGCAGCCACGGCCGACTGCCAGGCACTTGCCGTCGCCGCTGCGTGAGCCGGTGACTTTCTGCTGCTTGATTGTGGTGCCGTAGGTCAGCACGTGATCGGTGTCACCGATGGCGAAGGCCTTGTCCAGTTGCGCATCGAATACCCACTGTTTTTCCTCGTAGACCGTGTCGCGGGTGCGCAGCACTTTACGGGTCATCGGATAGTAGAACTCTTCGGTGCTCTGATCGGTTTTGGCGATCTGGTGATTGAGGCTCCACTTCACGTTGTCGGCCAGCAGGCTGTCGAGGGCGAAGCTGTGCTCGAGGCCGAAACGCTCGCGGGTGATGGTGTCGTTGCCGGTGCGCCACTGGTACATGCCGCCAGGGAGCATGCTGTTGGGGATGGTCGGGGCGCCATTGAAGTACGGGCCGCCGTAGGCACTTTTCTGATCGGTGTCGCGATCGTCCTTGTACTTCTCGTAGGTCAGGCCCAGACGGGAATCTTCGTTGTAGTTCCAGCCGATCTTCGCCAGGACGTTGGTGGCTTTGACGTCTTCCGGGTTGGCAGCGGTGCGCGCCAGGCCAGTGCCGTTGTTGCTGCCGTAGGAGTCGGTTTCGTGACCGTCGCGCTGGCTGAGGTGCAGCAAGCCGTCGAACTGCTCGGCACGCCCGGCGACGGTGGCGGATTTCAGCCAGCTCTCATCGGCGGAGCTGTAGCCGGTTTTGAGGCGAGCACCGACGTCTTTGCCGGGCTTGATGATGTCGTCCGGGTCGAGGGTGTAGTAGCTGACGGCGCCGCCGATGGCGTTGCTGCCGTACAGCACCGAGGCCGGGCCACGGAGGATTTCCACGCGTTTGACGATTTCCGGGTCGACATAATTGCGCTGGGTCTTGGCGTACGGGCCGTTGAAGAAACCGTCCGGCACTTCGACGCCGTCAACCTGAGTCAGGATGCGGTCGCCGTCGATGCCGCGAATGTTATAGCCGCTGATCCCGCCGCGCTGGCCGGCGCCGCCGACGGACACGCCCGGCTCGTAACGCACCAGATCCTTGATGGTGTTGACGTTGTTGCGGTCCAGATCCTCGCGGGTCTGCACGGTAACGGTGGCCGGCACGCTGTTGACCGATTGTTCCTGGCGGGTGGCGCTGATGGTCACCTGATCCAGATTGAGTGCGCCGCTGGTGGCGCGCTTCTCCAGCACCACATTGTTATTGCTCAGTTTGCGGAAGCTCAGGTTGGTCCCCACCAACAGGCGCTCCAGGGCTTTCTCCGGCGGCAGCGACCCGCGCACGCCCGGCGACGACACGCCCTGACCCAGTGCTGCCGGTAAACCGACCTGCCAGCCGGTGACGCTGGTGAAGGCATTGAGCGCCGAAACCAGCGGTTGCTGGCCGATCGAGAACGAATAATCACCCATGTTGCGCGCCGGTTGTTCGCTGGCAGCCATCAGCGGTGCAGTGCCGGCCATGAGGATGGCGGCCGTCAGCAGCGACAATACGCGGGAAGGGGTAGCAGTCTGGCGGGTAAGGCGAGAGGACATCGATAGCGCTCCGTGTCGCACGAATCTTTATAGGTGCTGATTCGCCTCCGAAGATGCGAATCAATTGCATTGGCTATAACGAGACGAACGGGCTTTGGCTATCGAGTAAAAATAATTCTCATTTAGTTCAGGATCACCAGCGCGGGGAATTCCTGCAGGCGCGCCGAGGTGATGTGGGCTAGGGAACGCACCACGTCCAGCGGCTGGTCGAGGCGGTAGTTGCCGGTGACGTTGACGTCGGCCAACTGCTCGTTGGTATTGATGATCCAGCCCGGGTAGTAGCGGCGCAATTCGGCCAGCACCTGATTCAACGGGCAGTTCTCGAACACCAGTCGGCCCTGGACCCAGGCCAGATCGGTGGCGGCATCGAGCTTGGCCGGACGATCGAAACCGTTGGGGCCGATGCGAATGCTTTCGCCGGCGCTCAAACGCACTCGTGCGTCGTTGTGCGTGGCGCGCAGATCGACATCACCGCGTTGCACATTGACCTGCGCGACGCCGTCCAGATAGCGCACGGCGAACGCGGTGTCGCGCACGCTGGCCTGCACCGGGCCGGCATCGATTTGCAGCGGCTGGCCACGGTTGGCAGCCACTTCGAAAAACGCTTCGCCCTGATACAGCCGCGCCACGCGCTGCCGGTCATTGATGGTGCTGGAGAATGCCGAGTTGGTGTTGAGCAGCACCTTGGAGCCATCCTCCAGTTGCAGGCGCTGACGCTCGCCGACCACGGTCAGGTGATCGGCCTGCAGGCGCATCGGCAGATTGCTGAAACTGAACAGGCCCAGAATCAGCACCGCAGCAGTCGCCAACGGTTTCCAGTGCGGACGCAACCGCTTGAGGACGGTGACTTTCGTCGGTTTGGCCGCGAGGCTTTGCGCGCACTGGACGACTTGCGGCCCGTCCCAGATCGCCTGCGCCTTGGCGAACGCCTCGGCATTCAACGGATCGGCCGCCAGCCAGGCATGGAACTGCCGGGTCTGTTCCTCGTCCGGGCTGCCGAGCACAATGAGCCAGTCGAGTGCCTGATCCATTGCGTTGGCAGCGTCCTGCGCCGAATCCGGCGAAGGCGAGCGGTGGGTGTCCGTCACGGTGTGTCCTCGGCAGTGTCTGTGCACGGCTGTTTTTTAAGTGAAGCGTAAAAGTCGGCCAAGGGTAGCAAAGCCCGATGATCAGTGCAGGCGATCCTGACACTTACAGAAAAGCCCTACGACTTCAGTCGCCATTCAGACGTTCGGCGACGCCAATACAAATGGTCATGATCAGCTTCAGCTCCTTTTGCACGGTGCTGAGGGAAACATTCAGTTCGTCGGCGATTTCCTGATAGCTGTGCCCGTGCAGGCGGCTGAGGATGAAAATCTGCTGCTGACGCGGGCTGAGTTGACTGAGGCTCACGTTCAGGCGCTCCAGCAATTGTTCGGCGTGGGCGGCGTCTTCGGCGCTGCTGGCGGGGGCGGCGACGCTGTGCACCACGTCCTGTGGCACGTCATCGACCATGGTCCGCGAATGGATCTTGCGCGCACGTAGGTGATCCAGCGCCAGGTTGCGCGCGGTCTGGAACACGAAGGGTTCAAGGTGATCGATGGCGCGCTCGCTCAGCGCCCGCGTGACGCGCAGGTAGGTCTCCTGCAACAGGTCTTCGGCGGTGCTGTGGTTGTTGACCATCCGTTCGATCGTGCGCAGCAGGGACGTGCGCTGAGAGAGGAAGACATGATTGAAGCGCGATTGACTCACGGGGGAACCTGATCCATTTCGAGCGAATGATAATGCTTATCATCCAGCCGAGTGGTCAAGTGTTGATTTCAGATTGAAATCAAAAACCTGTGGGAGCGGGCTTGCTCGCGAATGCGGTGAGTCAGTCGATACATTAATTGCCTGACACGACGCCTTCGCGAGCAAGCCCGCTCCCACATGGGAGGAGGGAATTACTCCGCGTTGCAGAGCGCCAGGCAGTTATCCAGCATGCGGTTGGAGAAGCCCCATTCGTTGTCGTACCAGGCCAGTACCTTCAGCAGTTTGCCGCTGGCTTTGGTGTGGTTGGCGTCGAAGATCGACGACAGCGGGTTGTGGTTGAAGTCGCTGGAAACCAGCGGCAACGTGTTGTAACCCAAAATTTTCGAGTGCTGGCTGGCGGCTTTCATCAGCGCGTTGACCTCATCGGCCGAGGCTTCTTTTTTCAACTGCACTGTCAGGTCCACCAGCGACACATTGATCACCGGCACCCGCACGGCCATGCCGGTCAGTTTGCCCGCCAGTTCCGGCAGCACCAGGCCTACCGCTTCGGCGGCGCCGGTCTTGCTCGGGATCATGTTCTGCGTGGCCGAACGCGCGCGGTACGGGTCGGTGTGGTAGACGTCGGTCAGGTTCTGGTCGTTGGTGTAGGCATGAATCGTGGTCATCAGGCCGCTTTCGATCCCCAGCTCGCGGTGCAACACCTGCGCCACTGGCGCCAGGCAGTTGGTGGTGCACGACGCGTTGGAGATGATCTGGTGCGACTGGCGCAGAATGTCGTGGTTCACGCCGTAAACCACGGTGGCGTCGGCGCCTTTGGCCGGGGCCGAGATAATGACTTTGCGCGCGCCGGCAGTAAGATGCGCGGCGGCTTTGGCACGGTCGGTGAACAGACCGGTGCATTCGAACACCACGTCGATCTTTTCCGCCGCCCATGGCAGCTCGGCCGGGTTGCGAATGGCGCTGACCGCAATACGGTCGCCATTGACCGTCAGGCTCTCGTTGTCATGGGCCACTTCGGCGTCGAATGTGCCGTGAACGGTGTCGTATTTGAGCAGATGGGCATTGATGGCGCTGTCGCCCAGATCGTTGATGGCGACGATCTGCAAATCCTGTCGATAGCCTTGGGTATACAGTGCGCGCAGGACATTACGGCCGATGCGGCCAAAACCATTGATTGCGATTCGAAGAGTCATTGAACAGCGCCGCCGTCGTTTTGTTGTTGGAATTACAAGATTATTCGCATAAAAATAGAAAACAAGCCTTTTTAGTGGCAATATTTTGTTTTATCTACAACGAGTGACCTGAATCAACTGGTCCGAATGGTCAAAAAAGCCGTCTGTCATTCCAACAACAACGGCGTTTGATCAGCATAGACAATCAGGTCGCCACATCCGTTAGCCTGGAGTTCTACACATGCATCCCCGCGTTCTTGAGGTCACCGAACGGCTTATCGCCCGCAGCCGCGCCACGCGTCAGGCTTACCTTGCACTGATTCGCGGTGCCGCTACCGACGGGCCGATGCGCGGCAAGCTGCAATGCGCCAACTTCGCCCATGGCGTGGCCGGGTGCGGCAGCGAAGACAAGCACAGCTTGCGGATGATGAACTCGGCGAACATCGCCATTGTTTCTTCGTATAACGACATGCTCTCGGCGCACCAGCCGTACGAAGTCTTTCCCCAGCAGATCAAAAACGCCTTGCGCGAAATCGGCTCGGTCGGCCAGTTCGCCGGTGGTACGCCGGCGATGTGCGATGGCGTGACCCAGGGCGAGCCGGGCATGGAGCTGAGCCTGCCGAGCCGCGAAGTGATCGCGATGTCCACGGCGGTGGCGCTGTCGCACAACATGTTCGACGGCGCGCTGATGCTCGGCATCTGCGACAAGATCGTGCCGGGCCTGATGATGGGTTCGCTGCGCTTCGGCCATCTGCCGACGATTTTCGTCCCGGGCGGGCCGATGGTCTCGGGGATTTCCAACAAGGAAAAAGCCGACGTGCGGCAGAAGTACGCCGAAGGCAAGGCGACCCGCGAAGAGCTGCTGGAATCGGAGATGAAGTCCTACCACAGCCCGGGTACCTGCACCTTCTACGGCACCGCCAACACCAACCAGTTGCTGATGGAAGTCATGGGCCTGCACTTGCCGGGCGCGTCTTTCGTCAACCCGAACACTCCGCTGCGTGATGCCCTGACCCGCGAAGCCGCGCATCAGGTGACGCGCCTGACCAAGCAGAACGGCAACTTCATGCCGATCGGCGAAATCGTCGACGAGAAGGCGCTGGTCAACTCGATCGTCGCGCTGCACGCCACCGGCGGCTCGACCAACCACACCCTGCACATGCCGGCGATCGCCATGGCTGCGGGCATTCAATTGACCTGGCAGGACATGGCCGACCTCTCCGAAGTCGTGCCGACCCTGAGCCACGTCTACCCGAACGGCAAGGCCGACATCAACCACTTCCAGGCTGCTGGCGGTATGTCGTTCCTGATCCGCGAATTGCTCGAAGCCGGCCTGCTCCACGAAGACGTCAACACCGTGCTCGGCCATGGCTTGAGCCGTTACACCAAAGAGCCGTTCCTCGATAACGGTGAACTGGTGTGGCGCGAAGGGCCGATCGAAAGCCTCGACGAAAACATCCTGCGCCCGGTCGCCCGTGCATTCTCCGCCGAGGGCGGTCTGCGGGTGATGGAGGGCAACCTCGGTCGTGGGGTGATGAAGGTTTCCGCGGTGGCGCTGGAGAACCAGATCGTCGAAGCTCCGGCCATGGTGTTCCAGGATCAACAAGACCTGGCCGATGCGTTCAAGGCCGGTTTGCTGGAAAAGGATTTTGTCGCGGTGATGCGCTTCCAGGGCCCGCGCTCCAATGGCATGCCCGAGCTGCACAAGATGACGCCGTTCCTCGGCGTGCTGCAGGATCGCGGCTTCAAAGTCGCGCTGGTCACCGACGGGCGCATGTCCGGCGCGTCGGGGAAAATCCCGGCGGCGATTCACGTAAGTCCCGAGGCTTATGTCGGTGGTGCTTTGGCGCGGGTGCAAGAGGGCGATATCATCCGCGTCGATGGCGTCAAAGGCACTTTGGAACTCAAGGTCGACGCCGACGAATTTGCAGCGCGTGAACCTGCCAAAGGCCTGTTGGGCAACAACATCGGCAGCGGTCGCGAACTGTTTGGCTTCATGCGTTTGGCCTTCAGCTCGGCGGAGCAGGGCGCCAGCGCCTTCACTTCTGCCCTGGAGACGCTTAATTGAAACTGGCTTTGGTCGGTGATATCGGAGGCACCAACGCGCGGTTCGCGTTGTGGAAAAACCAGCAACTGCAATCGGTTCAGGTGCTGGCGACAGCCGACCACGCCAGCCCGGAAGAGGCGATCAGCCTGTACCTGAGCGGCCTCGGTCTGGCGCCGGGTTCGATCGGTTCGGTGTGCCTGTCGGTAGCAGGGCCGGTGAGTGGTGATGAATTCAAGTTCACCAACAACCACTGGCGCCTGAGCCGCGCGGCGTTCTGCCAGACCTTGCAGGTCGAGCAACTGCTGCTGATCAACGACTTCTCGGCGATGGCGCTGGGCATGACCCGTTTGCAGCCCGGCGAATTCCGTGTGGTCTGCGAAGGCACGCCGGAGCCGTTGCGCCCGGCGGTGGTGATCGGCCCGGGCACTGGCCTGGGCGTCGGCACCTTGCTCGATCTCGGCGAAGGCCGGTTTGCCGCGTTGCCGGGGGAGGGCGGTCACGTTGATCTGCCGCTGAGCAGCCCGCGTGAAACCCAGCTCTGGCAGCACATCCACAACGAGATTGGCCACGTCAGCGCCGAGACTGCGTTGAGCGGCGGCGGCTTGCCTCGTGTGTACCGGGCGATCTGCGCAGTGGACGGACATGAACCAAAGCTTGATACGCCGGAAGCGATCACCGCAGCCGGTCTGGCTGGCGATCCGATCGCGCTGGAAGTGCTGGAACAATTCTGCTGCTGGCTCGGCCGCGTGGCGGGCAACAACGTGCTGACCACCGGTGGTCGTGGCGGCGTGTTCATCGTAGGCGGGGTGATTCCGCGCTTTGCCGACTTCTTCGTCAACAGCGGTTTCGCCCGCAGCTTCGCCGACAAGGGCTGCATGAGCGATTACTTCAAGGGCATTCCGGTGTGGCTGGTGACGGCGCCGTATTCCGGGTTGGTGGGTGCCGGTGTCGCACTGGAGCAAGCAATCCCTGTCTGAAACACGATCCAATTGTGGGAGCGGGCTTGCTCGCGAAAGCGGGGTGTCAGTCACCGTAGATGTCTCTGATACACCGCTTTCGCGAGCAAGCCCGCTCCCACAGTGGTTCTGTGGTGTTTGCAAGTTCGATGCTTAAGGCATAATCCGCCCCAATTCCAACAACAAGGATGCCTTCGAAGTGAGCTCAGTCAACAAGTCGATATTGTTGGTCGATGACGACCAGGAAATACGCGAGTTGCTGGAAACCTACCTGACCCGCGCCGGGTTTCAGGTGCGGGCCACCGCCGATGGCGCCAGTTTCCGCCAGGCCCTCAACGAGGCGCCGAGCGATCTGGTGATCCTCGATGTGATGCTGCCCGATGAAGACGGTTTCAGCCTGTGCCGCTGGGTGCGCCAGCATCCGCGTCAGGCGCAGGTGCCGATCATCATGCTCACCGCCAGTTCCGACGAAGCCGACCGGGTAATCGGGCTGGAGCTCGGCGCTGACGACTACCTCGGCAAACCTTTCAGCCCCCGCGAGCTGCAAGCCCGAATCAAGGCGCTGCTGCGTCGCGCGCAGTTCGGTCAAGAGCGCAGCGGCAGCGACGTACTGGCCTTCGACGAGTGGCGGCTGGACATGGTCAGTCATCGGCTGTTTCACACCGACGGTGAGGAAGTGATTCTCTCCGGTGCCGACTTTGCGCTGCTGAAGTTGTTTCTCGATCATCCGCAGGAAATTCTCGACCGCGACACCATCGGCAACGCCACCCGTGGCCGTGACCTGATGCCGCTCGACCGGATTGTCGACATGGCCGTCAGCCGCTTGCGCCAGCGTCTGCGCGACACGGAAAAACCGCCACGACTGATCCGCACCGTGCGCGGCAGTGGCTACCAACTGGCAGCCAATGTGGTTGCCGGCAATGCTCACTGAGTCGCTGCGCCGGCTCGCCAGCAAAGTGCCGGTGCCGCGTTCGCTGCTCGGGCGGATGCTGCTGCTGACCTTGTTGGCGGTGTTGTTTGCGCAGATGTTGTCGAGCGTGATCTGGGTCTCGCAACTGCGTGCCACCCAGCTTGAAGGCCTGGTCACCAGCGCCCGCAGCCTTGCCCATTCGATGACCGCCAGCGTCAGTTATTTCCGCTCGCTGCCAGTGGCTTACCGGCCTCTGGTGCTCGACCAGTTGCGCAGCATGGGCGGCACCCGTTTCGTGGTGACGCTCAACGACAAACCGCTGGGTATGGACGTGCTGCCGATCACTCCGCGAAAGGCCGCGGTGATTCAAGCGGTGGATGAAGTGCTGCGCCAGTCGCTGGGCCATGACACTGATATTTCGGTGACCTTCGTCAGCCCCGAGGATCTGCGGATCTTCAATGCCGGGCTGAAACTCGATGAGCTGCCGCGCTCGTGGGCGCATTACGCGCTGACGCTGGAACCGGTGAATCCGCCGGTGCTGGTCACGCAGATTCAAATGGCGCCGGGCGAATGGCTGTACATCGCCTCGTTGTTACCCGAACCCTACACCAGTCTTGAAGAGCAAGGCCTGCCGGCGCAGCAGGTGTGGTTCATCGTCCTCACCAGCGGCTTTTTGCTGCTGTTCATCGGCCTGCTGGTGCACTGGCAGAGCCGGCCGCTCAAGCGTCTGGCGCGGGCGGCGCGGGATCTGTCGCTGGGTGCCGATGTCGAGCCGGTGGCCGAGGGCGGCGGCAGTGAAGTGGTGGAAGTGGGCCGTGCGTTCAACACCATGCGCGAACGCATCAGCCGTTACCTGACCGAACGCAGCCAGTTGTTCAGCGCGATTTCCCATGACCTGCGCACGCCGATCACCCGTCTGCGCCTGCGTGTCGAATTGCTGGAAGACGAGAAACTTCAAGCCAAGTTCGGCCGCGATCTGGATGAGCTGGAGCTGCTGGTCAAAGGCGCGCTGCAGTGCGTGAAAGACACCGACATCCACGAGAACATCGAGCCGGTGGATCTCAATCATGTGCTCGATTGTCTGGTGGAGCCGTACCTGGCGCCCAACGGCAATGGCCGCGTGACCCAGCAGGGCAAGGCGCTGGCGGCGTATCCAGGCAAACCTCTGGCGTTGAAGCGCTGCATCGGCAACCTGATCGACAACGCGTTGAAGTACGGGCAGAACGCGCACCTGCACATCGATGACGATGAGCGCGCGTTTGTCCTGCACGTCGACGACGAAGGCCCGGGCGTACCGGAGCAGCGGCTGGAGCAGGTGTTCGAGCCGCACTTTCGCTTGGCCGGCCAGCAGCAGGGTTATGGTCTCGGTTTGGGCATTGCGCGCAACATTGCCCACAGCCATGGCGGTGAGGTGACGTTGCAGAATTTGCGTGAGGGCGGGTTGCGGGTGACGTTGCAGTTGCCGCGCAGTGTTGATTAGTCAGACCGAGTTATCGTTCTTCGCGAGCAGGCTCGCTCCCACAAGTTGATTGCGTTTCAACTGAAGGAACGCAGTCGAATGTGGGAGCGAGCCTGCTCGCGAAGGCGTCGGTCCATCCAACACAAATGTCACGAGCTGGTGACAAAACCCGCCCCCTTCGTTACAAGCCCACCCCGGCCCGTTGTTTAGACTGCCCGCAGTCATAACAACAAAAAAGGGCCACTCATGGACACCTTTCACCCAGACTTCAGCAGTTGGCTGAATGCCCCTGCCCACCAGCAATGGCTCGCCGACGAAGGTCTGCGCCTGCTGGCATTCGCCAAGGCTTCCAGACTGCCCGAGGGTTTCGGCAATCTCGACGAGCGCGGCCGTTTGCCGGCGCACGCGCAAGCCGAAACCATGAACACTGCACGCATGACCCACAGTTTCGCCATGGCTCACATTCAGGGTCTGCCGGGGTTCGCGGAGCTGGTCGATCACGGCATTGCGGCGCTGCGCGGGCCGTTGCGGGATGCGCTGCACGGCGGCTGGTTTGCGGTCGCTGAACACCGCGATGGCAACACCGGCAAGAACGCCTATCTGCATGCTTTTGTCGCGCTCGCGGCCAGCTCGGCGGTGGTCGCGCAGCGTCCCGGCGCCCAGGCGCTGCTGGATGATGCGATCGACATCATCGACACGTATTTCTGGAGCGAAGAAGAGGGCGCCATGCGCGAATTCTTCAATCGCGACTGGCGCGAAGAAGAGGCCTATCGCGGCGCCAACAGCAACATGCACGCCACCGAAGCGTTCCTCGCGCTGGCCGATGTCACTGAAGATCCGCGCTGGCTGGTACGTGCGCAGCGCATCGTCGAGCGGGTGATCCACGGTCACGCCGCCGCCAACGGCTACATGGTCATCGAGCATTTCGACCGCGACTGGCAACCGCTGCGCGAGTACAACCACGACAATCCCGCTGACGGCTTCCGCCCTTACGGCACCACCCCGGGCCACGGTTTCGAGTGGGCGCGGCTGCTGTTGCACCTCGAAGCGGCGCGGGTTCAGGCCGGGATGCTCACGCCGGGCTGGCTGGCGACCGATGCGCAAAAACTCTTCGAACAGAACTGCCGCAACGGCTGGGACGTCGATGGCGCGCCGGGGATCGTTTACACCCTCGACTGGGGCAACAAAGCCGTGGTGCGTCATCGCTTGCACTGGACCCATGCTGAAGCCAGCGCGGCTGCCAGCGCCTTGCTCAAACGCACCGGTGATGCGCAATACGAAACCTGGTACCGGCTGTTCTGGGAATTCTGTGAAGGCCATTTCATCGATCGCAGCGACGGCAGCTGGCATCACGAACTCGATCCGCAAAACCGTCCGAGCGCCGATATCTGGCCGGGCAAACCCGATCTGTATCATGCCTGGCAGGCGGTATTGATCCCTCGTCTACCCTTGTCACCGAGTATGGCGACAGCTCTGGCGCAAATATCCCGGGCTGTTCCTGTGTAACCATGTGGTGACATTTGCGCGTCCCTTCGTTACCTGCGAAGGGAATCGCCCTGTTTAAACTCCTGTGCAGCGCAAGCACCAGACTTGCATGCATAACAACAAGAAAGGTACATCTCAGATGAATGCGATTTCTCGCCTCGCTACTGTCATTTCTGTCGCCTCCCTGTTCCCGCTCGCAATTCTGCCTCTCAGTGTTTCCGCTGCCGAATCCAAAGGTTCGGTCGAAGTCGTGCACTGGTGGACGTCCGGTGGCGAAAAAGCCGCCGTTGATGTGCTCAAGGCGCAAGTCGAAAAAGACGGTTTCACCTGGAAAGACGGCGCTGTCGCCGGCGGTGGCGGTGCCACGGCGATGACCGTGCTGAAAAGCCGCGCCGTTGCCGGCAACCCACCAGGTGTCGCCCAGATCAAGGGCCCGGACATCCAGGAGTGGGCTTCCACCGGTCTGCTCGACACCGACGTCCTGAAGGACGTGGCCAAAGAAGAGAAGTGGGACAGCCTGCTCGACAAGAAAGTCTCCGATACCGTGAAGTACGACGGTGATTACGTGGCCGTACCGGTGAACATTCACCGGGTGAACTGGCTGTGGATCAACCCGGAAGTCTTCAAAAAGGCCGGCATCACCAAGAACCCGACCACCCTCGAAGAATTCTACGCCGCCGGCGACAAGCTCAAGGCTGCGGGCTTCATCCCGCTGGCTCACGGCGGTCAGCCTTGGCAGGACAGCACCGTGTTCGAAGCCGTGGTGCTCTCGGTCATGGGCGTTGATGGCTACAAGAAAGCCCTGGTCGACCTGGACAACAAAGCGCTGACCGGTCCGGAAATGGTCAAGGCGCTGACCGAGCTGAAGAAAGTCGCGACCTACATGGACCAGGACGGCAAGGGTCAGGACTGGAACCTGGAAGCGGCCAAGGTCATCAACGGCAAGGCCGGCATGCAGATCATGGGTGACTGGGCCAAGTCCGAATGGACCGCCGCCAAGAAAGTCGCCGGCAAGGACTACGAGTGCGTAGCGTTCCCTGGCACCGACAAGGCGTTCACCTACAACATCGACTCCCTGGCGGTGTTCAAGCAGAAAGACAAAGGCACTGCGGCCGGTCAGCAGGACATCGCCAAAGTCGTGCTGGGTGAAAACTTCCAGAAAGTCTTCAGCATCAACAAAGGCTCGATCCCGGTACGTAACGACATGTTGAACAACATGGACAAACTCGGTTTCGACTCTTGCGCGCAGACCGCTGCCAAGGACTTCCTGGCAGACGCCAAGTCCGGTGGCCTGCAGCCGAGCATGGCGCACAACATGGCGACCACGCTGGCGGTGCAGGGCGCGTTCTTTGATGTCGTGACCAACTACATCAACGACCCGAAAGCCGACCCGGCCGATGCGGCCAAGAAACTGGGTGCGGCGGTTCAGTCGGCCAAATAACCGTCGGTAGCGCAGGCCCCTCTTTGTGGGAGCGGGCTTTGTGGTGAGGGGATTTATCCCCGATGGGTCGCGCAGCGGCCCCAGAAAGTTGCAGCGGTGGAGTAACAGAAAGACCGCGTGCAAAGCTTTTGCGACTGCTTCGCAGCCGATCGGGGATAAATCCCCTCGCCACAGAGCTCGCTCCCACAAGGGATCTCACTGTAGTTTTTATTCCCTGTACTGGATTTCCCCATGAGTTCTGTTGCTGTGTTCAGCAAAGCCTCGCCGTTCGATGCACTGCAGCGCTGGCTACCGAAACTGGTGCTGGCGCCGAGCATGTTCATCGTGCTGGTGGGCTTTTATGGCTACATCCTGTGGACGTTCGTGCTGTCGTTCACCACCTCGACGTTCCTGCCCAACTACAAGTGGGCCGGCCTGGCGCAATACGCGCGGTTGTTCGACAACGATCGCTGGTGGGTGGCGAGCAAGAACCTCGCGGTGTTCGGTGGCATGTTCATCGGCATCACCCTGGTGATCGGTGTGCTGCTGGCAGTGTTCCTCGACCAGCGCATCCGTCGCGAAGGCTTTATCCGCACCATTTACCTGTACCCGATGGCGCTCTCGATGATCGTCACCGGTACCGCGTGGAAATGGCTGCTCAACCCGGGCATGGGCCTGGACAAATTGTTGCGTGACTGGGGCTGGGAAGGCTTCCGTCTGGACTGGCTGATCGACCCGGATCGCGTGGTCTACTGCCTGGTGATCGCCGCCGTGTGGCAAGCCTCGGGCTTCATCATGGCAATGTTCCTCGCCGGCCTGCGCGGGGTTGATCAGTCGATCATCCGTGCCGCGCAGATCGATGGCGCGAGCATGCCGACCATCTACTGGAAAGTCGTACTGCCAAGCCTGCGTCCGGTGTTCTTCAGTGCGGTGATGATCCTCGCCCACATCGCGATCAAGAGCTTCGACCTGGTCGCGGCGATGACGGCGGGTGGCCCGGGTTATTCCTCCGACCTGCCGGCGATGTTCATGTACTCCTTCACCTTCAGTCGCGGCCAGATGGGCATGGGCTCGGCCAGTGCGATTCTGATGCTCGGTGCGATTCTCGCGATCATCGTGCCTTACCTGTACTCCGAGCTGAGGACCAAGCGTCATGACTAGTCTCGCTGCCAAACCCGCTTTCAGCCTGAGTCGCGTCGCGATCTACGCGGTGCTGATCCTCGCGGTCCTGCTGTACCTGATTCCGCTGGTGGTGATGCTGCTGACCAGTTTCAAGACCCCGGAAGACATCAGCACCGGCAACCTGCTCAGTTGGCCGACCGTGGTCAGCGGCATCGGCTGGGTCAAGGCCTGGGCCACGGTGGACGGCTACTTCTGGAACTCGATCAAGATCACCGTGCCGGCCGTGGTCATTTCCACTGCCATCGGCGCGTTGAACGGCTACGTGCTGTCGTTCTGGCGCTTCCGCGGTTCGCAGCTGTTCTTCGGTCTGCTGCTGTTCGGCTGCTTCCTGCCGTTCCAGACCGTGCTGCTGCCAGCCTCGTTCACCCTCGGCAAGATGGGCCTGGCGAGCACCACCACCGGCCTGGTCTTCGTTCACGTGGTCTATGGTCTGGCGTTTACCACGCTGTTTTTCCGTAACTACTACGTGAGCATTCCCGATGCGCTGATCAAGGCTGCACGGCTGGATGGCGCGGGTTTCTTCACGATCTTCCGGCAGATCATTCTGCCGATGTCGACCCCGATCATCATGGTTTGCCTGATCTGGCAGTTCACCCAGATCTGGAACGACTTCCTGTTCGGTGTGGTGTTCTCCAGCGGTGATTCGCAACCGATCACGGTGGCGCTGAACAACCTGGTCAACACCAGCACCGGGGCCAAGGAATACAACGTGGATATGGCAGCGGCGATGATCGCCGGCCTGCCGACCCTGCTGGTCTATGTGGTCGCAGGCAAGTATTTCGTGCGCGGGCTGACGGCCGGCGCAGTCAAGGGGTAATCATGGCAACGCTCGAACTTCGCAACGTCAACAAGACCTACGGTGCCGGCCTGCCGGACACCCTGAAGAACATCGAACTGTCGATCAAGGACGGTGAGTTCCTGATCCTGGTCGGCCCGTCGGGCTGCGGCAAATCGACCCTGATGAATTGCATCGCCGGCCTCGAGACCATCACCGGTGGCGCGATCATGATCGGCGATCAGGATGTCAGCGGCATGAGCCCGAAGGATCGTGACATCGCCATGGTGTTCCAGTCCTACGCGCTGTACCCGACCATGAGCGTGCGCGAGAACATCGAGTTCGGTCTGAAGATCCGCAAGATGAGCCAGTCGGCGATCGACGAAGAAGTCGCGCGCGTGGCCAAGCTGCTGCAGATCGAACACTTGCTCAACCGCAAGCCGGGCCAGCTCTCCGGTGGTCAGCAACAGCGCGTGGCGATGGGCCGTGCGTTGGCGCGTCGGCCGAAGATCTATCTGTTCGACGAACCGCTGTCCAACCTCGACGCCAAGCTGCGCGTCGAGATGCGCACCGAAATGAAACTGATGCACCAGCGCCTGAAAACCACCACGGTCTACGTGACCCACGACCAGATCGAAGCGATGACCCTGGGTGACAAAGTGGCGGTGATGAAGGACGGGATCATTCAGCAGTTCGGCACGCCGAAAGAGATCTACAACGATCCGGCCAACCTGTTCGTGGCGAGCTTTATCGGTTCGCCGCCGATGAACTTCATTCCGCTGCGTCTGCAACGCAAGGACGGTCGTTTGCTGGCACTGCTCGACAGCGGTCAGGCGCGTTGCGAGTTGCCGATGAGCATGCAGGATGCAGGGCTGGAAGATCGCGAAGTGATCCTCGGCCTGCGCCCGGAACAGATTGTTCTGGCGAACGGCGAGGGCAATGGCCTGCCGAGCATCAAGGCCGAAGTGCAGGTCACCGAGCCGACCGGTCCGGACACGCTGGTGTTCGTCAACCTGAATGAAACCAAGGTCTGCTGCCGCCTGGCGCCGGACGTGGCGCCACAGGTGGGTGAGACCCTGACCCTGCAATTCGATCCGTCGAAAGTGTTGTTGTTCGATGCCAAGACTGGCGAGCGTCTGGGGACTGCGGGGCAACCGAAGACCGAAGCGCACGGCGCCAACGTCGCCCAGTTCAAGGGGCGCTGAAGATCAAAAATGTGGGAGCGGGCTTGCTCGCGAAAACGGAGTGTCAGGCAGCACACATGGCGACTGACATGACGCCTTCGCGAGCAAGCCCGCTCCCACAGGGGAAAAGTGGTGTTCGGCCTGTCGAGCATCGCAATTTATGTAAACCGCGTTGGAAAAAAACAGTTAATAACAATAAAGACGAGGATGTAGGGATGAAAAAGAAACACGTCAATGCCCGGTTGATCTGCCAAGTGTCAGCTGCGGCGGCATTGGTGCTGGCCGGTAACGCCATGGCGGCGGATGCCTTCAGCTCCGACTCGAAATGGATGACCGGTGACTGGGGTGGCGAGCGGACCAAGCTGATCGAGCAGGGTATCGACATCAAGGCTGACTACGTTGGGGAAATGGGCGCCAACCTGCATGGCGGCTACAACGACGACAAGACCGGTCGCTACAGCGATCAGTTCGGTCTGGGCGTGGCGCTGGATCTGCAAAAACTCTGGGGCTGGGACAACACTCAGGCCAAGATCCAGCTGACTAACCGTAACGGGCAAAACATCTCCAACGACCGCGTTGGCGATCCGCGTGCTGGCACTCTGTCGTCTTCGCAGGAAGTCTACGGTCGTGGCCACATGGTACGTCTGACCCAGTTGTGGATTCAGCACCAGTTCTTCGACAACAAGCTGGACGTCAAGGCCGGTTACTTCGGTGAAGGCGAAGACTTCAACACCTTCCCGTGCGACTTCCAGAACCTTGCGTTCTGCGGCTCGCAAGTGGGTAACTGGGCGACCAACATCTGGTACAACTGGCCGGTCAGCCAGGCCGCGATCCGTGTGAAGTACAACATCAACGACGAGCTCTACGCGCAGATCGGTGCTTACAACCAGAACCCGTCGCAACTGGAACACGGCAACGGCTTCAAGCTCAGCGGCAGCGGCACCAAAGGCACCGTTCTGCCAGTCGAACTGGTCTGGTCGCCGAAGGTCAACAGCCTGCCGGGCGAATACCGCGTCGGTTACTACAAGAGCACGGCTGACGCCAATGACGTCCGTGAAGACGTCAACGGCTTCGACGCTGCAACCACTGGCGACGCGTACAAGACCCACAGCAGCAAACACGGCTACTGGTTCGTCGCGCAGCAGCAACTCACCAGCCACAACGGTGATGCTACTCGCGGTCTGAACATCGCCGCCAACGCGACCTTCCACGACAAGGACACCAACTTCATCGACAACTACCAGTCGGTGATGTTTGTCTACAAGGGCCCGTTCGACGCGCGTCCTAAAGATGACGTCGGTATCGGTGCGGCGCGTATTCATGTCAACGATGACGTGAAGAAAAACGCCGAGTTCCTGAATGCGTCCAACGGTGTTTCGGACTACGACAATCCGGTGTTCTCGCCAATTCGTGAAACCGAATACAACTACGAGATCAACTACGGCTTCCACGTCACCAACTGGCTGACCGTACGCCCTAACCTGCAATACATCACTCACCCGGGTGGTGTGGATGAAGTGGACAACGCATTGGTCGCTGGCCTGAAAATTCAGTCTACGTTCTGACGTTGTTGCGATAAGCTCCTCTCTATGTGCGCATATTTGCGGACAGCCAAGGCTGTCCGCTTTTTTTTGCAACTCGTATACAAGGTTTGTGTCGTGCCCATTTGTGGCGAGGGAGCTCGCTCCCGCTCGGCTGCGCAGCAGTCGTAAATCCTGATGATGAGGTTTAAATGACACACCGCAGTGAATGGTTTCAGGGCCGCTTCGCAGCCCAGCGGGAGCAAGCTCCCTCGCCACAAGAGCAATGTGGATTGTTGAGTACCCCATGATTTTCAGGACCGTGGCCAATGCATGAGCATCCGCTGCAACGCTTCTTCAAATCCCTGCGCGAACGACCGGTGTTTGCCTGGGAGCGCTATCAGATGCGCGATGTGCTGGTGATCGATCATCCGCTGTGTCAGGCGGTGTTCAGTCGGCAGGGTGCGCAGTTGTTGCACTTTCAGCCACGCGGGCAGAAACCGTGGTTGTGGTGTGCGGCGAAGTGGCCCCACGTTGGCGCCATTCGTGGTGGCGTGCCGGTGTGCTGGCCGTGGTATGGCCGCCATCCGAGCGAAAACGCCTGGCCGTCCCATGGCTGGGCGCGACTGCTTGACTGGAAGTTGCTCGACAGCAGCAGCGCCGAAGATGGCGTACGTCTGCATTGGCAATTGCAGCTGTGCGACTGGCAGGTTGACCTGCACGCGCACCTGGGTGAACGCATGGAGTTACGCCTGAGCACCGAGCATCAGGACGACATGCCGTGCCAATTGAGCCAGGCTTTGCACGCTTACTGGCGTATTGGTGATGTCGGTGAGATAGCGCTGTCTGGGCTCGAAGGTGCGCAGGGTTATGACCAACTGAGCCGCCAGTCCTGTCAGCAGGAAGGCGAGCTACGCGTCGATGGCGGTTGTCAGCGGGTGTTCCAGCACGACGGCGAATTACAGCTCAAGGATCACGCCTGGCAGCGCGAGTTGTGCATTGATACCGGTGATAGCGGCGATACCGTGGTCTGGCATCCTGGCTCGCGCCCCCTGTTGGGCGTGAGCTGGGATGAAGTGACGGAGTTCGTCTGTGTCGAAGCGGCGGCGGGCGGTACCGACAGCCTGCATCTGGCGCCGGGGGAGAAGGCGCATTTGAGTTTGCAGGCGTGGGCTGCTGCCTAGATTTGCGGTGAGTCGACTGGCGCCTTCGCGAGCAAGCCCGCTCCCACAGTAGATGGCATTCCAATTGAAGGAACCCGATCACCTGTGGGAGCGGGCTTGCTCGCGAAGAGGCCGGATCATTCAATAAAGAACCATCTGGCCTCAGTTGAACTCATCACCCACCGGATACCGGCTGGCATTCAAGCTCTCTTTGATCTTGCGCAGATGCGGCTGGAAGTCCACCCCGCGACGCAGCGTCATGCCGGTCGCCAGCACATCCAGTACCGTCAACTGAATGATCCGCGAGGTCATCGGCATATAGATGTCGGTGTCTTCCGGCAGCGGAATGTTCAGGCTCAGGGTACTGGCCTTGGCCAGAGGCGAATTCTCGGCGGTCAGGCCCAGCACCGAAGCGCCGTTCTCCCGGGCGATGCGCGCCACTTCCACCAGTTCGCGGGTGCGGCCGGTGTAGGAAATGATCACGAACAGTTCACCGGTATGCGCCACCGAAGCAATCATTCGCTGCATCAGCACATCGGCATGGGCGGTGACGGCGAGGTTGAAACGGAAGAATTTGTGTTGCGCATCCAGCGCCACCGGGGCCGAAGCACCGAGGCCGAAGAAGTGGATCTGCCGGGCCTGAATCAACAGGTCGACGGCGCGGCTGATCAGGTTCGGATCGAGCGCCTGACAAGCACTGTCCAGCGAAGCGATGGCGCTGCCGAAAATCTTCTGCGTGTACGCCTCGGGATTGTCATCGGCCTCCACTGCACGGCTGACATACGCTGCGCCACTGGCCAGGCTTTGCGCCAGTTGCAGCTTGAGTTCAGGGTAGCCGCTGACACCGAACGAACGGCAGAAACGGTTGACCGTCGGCTCGCTCACCGATGCGGCCTGGGCGAGGGCGGCGATGCTGAAGCGGGTGGCCTGCTGCGGGTTGAGCAGGATCACCTCGGCGACTTTGCGTTCGGCCTTGTTCAGCTCTTCAAGGCGACTCTGGATCTGTTCCAGTAAATTTCGCACGCGGTCCATATGGAATTCCTAATTCACCTGCGCAAAGGTGCGCCGGGCTATGCAAATTGGGCCTTTGATGTGGCCCGTAACGGTGGCCTATCCTACTGGTGGCTCCGACCGACCACCACTCGGAATCTGTATTTTGCGAAAATGTTGTGGTTATTACTACATTTTCCCTTGAGTGATGCCTTGAAAAAAGGTATTTGTAGCTTAACTTGATAAAAGAACAAACATCATGCCTTCGATTACGGTTGAACCGTGCACCTTTGCCTTGTTCGGCGCTCTGGGCGATCTGGCCCTGCGCAAGCTGTTTCCTGCCCTTTATCACCTCGATGGCGCCGACCTGTTGCACGAGGACACGCGCATCATCGCGCTGGCCCGTGAACCCGGTTCCGAGCAGCAGCACATGGCGTTCATCGCCGCCGAATTGCGCCGTTACGTCGGCAAAGAGCTGGACGAGGCCGTGGCCGAGCGCTTTCTGGCGCGCCTGAGCTACCTGCACGTCGACTTCCTCAAGGCTGAAGACTATGTGGCGCTGGCCGAAGCGGCCGGCAGCGCGCAACGCATGATTGCCTACTTCGCCACACCAGCAGCGGTGTACGGCGCGATCTGCGAGAACCTGGCAAAAGTCGGTCTGGCAGAAAACACCCGCGTGGTGCTGGAAAAGCCGATCGGCTCCGATCTGGAATCCTCGCGCAAAGTCAACGACGCCGTGGCGCAGTTCTTCCCGGAGAACCGCACCTATCGCATCGACCACTACCTGGGCAAAGAGACCGTCCAGAACCTGATCGCGCTGCGTTTCGCCAACAGCCTGTTCGAAACCCAGTGGAACCAGAATTACATCTCCCACGTGGAAATCACCGTGGCCGAGAAGGTCGGCATCGAAGGCCGGTGGGGCTACTTTGACAAGGCCGGCCAGCTGCGCGACATGATCCAGAATCACCTGTTGCAGCTGCTGTGCCTGATTGCGATGGACCCGCCAGCCGACCTGTCCGCTGACAGCATCCGTGACGAAAAGGTGAAAGTGCTCAAGGCCCTGGCGCCGATCAGCCCGGAAGGCCTGACCACCCAAGTGGTGCGCGGTCAGTACATCGCCGGGCACAGCGAAGGCAAGTCCGTGCCGGGCTACCTCGAAGAGCCGAACTCCAACACCCAGAGCGACACCGAAACCTTCGTCGCCCTGCGTGCCGACATCCGCAACTGGCGCTGGGCCGGCGTGCCGTTCTACCTGCGGACCGGCAAGCGCATGCCGCAGAAACTGTCGCAGATCGTCATCCACTTCAAGGAACCGTCGCACTACATCTTTGCGCCGGAACAACGTCTGCAGATCAGCAACAAACTGATCATCCGTCTGCAACCGGACGAAGGCATTTCCTTGCGTGTGATGACCAAGGAGCAAGGCCTGGACAAGGGCATGCAACTGCGCAGCGGCCCGCTGCAACTGAATTTCTCCGACACCTGGCGCAGTGCGCGGATCCCCGACGCCTACGAGCGGTTGTTGCTGGAAGTGATGAACGGCAATCAGAACCTGTTTGTCCGTAAAGATGAAATCGAAGCCGCGTGGAAGTGGTGTGACCAGTTGATCGCCGGCTGGAAGAAGTCCGGTGACGCGCCCAAGCCGTATGCGGCCGGGTCGTGGGGGCCGATGAGCTCGATTGCACTGATCACGCGGGACGGGAGGTCGTGGTATGGCGATATCTGATGTGAAACTGCCCGCGGGCGTGAATGCCCACGAATTCAAGAGCCCGGTGCTGTTGGCCGAAGGTCTGGCGCTGAACGTCGCCAAGCAGTTGAGCGATGCCATCGCTGCACGCGGCAACGCGGTGCTGGTGGTCTCAGGCGGTCGCAGCCCGGTGGCGTTTTTTCAGCACCTGGCCAAGCAGGAGCTGGATTGGTCGAAGGTCGTCGTGACCCTCGCCGACGAACGCTGGGTACCGGTCGAACACGCCGACAGCAACGCCGGCCTGCTCAAGCAGTACCTGCTCAAAGGCCCGGCCGCCAAGGCGCAGCTCCTCAGCCTCTACAGCGCGGCGGCCAACGTCGAGCAGGCTGCGGAACAGGCCGACCGTCTGCTCGCGGAATTGCCGCCGATCGACGTGCTGGTGCTGGGCATGGGCGATGACGGTCACACCGCGTCGCTGTTCCCCGACAGCCCGAACCTGACTGAAGCCTTGCAGGCTGACGGCAGCCGTCGCTGCTGGCCGATGCTGGCGCCGAGTGTGCCGCGTCAACGTCTGACCATGAGCCGTGCGCTGCTGGCTTCGGCGAAGCACAAGATTCTGTCGATTTCCGGTCAGTCGAAACTGACCACTCTGAATGCCGCACTGGCATCCGACGACGTCGCGGCCATGCCGGTGCGCGCGTTTCTGCAACCTACGTTAGAGATTTACTGGTGCCCATGAGCCAAGGATCAGCCGCTATGAAAAATCCATCCCCGACCGTTTCCATGGCGGACAAAGTTGCCCTGATCGACAGCCTCTGCGCCAAGGCGCGGATCCTGCCAGTGATCACCATCGCCCGTGAGCAGGACGTGCTGCCACTGGCCGACGCTCTGGCCGCCGGTGGCCTGACCGCGCTGGAAGTGACCCTGCGTTCGCAGTTCGGTCTCAAGGCGATCCAGATCCTGCGTGAGCAGCGTCCGGAACTGGTGACCGGTGCCGGCACCGTGCTTGATCGCAACATGCTTGCAGCAGCGGAAGCGGCGGGTTCGCAATTCATCGTCACCCCGGGCATCACCCGTGACCTGCTCGAAGCCAGCGTCGACAGCCCGATTCCGCTGCTGCCCGGCATCAGCAATGCCTCCGGCATCATGGAGGGCTATGGCCTGGGCTATCGCCGCTTCAAGCTGTTCCCGGCGGAAGTCAGCGGTGGCGTGGCAGCGATCAAGGCCCTCGGCGGCCCGTTCGGCGAAGTGAAATTCTGCCCGACCGGTGGCGTCGGCCCGGCCAACATCAAGAGCTACATGGCGCTGAAAAACGTCATGTGCGTGGGCGGTAGCTGGATGCTCGATCCCGAATGGATCAAGAACGGCGACTGGGCGCGCATTCAGGAATGCACCGCCGAGGCCCTGGCGCTGCTGGACTAAACGTTTTACCTGACACTTCGTTGTGTGTTCTACGGCTTTACGGTGCGCTTGGTCGGTGCACCGTTTTTTTTTGCCCGGCAAAAATACTCATGGAAACGGCGCGACACATAGTTACCGCACCGCGGGGCTCGTGCGCCGTTAATCTGCGTTCATCTTATGGAAAAGAGAACGCGTCATGGAACGAGACACTTCAACCGCATCGTCATCATCAATCTATCAGTTGGCCCCCGAGCAGATCGCCGGGCCGTACTTTCGCAATCCGAAGTTGCTGCGGCGCAACATCAGCGAAGGCGCTGAAGGCCTGCCCTTGCTGCTGCGCCTGAGCATTGTCGACGCGATGACCGGTCAACCGGTGAGCGGAGCATTGGTGGACATCTGGCACTGCAATGCACGAGGCGCCTATTCGGGGTGGAGCCGGATCAATCCGGATCTGGAGGTCGACTCCGATGCCATCGGCTCGGTGCCGCGCACCGACGATGACACCTATCTGCGCGGCAGCCAGTTCTGCGATCAGCAGGGGCGGGTGCGCTTCACCACGATCTATCCCGGGTTCTATGCCGGTCGGGCGCTGCACATTCATGTGGCGGTGCGCATGGTCAGCGGCAGTGAATATCTGGAGGAGCGCAACGTGGCCTGGGTCGGTCAGCTGTATTTCCCCGAAGTGGTGTCACGCGCGGTGCTCAATGCCCGTGACTATCGCGGGCGAGCCTCGACACCCTTGAACAATGCCGATGACAGCTACTACAGCAACATGCGCGGCGAAGATTCGACCCTGACCGTGTGGCCGATCGGCCGCGACTCTCACGAGGACGGTTTCTTCGGCCACCTGACCATCGGCATCGACACCTTCGCCGCCTCGTCGCAGATCAAACCCGAGGACTTCGACAAGTACACCGTGTGAACCGATCAACGCAGCTCGTTGAGTGCACGGGTCAGCAACTGCATGTCAGCCGCAGTGGTGGTCAGCCCCGGCGTGATGCGAATGCTCGGCCCGCTCGCTGCGCCGTTGCGTACCACGGTGAACAGGTTGTACTCGTTGAGCAGGCGCTCGACCATTGCCTGTTGATCGGCGTGGCGAGTGAAACGCATCGAGGTGATTCCGCAATACAGGCGCGGATCGTCCGGGGTCATCACCTCGATCCCCGGCAGGTGCCGCACCGCGCTGACCCACAGGTTGCGCAGGTAATTGAGCCGGGCGCTTTTGGCCGCAGCGCCGCCGAGCGAACGGTGCTCTTCGAGTGCCAACGGCAGTGACATCAGCGCCGGAATGTTCGGCGTGCTGTACGGCGTGCGGGCGCGTATGTCGGTGGCCGGAAAGTGCATTTCGCCCATGTCCGGATCGATGTCGGCCAGACGCTGCGGGGCGATGTACAGAAAGCCCAGGGTCAGCGGTGCGCCAATCCACTTGTGCAGGTTGAAACCGGCGAAGGCGATGCCCAGTGCTTCAAGGTTGAACTCGATCTGGCCGAGGGCGTGAGCGCCGTCGAGGATGATGTCCACGCCGTGCTGTTTCGCCAGCGCGGCGATGGCCTGCACCGGCATCACCAGACCGGTGCGGTGGGTGACATGGGTCAGGGCCATCAGTTTGAGTTTCGGATAGCGGATGAAGGCTTCGCGGTAACTGTCCAGCAGGCTGTCGAAACTGGCCGGGTGAGTGTGGTTGATCTCGATCACGTCGACGCCGCGATGGCGAGACAGCCAGCGCATGGCGCCTTTGACCGTGTCGTATTCCAGGTCGCTGATCAGCACCTGATCGCCCGGTAGCAGGCGATTGTAATTACGGATCAGCGACTGCAGCGCATCGCTGGCGTTGCGGGTGAAGGCCACGCTCTGCGCGCGCACGCCGATCGTCTCGGCCAGTTGCGCACGGATCTCCAGGCTGTCGTGCTGTTCGAAACGCTGGCGCACGTACACCGAGTTGCTGGTGTTGATCAGCTCGATGTTGCGCTGGTAGTCCTCGATCACTGTGCGCGACATGCGCCCGAAGTAACCGTTCTCCAGGTTCAGCGGGCCGGTTTGCGCTTCGTAGCGATCGGCGAAGGTTTGCCAGAACGCTTCGTCACGGGCGCGGCGGGTGTTGTCAGGCATGGTCGACTCGGCTCAAGGGGAGGCGCGCTTCAGTGGCGCGGGGCGGGTTTGCCGTGTTTGGCGCGTAGCGGTTCGAGCAGATCCGACAGACCGTTATGGTCGATTTCCTGCATCAGTGCCAACAGTCCGCCGAGTTCGCCGTGAGGAAAACCTTCGCGGGCAAACCAGTTCAGGTAAGGCCCCGGCAGGTCGGCAATGATCCGGCCCTTGTACTTGCCGAAGGGCATTTCACGGGTGATCAACAGCTCAAGCTTTTCAGGATTCATCATTGGCAATCATCTGGATTCAATCAGTCAGGAAAATACAGGCATTCTGCATGCAGGCCAAATGACAGATCATGCAAATAACCGTGATACAGATAGTTCAAATATCTTTAACTTATTGAAAAATAACGATTTATTTTTGAATGAAAAGCTGGCACGCACACTGCAATAACCCTTGCATCTTCAACCAACCGCAAGGAATTGAAAAATGACTGACATGAATAAAGAAGCGATCTCTGTACTCAACGACCTGATCGAAACCTGCAAGGACGGCCAGGAAGGGTTCAAGACTTGCGCTGAAGACATCAAGCATCCAGAACTCAAAACCCTGTTCGTCACCCGTTCTGCCGATTGCGCGACTGCCGCCGCTGAACTGCAGGCTGAAGTGCGTAAACTGGGCGGTGATCCGGAAACCTCAACCAGCGTCAGCGGTGACCTGCACCGTCGCTGGGTCGACGTCAAAGCCATGTTCACCGGCAAGGACGAAGAGGCTGTGCTGAACGAAGCCGAGCGCGGTGAAGACCACGCCCTGAAGGCTTATCGTGAAGCCATCGAGAAAATCAACAAGCACGGCCTGGTCGGTATTCGTGACCTGGTTGAGCGTCAGTACCACGGCGTACAACGCAACCACGACCAGGTGAAAGCCCTGCGTAACCAGGCTCGCGCTCGTTCGTAAGCCGCGCTGAAAAAACTGTGGGAGCGGGCTTGTTCGCGAAAGCGCTGTGTCATGCAACGATAATGTTGCGGACATGACCCCTTCGCGAGCAAGCCCGCTCCCACGTTTGTTTTTTGTACCTGATGATCAGCCGATGCTGATCGCCGACAGCGTCGGCAAGGTCACGGTCTGCTGCTTGCGCGGCGCGAGAATCTCGGCCTCGCCATCCACGACCAGTTCATCGCGCTGGTTGAACACGCGAGTGGCGATGCGCACGCGAAACTTCGGCAGCTTCTCGAGGATTTCCAGGCGCACGGTCAGGGTGTCGCCAATCTTCACAGGCTTCTGAAAACTCATCTGCTGACCGATGTAGATGGTGCCCGGCCCAGGCAGCTCGCACGCTACGGCCGCGCTGATCAGTGCACCGCTGAACATGCCGTGGGCGATGCGTTCCTTGAACATGCTGGCGGCGGCGAACTCGGCGTCCAGGTGCACCGGGTTGTGGTCGCCCGACATCGCGGCGAACAGCTGAATGTCGCGCTCTTCGACAGTCTTGCTGTAGCTGGCGGTCTGGCCGACTTCGAGGGCTTCGTAAGGGATGTTGGTAACCTGGGTCATCGGTCTTGATTCCTGTGACGGATTAAAGTGAATCCACAAAAAATTATTCGCTGCGATGAGGGCGGCGATGGCTCAGCGCCTGGTCGATCCAGGTCAGAACATCGGCAATCACTTCGTCGCGATTGGTTTCATTGAACAATTCGTGCCGCGCCTGCGGGTAGATCTTCAGTTGCAAGTTCTGGCTGCCGGCCGAGCGCAACGCTTCGGCCAGATCTGTCAGACGCTTGCCTTCGCTCACCGGATCACATTCACCGCCGATCACCAGCAGCGGCAGGCCCGGGTCGATCTGGGCGAGATTGGACGCTTTGCTGATCTGCTGCAAGCCGCCGAGCAAGTCGATCCACAATTGATTGGTGCAGCGGAAGCCGCACAACGGGTCGTTGGCATACAGATCGACCTCGACCGGGTCGCGGCTCAGCCAGTCGAACGGCGTGCGCGCCGGTTTGAATTTTTTGTTGAACGAGCCGAACGACAACCACTCGATCAGCGCACTGCGGCCCTTGCCACCCTGACGCAGTTTTTCGAAACGGGCGATTTGTCGCGCCGCGCCGTAAAGCGCCACCGGCTGGAAGTTCGAACCGCTGAGAATCGCCCCATGCAGGCTGGCGCTGTGATGCAGCAGGTAACCCTGAGCGAGGTAGCTGCCCATGCTGTGCCCGAGCAGGATGATTGGCACGTCGGGATGCTGCTGGCCGATGTGCTGATTGAGGCTGGCCAGATCGCCGATCACCTTGCACCAGCCGTCGTCATCGGCGAAATGCCCGAGCGTCCCGTGTTCGGCGGTTTTGCCATGGCCGCGCAGATCCGGGGCGTACACACCGTAGCCTTGTTCACAGAACGCATTCGCCAGCCGCTCGTAGCGCGCGCTGTGTTCGGCCATGCCGTGGGCCAGCAGGATCAGCGCTTTCAAGGGCGCAGCCGGCAACCACTGGTTGACGAACAGGCGGCTGCGGTCACTCGCGTCCAGCCAAAAGCCTCGGTGGATCATGGCAATTCCTTTTTATCGAGCGGTATCGGCCCGCAGTCGTTGCATTGTATAGCGCGTCCGATCAGCTCACGCCACGGCAGGAAGATTCATACGATCAATGTCGCCATCGCCCATATTTGCCTCAATGGCCATAACTGCTAGTGTCCGTGAAGCTCCGCTTTTTGCTTTGTGCCCTCAGGGATCAGCGCGAAACCACAGAAAAGCGGCTCCCGGATCGATTCAGGTAAAGAGGACAAGAACAATGCAACCTGATTTCTGGAATGACAAACGCCCCGCCGGCGTACCACTGGACATCGACATGGGCGAGTTCAAGTCGGTGATCGAGGTGTTTGAGCGTTCCTGCAAGAAATTCGCGGACCGTCCGGCCTTCAGCAATATGGGCGTGACCCTGACCTACGCTGAACTCGAGCGCTACAGCGCGGCGTTCGCCGGTTACCTGCAAGCCCACACCGATCTGGTGCCGGGGGATCGCATCGCGGTGCAGATGCCCAACGTGCTGCAATATCCGATTGCCGTGTTCGGTGCCTTGCGCGCCGGGCTGATCGTGGTCAACACCAACCCGCTGTACACCGCGCGCGAGATGCGCCACCAGTTCAAGGATTCCGGTGCCCGCGCGCTGGTGTACCTGAACATGTTCGGGCAGAAGGTCCAGGAAGTGCTGCCGGACACTGACATCCAGTACCTGATCGAAGCGAAGATGGGCGACATGATGCCCACCGCCAAGGGCTGGCTGATCAACACCGTGGTCAGCAAAGTGAAGAAAATGGTCCCGGACTATTCGCTGCCGCAGGCGATTTCGTTCAAGAGTGCGCTGCGCCTGGGCCGTGGTCTGGGGATCAAGCCGTTGAAGGTCGGTCTCGACGACATCGCCGTGTTGCAATACACCGGCGGCACCACCGGCCTGGCCAAGGGCGCGATGCTGACCCACGGCAACCTCGTGGCCAACATGCAGCAGGTGCGCGCGTGTCTTGCGCAATTGGGGCCTGACGGTCAGCCGCTGCTGCGCGAAGGGCAGGAGGTGATGGTGGCGCCACTGCCGCTGTACCACATCTATGCCTTCACCGCGAATTGCATGTGCATGATGGTATCGGGCAACCACAACGTGCTGATCACCAATCCGCGCGACATCGCAGGCTTCATCAAAGAGCTGAAGAACTGGCGCTTCTCGGCGTTGCTCGGACTGAATACGTTGTTCGTCGCGCTGATGGAGCACCCGGACTTCAAGACCCTGGATTTCTCCAGTCTCAAGCTGACCAACTCCGGCGGTACTGCGCTGGTCAAGGCCACCGCCGAGCGCTGGGAGCAGATCACCGGTTGCCGCATCACCGAAGGTTACGGCCTCACGGAAACGTCGCCGGTGGCCTGCACTAACCCGTATGGCGACAAGTCGCGTCTGGGCACGGTCGGTCTGCCGGTGCCGGGTACGCTGCTGAAAGTCATCAATGACGAGGGTGTCGAGCAGCCGATGGGCGAGCGCGGCGAGTTGTGCATCAAGGGCCCGCAGATCATGAAAGGCTACTGGCACAAACCCGAGGCCACCGCCGAAGTGCTGGATGCCGAGGGCTGGTTCAAGTCCGGTGATATCGCGGTGATCGACCCGGACGGCTTCGTACGCATCGTCGATCGCAAGAAGGACATGATCATCGTCTCCGGTTTCAACGTGTACCCCAACGAGATCGAAGACGTGGTGATGGCCCACCCGAAAGTCGCCAACTGCGCGGTGATCGGCGTGCCGGACGAGCGTTCGGGCGAAGCGGTGAAGCTGTTTGTGGTGGCGCGGGAAACCGGGGTCAGCCTCGAAGAACTGAAGGCGTACTGCAAAGAGAATTTCACCGCTTACAAGGTGCCGAAACACATCGTGCTGCGTGAGTCGTTGCCGATGACGCCGGTCGGGAAGATTCTGCGGCGGGAGTTGCGCGATATCGCCTGATCGGTGAATGGCCGCGCGTGGCGCGGATCGCGGGCAAGCCACGCTCCCACAGGGATCTCCACCAACCTTGTGGGAGCGGGCTTGCCCGCGATGCTTTTTGGGGGTTGAAGGCCCGGAAAACCGGGGCTTTCAGGGTGGTATAGGATTTTTGCTCTAAAATGACTGTTAGAAAGTCTTGAGTCATTAAAGTGACCATGGAGGCCGCTTTTGGCTCTAGTCGGCCCTCGGCAAAGCTGCTACTCTCGGCGCGCTTTGTGACTTCTCGGCCTGTAGAAAAGCCAGATTCACCAATACAAAACACACACCAATAATAATCGCATCAAATGCGGTGAAGAATTCGCGTTGCTGAGGAGTGGGCTTCCATGATCGAAGACTTTTGGAAGGATAAATACCCGGCTGGAATTGCTGCCGACATCAATCCAGACGAGTACCCGAATATTCAGGCAGTGTTGAAGCAATCCTGCCAACGCTTCGCCAACAAGCCGGCTTTCAGCAACCTGGGCAAGACAATCACCTACGGTGAACTGTACGAATTGTCCGGTGCGTTTGCCGCGTATCTGCAACAGCATACCGACTTGCAGCCCGGTGATCGAATCGCCGTGCAACTGCCCAACGTTCTGCAGTACCCGGTGGCCGTCTTCGGTGCGATCCGCGCCGGGCTGATCGTGGTCAACACCAACCCGCTATACACCGCGCGGGAAATGGAACACCAATTCAATGACTCCGGCGCCAAAGCCCTGGTGTGCCTGGCCAACATGGCGCACCTGGCGGAAGCCGTGGTGCCAAAAACCGGGGTCAAGCACGTCATCGTCACCGAAGTCGCCGACCTGCTGCCGCCGGTCAAGCGCCTGCTGATCAACAGCGTGATCAAGTACGTGAAGAAGATGGTGCCGGCCTATCACCTGCCCAAAGCCGTCAAGTTCAACGACGTGCTGAGCAAGGGCCAGGGCCAGCCGGTGGCCGAAGCCAATCCGCACAGCAGCGATGTCGCGGTGTTGCAGTACACCGGCGGCACCACCGGCGTGGCCAAAGGCGCGATGCTCACCCATCGCAACCTCGTCGCCAACATGCTGCAGTGCAAGGCGCTGATGGGCTCCAACCTCAATGAAGGTTGCGAGATCCTGATCACCCCTCTGCCGCTGTACCACATCTATGCGTTCACCTTTCATTGCATGGCGATGATGCTGATCGGCAACCACAACATCCTGATCAGCAACCCGCGCGACCTGCCGGCGATGGTCAAGGAACTGTCGAAATGGAAGTTCAGCGGTTTTGTCGGCCTGAACACGCTGTTCGTCGCGCTGTGCAACAACGAAGGTTTCCGCAAGCTGGATTTCTCCAACCTGAAAGTCACCCTGTCCGGCGGCATGGCCCTGCAACTGGCCGCCGCCGAGCGCTGGAAAGCGGTGACCGGTTGCTCGATCTGCGAAGGTTACGGCATGACCGAAACCAGCCCGGTGGCCACGGTCAACCCGATCCAGAACATTCAGATCGGCACCATCGGCATTCCGGTGCCGTCGACCCTGTGCAAAGTCATCGACGATGCGGGTGTCGAGCAGCCCATGGGCGAAATCGGCGAGCTGTGCGTCAAGGGCCCGCAAGTGATGAAGGGCTACTGGCAGCGTCAGGAAGCCACCGACGAGATCCTCGACAGCGAAGGCTGGCTGAAGACCGGTGATATCGCGCTGATCCAGCCCGATGGCTACATGCGCATTGTCGATCGCAAGAAAGACATGATCCTGGTATCCGGTTTCAACGTTTACCCGAACGAACTGGAAGACGTGCTGGCGACCCTGCCGGGCGTATTGCAGTGCGCGGCCATCGGCGTGCCGGACGAGAAGTCGGGCGAGGCGATCAAGATTTTCATCGTGGCCAAGCCGGGCGTGACCCTGACCAAGGAAACCGTGATGGAGCACATGCGCGCCAACGTCACCGGTTACAAGGTGCCGCGTTCGGTGGAGTTCCGCGATGCGCTGCCGACCACCAACGTCGGCAAGATCCTGCGTCGTGAGTTGCGTGATGAAGAGCTGAAGAAGATCAAGGCCAAGTCCGCCGCCTGAAGCAAAAAGCCCCGCAGATGCGGGGCTTTTTGTTGGAGTAGGTGGTGGATCTGTAGTGACTGTGATGCCGCCTTCGCGAGCAAGCCCGCTCCCACATTCAACCGCGTTCCTCCAGTTGGAATACAGTCAAATGTGGGAGCGGGCTTGCTCGCGAAGCTTTTCGGTTACTGCCGGAACGGCGCGAAATTCACGTTGGTTCCCGCCGGACGCATGTCCTGCAGATACGAATCCTTGTCTGCACTCAATTCCAGGCTCAACGCCGCCTTGCGCTTGCCTTCGTTGCGAATCACCAGACCTTCGAGCTTTTCCCGCAGGAACACCGTCGGCACTTTCAGGTGCAGCAGTTCGTCGGTGGCCGGGGTGTGCATCAGCAGGTGAATCCACTCGTACTGACCGACGGCGAGGCGCGTCACCGGCAGGTCGAACCACCAGATGTTGCGGTTGCGGTTCAATTCGGCGAAGTGGCAGTTGTTGGTGCCGAGCACAGCGCCGCCCAGTTCCTGGTTGCGACGGGCAATGGCCTGCTTTTTATCGAGTTTCATAACATTCCTGCGGGATCTGATCGTTGGCGCACGGCGCCCATAGGTGCGCATTCTCGGGGCTTGCGGGGCAAACATAAAGCCCAACCTGCATGGCACGACGAAATGAAGGGCAAAAATAAATGAAACTCGTGGCAAACCCGGCCAGTCAATCATTACGTACTGACTTTTCCCCTTCAATGCACCAAGGAGAAACACCATGAGTAGCACTGGCGATAAAGTAAAAGGCATGGCTAACGAAGCAGTCGGCAACGTCAAGCAAGGCGTCGGCAAAGCCACCGACAACACCAAGCTGCAAGCCGAAGGCAAACTGCAAGAGAAAAAAGGTGAAGCCCAGCAAGCTGTCGGCAAAGCCAAAGACGCCATCAAGAAAGGTGTCGACAAGGCGTAATTCCGCCTTGAACGAAACACACGAGCGGCCATCCAAGGATGGCCGTTTTTGTGTCAAAACCCGACAGCCATCCACGAAGGTCGCCAAGTAGGCTACCGTGATGTAGAAAACGGCCCCTGAGTCGCCACGACTTCAACCTGTAATGCGGCGAAAGGAGACGCGAATGATTTTTCCAGACATGAAAGGTCTGCCACTGCACCGGGTGATGGTGCGCACGGTCACTGAATTCGTCGACGACGAGATGTCGACCTACGCCTCGGCACTGGCCTACCAGATGCTGTTCTCGCTGTTCCCGTTCATTCTGTTCCTGATTGCCCTGATCGGTTTCCTGCACCTGCCGGACTTCTTCACCTGGTTGCGCCTGCAGTCGGAACTGGTGCTGCCACCGCAGGCGCTGGAACAGGTCAACCCGGTGATTGATCAGTTGCAGCAGTCCAAGGGCGGTTTGCTTTCGGTCGGTATCGTCATCGCCCTGTACACCGCGTCTGCCGGCGTGCGCCTGATGATGAGTGCGATGAATGCCGCTTACGACGTGGTCGAGGGCCGACCGATCTGGAAGCGTTTTCCGCTGTCGGTGTTCTACACCGTCGGCATTGCCGGCATGTTGCTGGTGGCAGCCGCGCTGATGGTGCTCGGGCCGCAGGTGATGGGCTGGATTGCCGCGCAGGTGGGGCTGGAAGACTTCATCGTCACTGTGTGGACGATTGCGCGCTGGCCGGTGATCGTGTTTCTGATGATGGTCGCCGTGGCCCTGATTTACTACGTGATGCCCGACGTCAAACAGGAATTCCGTTTCATCACCCCCGGCTCGGTACTCGCCGTGGTGGTGTGGATCATCGCCTCACTGGGTTTTGCGTTCTACGTCAAAACCTTCGCCAACTACAACGCGATGTATGGCAGCATCGGGGCGATCATCGTGCTGTTGCTGTATTTCTACATTTCCTCGGCGGTGCTGCTGCTCGGCGCCGAGATGAATGCGGTGATCGAACACATGTCCAGCGAGGGCAAGGACGAGGGCGAGAAAGTCCCCGGCGAACTCGATGAGCATCCCAAACAACATGTCTCTGGCCTGGGGCGCGACCACTCGCTCAAGCCGGACACTGACGAAGCCCGACCATGATCCGTGAAATCCTCAAAATGGGCGACGAACGCCTGCTGCGCATTGCTCCACCGGTGCCGCCGGAAATGTTCGACAGCCCCGAGCTGTGGCAACTGATCGATGACATGTTCCAGACTATGGAAAGCGTCGGTGGCGTCGGCCTTGCCGCGCCGCAGATCGGCGTCGACCTGCAACTGGTGATCTTCGGTTTCGAGCACAGCGAACGTTATCCGGACGCCGAAGCGGTGCCGCAGACGATCCTGATCAATCCGCTGATCACGCCGTTGAGTCCGCTGACCGAGGAGGGCTTTGAGGGCTGTCTGTCGGTGCCCGGCCTGCGCGGTGCGGTGGATCGTTATCAGCAGATTCGCTACGAAGGCTTTGATCCCAAGGGCGAGCCGATCGTACGCGTGGCGTCAGGCTTCCATGCGCGGGTAGTGCAGCACGAATGCGATCACCTGATCGGCCGCTTGTATCCGTCGCGGATTCCCGATTTCAGCAAGTTCGGCTTTACCGAAGTGATGTTCCCGGATCTCGATCCAACGGCTGACGATTGATCCTGAGACTACCTTCACTTTCCAATGTGGGAGCGAGCCTGCTCGCGAATGTGCTCGATCAGTGATCAATTTGGTGACTGACACACCGTTTTCGCGAGCAGGCTCGCTCCCACAAGGGTATCTGTGATCTTAGATTGAATGTGGTTCCAGCCCCAGCGCAATCATCGGCTTGCTCCGCGCATACCGGCTCAAGCGTTCGGCCAGCGCGTAGGGCAGGGCAGGGTCGAAACTGAAGCCACGCCGCTCATAAAAACCGCGCAAATCCGGATGACAGAACAGCCACACCGGCTCCTGCAGATCCTTCACTGCCGCCGCGATCAACTGCGCGGCGATCCCTTGCTCACGGCAACCCAGATCGACAAACAGCCCGGTCAGCCAATACCCGCCCGCCACTGGCCGCAGGCACAGCGCGGCGACGATGTCCTCGCGCCGCGCCACCCACAACTGCGCATCGCGCACCGCCTTCATTGACGATTGGTGGCGGCGGTAAAACTTGTTCATCAACGGCCACAAAGGCTCGTCGAGCAGACTGTACTGGGTATCGGGCATGGGATCGGACTGGCGGCGGGCAAAGCGCCGATTATAAAAGAACGGGCGACGCTGGATAGGTGTATACCTGAGCCTACATCCCTGTGAGTGGAGTACGCATCATGTCCAAAGGTATGGATTCAAAGAAAGCCGCGAAGAAGAAACCGGTGAAGACGGCGATTGAAAAGCGTGCAGAGAAGAAAGCCAAGAAGGTCGATATTTTCGGTCATTGATCACGTCCTTCGGGAGCCCGTCCCCCGGGCTCTCGTTTCAGCGCAAAAATAATCTGCAAGATTGCTCGGCTTCGTTGCACAGAAGGGGAAGACTCCCGTTCCGAGCCACGCCATGCCGAATTACTTCGATGCCGACCATCGCCAGCAGATCGAAACCCTGCGCCAGCGCTTCACCGCCCGCACCGAATGGCCGACGTGGCTGCTGCTGATCGGCGTGTATGGCGGCTGGTTCGCAATCATCCTCAACAGCCACTGGCTCGGTCGCGGCTTGAGCACATTGCTGCTGATTCCGCTGCTGGTGCTGTGGCTGTCGGTGCAGCATGAGTTGCTGCATGGGCATCCGACCCGCTCGGTGCTTTTCAATAAAATCCTCGGCTACGCACCTTTTGCGGTGTGGTACCCGTATACCTTGTATCGCGACAGCCACCTGCTGCATCACCGCGATGAACACCTGACCGTGCCCGGCATCGATCCGGAAAGCCGTTATCTGACGGAGGTGCGTTGGCAGGGCAGTTCCTTGTTCGAACGCAGCCTGCACTGGCTGAATAAAACCGTAATCGGCCGCTTCATCATTGGTGCGCCGCTGGGATTGATCGCACTGGCTGCCGAAGAACTGCAACGCCTGAAAAACCGCGAGCGTCAGGCCTGGTTGATGTGGCTGACCCACGGTGCGTTCAGCGTGTTGATGCTGTGGTTTATCGCGCGCTTCAGCGTGTTGCCGGTCTGGCATTACCTGCTGCTGATCAGTGTGCCGGCACTGTCGATCGCGATGATCCGCTCCTACTATGAACACCGCCCGCACGTTCAGCCGGAGCAGCGCACCGTGCTTAACGAAGCCGGCTGGCCGTGGCGCTGGCTGTTTCTGAATCTGAATTTTCATCTGGTGCATCACGACCTGCCGGGGCTGGCGTGGTATGACTTGCCGGCGGCCTACCGGATGCGCCGCGAACAATGGGTAGCGCGCAGTGGCGGGTTTCTGGTGCAGGGTTATGGGCAGTTGTGGCGGCAGCACGGTTTGAAGCCGATCGACAGTCCGCAACATCCTTACCACTAACCTCAAAAACACCACAAAACCCCTGTGGGAGCGGGCTTGCTCGCGAAAGCGGTGTGTCAATAACGCATATGGAGGCTGACACACCGCATTCGCGAGCAGGCGAAGGCCTACAGTGGAAATCTGTTGTCCGGGAATAATGTGTATGACCCAACACCACCTCGAACTGCTGATGTACACCGCCCCCGAGCCCATTCGCGCGGCCAACGAACGCTGGATCGCCCGCATTCTTGAACACCTCGGCCATTCCCGCCTCAACGCCGCAAGCCTGTCGCTCCCCGAGCTTTGGTTGTCGCCGGATCTGCTGCTGACCCAGACCTGCGGCTATCCCTTGATGACCTTGCTGCGCGATCAGGTACGCATCGTCGGTCGCCCGCGCTACGAATTGCCCGACGCCACTGCCGGCAATCATTGCAGCCTGATTCTCAGCCGTGCTGACGATACGCGCAAAACCCTGGCAGATTTTCGCGGCAGTCGCGGGGTGATCAACAGCGAAGATTCCAACAGTGGCATGAACCTGTTGCGCCAGCGTCTGGCGCCGCTGCACCGCAACGGGCAGTTTTTCGCCACGGTCGGCATCAGTGGGGCGCACCGCGAAAGTCTGCGTTGGTTGCGTGAAGCGCGCGCCGATCTGGCGGCGATCGACAGCGTGACCTATGCGTACCTCGCTCGGCATGCGCCTGAAGAAGTCACTGGATTGCGGGTGGTGGCACGCACTGCGCTCAGTCCGACCTTGCCTTTTATCACCGCCGCGACTGCCACTGATGAGCAGATCGAAAAATTGCGCCGGGTGATGAATCAAGCTTTGCATGAACTGCCGGATGTTGTGCAGACATTGGAGCTGCCAGAGGTGCTGGCGGCCAGCGAAAGCGATTATCAGGTCGTGCTCGACTATCAGCGTGAGGCGGATGAGTTGGGCTACGGCCGCTTGCACTGAACAGCCTTATATCTCCAAAAAGAATATAAAAATGAAATATAAATATTATTAATGCATAAGGCGCCTTGCTACGATCGCGCCACCGGATCACCGGACATTCAGCGACCCTTACCCAGGAGCCCTCATGTCCGGCGCCGACACCGCTCACCGCAATCATCTCGACGCTCTGTTCCGCGCCCACTACCGCTGGCTGTGCACTTACCTGAGCCGACATCTGCACGACTCCGCAGGCGCGGAAGACATCGCCGCCGAAACCTTCGCGCAATTGCTTCAGGCGCCCAGTATCACGGCGATTCGCGAACCGCGCGCCATGCTCACCACGATTGCCCAACGCCTGCTCTATCAGCGCTGGCGCCGGGCGGATCTGGAGCGCCGGCATGCGCAGCAGATCGACGTCGAGGTCGCTATCTCGCCTGAAGACCTCGCGCAACTGAGCCAGACCCTCAAACGCCTCGATCACAGCCTGCAACGCCTGCCGGGCAAAGTCCGCTCGACCTTTCTGCTGGCGCGCATCGATGGCCTGACCTACCCGCAAATCGCCGCCGAACTGGGCATCTCTCAGCGTTCGGTCAGCGTTTACATGAGCCGCTCCCAAGCCCTGTGCGACCGCCACAGCGCCAACCAAATCCTGACAGACAAGAGGTCCGCATGAGATCAATCAAAACCCTGCTCGGCCGTTCGTTACTGGCGCTGAGCCTGAGCGTCGGCGCTGTTTCGGCGGCGGAAAAAACCGCACCGATCCACTTCGGTGACATCACTTGGGAAAGCGGCAGTTTCATCACCGAAGTGCTGCGCCTGATCGTCGAAAAAGGTTACGGCTACCCGACCGACACGCTGCCGGGCAGCACCGTCAGCCTGGAAGCGGCGCTGGCGAAGAACGATATTCAGGTGATCGGCGAGGAGTGGGCCGGGCGCAGTCCGGCGTGGGTCAAGGCTGCCAATGAAGGCAAGGTGTTCGGCCTTGGCGACACGGTCAAGGGCGCGACCGAGGGCTGGTGGGTGCCGGAATACGTGATCAAGGGTGACCCCGAGCGCGGGATCAAACCATTGGCACCGGAGCTGAAATCGGTGGCCGACCTGCCGCGCTACAAGGACGTGTTCCGCGACCCGGAAGACCCGCGCCGTGGACGCTTCCTCAACAGCCCGACCGGCTGGACTTCGGAGATCGTCAACAGCCAGAAACTCAAGGCCTATGCGCTGACCGACAGCTATGTCAACTTCCGCACCGGCTCCGGCGCGGCCCTGGATGCCGAGGTGGCGTCGTCGATCAAACGCGGCAAACCGGTGCTGTTCTATTACTGGTCGCCGACGCCGCTGCTCGGGCGCTTCAAACTGGTGAAGCTCGAAGAGCCACCGTTCGATGCTGAAGCCTGGAAAACCCTGGCCGATGCCAACAACCCGAATCCCAAGGGCACCCGCTCGATGCCGGCCAGCCTGGCGATTGGCGTGTCGGCGCCGTTCAAGGCGCAATACCCGGAGCTGGTGTCGTTCTTCGAGAAAGTCGATTTGCCGATTGATCTGCTGAACCAGACGCTGGCCGGGATGAGCGAAAAACGCCAGCCACCGCGGCAGGTTGCCGAAGCATTTTTACGCGATCAGCCGCAGGTGTGGAGGGCGTGGGTGCCGGGGGAGGTGGCGAGCAAGGTGACGGCGGGGCTTTGAGTTTCTGCCGGTTGATCGGTGTTGTTTGAACTGATGCCTTCGCGAGCAGGCTCGCTCCCACACTGGATTTTTGACGTGCACAAAACCCCTGTGGGAGCGAGCCTGCTCGCGAATGATCTAAAGACTTACGCCGCTTCCGCCGCCAACGCCGCCATCACGGTCGGCCGCCGCTCAATCCGCGCCTGAAACCGCGCCAGTGCCGGCCACTGCGCCAGTTCGATCCCGAACAACCCGGCCCAGCGCAACACCACAAACAACAAGGCATCCGCGACGCTGAAGCCGCTCGGCAGCAGATACTCCTGCTGCTCCAGCACTGCGACCAACACCGCAAAACGCTTGAACAACTTCTCCTTGATCACCTCGGCCGGCAACCGCTCATCGAACAGCGCACCAAGCCCGCCGTGGACTTCGCTCGAAATGAAATTCAGCCACTCCTGCAAACGCAGCCGTTCAAAACTGCCGGGTGCCGGCGCCAATCCTGGCTGTGGTTGCAGATCCGCCAGATATTGCAGGATCACCGGGCCTTCGGTCAGTACCGTGCCGTCGTCCAGTTGCAGGGCCGCGACGTACCCCTTGGGATTGATCGCGAGAAAGTCTTCACCGCTGGCGGTGCGCTTGCTGCGGTTGTCGACGCGAATCAGCACGAAGGGCAGCTTAAGTTCGCGCAAGACAATGTGCGGCGCCAGTGAACAGGCTTGCGGGGCGTAATACAGCTTCATCGGCAGCTCTCTGGTGAGGAATTGGCGCCAGTGTCATAGTGCGCCGCACCCTCGGTAAAATTAATCTTTCAGAAACCTGCCATAAGGACAGCTACTGGCATGATGAACCTGATGCATTGGCGGCTGGTGGTCGCCGTGGCCGATCACGGCAACATCACCCGCGCTGCCGAGCGGGTCGGCATGACCCAGTCCGGCGCGAGCCAGGCCCTGGCGCTGATGGAAGAAACCCTCGGCGTGCAACTGTTCAGCCGCGAAAGCCGACAGACCTTGCCCACCGCCATCGGCCTGCCGGTGATCGAACAGGCGCGGCTGATGCTCGGTGCGCTGGAGACCATTCGCCAGACTGTCGACAGCGTTCGCCCGATGCTGCGCGGGACGATCCGCCTGGCGAGTTTTCCCATGGTGCTGGCGAGTTTTCTGCCACCGCTGCTGCGCCAGTTCAATCGGCTTTACCCGGGGATCGAAGTGGTGGCGCTGGAGGTCAGCGATGACGAGGTGGAAACCCTGCTCGCGGCCGGGCTGGTGGATGTCGGCGTGGTGCTCAACCCGGCACCCGAACGCAACGCCGGGCCATTGGGTCGCGACGCATGGGTGGCGGTCGTGCCGGCAGGGCATGCGTTGGCGCTGCGAGGAACCGAGCAGGGCGTCAGCCTGCAAGAACTGACGGCGCTGCCTTTTGTGCTGGCCACCGGCGGTTGCTCGACCAACGCCCGCAGCCTCGCCGCCGAGGCCGGGTTGCAGTTGCAGGACGTGCGGGTCGAGGTGCGCGAATGGAGCAGCGCCTTCACGTTGGTGCGGGAAAATCTCGGCGTGACCCTGGTGCCGGAAATGACCTTGCCGGCCGAGCGCCAGGGCTTGCGCGTGATTGCCCTGCAGCCACGTATCGAACGGGTGTTTTCGCTGGTGCTGCCTGCGGGGCAGACGCCGTCAGCGACGGTGCAGGCGTTGCTGGATCTGGTGGCGGAGACGGCGGTCGCGACAGCTCGCTGAACCGTTTCTTGTGCAAAAAGTGCCAGATACTGGCCGACTAGTGGCCTTGCGCACGGCATGGCGATGGCTATGCTAGCTGTAACTAACTATGTCGACCGTCATCTGTTAGCCGTGATTTCAACGCTGCCAGAGTGCGCAACCCAAGGCACCGGACACTGAACCAACAAGGAGCGGGGTTTTACATGGAAGTTCTTCTGCACGTTAGGGCTGGCCCGTCGCCGGGCTATCAAGAGAAGGATGTCTTGATGAGAGCGTCGCTGCATGGACCCTCGGATTAAACATCATTTATCACCTGACAACTTCCTCCTGTGGAGGAATGCGTGTGCCTGTTCTGTGGAACGTAGTGGTGGATGCTGAAAGACCTGACTTTCATCAAATCAAAAGACCGCGCGGAAGGTGATACAACCATGTTCAACCTACATCACAAGGCTGACCTGCAGGAAATCGAGCGTTTCAGCTGCGCCTTGACCGAAGCCAACGCCAAGCTCGAAGCGATCAGCCGCTCCATGGCGATGATCGAATTTACCCCCGAGGGCATTGTTCTGGATGCCAACGAAAACTTCTGCAAGACCATGGGTTACAGCGCCGAGGAAGTGCGCGGCAAACATCACCGGGTGTTTTGCGAAGAAGCGTTTTACCGCAGCGAGGAGTACGCCAGATTGTGGCGCGACCTGGCCCGGGGTGAGCCGATCAGCGGCACGTTCCTGCGTTTGAACAAGTCCGGCAAGGAGATCTGGCTCGAAGCCAGTTACATGCCGGTGTACGGCCCGGACAAACAAGTCAAAAGTGTGATCAAAGTGGCGTCGGACATCACCGCCCGGGTCAATAAAGAACACGAAGAAGAAAGCATGCTGGCGGCGATCAGCCGTTCGATGGCGGTGATCGAGTTCACCCCGGACGGCAACGTGATTACCGCCAACGACAACTTTCTGAAAACCATGCAGTACTCGCTCAACGAAATCGTTGGCCATCACCACAGCATGTTCTGTCACCGTTCCGAATCCGAATCGGCGCAGTACAAGGCGTTCTGGGCGTCGCTCAATCGCGGCGAATATCACTCGCACCGTTTCGAACGCAAGAACAAGTCCGGGCAGATGGTCTATCTCGAAGCCTCGTACAACCCGCTGTTCGACACCAAGGGTCGTTTGTACAAGGTGGTGAAGTTCGCCAGCGACATCACCAGCCAAATGACCACGTTGCAAAACGCCGCGGAATCGGCCCACAGCACCTCGGTTCAAAACGACGCCTGCGCGCAAAAAGGCTCACAGGTCGTGCAGCAGACGGTGCAGATCATTCAGGACATTTCCCGCGACCTCAACGAAGCGGCGCTGAGCATCGATGCGGTCAGCAAGCAGTCGGACATCATCGGCACCATCGTCCAGACCATCCGCGGCATCGCCGATCAGACCAACCTGCTGGCGCTCAACGCGGCCATCGAAGCGGCGCGAGCCGGTGAACACGGACGCGGTTTTGCGGTGGTGGCGGACGAGGTGCGCAGTCTCGCGGCGCGCACCAGTCAGGCGACCCTGGAGATTGTCGAAGTGGTGCGCAAAAACCATGACCTGTCGCTGAGCGCGGTGTCGAGCATGCAGTCGAGCCTGAGCCGCACCGGGCTGGGTGTGGAACTGGCGAACGAGGCGGGGGAGGTGATTCTGGAGATTCAGCAGGGATCACGGCATGTGGTGGATGCGATCGGGCAGTTCAATGCGACGTTGCAACTAAACTGACACCCATCAACAACGGTAGGAGTGAGCCTGCTCGCGATTGCGGTGCGTCAGTCACTGGATAAGTAACTGATGTATCGCTATCGCGAGCAGGCTCACTCCTACATTGGTTTCTAAGCAACTTTCAGATCACAGCGCCGCGAGAAACTTGTCCGCCAGTTTGTCGCTGTCCTTGACGTCATTGACGTTGTCTTTTTCCGCTTGCGCCAGCTTCATCTTGTCCTGCAGACGCTCGGCGATCTCTTTGCCGATGGCCAGTTGTTTCTCCGGCGGCATGGCTTTGATGTCGTCTTCGGTGATGCCCATGCTCTGAAGGATACTGTCGCGCAGGCGCTGTTCCGGCGACTTGCTCATGTAGTCCTTGAACGCGTCAGTGGCCGAGGTCCCGGTGGTGGTGCCGGCCGCCGTGGCGTCGGTGGTTTGCAGGCCGACACGGGTCTTGGCGAAGGCTTCGTCGACGTTATCGCTGATGCGCGTGGCGGCGGCCACTTGCTGGGTGGCGATCTGCGTGGCCGAATCCTCAACCTTGGAGGTCGCGTCGGTCGCCTGCGACTGGGCCTGGTTCTGCAGCGATTGCAGCATGGCGCCGTGCAGGCCGCTTTGCAGACCGGCAGCGGCGGTCGTGGTCGCGTCATCCGCCAGCCGCTTGGGCAGGTGAATGAGCTGCTGCTGTTTGGCACTGACCAACATCATGATGGAGCCCTATGGATAATTGCTGACGGGCCTGAAGCAGCAATTACCGTGCCTTCGCGCAAAAACACATGATTTCAACGAGTTACGCAACTTGTGCGCCGAACAAAGCGGTCATCCCTTGCCGTCGGGCGGCAGAGGATGACCGTGTAGCCTCAGCGGTGGGCAATGTTTTCCAGCGCCAGATTGCGCGTGCGCGGGCCGAACCAGCCGATGGTCAGCATCACGATCAGCATGCTGCTGACAATGAACGCGAGCACCCCGGGCGTGCCGAAGTTGTCGAGGAACAGCCCGATCAACAGGCTGCTGAACACCGTCGACAAGCGACTGAACGAATAACAGAAGCCCACCGCCCGGGCGCGGATGTTGGTCGGGAACAGTTCGCTCTGGTACGAGTGATAACTGAAGCTCAGCCAGGCATTGCAAAAGGTGATCATCACTCCGCAGACGATCAGGCCGAAGGCGCTGGTCTGCAACGCGAACAAAGTGCCGAAAGTCATCGCGCCAAGGGCCGAGCCGACGATCTGCCACTTGTTCTCGAAACGGTTGGCAAACTTCACGAACAGCAACGGCCCGAGCGGGTAGGCGAGGGTGATGATGAACGCATACATAAGGCTGTGGGTGACACTCACACCCTGGCCGGAAAGCAACGCCGGCAGCCAGTTACCAAAACCGAAGAAACCGATCGCCTGGAACACGTGAAACACGATCAGCATCAATGCGCGACGCCGATATGGCGGCTGCCAGATGTCGGCGAAGCGACCCTTGCCCTCGACATCCACGGGCACCGTTTCCGGAGCGTCCAGCGGTTGGCGGTGATCCTTCTCGCAGCGGGCTTCGATGTCATCGAGAATCCTGTTCGCTTCATCGAACCGCCCATGCTGCGCCAGCCAGCGCGGCGACTCCGGCAGGCGCTTGCGCAGCCACCAGATGAACAGCGCAAACACCGCACTCGCCAGCACCACCCAACGCCAGCCGGACACACCGAACGGCGCCTGCGGCACCAGCCACCAGGACATGAGTGCCACTGCCGGCACCGAGAGAAACTGTACGAAAAAGGCGAAGGCGAACGCTGAACTGCGCATGCGTTTGGGCACCAGTTCCGAGAGGTAGGCGTCGATGGTCACCAGCTCGATACCGAGGCCGATGCCCACCAGAAAGCGCATGCAGATGATCCCCAGCGCCGAGCTTTGAATCCCCATCAGCACCGTGGCCACGGTGTACCAGACCAGCGCAAAGGTGAAGATCGCGCGCCGGCCGAATCGATCGGCCAACGGGCTGAGCAGGCTCGCGCCGAGGAACAGGCCGAGGAAGGTCGCCGACGCGAACGCTGCCTGATCGGAGAAGCCGAACACGCCCTGATTGCCGGTGGCGAAGATCCCTTCACGGATCAGCCCCGGACTGATGTAGGCGGTCTGGAACAAATCGTAGAGTTCGAAGAAACCACCAATCGACAACAGCGCCACCAGTCGCCAGATGGTGGCGACGGCGGGCAGGCGGTCGATGCGGGCGGAAATCTCCGCGGCGCGTATCGGGTCGATGCCGTCGCTTTGCGCGGCGGCGGGGGCGTGAGCAGTCATCTGCGGATCCATTTTTTATTGATGGAAAAGCTTAGCCTGCTATCGGAGTTGATGGATTGTGAATTTCGGCGGTTAGCCCCGGAGAACCGCCGATTACTTGCAATAACTGCTTACCAATTAACGATTTATGCCGCAGCGGCCGAATCAGGCAGCGCCGATGCCGGCAAGCCGAAGACGCGATCGAACAGCCAGTTGAAGGCAAACGTGTAGCACGGGATGAAGATGATCAGCGCCAGATCCAGCAGGAACGCCTGCACCAGACTGATGCTCATCCACCAGGCGATCAGCGGAATCAGGAACACGATCAGCGTCAGTTGGAAACCCACTGCATGAGCGATGCGCCGCTTGACCGTGCGGGTGCGCGACTGCTGGCGGCTTTCCCAGTGCTCGAACAGCGAGGTGTAGATGAAATTCCAGGTCACCGCGATGGTGGTGATGATCACCGCCAGTGGGCCAGTGCTGCCGGGCGAAGTGCCGGATAACAGCGCCAGGCCGAGGGCGGAGAAGGTCATGCCGATCACTTCGTAGAGCGACACGTAGACCAGTTTGCGTTTGACGCCTTGCATGGAGATTTGCCTCTTTCTTGCAACGTGTTGGCCAGCGAGACTGGCGAAGACGGCAAAAGATAGCTTCAATAGGCGTGACAGAAAAAGTCAGTAGCTTTCAGTTTTGGTGATAGGTAGATGAAGTGAATTTCAACAGCGACAGCATCGAACTGTTCCTCGCAGTGATCGAGCGTGGCTCGTTTTCCGCTGCTGCCCGCGCTTTGGGCCGGGTACCTTCCGCGGTCAGCATGGGCATCGGCAACCTTGAGGCGGAGCTTGGCTATGCCTTGTTCGACCGCAGCCATCGTGAACCGCAACCGACGGCGATGGCGCTGTCACTGGTGCCCCACGCGCGGCTGATTGCCGAGCAGCTCAAGCAACTGCAAGTGCATGCGGTGGAGTTGTCCCTGGGGCTGGAGAGCAAGTTGTCGATTGGCGTGGTCGCGGACATTGACCGGCGCCGCTTGCTCGCCGCGATCAAGGTGATTGCCGAGCGTCATCCGCTGCTCGACATTGAGGTACTGACCGCGCCGCAGGACGATGTGCTGGCGATGCTGCACCGTGGCCGCGTCAGCGTGTGCCTGGCGTTCGCCGGGTTGAGCATGAACGTGCTGGAGCGTTTTCAGTTTGTCGGCAGCGAACGGATGATCGCCACGCTGGCGGCGGACAGTCCGTTGTTGCAGGGGCAGGATCTGTTTCTCGAAGACCTGGTGCATGTGCGGCAGATCTTCGTCGCCAGTCGCGACTTGCCGATCAGCGAAACTCGACCGCTGGTGGCCGAATCGCATTGGCGCACCGACACCCTGGAGACTGCGCTGGAGATGGTCGAGGCAGGGCTGGGCTGGGGCAATTTCCCGTTGTCGGTGGTGCAGCCGTGGCTGGACAGCGGGCGCTTGAAGCGACTGAATTTTCGCAACATCGAAAACGGCCTGGTACTGCCGGTGCACGCGGTGTGGCTCAAGAGCCAGCCGCTGCAAAAGGGCGCGCTGGCGCTCGTCGACCTGCTCAGCCACTGATACATGCACAGGGTGGGTGTACCAAAAAACTGTGGGAGCTGGCTTGCCAGCGATTGCGGTGTATCAGTCAACACTGTATCGACTGGCCTGACGCCATCGCTGGCAAGCCAGCTCCCACAGGGATTGCTTCCGACAGCATTTCAGAGCTCAGGTACTCTCGCGAATCTTCAGTTCAAAACCCATATCTTCCACCGGCCGCGCCACACTATTCCCCGCCATCAACGTCAACATTTGCTCCGCCGCACGCCGGCCGATCGCCTCGCGTGGGGTGTTGATGCTGCTCAGGCGCGGGACCATGTGTTCGGACATCGGCAAGTCGTTGAAGCCGAGGATCGCCACCTGCTCGGGGATCTTGATCCCGTTGCGCAGCGCCTCCAGCAGCGCGCCCTGCGCCAGGTCGTCGTTACCAAAGAAGATCGCATCCACATCCGGATGCGCTGCCAGCAGTTGCAGGAACAGCTCACCGCCCAGGCCCACGGACGAGGAGCGCGGGGTCAGCACTTCCAGATCCGGGTCGTAGCGCCCGGCTTTTTGCAGGGCTTTGCGAAAACCCTCACCGCGCAACAGGGTGCGCTGATCGAGTTGCGCACCGATGTAGGCCAGACGCTTGCGCCCACGAGAGAGCAAATGTTCGGCAGCGGTTTCGCCAGCACTGAGCTGGGAGAAACCCACGCAGTTCACTCCGGCCGCGCTGTCCAGTTCCATCATGTACACGCAGGGAATGTTGCTGGCCTCGATCATCCGTCGCGAACTTTCCGTGCGATCAAACCCGGTCAACAGAAAACCGCGTGGCTGATAAGCCATGTAATTGCGCAGCAGGTTTTCTTCTTCATCGCGCGAATAATGGAAGTTGCCGATCAGCACTTCGAAGCCCTTGGGTGTCAGCACCCGATGAATGGCTTCCAGCGTATCGATGAACAACAGGTTGGACAGCGATGGCACCAGCACCACCACTGAATGGCTCTGCGCCGAGGCCAATGCGCGGGCGGCAGGGTTGACCACGTAGTTGAGTTCAAGCGCGGCTTTCTGCACTTTTTCCACCAGTTCCGTGGCGACCGTGCTGACCCCGCGCAAGGCGCGGGAGGCGGTAATCGGGCTCACGCCGGCGAGGCGGGCAACTTCATTAAGGGTGGGACGGCCGGTGGTGCGAGTGTTTTTATCGTTTTTAGGGGTGGTCATCGGGCGGCTTGCCAAACAAAAATCAAGGCACTAAGGTAGCGCTGTCCTGATGCAGCTGCAAATGCGTAAGCGAGGTCCTGCCTGATCTTCGCTTTTTGGCGTTGGGAACAAACCTGCTGCAACCCAAAAAAACGACAAGAAGGCGTCGGCAACTTCTGCCTGTGCACTAGAGTCATAGCTAGCAAAGGTAGCGCTGTCTGCGCGCTGAGGTGTTATATGAGTCATCCCATCACCGCCCTGGTCATCATGGGCGTTGCCGGTTGCGGCAAGACGTGCGTCAGCGAGGCCCTGTGCCAATTGAGCGGCGCCACTGCCATTGAAGGCGATACTTTTCATCCGGCCGCCAACATCGAAAAGATGAGCGCGGGGATCCCCCTGAACGACGACGACCGTGCCGGCTGGCTCGACAGCCTGTGCGATGAACTGCGTCGCGTCGATGCATCGGGTAAACGCCCGGTGCTGACCTGCTCTGCCCTTAAACACAGTTATCGCGAAGTGCTACGCAGTGCCTTGCCGGGCCTGGGCTTCGTGTTTCTTGAGCTGACCCCTGAAGTCGCCGCCGACCGCGTATCGCATCGTCCGGGCCACTTTATGCCGGCAACGTTGATCGAAAGCCAGTTCGCCACCCTCGAATCGCCGGTAGGTGAGCCGTTGACCCTGGCGCTGAATGCTTCGATCCACAGCGTTGAAGAACTGGCGGCCCAGGCGCACGTCTGGTGGCAGGCCCACGGTTTGAAACAGGCGGTATGAGTGTGTTGAAAGAGCTAGCGCTGTCCTCACGAATTCTGTTTAACCCGCTTTAATAACAACAACAAGCCAGGAGACACCCCCAATGTTTGGCATGTCCCACGACGCCTACCTGCTGCTCGATGCAGTGGTCACGGTAATCGGCCTGATTATCCTGATCACCAAATTCAAGATTCACCCCTTCATCTCGCTGACCATTGCGGCCGCGTTCCTCGGCCTGACGTCCGGCATGCCGATCGGCACCATCATCAAGGCGTTCCAGGACGGCTTCGGTGGCGTGCTCGGTTTCGTCGGCATCATCCTCGCGCTGGGCACCATGCTCGGCAAAATGATGGCCGAATCCGGTGGTGCCGATCAGATCGCGCAGACACTGATCCGCGCCTTCGGCAAGGACAAAGTCCAGTGGGCAATGATGTTCGCCGCGTTCCTGGTGGGCATTCCGCTGTTCTTCGAAATCGGCTTCGTGCTGCTGATTCCGCTGGTGTTCATCGTTGCCCGCCGCACCGGTGTGTCGATCATCAAGATCGGTATCCCGCTGCTCGCCGGCCTGTCCGCAGTACACGGTCTGGTGCCGCCGCACCCGGGCCCGCTGCTGGCGATCGGCGTGTTCGGCGCCGACATCGGCAAGACCATCCTCTACGGTCTGATCGTTGCGCTGCCGACCGCCATCATCGCCGGTCCGATCTTCGGTACCTTCATCGCCAAGCACATTCCCGGCACGCCGAATCAGGAGCTGGTCGATCAACTGGCCCGTGAAAGCGACGACTCAACCAAGTTGCCGAGCTTCAGCATCACCCTGATCACCGTGCTGCTGCCGGTGTTCCTGATGCTGCTGAAAACCTTCGCTGACGTGGCGCTGCCGGACGGTCACTTCTTCCGCACCTGGATGGACATGATCGGTCACCCGATCTCGGCCCTGCTGCTGGCCTTGCTGCTGTCGCTGTACACCTTCGGTCACAAGCAGGGCATCGGTTCGCAGCAGATGCTCAAGTGGCTGGACGCGAGCCTGGCGCCGACCGCCGCGATCATCCTGATCATCGGTGCCGGTGGTGGCTTCAAGCAGATGCTGGTGACCAGTGGTGTGGGCGACGTGATCGGCCACATGGCAGTCAGCGCACAGATTTCACCGATCCTGCTGGCGTGGCTGGTGGCGGCGGTGATTCGTATTGCTACCGGTTCGGCCACCGTGGCGACTATCACGGGCGCGGGCATCGTGGTGCCGGTGGTGGGGATGATTCCGGGCGTCAACCGTGAGCTGCTGGTGCTGGCCACCGGTGCCGGGTCGTTGATCCTGTCCCATGTGAACGACGCCGGCTTCTGGCTGGTGAAGCAGTACTTCAACATGACCGTGGCCGAAACCTTCAAGACCTGGACCGCGATGGAAACCATCCTGTCGGTGGTGGGCCTGGGCTTTATCCTGCTGTTGTCGCTGTTCGTTTAAGCGATCACACAGACACAAAAAAACCGCAGCGATGCGGTTTTTTTGTGCGCTGATTTTAGGGTTCACCCAAAACCAATGTGGGAGCGAGCCTGCTCGCGAAGAGGCCATGTCAGACAACCAATATGTTGACTGATAGACCGCTTTCGCGAGCAGGCTCGCTCCCACAGGGGGCAGGTGTCAGGCGCCAGTTTTGGTGACTAAGCCATCCGCCCGGAACATCCCGCGAATCCCGCGCACCGCCTGACGAATCCGGTCCTGGTTTTCAATCAGCGCGAAGCGCACGTGATCATCGCCATACTCACCAAAGCCCACCCCCGGCGAGACGCAGACCTTGGCCTCGGCCAGCAGCTTCTTGGCAAATTCCAGCGAACCCAGATGCGCATAAGCCTCGGGAATCTTCGCCCAGACGTACATCGAAGCCTTCGGATTCTCGACCATCCAGCCCAGCTCATGCAGGCCTTTGACCAGCACGTTACGACGCTGGCGATACTGCTCGGCGATGTCGCGCACGCATTGCTGATCGCCTTCCAGCGCAGCAATCGCCGCCACTTGCAGCGGAGTGAAGGTGCCGTAGTCGTGGTAGCTCTTGATCCGCGCCAGGGCGTTGACCAGCTCCGGGTTGCCGACCATGAAACCGATGCGCCAGCCAGCCATGTTGTAGCTCTTGGACAGGGTGAAAAACTCCACTGCGATGTCCTTGGCGCCGGGCACCTGCATGATCGACGGGGCTTTCCAGCCGTCGTAGACGATATCGGCGTAGGCCAGGTCGTGAATCACCAGCACGTCGTACTGCTTGGCGAGGGCGATCACCCGTTCGAAGAAATCCAGCTCGACGCACTGCGCGGTGGGGTTGGACGGGAAACCGAGGATCATCATTTTCGGCTTGGGGATCGAACCGCGAATCGCCCGCTCCAGTTCATCGAAGAAGTCCACGCCCGGCACCAGCGGCACCGAACGCACCTGGGCGCCGGCAATCACCGCGCCGTAGATGTGAATCGGGTAACTCGGGTTCGGCACCAGCACCGTGTCGCCCTGATCCAGGGTCGCCAGCATCAAGTGCGCCAGGCCTTCCTTGGAACCGATGGTGACAATGGCTTCGCTTTCCGGGTCGATATCGACCGCGTAGCGTTGCTTGTACCAGTTGGAAATCGCCCGGCGCAGGCGCGGAATGCCCTTGGACGTGGAGTAACCGTGGGTGTCTTCACGTTGGGCAACTTGTACGAGTTTTTCGACGATGTGCGGCGGTGTGGCCCCGTCGGGATTGCCCATGCTCAAGTCGATGATGTCTTCACCACGACGCCGCGCGGCCATCTTCAGCTCGGCGGTGATGTTGAAAACGTAAGGGGGGAGTCGATCAATGCGCGCAAAGCGGCGCGGCGAACCTTGTTCAGCCATTGTTGCCTCGGATAACGTAAGCGCCCGGAACCGTCCGAGCGACGCTGGTCACTGCGGTGACCTGTGGCGGAAGATAAGGGCAGCGATGGCAGACTGTCCAGCGTGCACGACAATAATTTTTTCCAAGGAAATGCTTAATGGAATTCACCAGCGGCTTCTTGCTGAGCCTTTCGCTGTGCCTGGACATCGGCGTAGCCAACATCGCGATGATCACCCTGGCGATGCAGCGCGGTTACTTTCAGGGCTTCGCGCTGGGCCTCGGCACTTGCGTCGGCGACCTGATCTACGCGGTGCTGGCGCTGGCCGGGATGACCGTGTTGCTGCAGTACGAAAGCGTGCGCTGGGTGCTGTGGATCGGCGGGTCGGCGCTGCTGATCTACTTTGCGGCGAAGATGATCTATTCGGCGATTCACCATGAGGCGCAGTTGGCGGCGACGGCGGAGGTGGGGCAGAACTCGCATCGCAAGGAATTCTTCCGAGGGATCTTCCTCGCTATGTCCTCGCCTAGCGCGATCCTCTGGTTCGCCGCGGTTGGCGGCACCCTGATCGCCCGTTCCGGTGGCGGCGGTCCGCTCAGCTCGGCGCTGTTTCTCGGCGGTTTTCTCTGCGCCGGCCTGCTGTGGTCGGCCGGTCTGTGCTTTGCCGCAAGCCACGGCGGCAAGTTGCTCGGCGACAAGCTGTTGCGCTACTCCTACATGGCATCGGCGGCGATCTTCTGCTATTTCGCGGTTTACGTGATCGTATCCGGTTATAACGAGTTCGTCGGCTCCGGCGCTGCCGACCAGTTGCACGCCTTGTGACATTGCGAATCGGGTTTGGCTTCTATACTCAGCAGCCGAACCCCTACTTTTGTTCCAGGAGTCGAGTCATGGATGAGCAAAAACGCGTCGAAGTGGCGGAACCTCGCTTCGAACATGGACACTTCCTGCTGATCGCGGGATTTCGTGGACGATTTACCCAGGACACTGCCAAGGACATCCCCGCGCTGTGGGAAAAGTTCTTGCCGCACCTGGGAAAGATACAGGGACAAAAAAACGAAGTGACCTACGGCGTCTGCAGCAATTTCGACGGCAAGGGTGGCTTCGACTACATCGCCGGGGTAGAAATCAGCAAGCTCGATGACCTCGACCAGAAGGTCTATCAGTGGGTCGAAGTGCTGCCCCGGCAGTACGCGGTGTTCGAGCACAAGGGACCGCTCGACCAGTTGCCGCAAACCCTGCAATACATCTACAAGACCTGGCTACCGACTTCCCATTACGTGGAACTGAATGCCCCGGAGCTGGAGCGCTACAGCGCCGATTTCAATCCGCGACTGCATACCGGCAAACTGGAAATCTGCGTGCCAGTCGACAGCAAAGCCTGAACCAATAACGCTGAGGCGGATCACTGATCCGCCTCATGTTGTTCAACCGCGCTTGCCTTTGCCCAGCCGTCGCGCCCGCAACAGGTCGATGCCCAAGGTGATAAAGCCGAACGTACTGATGCCCAACACCATCAACAGGCCGATTTCAACGCTGCTCATAAGCGGTTACCCCCAAGGGTGATCAGAGACACACCGCAGGAATAGCCCGTCAGCGGCACGAAGAAAAGCGCTTATACGCAGGCTTTACGCCCCCCGCGCGGATCGATATGAACACCTTATTCCTTTATGCTTTGCGCACTTTTCTCCGTTGATTTTCGAGCTGCCATGAACACCGTCATCCGCAACGTCACCGCCGCCGACCTGGATCGCTGCTACGCCATCGAAACCGTTGCCTACGAAGGCGATGAAGCCGCCACTCGCGAGAAGATCGCCACGCGCATCGCCACCTGGCCTGAGGGTTTCATCGTCGCCGAAGTAGACGGCGTAGTCGCCGGGTTCATCAACTCGGGTGCGGCGTTTGATGTGCAAATGTCCGACGAGGCGTTCAAGGAGCTGATCGGTCACGATCCGCAAGGGCCGAACGTGGTGATCATGTCGGTGGTGGTGCACCCGGACTATCAGGGCCAGGGTTTGGCCAAGCGACTGATGGCCGAGTTCATCGAGCGCATGCGCGGGATGGACAAGGCGACGATTCATCTGATGTGCAAGGAGAAGCATATTCCGCTGTACGCCGGGTTCGGCTTTGCCTACATCAAGCCGTCGGAGTCCGACCATGGCGGGATGGCGTGGCACGAGATGATCCTTACTTTGTAAGACATCACTCATAACCTGTGGGAGCTGGCTTGCCAGCGATAGCGGTGGGTCAGTCGACAGCAATGTTTGATGTGCCGATGCCATCGCTGGCAAGCCAGCTCCCACAGGTTCTAGCGGTGTTTGCAATTCCCCGTTCAGTAGAGAGTGTCGCTTACTCTTTTCGGTGCTTCGCGGTCGTAGGTCTCGGCGTCAAACTGCCCGTCGTTCAGGCGCTTGTGGAAGGCGCCGGCAGAGGGCAGGGCCGAGCGCGGCAGGTGGGTTTCCGGGTTCCAGGCGTCAGAGCGTACAAAGGCTTTCGAGCAGTGGAAAAACGCCGCCTCTACCGTCACCAGCAACACCGTTTTCGCCGGTTTGTCGTTCACCGCAAAGCTTTCCAGCAGCTCAGGATCGGCGCTGATGGTCGCGGTGCCATTGACCCGCAAGGTCTCGCCAATGCCCGGAATGATGAACAGCAACGACACCCGTGGATCGTGCAGCACATTGCGCAGGGTATCGATGCGGTTGTTGCCCGGGCGGTCCGGCAGAGCCAGGGTGTTTTGGTCAATGACCCGCACGAACCCGGCTTTGTCACCGCGCGGCGAATTGTCGAGACCGTCGGCGCCCACCGAGCTGACGATCACCAGCGGCGACAGGCGCACCATCGCCTGATAATCCTCGTTGAGAAAACCGATCTGCTTGCGCACCGCGCGGTCGTGGGGCAGGCCGTAAATAGCTTCCAGTGCTTCGATTGAATCGATCATCGTGCATCCCTCGATGATTTAGAAAAACAGTCCCATACGCCGTTCGTAACCGACCCGGCCCTTGTACGCTTCGCCGCTGTCGACGAAACCGTGTTTGGCGTACAGCGCGATGGCGGCATCGTTATCGGCATCCACCGACAGTTCCAGCCCCTTGATCTCCGGCCATGCTTCACGCGCCACCTCGGGCAGCGCCTGCAGGCAAGCCTTGCCGTAACCTTTGCCCTGCGCCCGGTGGTCGACCTGCAGGGCGTGCAGGGTGGCGCTGTGTTCATTGGCCCAGGCCGGCAACACGGGCGGGCGCTTGAGCAGCAGGAACGCCACCGGCACCTGGTCGGCCAGCAGGGCAAAGCCTTTGACGCCGGGATCAGGTTTGGACAGCAGCGTGTGCAGCGCGCCGTGAATGTCGCCGGAGAACTTGATCTGCTCGGGATGGATTTCAATCGCCTCGACCTGCTGACGCTGCAACGCGTTCAGGCTGTCGTACGGCACGAGTTGGGCTGACACGGGAATTTCCTTTTTCCTACAAAGATGAGCCTCGGATTCTAGCGATTTTGTGTTCGGCGGAAATTTTTTGTTTCGACTGTCGATCTGCCCGATGGCCGAACGACTAAAGGTGTCTTCACAACAAAAACCACGGAGAACACCATGAGCGCACAGACTGAAATCCAAGCCCTGATCAACACCTACCGCGAAGCGGTGATGACCAAGGACGTCGACAAAGTCATGGCGTTGTATGCCGATGACATCCTCTCTTTCGACGCGATCAAGGCCCTGCAATTCAAGGGCAAAGCGGCCTACCGTGCCCACTGGGAAGCCTGCATGGAGATGTGTTCCGGCCCGCACGTTTTCGAGTTTCACGAGATAGCCATCGAGACCGCCAACAACCTCGCCTTCGCCCATTGGGTGACGCATTGCGGCGGCACCAACGACAAGGGCGAAACCCAGAGCTGCTGGATGCGCGCCACCGCGTGCTATCGGCAGGTCGGCGGGACGTGGAAGATCGCTCACGAGCACTGGTCGGCACCGTTCGATCCGATGAGCGGCAGCACGCTGTTCGATGTGCAGCCCTGATCTTCAGCCATAGTTGATCCGTTCGATTCAGGAGAAAACCATGAAGTATTTATGCTTGGTCTACAGCGATGAGCGCCTGCTGCACACCTCGCCCGACAGCCCGGAAGACGCCGAGTGCTGGGCCTACGCCGAGTCGATTCAGGGCAGCGGGCGGATGGTCGCGGCCGAAGCGCTGGAGTCGGTGCAGACCGCGACCACGGTGCGCATGCGCAACGGCAAGCTGTCGATCACCGATGGCCCGTTCGCTGAAACCAAGGAGCAACTGGCCGGTTTCTACCTGATCGATGCCAAGGATCTCAACGAAGCGATTCAGGTCGCCGGTAACATTCCGGCGGCCCGGGTCGGCAGCGTTGAAGTGCGTCCGGTGCGGCAGTTGAATGTCTGAAGTCCGGGCGCGGGTCGAGCAGGTCTATCGCGAAGACTCGCGGCGGATTCTGGCGACCCTGATTCGTCTGCTCGGGGATTTCGACCTCGCCGAGGAAGCCTTGCACGAGGCGTTCTTCGTCGCGGTCGAGCGCTGGCAGCGCGACGGTGTACCGGACAATCCGCGCACCTGGCTAGTGTCCACCGGGCGTTTCAAGGCCATCGATGTGTTGCGCCGCCGCGCTCGCTTCAAGGCCTCACAGCCGCTGTTGCTGGCGCAGCTCGAAGAACTGGAACAGGCCGACTGGAGTGGCGAAGACGTGGAAGACGACCGCCTGCGGCTGATCTTCACTTGCTGTCACCCGGCGCTGGCGGCGGACGCGCAAGTGCCGCTGACCCTGCGTGAAGTCTGCGACCTGACCACCGAGGAAATCGCCCGCGCGTTTCTCTCGGCGCCGGCGGCGATTGCCCAGCGCATCGTGCGCGCCAAGGCGAAGATTCGCGATGCAAAAATCCCTTATCAAGTACCGAGCCTGAGCGAACTGCCCGAGCGCCTCGACAGCGTGCTGCGGGTGATTTATCTGGTGTTCAACGAAGGCTATTCGGCATCGATGGGCGCCGAGCTGACCCGCGAAGATCTGACTCGCGAGGCGATTCGGCTTGGGCGGTTGCTGATGGAGCTGCTGCCGGAACCGGAGGTCATGGGCCTGCTGGCGTTGATGTTGTTGCATGAGTCGCGGCGGCCGGCGCGCACGTCACCCAGTGGAGAATTGATCCTGCTGGATGACCAGGATCGCTCGCGCTGGGATGCCGGGTTGATTGCTGAAGGTTGTGCGCTGGTGGAGCGGGCGCTGACCACCCGAAGGTTCGGGCCGTATTGCCTGCAAGCGGCGATTGCCGCGGTGCATGCCGAAGCGCCGTCAGCGGCGGAAACCGATTGGCAGCAGATCGTCGGGCTGTATGACGTGCTGTTGCGGGCGGTGCCGTCGCCGGTGATCGAGTTGAACCGCGCGGTGGCAGTGGCCAAGCGCGATGGGGCGCTGGCCGGGCTGACGCTGATCGAGGGGATTCTGGATCGCGGTGAGTTGCAGGATTACCACCTGGCGCATTCGGCGCGGGCGGAGTTTTGTCGGCAGTTGGGCCGGGTGGAGCAGGCGCGGGCGGCGTATCGGCGAGCACTGGAACTGACCCGGCAAGAGCCGGAGCGGCGGTTTATCGAGGGGCGGCTGAGCGAACTGGATTGATCCGAGATATTCATTGGCAGTGCCGGCCCCTTCGCGAGCAAGCCCGCTCCCACAGGCGATCGCATTCCAACTGTGGGAGCGAGCCTGCTCGCGAATGGGCGCGCCGCTATTCCAGCATCTTGCTCAGCAACCAGCTCCCCGCCGGCCCCGGCGGATACAGCCGCGACCACAACGCATCGACATACACCGGCCGCGGCCAGCCGCGCACCGTCAGTTCCACCAGCGAGCCATTACCGAAACGCGCCACCAGCCAGCGCGGCAGCGCCGCCCAGCCGAAGCCCATCTCGGCCATTTCCATCAGCATCAGGTAACTCGGCGCCGACCACACCCGGCCCTTTGCCCGGCTGTCGTAGGGATTGACGATGGTCGCCAGGCGCAACTCGCGATGCTGCTCCAGCACCTGCTGGTCGACCCGTTCGACACGGGTCAGCACATGATCATCTTTGACGAACAGCGCCAGGTCAGTGCGCTCGGCGACGGTCGAGGTCACCAGATCCGGTGGATAGGTGTCCTGCATTTCGGCAAACGCCAAGTGTGCGCGGCCACGCTGGACCAACTCGATCAGGTCGTCACACTCGGCGATCAAGCAATCCAGTTCCAGGTCCGGATAACGCTGCTCGAAGCCGACCAGTGCCGCTTCAAATCGCGCTGACTGGTAGGTGTCGGAAATCGCCACGGTCAGCTTCGGCTCGACGCCTTGTGCCAGTTGCCGGGCGCTCATTTCCATACGACTGGTGGCCGCCAGAATCGCCTCGGCCCGTTGCAGCATCACATGGCCGGCCGGAGTCAGGGTCGGTTTGCGGCTGCTGCGGTCGAACAGAATCAGATCCAGATCGATCTCCAGGCTGGCCACTGCCGCACTGATGGTCGACTGACTGCGCCCCAGCTTGCGCGCCGCTGCAGAAAACGAACCCTGAGTGGCCGCTTGCACGAACGCCAACAGCACTTCTTGCGAAGCCATGAACTATCGCCTTGATCGATGGTTATTGGTTATGAAGTATCGGTATGGTGGCCGATCATGGCAACCCTCTTCACTCAAGGAGTCAGGCCATGACTGCCAACAAATCCATCACTGAACGTATCTTCCAGGCCATCGGTTTCGAGTGTCTGGCGATCTTGATCTGTACCCCGTTACTGGCGTGGATCATGGACAAACCGCTGCTGGACATGGGCGCGGTGACCGTGCTGATTGCCCTGCTGGCGCTGGCGTGGAACGTGCTGTTCAACGGCTTTTTCGACCGCATGCTCAAGCGCCTGAACATCGCGCACAACGCCTGGACGCGGGTGGTCCATGCGCTGCTGTTTGAGGGCGGATTGATCGTGATGGGCGTGCCGCTGATTGCCTGGTGGTTGTCGGTCAGCCTGTGGCAGGCGTTCTTGCTCGACATCGGCGTTCTGCTGTTTTTCCTGCCGTACACCTATGTGTATCACTGGGGCTATGACGTGGTGCGCGAGCGCCTCGTGACCCGCCGGGTATGCGCGGGATAAGCACAACCTGTGGCTAATGCAAAACCTGTGGCGAGGGGATTTATCCCCGATGGGGCGCGTAGCGGCCCTTCTTTTTATCCAGAAAAGAAGGGCCTGCTGCGCAGTCCATCGGGGATAAATCCCCTCGCCACAGAGGCTCTCACCAAGAAAGTTTTTAGTGAATGGGGGATTTAAAGGAACATCCCGCCCGACGCCTCGACCCTCTGCCCGTTGATCCACTGCGCACCCGGCGCCAGCAGCATCGACAGCGCACCCCCAATATCATCCGGTTGCCCGGCGCGCCCCAGTGCGGTGTTGCTCGCAACCATCGCGTTCAACGCGGCGTTGTCGCGCACCGCACCGCCGCCAAAGTCGGTCTCGATGGCGCCCGGCGCCAGTATGTTCACGCCGATCTGCCGCGCGCCCAGCTCCTTGGCCTGATAGCGGGTCAGCACTTCCATCGCGCCTTTCATCGCGGCGTAGGCGGCATAACCCGGCAGGCTGAAGCGGGTCAGGCCGCTGGAGATGTTGATGATCCGGCCGCCGTCATTGATCAGCGACAGCAGTTGCTGAGTCAGGAAGAACGGCCCTTTGAGCTGGATATTCATCAGCAGGTCGAACTGTTCCGGGGTGGTCTCGGCGAACGCCGCGTGCACTCCGATCCCGGCGTTGTTGATCAGGAAGTCGAAACGCGGACGCTCCAGTTGCTGCAGCGCCTGCTCCACCCGCGAAGCGAAATCGGCAAAGGTTTCGCTGCGACCAACATCCAGTTGCAGCATCACGGCTTTGGCGCCGCGTTGTTCCAGTTCAGCCACCAGCGCCTGGGCTTCATCGGCGCGGCTGTTGTAGGTGCCGATGATGTCCACGCCTTCGGCGGCGAGGTGCAGGGCGGCGTTCTTGCCCAGGCCACGGCTGGCACCGGTGATCAATGCGATTTTGCGGCTCATGTGAAATCCTCGATTGCGTTGAGTGGTGATGAGCAAAGTTTATTTATCCGCCATGGGGTGATAAACAGACTGAAACCGGAATCACTGATCGACTCAGCCGAACAATCAACGGGTGTCCTGATGAACAAACTGGAACTGCTGCGCACCTTCGTCCGGGTCAGCGAACTGTCGAGTTTCACCCTGGCCGGGGAGAGTCTTGGGTTGCCGCGCTCGACGGTTTCCGAACACGTCCAGGCCCTGGAAACCCTGCTCGGCACCCGCCTGCTGCAACGCACCACGCGCAAGGTGCAGGCGACTCAGGACGGCTTGGTGCTGTACGAACGCAGCAAGGATCTGCTGTCGCACATGGACGAGATCGAGGGGCTGTTTCGGCAGGATCCGGCCTCGCTGAGCGGGCGGATTCGTGTCGACATGCCGAACATCCTCGCGCGGCGCCTGATCATGCCGCTGCTGCCGGAGTTCATGGCGCGCCACCCGAATCTGGAACTGGAAATCAGCAGCACCGATCGCCGCGTCGATCTGCTCAGCGAAGGTTTCGATTGCGTGGTACGCATCGGCGCGCAGCCGGATCAGTCGGTGGTGGCGCGGCACTTGGGCGACTTCCCGATGATCAACTGCGCCAGCCCCGCGTACCTCGAACGCTACGGCGTGCCGCAGACGTTGGAGGATCTGGCGCAGCATCGGCTGGTGCACTACGTCGGGGTGCTCGGTTCGCGCTCGGAAGGGTTTGTGTATGAACAGGACGGACAGGTGCGGCGATTGCCGATGGCTGGCAGCGTCACGGTCAACAGCACCGATGCTTACGAGTCGGCGTGCCTGGGCGGCTTCGGCCTCATCCAGGTGCCGCGCACCGGCATGCAACCGCACCTCGAAACTGGCGAGTTGGTGACTGTGCTGCCGCAGTTCACGGCGCCGGCGATGGGCATTTCAATCCTGTATGCGCGGCAACGGCATTTGCCGCTGCGGGTGCGGGTGTTCATGGATTGGTTGGGGGAGGTGATTCGTTCGACGCTCTGACTGATACCGCAGATCAACTGTAGGAGTGAGCCTGCTCGCGATGGCGTGCTGTCAGTCGATGCAGATGTGACTGAAGCGCCGCTATCGCGAGCAGGCTCACTCCTACAGGGGGGGCCGGGTTGTTCAGAAGATCTGGGTGAACAGCCAGTACAGGCTGCCCGACAGCAGAATCGCCGCCGGCAAGGTCAGCACCCACGCCATCAGCAGATTGCGGATGGTCTTCATCTGCAAACCACCGCCATTGGCGACCATGGTCCCGGCCACACCCGATGACAGCACGTGGGTGGTCGACACCGGCAAACCGAACATGTCCGCCGCGCCGATGGTCAGCATCGCCACGGTTTCCGCTGAGGCGCCCTGGGCGTAGGTCAGGTGGGTCTTGCCGATTTTTTCACCGACCGTCACCACAATTCGTTTCCAGCCAACCATGGTGCCGAGGCCCAGAGCGATGGCCACGGCGATCTTGACCCACAGCGGGATAAAGCGTGTGGCGTTGTCGATCTGCTGTTTGAACAGTTGCAGTTTGTCAGTGGTGTCGGCGTCGAAATTGCCGACCTTGTTCTTGTCCATCAGGCGAATGCTTTCGCTGGCCAGGTACATGTCGTTACGCACGTTGCCCATGGCCTCGGCCGGGACTTTCGACAGCGAGCCATAGCCTTTCACCTCTTCGCCAATGTGCCCGGTGAGAGCGGCGAGGGCGGGGATCAGTTGCGGCGTGGCTTGCTTGCTGCGCACGTAATCCGACAGCACCGGACGCGGATCGGCCGGGGCCGGCAGCGGGGTGTTTTTCACCAGCGCTTGCTGGGTGACTTCGGCGACGGCAGCGAACTGCAGCGCCTGATCGGCGGGCATGGTGCGGTTCAACGCGTAAGCCATCGGCAAGGTGCCAACCAGAATCAGCATGATCAGGCCCATGCCTTTCTGCCCGTCGTTGGAGCCGTGGGCGAAAGACACGCCGGTGCAGGTGGCGATCAGCAAACCGCGAATCCACCACGGTGGCGGGTTGTTGCCTTCCGGTGCCTTGTACAGCGCGCGATTCTTGATGAAGGCGCGCATGGCCAGCAGCAACAGCGCCGCGCAGCCGAAGCCCACCAGTGGCGACAGCAGCAGGGCGTAACCGATCTTGGTCGCCTGCGCCCAGTCCACGCCACTGGTGCCATCGCGTCCGTGCATCAAGGCATTGGCCACGCCTACGCCGATGATCGAGCCGATCAGCGTATGCGATGACGAGGCCGGCAGGCCCAGCCACCAGGTGCCGAGGTTCCACAGAATTGCCGCGATCAGCAGGGCAAAGATCATCGCGAAACCGGCGGACGAACCGACCTGCAGAATCAGCTCCACCGGCAGCAGGGCGATGATGCCGAACGCCACCGCGCCACTGGACAGCAACACCCCGAGGAAGTTGAAGAAGCCCGACCAGACCACCGCCACATTCGGCGGCAACGAGTGGGTGTAGATCACCGTCGCGACCGCGTTGGCGGTGTCGTGGAAACCGTTGACGAACTCGAAGCCCAGCGCAATCAGCAGCGCCACGCCGAGCAACAAAAACGGGGTCCAGGTGGTGACGGTGGTGCCCAGCTCATGCATGTCGTGCATCAGGCTGTAAGCGGTGAACAGCATCCCCATGGCGAGCACCGCGAAGAACACCACATAAGTGAACGGGCCGGGTTTTTTATCAAGTGCCGGCCGGCCGCCGTGGGCGGACGTGGGGCGGGCGGCGGTCAGGGAGGGAGTAGCCATGAGCGGACAATCCTGAGCGAGGGAAGGAGTGTCGGTCATGATCGTTGCTAAATATTACAGAGAGACTGCGACAGGTCAGTGTTTGGCTGAATAACCAGACCACCGATCTGAAGGTCAATGAGGTCCCCTGTGGGAGCGAGCCTGCTCGCGAAGACGGCGTGTCAGTCACCGTCATTGTTGAATGACAGATCGCATTCGCGAGCAGGCTCGCTCCCACAGGGGAACTGTGCTGGACATCAAGTTTGGTGGTTAGTAATCCCCACGCTTGCGAAACGCCCAGCGCCCGGCAATCACGGTAAACGTCGCGACCAGCGCCACCAGAATCCAGAACCCCTCGGGATCCGTCGCCAGTGGCACTCCCCCCACGTTCATGCCAAAGAAACCGGCAATGATGTTGATCGGCAACGCCAGCACCGTGACCACGGTCAGGGTGAACAGTGTGCGGTTGCTCTGTTCGTTGAGGTTGGCGGCGATTTCTTCCTGGAGCAGTTTGATCCGCTCGCCGAGGGCGGTGAGGTCGTTGATGATCAGCGCGAACTCCTCGGTGGATTTGCGCAGCTCCTTGACGTCCTCCTTCTGCAGCCACGGCGGCGGACGATTGAGCAGGCGCAGCAGCGAACCCGGCTCCAGCGCCAACAGCCGTTGCAGGCGCACCAGTACCCGGCGATTGGCGCCGAGTTCGGCGCGGTTGGTCGACAGGCGTGAGGAGAGCAATTCGTCCTCGACCAGATCGACGCTCATGCTGGTCTTGCGCACGATCTGCGTCAGCACTTCACCCTGATCACGCAGCAAGTGCACCAGCAGTTCCGACGGCGAGCGAAAGCATTCGCCGGCCTTCACCGACGAACGCAATTTGTCCACCGAGTGCAGCGGTTGCAGGCGTGCGCTGACGATCAGTTTGCTGCGCACGCAGACCCACAGCGTCGACACGTCTGAGGAAACCATGCTGCTGAGGTTGAACACCACGTCGTTGACCACTGCCAGCAACGCCGAGTCAACGTGTTCGATGCGCGTCGAGCGCGAACCTTCGTGCAGCGCCTCGAAAAACTCTTCGGGCAATTGCAGATGACTTTTCATCCAGCGCTCGCACGCGGCGTGCGCCAGGTTCAGGTGCAGCCAGAGGAATTCATCACTGTCGCTGTCGTCTTGCAGACAACGCAGGGCGGTCGCCGAATCGACTTCGCGGCCACGTTCACCGGGACGAAAACGGAAGCCGTAAAGCAGACCGAACAAATCAGGATCGCGATGACTGAGATCAAGGCTGTGGTTCATGGAGGCTCGCTGCGAGGAGGGGACGCCGGTCGCGGAATGGCAGGTTCACTGAGCCGCATCATCGCAATCGCATGTGACGCTTGCGTGACTGAAAAATGACAGCGACCCGGATCATCCACTGGTAATCCAGTGGGAGGGGGCTTGCTCGCGAATGCGGATGTTCATTGAGTGACGATGTGGATGACACGCCGCTTTCGCGAGCAAGCCCCACCCTGGGCCACGGTCGATCACAGCCTTTCAATTCATCTGCCAATGGTCGGATTCTCTTCAAGAAGCGCTCTGGTACGCCGATCACGCTTGGTTACGTCAGTCATGCAGAGCGCATTCACAGCATCACCCAGATGCGTGGTGAGATTGCCAATGCCGCCACGGTGATCCGTCGCCTGAGCGCCTGACGTCCGCCGACGTGTACCGGTTCGGTTACCGAGTCGGTACACAGTCGATCTCAAATCCGTGCGAGTGCCGCCGATGGCCGGTTATCTAAAACCGGCATTGGAGCCCTCCCATGGTCAGCATCACCTCCGTTTCGATCAATCAGACCGTCAGCACCGCCACCAGCAAAACCAGGATCAGCGACGCGAGTGACGACACCTCGACCCCTGCAACCAGCAGCGCGGGCGTCAGCGCCGATACCAGCAAAGTGGCGGCTGGCGGGGGCGCGGCTCCGGCAGGCGACAGCAGTTCCGACAGCAGCGGTGAATCGGATTCGGTGAAAGAATTGCGCAAGCAGATCGCCGAGCTGCAAAAGCAATTGCAGGAACAGCAGCAGGCGCTGCAAGCGGCTCAGGCCAAGCAGGAAGACGCTGATGTCAAGGCTGCCGACGTGGCGTCCGCCGAGTCGCAAATCTCCAGCACTTCGGCTTCGTTGCAGACGGCCACGGCGGCGTTGTTGCAGGCGTTGCAGGATTCCGGGTCGAGCAGCTCGGGGGCGTTGGTCAGCACCTCGGCTTAAGCATCACGCGATTCCCCTGTAGGAGTGAGCCTGCTCGCGATAGCGGTATATCTGCCTTATTCATGGTGACTGACACACCGCTATCGCGAGCAGGCTCACTCCTACAGAGAACTGCGGTGTGTTTCAGAGGGTTGGCAGGCTGAAGGTGAACAGCGTGCCGCTCTGTGCGGTGGACGCCACATGCAAATGCCCGCCATGGGACTGGGCGATCTGGCTGGCGATATACAGCCCCAGACCGAGCCCGGCCTGGGGCGCGCTGCCGGTCGGGCGGGAGTAGGGCTGGAACAGGTGCGGCAGGATCGCCTCGGGAATATGCCCCTGATTCTTCACCGCCAGCATCAACGCACCGTGCTCGACCTGGGCGATGACTTCGATATCCCCTTCCGGGTCGCCATGGGTCACAGCATTGGCCAGCAGGTTCGACAGCAACTGGGCAATCCGGCCACGGTCGCAGGCCACGCCCTTCAATTCGCCGATGCAGGCGTGAATGGTGCGCTGCGGATGCACATTGCGGATTTCCGTCACCACCTGCTGCACCGCGTCGGTCAAGTCGGCGCAGGGCTGGATCGCGACCGGAATACCATTGCCCAGACGTCCGCGAGCAAAGTCGAGCACATCATCCACCAACCGCGTTGCCCTTTGCGCACTGCCAAGGATATTGCGTATCCGCACCTCGATGGCAGGGTCCGGATGCTTGCGCAGAAGCATTTCGGCGCCGGCGCTGATGGCGAACAACGGGTTACGCAAGTCGTGGCCGAGCACGGCAATGAACTGTTCGCGCAACTCGGCGGTTTCGCGCTCCTGCAACAACGCGGTTTCGGTGAGCTGCGCGTTTTCCTCGGCTTCGATCTGCAATGCGAGCATCCGCGCGAACGACTCCATGGTGCTCTGGATGCTGCTGGACTTGAGTTGCGCGGGGTTCGGATCGAGCGCGCAGATCGTGCCGAAAAACCGTCCGTCAGTGCGGAACACCGGCACCGAGATATAACTCTCGAATTTGTACAGGCGCGGGGTGTGATGATCGCGGTAGAGCGGGTCTTCGCTGGCCTTGTCGATCACCACCGAGGTGTGCGCAGCACGGATTTCGTGGCACAGCGTGGTGACCACATCCAGCTCGCCGCCAACCTGCAGGCCGAAATCCAGCTGATCGAGGACGGCGCAGGCTGTCCACGAATCCTCGGTAACCCGCGCCACGGCGGCAAAGCGCAGGCCGGTCAGTTCGCGGATCACTTGAAGGATCGCCGGAACCGCGCTGATCCGTCCGATTGTCGCGATGTCTGCTGCCGCTGTCTGCCCCATGCCCATCGTTCTCGGCTGCAATCGTTATCTGATGGTCGCCATACTAGCGGTCTGATGGCGGTTTTGGCATCCCTTCAGGCTGCATCCGCGTGATTCGCCGGGCTACGGACGCAAAAAAGCCGCACGATCGCTGATCGTGCGGCTTTGCTTTGGCGGTGTATCAGGTGTCTTGCTTGTTGCTCAGGACTTTGCCGGTGGTGGCGTCGAAGTCGACGTCGAACTCTTTGCCATCGGCGGTTTTCAGCTCGACTTCGTACTCGTAACCGTTGAAGTGGTTATCCAGATCGGTGTCGGTGATGGTCGCACCCGGATGCAGTTTCAGCGCTTCGGCATTCATCGATTCCAGCGACTTGATCTTGCCGGATTTGACCAACTCAGGGATCTGGTCGACACGCACATCGGCTTGGGCCAGGCCAGCAGTCAGGGTCAGGGCAGCGGCGGTAAACAGGGCAGTCAAAGTTTTCATCGGGTCATTCCTTGGGTTGTTCGTTGAAGTGGGTTCAGGTTAACCACCACAACTTAACTCACCCTTAAAACCCCACATCGCGTGCAGCGCTCTTGTGGGAGCGAGCCTGCTCGCGATGCGGACAACCCGGTCTGCTGATCAGAACCCGTTGTTCTTCAACACCTGATCAACACTGGCACTGGCCGGGCGCTTGTAGAACTTCAACAGTTCGCTGGCGCGGTTGGTGAAGATGCCATCAACGCCGGCCGCCATGACTTTCTCGAAATCCACCGGCTCATCGACGGTGTAGACGTGCACCAGCATGCCCTGATCGTGGGTGTACTGGTTCATCCACGGTTGCACCAGATCCGAATAGCTCTGGTCGCCGCCCTTGGTCAGCTTGGCCGAAGGGCCGGTGCCGATGGCGCCCTGCGACTTGGCGAAATCAACCCATTGCTTGAATTCGGCTTCGGACTTCGGCTCCTGCTTGCCGTAGAACACGTTCTTGTCCTTCTCGCCGGACTCGGCAAAGGTCACCTTCGATTTCGGCTCGATGCTGCCTTCGCCGACCCACAGCAGCAGGATTTTCGGCACTTGCGGCATTTCCTTTTGCAGCAGTTCGAGGCTGTTCTTCTCGAAAGTCTGCAGGATCACCTTGCCTTTGCCCTGGCCGACGCCCAGTTCGCTTTTCGCCAGTTTCGAACCGGCCGGGCTCAGCCAGCCGCGATCCTGCAGCTTCTCTTTGAGGTCATGCTCGATGCCAGGGAACAGTTGCGGCTCTTTGGTTTCGATGTACAGGCCCGGTTTGTGTTTCGGGTTGGCCTGGGCGATGTCGATGATTTCATCGAGGGTGAGGATTTTCAGCCCGGCATAGGTCGGACGCGCGCGATCCGGGTAAGCCTTGTTGTACCAGCTGCCGGCGTCGAGGGTTTTCAGTTCGGCCATGGTGAAGGCGGTGGCCGGGCTGTCTTTACGCTCCGGGAATTTGGTCGCGACGTCTGTGGTGCGCTGCAGGTTGTTATCGTGCAGGGCGAACAGCACGCCGTCCTTGCTGCGCTGCAAATCCATTTCCAGGTAGTCGGCGCCGAGGTCGCGGGCCAGTTTGTAGGAGGCGGCGGTGGACTCCGGTGCATCAAAGGACGCGCCACGGTGAGCGATCACGGCTGGATGCGGGATGCCATGGGCGGCGGCAAGCGCGTTGACGTCAGTCTGGGCGGCGTGGGCCTGGCCGAGACCGAGCAGCAGGCTCAGCACGAGGGCGCTTTTGGTGAAAGTGGCGGGCATGTTCGAGTTCCTTTCGCAGGGCATTTTCAAAGACGTACCTTTTAACAACTGAATCGATTGGGTGCTATCGCCAGACCGACATAAACGTATTAAAAGCGATTTTTCCTGCACTTTTGTGGCGCGGTTTGCAGTACGCTTGCCCTCGGCAGACGCTCCGGCAGAGGGCGCGCCGATTCCGTTGCCCTGCGTGTAAACCATCGATGATTTTTCGTGAGGTTTACCATGCGCATCACTTCCCAACTCATCTGTCAGGCCGCCGATGACCTCAAGGGTTTCGTCGGCCTCAACCGCAAAACCGGCCAGTACATCGTGCGTTTCAGCGAAGATTCGTTCGGCATGGACGTGGCGGATGACGGCATTATTCCCACCAGCGAGTTTGTCTGGGCGCCAGCTTCTGAGACGACCATGACCTTGAAGCGCGAGCTGATTCAGTTGCTGCTGGATCAGAACATCGATGAGCGGATCAACATCAGTGAGCCGTTGCGGGTGTACATGAGCAAGGTTGAGGTGCCGGAGATTGTGGCGGTGCGCAGTCTGGTGCAGGGCTGAAGTTTTGTAGTGGCTGTGCCGGCCTCTTCGCGAGCAGGCTCGCTCCCACATTGGATCTGTGGCGTTCACAAATCCCTGTGGGAGCCAGCCTGCTGGCGATGAGGCCAGTGAGCACACAACCAAATTCAAAACCCAAACGCGGTACCTGTGGGAGCGGGCTTGCTCGCGAAGGGGCCAGTCAGCGCGCCGCCAAAGTCACTGCCCAAACCGATACTCCCGCTCCACCCGACACACCCGGGTCTGAAACTTCGAATACCACTGCGCCCGGCCGCGCGCCTGGATCACCCGGTGCTCGGGATGCTCGCGCCAGGCCAGAATCGCCGCTTCGCTCTGCCAGTAGGAAATGGTGATCCCGACCCCGTCTTCCCCACGAATCGAATCAATGCCGAGAAACCCCGGTTGCTGGCTGACCAACTCCATCATCCGTTCCGACGCCGCCGCATAACCGTTGTCACCCTCGGTGCGGGTCGAGGTGAAAATCACCGCAAAGCAAGGCTCGTTCGGCTTCATGGACGTTGCTCCGCACACGCTTCGACGAACGCCCGCACCAATGGCGGAACCTGGCCCTTGAGCGCCGCACGTTCCGGTTGAAACAACGTGGCGACAAAAAACACATGGTCAGGCAATTCGATTGCGCGCAAGTCGCCTGCCGAATCATGCCCCACGGCGCGTAGCTGATGGCTCAGCAAATCTCGTTCGAACTGCGGATTCACCCCGAACCGGCAGCGATAGCCTTCATGAATCTCGGACGTTTCGTACGCCTTGGCGATCAACGAACCGGCGACCAGATGAATGCTGTCCACCGCCTCCACCAACGCACAGGTCAGCGGTGTGAGCACGGCTCGCGGTGAATCCGGTGATGTTTCGCCATGCTCGGCATCGGCCCAGCCCAGCACGTTGCGGGAAAACTCCAGCAGCGCATGCTGAAAACCACCGCAGGTGCCGAGGAAAGGGCGCTGTTGTTCGCGGGCAAAACGGATGGCCCTGAGTGCACCGGCCTCACTTTTGTAGGGGCTGGCCGGGACGCACCAGAAGCCGTCAAAGTGATCCAGCGCAGTGTCGGCGTGGATCTGCTCGGTGGGCAGCCATTCGAATTGCACATTGTGGCCGGACTGCTCGGCGATCAGGCCGAGGGCAACGGGGATCGCCTGGTGGGCGGTGACTTGCGGATCGTGATCGCCGATCAGGGCGATGGAAATGGCGTCCATGGGATTTCCTTGATTTGAGTGAGTGATGAACCTCTGTGGTGAGGGTGTGCAGTTGTCGATCACCGGGGCTCACTATAGATTGGCGTTCACGCACTCAATATTGGCGTTTCCCCAAGTGATCAATGCAGCAACGCACTATCGACTCGATTACCCGGACCTGGCGCTGATCCTTGCGTTGGTGCGCGGCGGCTCTCTGGCCCGGGCGTCGCAGCTACTCAGGGTAGATGTGTCTACGGTGTTTCGCGCAGTGCGGCGGCTGGAGTCAGCGCTGGGTCAGCAACTGTTCGAAAAGAGCCGCGCCGGGTACCTGCCAACCACCCTCGCGCAGACTCTCGCCGAGCAGGCCGAACGCGCCGAGCAGGCACTGGAAGCGGCGCGGATCGGTGTCGAGCAGGGCGGCGAAGTGGTCAGCGGCACGGTGCGTCTGACCTGTACTGATTCGGTGCTGCAAGGTCTGTTGTTGCCGGCGCTGGCGCAGTTCATGCCGAACTATCCGGCATTGACTCTCGAGCTGAGCACCTCCAACGATTTCGCCAACCTCAACCGCCGCGATGCCGACATCGCCCTGCGCCTGACGCGTACGCCGCCAGAGCATCTGGTCGGACGGCAACTGGCGAAGATTTCCTACCGGGTCTGCGCCAGTGCGCGTTATCTGCAAAACGTCGATGCGACGGATCTGGCGGCGCTCACCTGGATCGCCCCGGACGAGTTTCTGCCGGATCACCCGACCGTCGCCTGGCGCCGTCAGCAGTTGCCCGGCGTGACCCCGGCTTATCGCTGCAACAGCATGCTCTCGGTGACGGAACTGGTGCGCGGCGGACTCGGCGTGGCGGCGTTGCCGGACTTTCTCATTACCGAAGGTTTACAGGCTCTCAGCGAACCGTTGCACGGCTACGACACCGCGCTGTGGCTGCTGACCCGCCCGGACTGCCGGGCGTTGCGCTCGGTGGTCACGCTGTTCGATGAACTGGGGCGGGCACTGCGGTTGCCGTGATCAGCGTTGCGGGTTCTGGCAGATGTGCGCATGCAGTTCGCGGGTCAGGCCTTCGATGCGTTCGGTCAGGCTCTTGGTCATTTCGGTGAGGCGGGTGTTCTGCTCCAGCAGTTCGAGCAGTTGCGCGGTGGTCTGCGCGGCCTGCGCCTGGCGCTCGCTGTTGGCCACCGCCAGCGCTTCACGGTGTTGCGCGTCGGCGTCCGATTGCGCCTTGTCCCGCGCGGCTTGCCGGGTTTGTGCCAGCAGGATCAACGGTGCGGCGTAGGCCGATTGCAGGCTGAACGCGAGGTTGAGCAGGATGAACGGGTACACGTCGAAAGTGGTGATACCCGTCGCATTGAGGCACACCCACAACAGCACGATCAGGGTTTGTGCGCCAAGAAAGGTCGGCGTGCCGAAGAACCGCGCGAAGGCCTCGGCGCGCAGGGCGAACGTGTCGTTGCCGAAGGTGGTGTTGAGGTGGGCGTGGGGGCGGTGGAAGCGCAAGTGGTCGACGGGGGCGGGCGTGGGGACGTCGGGTTTTTCTGTGGTCATGATGGGCTCGGCAGGACTTGGGACTGAAGGTCACTATAGTCCTGCATCGAGGCTTATGGCCCTTTCGCGAGCAGGCTCGCTCCTACAGGGGAACGCATTCCAATGTGGGAGCGAGCCTGCTCGCGAAGGCCGCGACGCGGTCTCTCAGCCCGGCGCGCGCTCATTGGCAAACATGCTCACCGCCTGCACCGCTTCACTGGCGCCATCGCGGATCTGCAGAATCACGCTGCCAGCCTGATCCGCCAGTTCAACGCCTTGCGCCGCCCGCCCGCGAGTGCCTTCCATGCTCTTGATCGCCTGACGGGTTTCGCTCTGGATCAGGCCGATCATGTTGGAAATCTCCGCCGTCGAGCCGCTGGTACGCGCCGCCAGTTGCCGCACTTCGTCCGCTACAACCGCGAATCCGCGACCCTGATCACCGGCACGCGCCGCTTCAATCGCTGCGTTGAGCGCCAGCAGATTGGTCTGGTCGGCAATCGCACGGATGGTGTTGACAATCGCCGTGATCTGCTCCGAGCGTTCGCCAAGTTGCGCGATCAGCGTTGATGACTGCGCGATATCGTCAGCGATTTCGCGCATCTCACTGGCCGCCTGCTGGATCACCTGAGTGCCTTGCTCGGCGACTTTCCGGGTTTCCACCGAGATGTGATAAGCAGCGCTGGCGCTGCGCGCATCGTGCTCGTGCTGCTCGACGCGGGCGGTGACGTCCGTGGCGAATTTCACCACTTTGCACAACCGCCCGGCAGCGTCGTATACCGGGTTGTAGTTGGCCTCCAGCCACACACTCTGGCCGCGCTTGTCGACGCGTTCGAACTGACCCTGAAACAGCTCACCCTGATTCAACCGCCGCCAGAAATCCTCGTAGGCGCTGCTGTTGACCAGCTCCGCGCGGCAGAACAAACGGTGATGTTTACCCTTCAGTTCAGCGAGCGTGTAACCCATGCGCGTCAGAAAATTCTGGTTGGCGGTGAGAATGCCGCCGTTGAGGTCGAATTCGATCACCGCCATCGCCCGGTCGATCGCCTGCAGCTTGGCATTGGCCTCGCTTTCCTGCTGAACCTTGGTCGTCACGTCCATGGCGAACTTGACCACTTTGACCACGCGCCCCGACGCATCCTTGATCGGGTTGTAATTAGCTTCCAGCCAGACCGGCTGGCCCTGGCTGTTGATCCGCTCGAAGGTGCCGGACTGGAACTGGCCGTTTTTCAGGCGCGACCACAGTTCGGTGTATTGCGCGCTGCGGCCAAACTCCGCGGTGCAGAACAAGCGATGCGGCTGGCCGATCACCTGTTCGGCGCGGTAACCCATGGTTTTGAGGAAGTTGTCATTGGCCTTTAACACCACGCCTTCAAGGTCGAACTCGATCACCGCCATGGAGCGATTGATCGCTTCAAGCAGGCCGTTCTGTTCGGTGATGGTGTGTTGAAGGTCGTTGAGTTCGGACTGGTGGCGTTTGAAAAACATAGGGGCAGTACCTGGAAGTAGGGAAAGACGAGGTTTGTGTCCCTGTTTCCGCGCTGGCAGAGCAAATGCCGGGTCGGCATTTGTCATTGACTGCAAAGTGCCAGCATCCAGGCTGACGAGCCGATCTTATACAAACTGCTTTGAGTTGTACAAGAAATTGCGAATCAGTTTTTTCAAGGCTGAGGGCGCGGGCGTCTTCTTAGCCCGGACTGCTCAGCGCCACGCTGATGGTGTTGCGCCCCGTGTGTTTGGCGGTGTACAGCGCTTTGTCGGCGTCATCCAGCCAGGCAACCGCGTCGCTGTACGACGGCTGAAACCGGGCCAGACCGATACTCAGGCTGACGCGCAGCTCTGGCACATCCGGGTGCCGATATTGATCCATCGCCTGACGCAATCGTTCCATTTGCGCCTCGGCTTTATTGAGTGGCTGGTCGGGCAGGATCAGGCAAAACTCGTCGCCGCCATAACGGCCGGCCCGTTCACCTTCGGCCAGCAGCCCTTTGAGTGCCTGGCTCAACTCGCGCAGCACGGCGTCGCCAACGATGTGCCCATAGTTGTCGTTGATGGTCTTGAAATGATCGATGTCGATCAGCGCCAGAATGTCCTGGGTGTTGTTATCTCGGCACCGGGTGAAACGCGTATGGAGCAGATCCTTCCAGGCGCCGTGATTGAGCAGCCCGGTGAGGCTGTCGGTGCGGCTCAGGTCTCTGAGTGCACGTTTGTGTTGTGCAAGTTTGATCGCCAGTTGGTAGCTGACCATGCCCAGGGCCAAGGGGTACAAGGTCAGCATCGGCAGGCAGGCCCAAACCTCGATTTGCGTCATCGTCAGGCTGAACTTGAAGCCGAACAATAAACAGCCCAGCAGCACGCCGGCGATTTGGGCGAGAGCGCCCAGCAGGAACAGACGTCGTCCACCAGCGGCGACATTGTTCATGGTCATCATCGACAGGATGGTCACGGTGGTCAGCGGATTGAACTGAAAGCACGCGGTCCAGAACCCCCCGCACAACGAGTCGTACAACAGGTTGCGGCGTTCGGCATGGTAGGGGAAGGTCGAGCGGGTCGAAATCTGGTAGGCCAGATGCGGCCAGATAAAACCGTTGAACACCAGCAGCGCCCAGAGCCAGTTCGGCATGTGCAACGGATACAGCGCGGCCGCGACGCTGAAAAAGCCGACACCCAGACCGATGATCCTGGGCAGATAAATGCGTCTGGCGAATGACAAGCCTTTGCCGCGTTGATTTTCCATGATGTCCTGCGCCAGATTCATCCTGAAATACTTTGAAGTGTTTTTTCAGGTTGACCGTTCGTCGGTCAATTGTCGGACATTGTCATTTATTCCAACGGGAATAATCAGTGTCCTTCCGAGCCATTTAATCGTGGCGGGGCGCAGGAGAGGGCCGGTTTAGAGCTGGTATCTGGACAGAAACATCTCCATGGCCGACTCGGCCACGGCTTTTTGCGTGTCTGCATCCAGCGGCGGCAGGCCCATGGAAATCTGCGGCCAGAAACCGAACGATTTCAACAGCCCTTGCACCTGCTGCGCGGCGAATTCTGCGTTTACGGTTTTCAGCCGACCATCCGCCAGCGCAGCGCGAATCCACACCGTCAGGCCTTCCTCCCGCTCTCCCATGCGCGCCACCATGTCCTGCGCGCGCTCCGGAGAATGAATGGTGGCAGCGATCGCCACCCGCGCCAGTCCGAGAAAGTTGTCATCGGCCATCATCTGCAGTTTAGCCAGCAACATGGGCAGCAGTTGCTCGCGCAGCGGCTGATCCGCGCGATAGGTCACGGCTTGCTCGTCGGTAATCCGAGCCCAGAGTTGGTTGAGAATTTCAGCGAACAGCTCTTCCTTGCTGGGAAAATGGTTGTACACCGTGCGCTTCGACACCCCGGCGGTGGCCGCGATCTTGTCCATGCTGGTGACCTCGAACCCGTTGGCACGGAATTCGGCAATTGCCGCCTGGATGATGGCTTCGCGTTTGCGGTCGGTGAGGCGTTGTGGAGCTGTCATAAGTACGCTTCGGCAGAGAAGGGGTGGAATTACACTTGGCAGTTTACTTGTCATCACGTTTCATGCAACCTAGAAACTACACCGCCCAGTGTAATGTTGCGTTAATCCGCACAACCTAAAAACAGACAGTTCGGCTGATGCGTGCGTGCCTTGGCCATTTATCGTCCCACCGTGAAAAACCGTGAATTGCGCGGTTTTTCTGGAGTCTCTCAGTCATGGCCAATCCAGATTTTTCTGCGGATCAAACTTCCACGCCTGAAGCCTCTCGCCAGGATCAAGGGCTGTTCCGTAACCATGCGCCGGTGCAGCGCGAAGGTGGGCGCAAGATGCTGCGGATCATGTGGAACATGATCTTCAACAAGCCGCGCAATACCCGACCGGCCGCCGCGATCCCGGTTCAACCGCTGACCCGTGAAGACCTGCTGGCGGCGCCTGACCACAGCGTCTATCGCCTCGGTCACTCGACCCTGCTGCTGAAAATGCGCGGCAAATTCTGGATCACTGATCCGGTCTTCGCCGAGCGTGCCTCGCCCGTGCAATGGGCCGGCCCGAAACGTTTTCACCAGCCGCCGATCAGCATCGACCAGTTGCCGCCGATCGAAGCGGTGATCCTGTCGCACAACCATTACGACCACCTCGATTACCAGGCGGTACTGAAACTGGCGGCCAAAACCAACTATTTCCTGACCCCGCTGGGCGTCGGCGACACCCTGATCAAATGGGGCATCGACGCCAGTAAAGTTCGCCAGTACGACTGGTGGCAGGGCACCGAAATCGCCGGCATCCGCTTCGTTGCCACTCCCTCGCAGCACTTCTCCGGACGCGGCTTGTTCGACAGCAACAGCACCCTGTGGGCCTCGTGGGTGATGATCGACGGCGACACGCGAATCTTCTTCAGTGGCGACAGCGGCTACTTCGACGGCTTCAAACGCATCGGCGAACAATACGGCCCGTTCGATCTGACCCTGATGGAAACCGGCGCCTACAACGTCGAATGGCCACACGTGCACATGCAACCCGAAGAAACCCTGCAGGCGCACCTCGACCTCAAGGGCCGCTGGCTGTTTCCGATCCACAACGGCACCTTCGACCTGGCAATGCACGCCTGGCATGAACCGTTTGACCGGATTCTGGCGCTGGCCTGGGAGCGTAGTGTTTCGATTACCACGCCGCGAATGGGCGAGGCGTTTAATTTGATGCAGCCGCAGCGGGGGCACACGTGGTGGCTGAATATGGAGCAGGATGTGTCGGAAAACGCCCCAATTGCTGGTAGCGGCTACAAGTCGGGATGACTTTTCCTACTGTCGGTAGTCCAGCTGGCTGACAGCTCTTTCCTATGTCCTCGGTAGGCTTGGTCGCGAGTGAATGAATCACTCGTGATTAGCCTAAACAAGGACGATAGACATGACGCATTTCTTCAAACGTCGCGTGAATACGCTGACGAAATCCATATTGGTCGCACTGGCAGCGACAGGAGTCGCTGCCAGTGCCCATTCGGCCACTGATCTTCATTACGCCAGCGTCAGTGAACTCAGCAAAATGATGGCCGACAATGAGCTCACTGCTGTTGAGCTGGTTGAACACTTTCAACAGCGAATTGCCGAGCTGGACAAGCAAGGCCCTGCTATCCACGCCATCGTCGAACTGAATTCACAAGCCATCGAAATTGCCACCGCGCTGGATAACGAGCGTAACGAGGGACAGTCGCGTGGCCCGTTGCATGGTATTCCGGTGCTGCTCAAAGACAATTTTGATACCGCCGACAGCCTGCAAACCAGCGCCGGCTCCTTGGCCATGGTCGGCCAGCCGGCAGCCAATGATGCTTTTGTGGTTAAACAGCTGCGGGATGCCGGCGCGATTATTCTGGGTAAAGCCAACATGAGCGAATGGGCTTATGTGCGGGAAATGGGTTTGCCCCATGGTTGGAGCGGACGTGGTGGGCAAGGGAAAAACCCACATGCACTGAGCGAGGAAATCTGCGGTTCCAGTTCTGGATCGGCCGCTGCCGTGGCTGCCGGTTTCGCGCCGATCTCCTTGGGCACGGAAACCAACGGTTCGATCACTTGCCCGGCATCGGCCAATGGCGTAATCGGCGTTAAACCCACCTTGGGCCTGTTCAGTCGCACCGGGGTGGTGCCAATCACCCGTCTGCAAGACACCCCTGGTACTTTGACACGTACTGTCCGTGACGCAGCGTTGATGTTCAACGTGTTGCAAGGCACGGATGCGACAGACTCCGCGACATCGATCGCCCCGACAGGAATCGACTACACCGCGTTACTGGCAAACGATGCCCTGCAAGGCAAGCGTATCGGTTATCCCGCCGCTTACGAGGGAACGGACGGCGTGGTTCTGACTCCCGGAGTGGAGTTTCAGAAGGCAATGATCACACTCGAGAAACAAGGTGCGACGCTCGTGCCAGTGACCGTTCGTTTACCTGATATCGATAATTTCGTACCCGGTCTGATGGGCGCGATGAAGTACGAATTGCCTGAATATCTCGTCAGCCGTTCCGGTCTGCCGATTCAGTCGTTGCAGGACCTGATCGACTTCAATCAGCTCAATCCCGGCAAGGAGGGCTATGGGCAGGCCACGCTCGAAGCGATGAATGCGCTGGACATGACTCACGAACAGGCCAGCGGATTGATCTTGAGCATCAGCAAAAACTTCAAGGACGCCATTGACGAGCAACTGCACGAACACAACCTCGACGCAATGGTTGCCGAAACGGATGGTTACTCGCAATTTTCTGCCGCAGTGGCTGGTTATCCGGCGGTAACCCTGCCATCGGGCATGAGCGCTAACGGTATACCCACGTCCGTGTTCTTTTTCGGCAAAGCATGGAGCGAGCCGCAATTGTTCGCCATGGCCTACAGCTATGAACAAGCCTCGGCCGAGCTGCGGCACCCTGCGTTCAAGTAATCATTCCACCTAAGCAAAATCCCCACGCTCTGCAACGTTCTGCTGCATGGCCTGGGGATTCAATTTGCGACCCGGCGCAAACCCGGGAAAGAACACCAACCCCTGTGCCTCAAACCGATAAGCCAACGCCAGCCGCGTCGCATCCGCCACGTCCTGCTGCGCTTCAAACCGCTGGATATCATCCACCGCAACCTCTGCCTCGCGCGACAGTTGTTCCACGCTCCAGCCCAGCATCGCTCGGGCCTGGACGCAGTGCGTCGGGGTGAACTGGAAAAGGGCAATGCGTTCGAGGATGTGGTTCATCGCAAGAGAGGCCATGGTGTGCTCCGGGCTCAAGAGTGCTGATTGAAAATGTACTGTGTTTTTGTACAGTTGTTTTCGGCCGGGATCAAACGCATTTTTTGATTTGCCCTAGTTCGCCGCCTCCAACCAGACGGACGGTGCCTGTCCGAGGATGCGCCGGAACATCGTCGAGAACGCCGCCGGGCTCTCATAACCGAAGTCCAGGGCGATCCGCGTCACCGCTTCACCGGCCGCCAGCCGCGCCAGTGCCAGCACCACGCAGGCCTGTTGCCGCCATTGGCTGAAGCTCAACCCGGTCTGCTGCCGAAACAGTCTGTTGAAGGTGCGCAAGCTTATGTGCAACTGCCCGGCCCAGTGTTGCGGCGACTGATGGGCGTTGGGTTGATGCAGAAAGGTCTGACACAAAGCCAGGAGCTTTCCGTCAGTCGGCAGCGGAATGTGCAAGGGCAGGGGCGCACTGCGCGCCAGTTCATGCAGCAGCAGGTCGATCAACACGCCGTCGCGTCCTTCGAGGTCATAAGTCAGCGGCACCTCCACGGCTTCCATCAACAAGTGCCGCATCAACGGCGAAACGCTGATCACCTGGCAGCGCCCACCCAAGTCCACCGCCCCCGGCTCGATGTACAAACTGCGCGTACTCACGCCGAGCATCAGCACTTCATGCGCCACTCCCGGCGGAATCCACACTGCCCGTTGCGGCGGCACCACCCAGTTGCCGTCATGGGTACGAACCTGCATTACCCCGGTCGCGCCGTACAACAACTGCGCCCGCCGATGCGTATGAAATGGCAACAGATGGCCGTGGGAATAATCTGTACCGATCGCCACCACCGGGCGCGGCGTGTCATCCAGCAGATTGATCGAAACATTGCGCATCGAGCGTTTTCCGGTAGTTGGCGTAAACGCAAACATTATTGGCTGAGTTGCTGAAGCAGGCCAAGCCGCGTCGTTCTATCGTCGACCGCTCGCCACCACCGGAAGACGCGCCATGTTCTACCTCTTGTTGACCCTTTTCGGCTGTATGACCGGCATCACCGCCGTACTCTTCGGCTTCGGCGGCGGCTTCGTCGTCGTGCCGCTGCTCTACCGCATGCTCAGCGCCAGCCATGGCGCCGACGACCCCATCGGCCAATCGGCCATGCACATTGCCGTCGCCACCTCGACCTGCGTGATGATCGTCAACGCCCTGATCGCCACCGACAAACACCGCCGCGCCGGCAACCTGATCCGCCATTACCTGTGGCCCCTCGGCGGCTTCATCGCCCTGGGCGCGATCATCGGCGCGATCGCCGCGGTGTGGGTCAGCGGCGAGGTCATTCGCTACGCCTTCATTGCCTACCTCGGCGTGACCATCATCGACTGCTTGCTCAGACGCGGCTTCCTCACCCGCAGCGAAGGCGTCATTCCACGCCGATTGGATCGCAAGGAAATATCCGCTGGCGGTGTAGGGATCGGCGCCATCGCCACGTTCCTCGGTGTAGGAGGAAGCGTCATGACCGTGCCGCTCCTGCGCCGCTGCGGACTGAGCATGTCCCAGGCCACGTCCATGGCCAATCCGCTGAGCGTGGCGGTGGCGGTGGCCGGGACGCTGACCTACATGGCACTGGCCGGTTTCAGCGAGACGGATCTGGGCGCTTGGTTTGTCGGGTATGTGGATTTGCTGGCGTTTGCAGTGCTGACGCTGGGGTCGTTGGTCGGGATTCGAATGGCCACGCCGTGGATCGGGCGGATACCGGATCGGGTGCATGCGTGGGTGTATATCGGTCTGTTAATCGTCGTGATGCTGGGCATGCTGCTCAAGTAGAGCCTCGATTCCTGCGCGCATCCTCTGCATACTTCGCAGCCTCATTCATTCAGGGATCGATCCATGCTCAAGGGACTGCTGCGCCTGGCGCCATACGCTGCGGCGCTGTTCACACTGATTTCCACCGCCCATGCCGAAGATGGCCGGCGCGTGTTCACCGGTACGCTGGGCAAGATGCCGATTGTGGTGGAGCTCAACACCACGCAGCAGGACGAAGTCACCGGCCGCTACTTCTACGAGAAGTATCACCGCGACCTGGAACTCAGCGGCTCGCTGCAGGACAGCACATTAAATCTCGTTGAAGGCAACAACCGCTATGGCGACGACAAACCGCTGCCAACCCTGAAGTTGAAATCCACCGCCAATGGCTGGCAGGGCGAGTGGCAAAACCCCAAGGGCAAGAAGCTGCCGGTGCAACTGACCGAAGCCAAACTTCCTGCGCCGAGCGCAACTACGCTGCCCTTTATTGCCACTTTGCCGAAGAGCGATCCCTACGAGTATTTGCGCTTACAGGGACTCAAGCTCAAACCGGAGAAGAAAGAAAACTTCATGGGCTACGACCTGCAATGGTGGACGGAGCCTGAGTCGAAGGTTTCGTTGTTCAGTGTCGAGTCCGGCTATACGAAAGAAGAGCAGCAGCGGATTAATAACCACCTGCTCGGACGGCTCTGGACTGAAGTCATCGACTATCACCGCTGCATGATGGATGGCGGGGAATATGCCGAGTTCGATCAAGGGGCTGCCCCGGAGTTTCTCTCGCCGGATGTGGTCAGCCTGGACATTTCCATCGGTTACAGCTGCGGCGGTGCCCACCCGGATTTCGGCAGTTCGCCAATCAACCTCGACGTCCACACCGGCGAATTGTTGAAACTCAAAGATGTACTGTGGATTGGTGAACCGAATAGCGCGGCCACCGAATACGATCAGCTGAAAGTCATGGCGCCGTGGCTGGTCAAACAGTTCACCACGCTCTATCCCGAAGAGATGAAGAAGCCTGCCGAAGATGACGGCAGTTGCGATTACACCGATGAAAGCGTCTGGGGTTATTCCAACTGGCACTTCACACCGAAGGGGATTTACCTGGGCGCTTACTTCGCCCGCTACCAACGTAACTGCGACAACCCCGATTGGTCAGTGCTGCCGTACTCGCTGGTCAACCAGCACCGTGGCGCAGCCAAACTGCAGCTGCCCAAAGGCTAACCGTCACGCCAACCCCGGCGCTTCCCGCACAATGAAGTGATCCAGGTTCTCGATGTTGGCACTGAACACCCCGAACGTCTGTTCGGGGTTCTTCTTGCTAGGCACCTGCTTCAACTCCGGCGTCACGCCATAGAAGAAACAGAACAACTCCTTGTCGCTATCGATCGCGTGCTTGATCTCTTCCAGAAACGCCTTGCGCTTGCGGTAGTTGTCGATCAACTTCTTGCTCAAGTACACGTTCACCGAATACGGCTTCTTCTTCGCCTCATCCGCCTGCTTGAACCAGACTTTCTGCTCGAAATCGATGCGAAAACTCTGGGTGTAATCCTTGATCTCCTTGATCTTGCCCCAGTAAATCAGCCCCTTGTTGTCCGTCAGATACTCGATCTTCTTGAAGAACGAGCCATAAGGCGCCGTGTGCTCGCCGATCTTCAACGGCATGCGCTTGAGCAACTCCTTGTCGGCGAAGTTCGACACAAAACACTCCACCGGATGCGCAAACACACTGGTCTTGTCCGGCGCCGTCTCACGCCCCGGCGACTCCCTGGAACTCACCTGCGCCACCCGCACCGGATCATCCCGCAACACATCCGCCGCCCCCGCCGGCGCAGCAGGCTTGCGCACATACTCACGTCGCGTCAGCAACAACTCCGATGGGAAATGTTCCTCGCGAGCGTCATCCACCTCGCCATCCGCCGCCTCAACCCCCGACGCCGACGCCTTCAAACTCACATAGGGACAACCCGCCACATGCTGCGTCGTGGGCAGATTCTTGAAGTGCGGCGTGCGCACGTAATTCACGTTCTTGGCGTTGAAGGTGCCCAACTCGTTTGAGGCATCAAACGCCGAACGACAGGCATCGTTGGGGCACTGGAAGTGTTCCTTCGCAGAATCGAACGCCACCGTCTCATCGAAATTGAGATCGCGAACGTCATAGATCGACAACTTGTCGTCGAGGCTGAGGCAGTAGGCGAGATCGAATTTCATGGCGGGGCTCGGATCCTTGAGTGGGGGAGGGGTATTAATAGCGGGAGGCGCGGCGGGTTGCACTGATTGTTTTCAAGATGATGCGGAATCTGTGGGAGCCAGCCTGCTGGCGATCCCGGGCATCAACTCAGTCCTGCTGCCAGATACCCACTTTGCAGCAACACATCTCAATTGTGGTGAGGGGATTTATCCCCGATGGGCAGCGGAGCTGACCCAAGCCATTAAAAAGCGATCGTCAGGAAGTGTTAGTTTGGCGATCGCTTTGCAGTCGATCGGGGATGAATCCCCTCGCTACAGGTTCCATATAAACCAGTTACTCGCGCTTCAGTCGCTTCACTTTTTGATAAAGCGAATCTGTGAATTCCTTCCGATCGCTAGAATGGTGGCAGCGTCTATGGCAATTCGGACACAGTGCAACTGTGTTGCTTTTGCGATCTCTACCCTGCTGTGCCAAATGCTTAACGTGATGAACTTCAAGATATGGCTCTCCATCCATTTCGAACGGAGCCGGTTGCCCGCAGCCTTCGCAGATACCCTTAGCGTTATCGAGAATCCAACCTTTGATTTTGGAGTTTCGAACAAAGTATTTGGTTATGGTCACCCCTTGTTGAGGCGGTGCATCATTTTCCGGTTCGCTTACGAAGTTCGGTGTTCTAGTGGGCTTTATGTGGCGATTGCGAATTGCAGCCTCGTCAGAAGGAGAGCCGATACTCCGAGTCAGAATACCTTTTGACTCTAAAATTTTGGTTAGGCGCGCAGTGATACCTGAACCAAGGTTAACTTTTGGTTTGTAGTGAACAATCGTCTTCAGCCCCAGCTCATCAAACAATGCCGAGATGTTCTGCAGGCGATAGTCGATCGACTTGGTATTGCGATTAGCAAGTACACCGTCCTGCAGATGCTTGTGCTCCGCAGACTTGTTGAATTTTTCATCGTTTGGATATCTCACTTGAATCGAGAGATAGGCATCGACAGAGGCTTCCAATTCTTCATCGGTCCAGCCTTTTTGTTCCTTTTTCGTATCCATACAGTCGCCGAGGGTTGAAAACCCTCGGACGATACTGAGTGGCCATTACTGCTGTCTACGAAAATTCCTACAGAAAACAGCGACGGATCCCGCGCAATCCTACAAACCTCTCCCTAGCCCATCGAGTGCTTCGAGGACTGAAACACCTGCGTAACCCTCCGCCACCAGGGTTTCTCTAGAGAAGCTCGTCGTAGATTTTGATCATTTAACAGGTAAGGCATATCCCGAAGCCGAATCCAGCCCTCATCCTGCCAATGCAGCAAACTCAAAGACATCTCCGGCCAATCCAACAAGCTCAACATTGGCCGATTCGAATCTCCTGAATCCGCAGCATCGCGCAATGTCGGCACCACCTCATTGGTCAGCCATTCCCGCAACAACCGATTACCCGGAACGTAGTGATAGACCAGCAGCGCGTACACCCCGGACTCACTGAGCATCAGATGCTGTTCTGGTTCTCGAAAGTACTCAATCCACATGACGCGGCGCTGATCGCTATCTAGCTTGTTGACCACCCGATCATTCAGATGGAAACCCATCAAGCGGCCGACATCGCGAGCGGAGAACCAAGGCTGGTTTTCTAATAAAAGGGCATGGAGAGAAAGGTTGTGGCGAGAGAACACTATTACCGGGAGCGGATCAGACATATCTATGACCTCTACGTTAGATTTTGGGAGGGCCTGACCCCAACGTAGAGCGGACTTAAGAAATCCCAACGAGCAGAGCAGTTGTCACCGACGAATCACACGTCTGTGTCACTGACCAAGCTTTCTACGTTGGGCGTTTCTTAGGCACCTGCGATAGAGCTTAGTAGTGCTTGTAGCGGCCTTCAATGGGACGCGGCTGTAAGTGCTGTAGGAGATTGAGCGCTGTGACGTAGGCGTAAAAAACGATTACCAATCGTCCATAAAAAAGCCCCGATCAGATCGGGGCTTTTGCTTTCTCGACTTGGCGACTCAAGCAGCAATCGTCAAATCGTGGCGAGCGAGACCATTAGTCCCAGCTCAACGCACCACCAGTTTGGTATTCGATCACGCGAGTCTCAAAGAAATTCTTCTCTTTCTTCAAGTCCATAATCTCGCTCATCCAAGGGAACGGGTTAGTGGTCCCTGGGTACTCTTCTTTCAAACCGATCTGCGACAAACGACGGTTAGCGATGAACTTCAGGTAGTCCTCCATCATCGCCGCGTTCATGCCCAGTACGCCGCGAGGCATGGTGTCGCGGGCGTATTCGATTTCCAGCTGCGTACCCTGCAGGATCATTTGGGTCGCTTCTTCCTTCATCTCGGCATCCCACAGGTGTGGGTTTTCGATTTTGATCTGGTTGATCACGTCGATGCCGAAGTTCAGGTGCATGGATTCGTCGCGCAGGATGTACTGGAACTGCTCGGCGACGCCGGTCATTTTGTTGCGGCGGCCCATGGAGAGGATCTGGGTGAAGCCGCAGTAGAAGAAGATGCCTTCCAGAACGCAGTAGTAGGCGATCAGGTTGCGCAGCAGTTCTTTGTCGGTGTCCGGGGTGCCGGTTTCGAACTTCGGATCGGAGATCGAACGGGTGTATTTCAGGCCCCAGGCTGCCTTTTTGGCGACCGATGGGATCTCGTGGTACATGTTGAAGATCTCGCCTTCATCCATGGCCAGCGATTCGATGCAGTACTGGTAGGCGTGGGTGTGGATCGCCTCTTCAAACGCCTGGCGCAGGATGTACTGGCGGCATTCCGGGTTGGTGATCAGGCGGTACACGGCCAGGACCAGGTTGTTGGCAACCAGGGAGTCGGCGGTGGAGAAGAAGCCGAGGTTGCGCATCACGATGCGGCGCTCGTCGTCGGTCAGGCCTTCCGGGTTTTTCCAGAGGGCGATGTCGGCGGTCATGTTGACTTCTTGCGGCATCCAGTGGTTTGCGCAACCGTCCAGGTACTTCTGCCAAGCCCAGTCGTACTTGAAGGGTACGAGTTGGTTGAGGTCGGCGCGGCAGTTGATCATGCGCTTTTCGTCAACGGCGACACGGGCGGAGGCGCCTTCGAGTTCGGCGAGGCCTTCGGCGACGTCGAGGGAATCCAGTGCAGCCTTGGCGCGGGCCACGGCGGCCGAGTCGTCGGCGGTCACGGCGCGGGCTTCCAGCGCTGCGGCACCGCCGGCGCTGTCGAGGCGGTCCATGTTGGCTTCAGTAGCGTGGCCGGCGTTGGCGCCTTTCACGGTTGCTACTTCACTGTCTTCTTTGTCGAATTCGTCCCAGCTCAGCATGACGTGTCGTCTCCTGCGTGAGGGCCTGTCGCCCCGTGTGAAACCTGATTGGTTGGTTTTTCACACGGTCGTACAGACCGCGTTGGATCTTAAGGAATCGTTTTTTGCGGCAGCCAAGGCAGGCAATAAAACAGAATTTTGTACGGGTTTCCGAGAGCCTCTGACGGGCGCAGATCAGCGTTGACGCTGCTGCGGGGCTTCAGAATGGCTTTTGCTCCCTGTAAGGGAATATTGCTGACCCGATTAGGGCGGCATTATAGGGAAAAAAACACGGCTGTGCTGAGGCGAATCCGCGCATGGAGCGGTCGAGGAGGGTGGTTTTTCGATGAGAGTGCGGGTTTACAGGGCTTTGCCGGGGATAGATTTTTTTTCGTAAAAATCTCGCGATTGTGGATTTGCTCAAAAAACGAACAAAAAAACCGGTTTTTTACTACATCTAGTGTTTTGCAAGCATTTTTGACGACTCCAGACACAACTGAGCCCGACCGAAGCCGGGCTGGAATCGACCCTCAAATGAGGCGCTGAGCGGTCCGATTCGGTGCAGTCTCAATCATCAATTGGTGCAGCCATTACCCATGACGCTGTAACGCAGGATATGGCGCTGACCCTTGGAGTCGTCGTACTCCATTTTGGCCGGTACCACTTCGCAGACATTCGGCACTTCGCTCATCGATACAACTTTGGCGATGTCCAGGTGAGTGGAGTAAGTGTATTCCTCGATCACCGGTTGTTGCTGTGCGACATCAGTCGGGACCTCGTCTGCCATGGCGGTTGCGCACAGACTGCTGAGGGCCAGAACCAATAAAGCTTTCATTTCAGATTTACCTTTTTGAGGTCGAGTGGGGTCACGCAACCTTTTTAGGGTTGCGTGTGGAACTTCATCATTTGCAGTTATTACTTGAGAGCTGGATTAACGGCCTTCGTGGGGGCTGTAACGTTGTTAATCGCGTTTGCCTTGTCGGCGAGATGGATTTTAGGGAGGTGGGGTGGGGGTAAACAGGTGGGGTTTTGATAAACACTTTTCGCGGTTTTGGTAACAATCGGTCGAAATTGCTTGGGGCCAGGTTTGCCGGTGATGCGTTTTGCCTGAATATCCGAGTCGCCTGAATCGCTGGCAAGCCAGCTCCCACAGGGGTTGTGGGGTATTGGAACAAGCAGCGTAGGGCTTGCGTCAGGGGTAACTGGATGTTTTGTAGGGGCTTGTTACTACCATCGTCGAATGGTTCTATGGGCCCGGCCCGGCTACAACGGGGTCATACAAAAACAACTATTCCACCGAGGTAAGAAAGATGAGTGCGGCTTCTCTGTATCCCGTTCGTCCCGAGGTTCTGGCCAATACGCTGACTGACGAGGCGACCTACAAAGCCATGTACCAGCAGTCGGTCGTCAACCCTGACGGTTTCTGGCGCGAGCAAGCCAAGCGCCTCGACTGGATCAAGCCTTTCACCACGGTGAAGCAGACTTCCTTCGACGATCACCATGTCGACATCAAATGGTTCGCCGACGGCACCCTGAACGTTTCCTACAACTGCCTCGACCGTCATCTGGCCGAGCGCGGCGACCAAGTCGCAATCATCTGGGAAGGCGACGATCCTTCCGAAAGCCGTAACATCACCTACCGCGAACTGCACGAGCAAGTGTGCAAACTGGCCAACGCCCTGCGTGGTCAGGACGTGCACCGCGGCGACGTGGTGACTATCTATATGCCGATGATCCCTGAAGCCGTGGTCGCCATGCTGGCCTGCACCCGGATCGGCGCGATTCATTCGGTGGTGTTCGGTGGTTTCTCGCCGGAGGCGCTGGCGGGGCGGATCATCGACTGCAAATCGAAAGTGGTCATCACCGCTGACGAAGGCATCCGTGCCGGCAAGAAGATCTCGCTGAAGGCCAACGTCGACGACGCGCTGACCAACCCGGAAACCAGCAGCATCCAGAAAGTCATCGTGTGTAAGCGCACCGGTGGCGACATCAAGTGGAACCAGCATCGCGACATCTGGTACGAAGACCTGATGAAAGTGGCGGGCACCGTCTGCGCGCCAAAAGAGATGGGCGCCGAAGAAGCGCTGTTCATCCTTTATACCTCTGGCTCGACCGGCAAACCGAAGGGCGTGCAGCACACCACCGGCGGTTATCTGCTGTACGCGGCGATGACCCACGAGCGTGTGTTCGACTACCGTCCGGGCGAAATCTACTGGTGCACCGCCGACGTCGGCTGGGTCACCGGCCACAGCTACATCGTCTACGGCCCGCTGGCCAATGGCGCGACCACGCTGCTGTTCGAAGGCGTGCCGAACTACCCGGACATCACCCGGGTGGCGAAGATCGTCGACAAGCACAAGGTCAACATCCTCTACACAGCGCCGACCGCGATCCGCGCGATGATGGCGTCCGGCACCGCCGCCGTTGAAGGCGCGGATGGCAGCAGCCTGCGTCTGCTCGGTTCGGTCGGCGAGCCGATCAACCCGGAAGCCTGGGACTGGTACTACAAGAATGTCGGCAAGTCGCGTTGCCCGATCGTTGATACCTGGTGGCAGACCGAAACCGGCGGCAACATGATGAGCCCACTGCCGGGGGCGCATGCACTGAAGCCGGGGTCGGCGGCACGTCCGTTCTTCGGTGTGGTGCCGGCGCTGGTCGACAACCTCGGCAACATCATCGAGGGCGAGGCCGAGGGCAATCTGGTGATTCTCGATTCGTGGCCGGGTCAGGCGCGCACGCTGTATGGCGACCATGACCGCTTCGTCGACACCTACTTCAAGACTTTCCGTGGCATGTACTTCACCGGTGACGGTGCGCGGCGTGATGCCGATGGTTACTACTGGATCACCGGGCGCGTGGACGACGTGCTCAACGTCTCCGGCCACCGCATGGGCACCGCCGAGATCGAAAGCGCGATGGTCGCCCACCCGAAAGTCGCCGAAGCGGCGGTGGTCGGTGTGCCGCATGACATCAAGGGGCAGGGCATTTATGTCTATGTCACCTTGAAGAATGGTGAAGAGCCGAGCGAGCAACTGCGTCTGGAACTGAAGAACTGGGTGCGCAAAGAGATCGGCCCGATCGCTTCGCCGGACGTGATCCAGTGGGCGCCGGGGCTGCCGAAGACCCGTTCGGGCAAGATCATGCGGCGGATTCTGCGCAAGATTGCTACGGCTGAGTACGATGGGTTGGGGGATATCTCGACCCTGGCGGATCCGGGTGTGGTGCAGCATTTGATTGATACGCACAAGACGATGAATGTGGCTTAAGCCTGTCTGATGCATTGAAAAGCCCTGTCCGGTGATGCCGGGTGGGGTTTTTTTGTGTCTGGAGGTTTTTGGGGTGGCAGGGCTGGCCCCTTCGCGAGCAAGCTCGCTCCCACGGTGGGCCTGCATTCTTTCAGACAGAATGCGATCAACCTGTGGGAGCGGGCTTGCTCGCGAAGGCAATCTGTCAGATGCCGCAGTAATCCCCTGTCAGAAACCCAACACATCCAACCAATAATTATCGATTTCCTGTGCAAGCCATTTCCCGCTGTTACCCATGCCTGCCCGAGTAACCAAATGTGTAACCGCCCGCCCCGCAGCGGGGCGAAGGGAAACGCAATGCCCCGTTTTAGAGCCTCAAAACCCCCGGTGAAAAATAAGACACAACGCTGCGCTTGCCGGATTAGAAGGGTTTGCGAATAATAGGCCCGCAATTTGCAGCATAGATCGGTTCACTGTCTTTCGCTCTTGCATGAATTTGCAAGGCTGTCAATGTGCTCAAGCGGGTTTCTCTGTGCATCTGTAATTAGTTGTCGCATTGAAGAAATATCGGCTTCGGGCCTGTCGTTAGAATGCCGATCACTCGCTCATCGTGGCTGACGTTGAAACCCCGAGGGTTTCAATGGGAAATTTCCCACCGATGCTGCACCGCTTTCCCGATTCACCCATTCGCATATTGGGCTGTCGCTCACTCTGCCGTTTTTGCCCTTTACCGATGGAGTCCCAAGATGAAGAAACTTGTGCTGCTTGGCGCCCTGGCACTGTCCGTGCTGTCGCTGAATTCCTTCGCTGATGAAAAACCTCTGAAGATCGGTATCGAAGCGGCTTACCCTCCGTTCGCTTCGAAAGCGCCGGATGGCAGCATCGTCGGTTTCGACTACGACATCGGCAACGCCCTGTGTGAAGAGATGAAGGTCAAGTGCCAGTGGGTCGAGCAAGAGTTCGACGGTCTGATCCCGGCACTGAAAGTGCGCAAGATCGACGCGATCCTGTCGTCGATGTCTATCACCGAAGACCGCAAGAAGTCCGTGGACTTCACCAACAAGTATTACAACACCCCGGCCCGTCTGGTCATGAAGCAAGGCACCGTTGTCAGCGACAACCTGTCTGAGCTCAAAGGCAAGAACATCGGCGTGCAACGTGGTTCGATCCACGAGCGTTTCGCTCGCGAAGTCCTGGCCCCGCTGGGTGCCGAGATCAAGCCATATGGTTCGCAGAACGAAATCTACCTCGACGTGGCCGCCGGTCGCCTCGACGGTACTGTGGCTGACGCCACCCTGCTGCAAGACGGCTTCCTGAACACTGATTCCGGCAAAGGCTTCGCCTTCGTTGGCCCGCAGTTCACCGACGTCAAATACTTCGGCGACGGCGTAGGCATCGCAGTGCGCAAGGGCGACGCGCTGAAAGACAAGATCAACGCTGCGATTGCGGCCATCCGTGAAAACGGTAAATACAAAGCCATCCAGGACAAGTACTTCGCCTTCGATATCTACGGCAAGTAACACGTCTCTGCGACAAGTCAGAAATGGCGCAAGCAACAGGATCTCTGCGGTTTGCGCCATTTTTTCATCCCAACTTTCGAGGACCTGAATCATGTTGAAAGGCTACGGGGCTGTCATCCTCGATGGCGCATGGCTGACGCTTCAGCTCGCCTTGTCGTCCATGGCCCTGGCCATCGTTCTCGGGCTGATCGGGGTCGCTTTGCGCCTGTCGCCGATTCGCTGGCTGGCGTGGCTGGGCGATCTGTATTCCACGGTGATCCGCGGGATTCCCGACCTGGTGCTGATCCTGCTGATCTTCTACGGCGGCCAGGATTTGCTCAACCGCGTTGCGCCGATGCTCGGCTATGACGACTACATCGACCTGAACCCGCTGGCCGCCGGTATCGGCACCCTCGGTTTCATCTTCGGTGCGTACCTGTCCGAGACGTTCCGTGGTGCGTTCATGGCGATCCCCAAGGGCCAGGCCGAAGCGGGCATGGCGTACGGCATGAGCAGTTTTCAGGTGTTCTTCCGGGTGATGGTGCCGCAGATGATTCGCCTGGCGATTCCCGGCTTCACCAACAACTGGCTGGTGCTGACCAAGGCCACTGCGCTGATTTCGGTGGTCGGTCTGCAAGACATGATGTTCAAGGCCAAGCAGGCGGCAGATGCCACCCGCGAGCCTTTCACCTTCTTCCTCGCAGTGGCGGCGATGTACCTGGTGATCACCAGTGTCTCGTTGCTGGCGCTGCGTCACCTTGAGAAGCGCTACTCGGTAGGCGTAAGGGCGGCTGATCTATGATCTTCGACTACAACGTCATTTGGGAGGCCATGCCGCTGTACCTCGGCGGCCTGCTGACCACCCTCAAATTGCTCGCGCTGTCGCTGCTGTTCGGTCTGTTGGCGGCACTGCCGCTGGGCCTGATGCGCGTCTCGAAGAACCCGATCGTCAACGGCGCCGCGTGGCTCTACACCTACGTGATCCGCGGCACGCCGATGCTGGTGCAGCTGTTTTTGATCTACTACGGTCTGGCGCAATTCGAAGCGGTACGTGAAAGCTTCTTGTGGCCGTGGCTGTCCAGCGCGACGTTCTGTGCGTGCCTGGCTTTCGCGATCAACACCAGCGCCTACACCGCCGAGATCATCGCCGGCAGCCTCAAGGCCACGCCGAACGGCGAGATCGAAGCCGCCAAGGCCATGGGCATGTCGCGCTTCAAACTGTACAAGCGCATCCTGCTGCCATCGGCCCTGCGTCGGGCGCTGCCGCAGTACAGCAACGAAGTGATCATGATGCTGCAGACCACCAGTCTGGCGTCCATCGTGACCCTGATCGACATCACTGGCGCGGCCCGTACCGTCAACGCGCAGTACTACCTGCCGTTCGAGGCGTACATCACCGCCGGCGTGTTCTACCTGTGCCTGACCTTTATTCTGGTGCGCCTGTTCAAGCTGGCCGAGCGTCGCTGGCTGAGCTATCTGGCCCCACGGAAGCACTGATATGGAACGCATCGACCACGTATTGCCGTGGAGCCATCTGGGCAGCGAGCGCAAGATTTCGGTCTTCCGCTTCGGCAGCGGCGAGCGCAAGGCCTACATCCAGGCCAGCCTGCACGCTGACGAACTGCCGGGCATGCGCACCGCCTGGGAGCTGAAAAAGCGCCTCGGCGAACTCGAAGCCCAAGGCCTGCTCAACGGTGTGATCGAGCTGGTGCCGGTCGCCAACCCGCTGGGCCTCGGCCAGTTGCTGCAAGGCAATCATCAGGGGCGTTTCGAGGCGGGCAGCGGCAAGAATTTCAACCGCGATTTCGTCGAGCTGAGCGCACCGGTGGCGGCGGCACTGGCTGACAGCCTCGGTGACGATCCGCACGCCAACATTCGCCTGATCCGCCAGGCCATGGCGGATCATCTGGCGGCGTTGCCCGAGGCGAATAGCCAGTTGCAAGGCATGCAGCGCATTTTGCTCAGCCACGCCTGCACTGCCGATGTGGTGCTCGACTTGCACTGCGACGCTGAAGCCGCGCTGCACATGTATGCACTGCCGCAGCACTGGCCGCAGTGGCGTTCGCTGGCCGCACATCTGAATGTGAAGGTCGGTTTGCTCGCGGAAGATTCCGGCGGCAGCTCCTTCGATGAAGCATGCTCGTTGCCGTGGTTGCGACTGTCGCGGCAGTTCCCGGACGCGCAGATCCCTCTGGCGTGCCTGGCGACCACCGTCGAGCTCGGCGGTCAGGCCAATACCGACCGCGCGGATGCGGTGGCGTGGGCCGAAGGCATTCTGGCATTCCTCGCCGAGCAAGGCCTGATCACGGGCGAGTGGCCGAAGCCGGCCAGCGAGCCGTGCGAAGGCATGCCGTTCGAAGGCACTGAATTACTGTTGGCGCCGCACCCCGGTGTGGTGAGTTTTCTGCGTAAACCCGGCGAGTGGGTTGACGCCGGGGATGAGATTTTCGAAGTGATCGACCCTGTGTCCGATCGGGTCAGCACGGTGTGTGCTGGTACGTCCGGGGTGCTGTTTGCCATTGAACGGCTGCGCTATGCCCAACCCGGTTTCTGGCTGGCCAAGGTGGCGGGGCGCGAAGCGCTGCGTCACGGGCGCTTGCTCAACGACTGACTGACTGTTTTTGTGAGAACCGACCGCATGTACAAACTTGAAGTCCAAGACCTGCATAAACGCTATGGCAGTCACGAAGTGCTCAAGGGCGTGTCCCTGAAGGCGGCAGCCGGCGATGTGATCAGCATCATCGGCTCCAGTGGCTCCGGCAAAAGTACTTTCCTGCGCTGCATCAACCTGCTTGAGCAGCCGCACGCGGGCAAGATCCTGCTCAACAACGAAGAGTTGAAACTGGTAGCGAACAAGGACGGCGCGCTGAAAGCCGCTGATCCGAAACAGCTGCAGCGCATGCGTTCGCGCCTGTCGATGGTGTTCCAGCATTTCAACCTGTGGTCGCACATGACTGCGCTGGAAAACATCATGGAAGCGCCGGTCCACGTGCTGGGCGTGTCCAAGGCTGAAGCGCGCGAGAAAGCCGAGCACTACCTGAACAAGGTTGGCGTGGCCCATCGTAAAGATGCGTTCCCGGGGCACATGTCCGGTGGCGAGCAGCAGCGTGTGGCGATTGCCCGTGCGCTGGCGATGGAGCCGGAAGTGATGCTGTTCGACGAACCGACTTCGGCGCTCGACCCGGAACTGGTCGGCGACGTGCTCAAAGTCATGCAGGCCCTCGCTCAGGAAGGCCGCACCATGGTTGTGGTCACGCACGAAATGGGTTTCGCCCGTGAAGTGTCGAACCAGTTGGTGTTCCTGCACAAAGGTGTCGTGGAAGAGAGCGGCAACCCGCGCGAAGTGCTGGTCAATCCGCAATCCGAGCGCTTGCAGCAATTCCTCTCAGGTAGCCTCAAGTAATCGCTGCCGTTATGCACCAGATTAGGTCATGCTTCGCGACCTGAAGACTGGCTACAATCCCTGTGGGAGCTGGCTTGCCAGCGATAGCGGTGGGCCAGTTGGCATTTCTGGTACAGATTCACCGCCATCGCTGGCAAGCCAGCTCCCACAGTGGATCGGTGCAGGTTTCGAGATTTGCGTTCATTTACGGGCTAGCATTGGCCCATGCCTTCATCACCGTTCTTCGTTTCGGATTGCCCGCCCATGACTGCCCATCGAATTGGTTTCCTGATTTGGCCCAGCACTAAAGCTTTGACGCTGGCGCTGGCGGAGGAGGCCTTGCGTGTTGCTCAGCGGGTGCATCCGGAGGTGGTTTACGAACTGTCGTTCCTCCAGGCCGAAACCGTGACAGACGTTGCGGCCGAGGGGGCGTGGCAACTGCCGGGCGAGGCGTGGACCGGCAAGCTGGAAAACTTCCAGAAACTGTTCCTGCTCGCCGACGAGCCGCCGACCACTCTGGCCCCGGCCCTCAGCAGCGCACTCAAGCAACTGGTGCGTGCCGGATGCGTGATCGGTGGTTTGTCGGCCGGTGTCTATCCGCTGGCGCAGCTCGGTCTGCTCGACGGTTACCGCGCGGCTGTGCACTGGCGCTGGCAGGACGATTTCGCCGAGCGCTTTCCGAAAGTCATCGCCACCAGTCACCTGTTCGACTGGGATCGCGATCGCCTGACCGCGTGCGGTGGCATGTCGGTGCTCGACCTGCTGCTGGCGGTGCTGGCCCGTGATCATGGCGCAGAACTGGCCGGTGCGGTGTCCGAAGAACTGGTGGTCGAGCGCATCCGCGAGGGCGGTGAACGCCAGCGCATTCCACTGCAGAACCGCCTCGGTTCCAGCCATCCGAAGCTCACCCAAGCGGTGTTGCTGATGGAAGCCAACATCGAAGAGCCGCTGACCACCGACGAAATCGCCCAGCACGTGTGCGTGTCCCGTCGACAGCTGGAGCGGATCTTCAAGCAATACCTCAACCGCGTGCCGAGCCAGTACTACCTGGAGTTGCGCCTGAACAAGGCCCGGCAGATGTTGATGCAAACCAGCAAGTCGATCATCCAGATCGGCCTGTCCTGCGGTTTCTCCTCCGGGCCGCATTTCTCCAGCGCCTACCGCAACTTCTTCGGCGCCACGCCGCGTGAAGATCGCAACCAGCGGCGCAGCAGCAGTCCGTTCGAACTGTCGTCAGTGCCGCCGGAGCGCGGTTGACGCACCCCGGCAGAACCCGCTGAGCGTCACTCATCGACCCCCGAATCTTCAGACGTGGACACCTCCATTTCCGCCCGTTCGATGACAGCTTCCACGCCAAAATCGATGCGGTGCTTTTTGAAGTAGGCGATCAGCCGTTGCAGGCTCAGCTCAGAGAGCGGATTGCTCCGCAGGCTGAATTTGTCCGCACGCTCTTCTGGCAACTCCAGGATATCGCTGGGAACCTGAGTGATCGCGTTGTCGCTCAGGTCGGCGATTTCCAGATGTTCGAGTTGCAGCAAGCCCGGCGGCAGGCTGGTGATGCCGCTGTTGTCCAGCATCAGCGTTTGCAGATGGGTCATCTGGCTGACATCCGGGGTCTCGCCCAACGGGTTGTCACTCAGGTCCAGGTGATCGAGGCGCTCCATTTGCGCAAGCTCAAGGGCGGTTTGAGGCGTGAGCGTCAGCTCGCAGTGTGAAAGCGACAAATAGGTCAGCTTGGCCATGCGAAACACCGCCGGCGGAATGTGTTCAAGCCGATATTGATAAATCGTCAGTCCTCTGAGGCTGGCAAACGTCTCGACAAACCTGTCAATTCCAAACGTCTGACCCGGCAGGCTTCTGAGGTACAGATGCGTGACATGGCTGAAATCGGCATTGAGTACGGGCAAGTCGCCGCGGATGATCGTCGCCAGGTTCAAGTCATGCAGTGGCTGGAGGTTCTGATCCGGTTCGTCCTGCTCGGTTTCCCGGCGCCAGCACTGTTCAATGAGCGATTTGAATTCGTGACGTGCGGCGTGCTCGTTCAGCACTTGCTCAATCGTGAAGGGCTCGCCACTGATCGGGTGCAGGGCCGGGTGGTCGTTCGCCCAGTTGGCGAGGTTGCCACTCAAGTCGCTGTATTCACGCTCAAGCCGTGCAAGTTCGATTCGACCCTCGGCCAGGGTGCCGGGTAGCAGATAGAAAAATTCACTGGCCTGTTCCAGATCCATGTGTGTGTACAGCGCCTGTACGCGCAGCAGATCAGCCTGTTCGGCCATTACGCCGAAGTCCTGTCGGGTGTCGTTGAAGTGGCGTTTGATGCGCTCCCGGTCTGCGTTGGCAATCGGATTGCCGCTCAGATCGAAGCCTTCCGGAACGTTGTTGGGCAGCTCGAAAAGGGCGGGCGACAACGACCGGATCTGGTTGTCGTTGAGCAGTGCGGTGCGCAATAGCGGGCGCGTGAGCAGGCCGGGCGGCAGTTCGGAAATGCCGGTCTCCGACACATCGATGTAATTGAGTCGGGGCATTTTTTCGACGTTGGGGGTGAGCCCGAGCGGGTTCCTGAACAGGTCCAGGGTTCTCAGATGAGTCAAGGCCGCCAGTGTGGTTTGGCTCTCGGCTGTCAGGGTGATGCTGCAGTCGCTGAGAATCAGCTCGCGCAGTTGCGGTGACCGGCTGATCGATTCCGGCAGGTTGCCCAGCTGGAAATTGCGCAGCGCCAGACGACGCAAGCCGGAGAAGCAGTTCAGAAAACCGTGTATACCCTGAGTGCTGCCGACCCCTTCGATGGTCAGGTAGTCCACGTGACTGAAGTTCACCTCAAGTTGTGGGAGCTCTCCGATGATTGACTGTGACAGCCGCAGATCGATGGTCTGCTCGGTGTTCTCCGGCAAGGAAACCTGCTGCTTCCAGCAGTCCAGAATGTCGACCCGCATCTGCCGTCGGCGATGACGCTGGATCGCGTATTGCTCGGTGGTGAGGCGGGCGCCGGTCTGCGGATGAACGAGGGGAATGCCCTCAGTCCACGGACTCAGCACCGCGTCGAGGCGGTTGCGTTCAGCGATCAAGCGGCTCAGCTCCGCTCGCGGGCCGTCCGGATGACGTTGCAGGCGCTCGACGAACGCGTTGAGCTCTTCAGGCAGCAAGTGCGGCAGCAGCCAGTGGGCATGAGCGTGCAGCGTCGGCGTATTGGTAGGCATGCGCCGATAGCCACTGGTACCGCCACGCAGGCGCATCACGGTGGGGTCGTAAGCGGGTTTGCGAATCGGATTTTGCGACAGCAGGTTCAGCAACGCTTGACGGTCGAGCGCGTGGTCACGAATCAGCTGCTTGAGCGGCAGGTCTTGTGTGATATGGATGTTCAGCGCCGAACGTTCTGCGTCGGGCAGGGCATGCAGCAGGCTTGAATACAGTGACCCCGGCGCGCTGAGCGACTCGCCGGTAGCGTCGAACGGCTGATAGTCGCCCTGTTCGGTCAGTACCAGCACCTTGCGAATGAGCGCGTCCTGCGCGCCGAGGCTGTCGATCAGTTGCCCGCTATGGCTGTAGTGCCTGAGCTCCATTCGTATCGACGGCGACCAGCCCGGCAAGTGTGGCAGCGAGTGGAGGGCCAGCCGATCCGTATCCAGATTATTGACTGTCGCTTGCAGCTCCAGCCCTTCAAAGGCTCGGGTTACGCGCACTTGCAGAACCGTTTCCTGAGTCAAAACCACCAGTCTTGCGGAGAGTGTTCCACGCTGTAATTGCAGGTATTCAGCATCACTTGCCGTTTCCAGTATCGATTGCGCCAACGCCTTCGGCAGGCCGGGTTCGGCATCCATCAGTACCTGTACCAGCGGGCTGGCGCCGCGCTGTAACTGACGATATCGATCCTCGAACAGGCTTTGGCGCTTGCGCTGTGCCAGCTCGGCGACGCTGCGCCGCAGGCTAGTTGCGCGGGCCTCGGCCGAGGGGGCGGGCGTATGCAGGGCTTCGCTCAATAGCCGCCTTCGTTGCGATTCTGTCAGGCGTTGCAGACAGGTCTTGAGCAGGTCGCCATCGTCCAGTCGTGAGCCCTCGATTTGTATGAAGGGCACATCGGCGACGGGGCTGCGCCACAGGGTTCTGCCTTGACGGTCGATCAGTTGCAGGCCTCGGTCGGCAGGCCAGTCGCCGTTGTCGAAAAGCAGTTGCAGTTGGGTGGCCGGGTCGGCCTTTAGGTAATCCTCGGCATTCGAGCTGCCAATCTGCGCGATGAACAATTGAATGTCCTGATCGATCTGCCAGCGCTGCAGCGTGTCACTGAGTAAGGGTGGCAATTGATCGCGCTCGACGTGCATCTGGCGCAGGGTGTTTTCCTCGCAGCCACTGATATTCAGCAGGCGCTCCCGCAGAGCGGCGGGAAGGCGCTGCATCTGCGCACTGCTGCGGCTCAGCACGGTGGCGCGATCCCAAGCCAGTGGCTGGTCAATTTCGGTTTGCCAGGCGCCTGCGGTGTTGTGCCTGAGTGCGGGTTTGTAAGCCTCGGGGCGCGTCGGATGGTCGATGCGATGGGCGCCCGTTTCGGGGTCAAGGCTGACGGCATACAACTTGTCTTCCAGAGCCAGCAGGCTCTTGCCCTGGTGGGTTTGCAGGCCCAGTGCATCGGTTCTGGCGTCTTTGGGCAGCGTGCCAGACCACTCGTAAGGGCGCAGGTCGGGTTTCCAGTAGCGGGTCTTGCCATTGGCCGTCTTCACCGGAATGAAGCGGTCGATGAAGTGCACGACATCGGCAGGCAACAGCGCGCGAAACTCGCTGACGGCGATAGCGCCGCCGGCGGCGAAAGTGCCGACCTGCACCATGGACTCCACGACGCCGATCAAATGCGCGAACGCTTCGCGGGGTTGTCCTTCGGCCCAGTCGACGATGCTTTCGAACGTCTCGTCGAGCAGTTGGTAGGCCGTGTAGGCAAGCATCAGCTCGCCGAGAAATGGCACGAATGGCAAGGCGACGAACACGACGAGGTTGAGCAACGACTGTGCGATGTCCGTGAAGGAATCCCAGAGTGCCCAGCGCGCCTTGCGATCGACCATGGCCGTCGAGACGGCGATGACGCGGGCATCGTTGAGCATCTTGTCGAGCTTGCGCTGGTAGAGGTAAACCCACAGCTCACCCCGGATCGGGGTCGCGACGATCTGCATAAAAGGCCGCACGGCCGGATGCTCGCGCCAGGTGGGGCGTGGATCGCCGGCCGGTACGGGTTGCCAGGTGACGGGGCTGAGCAAGGCCCGCAACTGACCGAAGAAAGCGCCGCGCTCGGCGTGGTCGATAAAACGGCTGAAGAAGACCTGATAGTCCGGATCGCGCAGGCGTTGCGCCAGCTCCTCAGCGAAGGCAGCGGAACTGGCGTATTCCTTGACTGGGTGTTGTGGGTCATCGGGAATGTAAACCACGACTCTCGCTGTTGCGTTTGCAGCTTCAAGATTCGGCGCGAACAGCACGATGCCGGTCAGGCTGACTTTCATCATCGTCAGCGCATGGCAATGCCACGCCTGACGATTGAGGCGCAAATGCTGCAAGCCATCGAGCAGCCCGAGGATCAGGCGATGGACATCGGCCCCCAGCAGCTTTTGCATGTAGGCCATTTGCAGGGCGGCGACCAGGGCGGCTTTGTCACTCGTGCAAACCTGTGGTTGCAGCACGGCTGCGACCAGCGGATTGCTGACGCCCAAATTGTCTTGCAGATAAGTGTTGTAGCGGCGGCCGATATCCAGCTCGCGACACAGGCGGGTGAAGGCAGGGATCGGCATCGCCTTGAGGATGTTCGGCAACACGCTGAACTGGCCGTCAGGTGAGGGCTGACTGACATAACCCGAGGCGGACTCAAAGGCGTCAGCGCTGGTCTCGCTGCTTTCAAAATTGTGCAGCGCGGCGTCCAGCAGCGAGACAGTCCAGGTGCGTGCGGCGCCGGATTTGATGCGCAGCCACGGAACATGGTCGGGCAGATACAGGCGCAGGAAGGTCTGTCGTACATCCAGATTCAAGCCGAAGCGCTCTGCCAGTTCGGCGCGCAGCAGCGGTTCGGCGAACGCTTTGGCGTCCTGCAACCGGGCAAGGCTTCGTTCGACGCGGTTGTGTGCGGTCCAGTGCGCGGCATTCAGTGCGCGCAGTTTTGCATGCTCGGTGCGTGATGCCCGTTTGAGGTTGGCGGGCAGTAGCGGACTGGCCCGTTTCAATGCCGCGCGTTTGTGTGCTGCAGCCTGACTCAGCCATGTCGGGATGGCCTGGAGCAGCGGTTGATAGTGTGCGTCCTGCCGGGGTAGCAGCAGTGGGTCGGGCAGAGTCGCGAGGGCGGGTGTGGTTTCTTGAATCATGGGGTGAGGCCGTTTGCCTGGAGAAAGGTCCCTAGCAAACACCGGCCGTTGATTCGATGTGCGGTACATATATACCGCACGCCACAAAACTCTCTTGATTAAGATCCCGGTACGTCTGCGCAAATGGCGGCGTGCAGTTTAAACTGCGCCTTTGCGACGCTATATGTCGCATTGCCGTAAACCCGGGAAAATCCGGGGTTTGCGCTATAAGAAGTTGTCGCTTGGCGGCAAGGCCGGGCTGAAAACTGTCCTTACAATCCCCCCATCGCTCGCCAGTTTCAGGCGGGTGTTCCTCTTCAGGAGACTCCGATGTCCGTTGAGCACGCTGCGGTACAACGCGCCGATTTCGACCAGGTAATGGTTCCCAACTACGCGCCTGCCGCTTTCATTCCGGTGCGTGGCGCCGGTTCCCGCGTCTGGGACCAGAGCGGTCGCGAGCTGATCGACTTCGCCGGCGGGATTGCCGTAAACGTATTGGGCCACGCGCATCCGGCGCTGGTCGGTGCCTTGACCGAGCAAGCGAACAAGCTGTGGCACGTGTCTAACGTGTTCACCAATGAGCCGGCCCTGCGCCTGGCGCACAAGCTGATCGACGCCACGTTCGCCGAGCGCGTGTTCTTCTGCAACTCGGGCGCCGAAGCCAACGAGGCCGCGTTCAAGCTGGCCCGTCGCGTAGCGTTCGACCGTTTCGGCAGCGAAAAATACGAGATCATCGCCGCGCTCAACAGCTTCCACGGTCGTACCCTGTTCACCGTCAACGTCGGTGGCCAGTCGAAGTACTCCGACGGTTTCGGTCCGAAAATCACCGGCATCACTCACGTTCCTTACAACGATCTGGCCGCGCTGAAAGCGGCGGTGTCCGACAAGACCTGTGCGGTCGTGCTCGAACCGATCCAGGGCGAGGGCGGTGTACTGCCGGCCGAACTGGCTTACCTGCAAGGTGCCCGCGAACTGTGCGACGCGCACAACGCGCTGCTGGTGTTCGACGAAGTGCAGACCGGCATGGGCCGTACCGGTCACCTGTTCGCCTACCAGCATTACGGCGTGACCCCGGACATCCTGACCAGCGCCAAGAGCCTGGGCGGTGGTTTCCCGATCGCCGCGATGCTGACCACTGAAGCGCTGGCCAAACATCTGGTCGTCGGCACCCACGGCACCACCTACGGCGGCAACCCGCTGGCGTGCGCCGTTGCCGAGGCAGTGATCGACGTGATCAACACCCCTGAGGTGCTGAGCGGCGTCAACGCCAAGCACGACAAATTCAAGACCCGCCTGCAGCAGATCGGCGAGAAGTACGGCCTGTTCACTCAGGTGCGTGGCCTCGGTCTGTTGATTGGTTGTGTGCTGAGCGACGCCTGGAAAGGCAAGGCCAAGGACATCTTCAACGCCGCTGAAAAAGAAGGCCTGATGATTCTGCAGGCTGGCCCGGACGTGATCCGTTTCGCCCCGAGCCTGGTGGTGGAAGACGCCGATATCGACGCCGGTCTCGACCGCTTCGAACGCGCGGCAGCAGCACTGACGCAAGCCTGATAGACCCTTCGGCGCCCGAGGATTCGGGCGTCGATCAAAATTTTATGCCGAACCCGATCCACTGTAGGAGTGAGCCTGCTCGCGATTGCGGTATGTCAGTCGACTCATTGGTTTCTGACAGACCGCAATCGCGAGCAGGCTCACTCCTACAAGGTCCGGTGTTTTTTCTTCTGTAAATTTATAAGAGAAAGGAGTGACACCATGCTGGTGATGCGCCCTGCGCAAATGGCTGATCTGGGCGAGGTACAGCGTCTGGCTGCGGACAGTCCGATTGGTGTCACTTCCTTGCCGGATGACGTGGAACGTCTGAGCGACAAGATCGCCGCGAGCGAAGCCTCGTTCGCTGCCGAAGTGAGTTTCAACGGCGAGGAGAGCTACTTTTTCGTCCTCGAAGACACCGCCACCGGCAAACTGGTCGGCTGCTCGGCCATCGTTGCTTCGGCCGGTTACTCGGAGCCGTTCTACAGCTTCCGCAACGAGACCTTCGTCCACGCCTCCCGCGAGCTGAAGATCCACAACAAGATCCACGTCCTTTCGCAATGCCACGACCTGACCGGCAACAGCTTGCTGACCAGTTTCTACGTGCAGCGTGAGCTGGTCGGTTCGCCGTGGGCCGAGCTCAACTCCCGTGGCCGCCTGCTGTTCGTCGCCAGCCACCCGGAGCGTTTCGCTGATTCGGTGGTGACCGAGATCGTCGGTTACAGCGACGAGAACGGCGATTCGCCATTCTGGGACGCGATCGGGCGCAACTTCTTCGACCTCAACTACGCCGAGGCCGAACGGCTGTGTGGCCTGAAGAGCCGCACGTTCCTCGCCGAACTGATGCCGCATTACCCGATCTACGTGCCGCTGCTGCCGGATTCCGCTCAAGAAGCGATGGGCCAGGTGCACCCGCGTGCGCAGATCACTTTCGACATCCTGATGCGCGAAGGCTTCGAGACCGATCACTACATCGACATTTTCGACGGTGGCCCGACCCTGCATGCGCGTGTTTCGGGGATCCGTTCGATCGCTCAGAGCCGTGTGGTGCCAGTGAAGATCGGCGAGCCGGTGAAAGGCGCCGGGCGCCAGTATCTGGTGGCCAACGCGCAGTTGCAGGATTACCGCGCGGTGCTGCTGGAACTCGATTACGCGCCGGGCAAACCGGTGACCCTGGATCTGGAAGCAGCCGAAGCCTTGGGCGTCGGTGAAGGTGCCAGCGTGCGCCTGGTGGCGGTTTAACGCCTTAGCGAGTTTCACGGGTGGCGAAGGCGGCCCGTTTGAGGAGATAGCATGATTGTTCGTCCCGTACGCAGCAGCGATTTATCCGCGCTGATCGACCTGGCCCGCAGCACCGGCACCGGCCTGACCACCTTGCCGGCCAACGAAGAGCGCCTGACCCATCGGGTCGGCTGGGCCGAGAAGACCTTTCGCGGCGAAGCCGGCCGTGGCGATGCGGACTACCTGTTCGTGCTCGAAGACGACAACGGTCGCGTGGTGGGGATTTCCGCCATCGCTGGCGCGGTCGGTCTGCGTGAGCCGTGGTACAACTTCCGCGTCGGCCTGACCGTCAGCGCCTCGCAAGAGCTGAACATCTATCGCGAGATTCCGACGCTGTTCCTCGCCAACGACCTGACCGGCAACTCCGAGCTGTGCTCGCTGTTCCTGCATGCCGATTACCGCACTGGTCTGAACGGCCGCATGCTGTCCAAGGCGCGCATGCTGTTCATCGCCGAGTTCCCTGAGCTGTTCGGCAACAAGATCATCGCCGAGATGCGCGGCGTCTCCGACGAAGCCGGTCGTTCGCCGTTCTGGGAAAGCCTGGGTCGGCACTTCTTCAAGATGGAATTCAGCCAGGCCGATTACCTGACCGGTGTTGGCAACAAGGCGTTCATTGCCGAACTGATGCCGAAATTCCCGCTGTACACCTGCTTCCTGTCGCCGGATGCGCGCAACGTCATCGGTCAGGTACACCCGGACACTGAGCCGGCGCTGGCGATGCTCAAGAGCGAAGGTTTCAGCTATCAGGGTTACGTCGATATCTTCGACGCCGGCCCGGCGATCGAATGCGAAACCAGCAAGATCCGCGCGGTGCGTGACAGCGAAGCGCTGGTGCTGGCGATCGGTACGCCGGGTGACGACGCCACGCCGTTCATCATCCACAACCGCAAGCGCGAAGACTGCCGCATCACCGCTGCCCCGGCCCGTCTGGCCGCCGGCACGCTAGTGGTCGATCCGCTGACCGCCAAACGTCTTCAACTCAACGCCGGCGATCAAGTGCGCGCCGTGGCGTTGTCTGCTGCTCGGGAGTCGAAATAATGAATTCGCTATACATCGCAGGTGAATGGCTCGCCGGTCAGGGTGAAGCCTTTCAGTCGCTGAACCCGGTGACCCAGCAAGTGCTGTGGTCGGGGGAGGGCGCCACCGCCGCTCAGGTCGAGTCCGCTGTGCAGGCTGCACGTCAGGCCTTTCCGGGCTGGGCGCGGCGTTCGCTGGACGAGCGCATCAGCGTGCTCGAGGCCTTCGCCGCTGCCCTGAAAAACCACAGTGACGAACTGGCCCGCACCATCGGTGAGGAAACCGGCAAGCCCCTGTGGGAGGCCGCGACCGAAGTCACCAGCATGGTCAACAAGATCGCGATCTCGGTGCAGAGCTACCGCGAACGTACCGGCGAGAAGAGCGGCCCGCTGGGCGACGCAACCGCCGTGCTGCGCCACAAGCCACACGGTGTGGTGGCGGTGTTTGGTCCTTACAACTTCCCCGGCCATTTGCCGAACGGGCACATCGTGCCGGCGCTGCTGGCCGGTAACAGCGTGCTGTTCAAGCCAAGCGAGCTGACGCCGAAAGTCGCCGAGCTGACGGTCAAGTGCTGGATCGAAGCCGGTCTTCCAGCCGGCGTGTTGAACCTGCTGCAAGGCGCTCGCGAAACCGGCATCGCGCTGGCGGCGAACCCGGGCATCGACGGTCTGTTCTTCACCGGTTCGAGCCGTACCGGCAATCACCTGCACCAGCAGTTCGCCGGGCGTCCGGACAAGATCCTCGCGCTGGAAATGGGAGGCAACAACCCACTGGTGGTCGATCAGGTGGCTGATCTGGACGCGGCGGTGTACACGATCATTCAGTCGGCGTTCATCTCCGCCGGTCAGCGTTGCACCTGTGCGCGTCGTCTGCTGGTGCCGCAAGGCGCGTGGGGCGACAGCCTGCTCAAGCGTCTGGTGGAAGTCAGCGCGACCATCGAGGTCGGTGCGTTCGATCAGCAACCCGCGCCGTTCATGGGCTCGGTGATTTCCCTTGGCGCGGCGAAAGCGCTGATGGATGCCCAGCAACACCTGCTGGCCAATGGCGCGGTGTCGCTGCTGGCGATGACTCAGCCGCAAGCGCAATCGGCGTTGCTGACTCCGGGCATTCTGGATGTGACCGCCGTGGCTGAGCGTCCAGACGAAGAACTGTTCGGCCCGTTGCTGCAAGTGATTCGCTACGCCGATTTCGCTGCGGCGATCGCTGAGGCCAACGACACCGCTTATGGCCTGGCGGCTGGTTTGCTGTCGGATTCCGAAGATCGTTATCAGCAGTTCTGGCTGGAAAGCCGCGCCGGTATCGTCAACTGGAACAAACAGCTGACCGGTGCCGCGAGCAGCGCGCCGTTCGGCGGCGTCGGGGCTTCGGGCAATCATCGCGCCAGCGCCTACTACGCGGCGGATTACTGCGCGTACCCGGTGGCGTCGCTGGAAACACCGAGCCTGGTGTTGCCTGCGGCCCTGACGCCTGGCATCAAAATGGTGTGATGCCTATTCGCGAGCAGGCTCGCTCCCACAGGAAGTTGCATTCCAAAGTGGGAGCGAGCCTGCTCGCGAAGGCCGCGCCGCGGTCTTAAAGAATAGTTACTGAAGCCTATAACAACAGATTCTCGTGGAGCCTCGCTGATGAAATCCTATGAAGTCAATTTTGACGGTCTAGTGGGGCCGACCCATAACTACGGTGGTCTGTCCTACGGCAACGTTGCGTCCCAGAGCAACAGCCAGCAATCCTCGAATCCGAAGGAAGCGGCGCTGCAAGGTCTGGCGAAAATGAAAGCGCTGATGGAAATGGGCTTTCAGCAAGGCGTGCTGGCGCCGCAGGAGCGTCCGGACGTGGCCGCGTTGCGCCGTCTGGGTTTCAGCGGCACCGACGCGCAAGTGATCGAGCGCGCCGCCAAAGAAGCCATGCCGTTGCTGGTCGCCAGTTGCTCGGCATCGAGCATGTGGGTGGCCAACGCTGCCACTGTCAGCCCGAGTGCCGACACCGCTGATGGTCGCGTGCATTTCACCGCCGCCAACCTCAATTGCAAATACCACCGCAGCATCGAACACCCGACCACCAGCCGCGTGCTCGGCGCGATGTTCGCCGATCAGCAGCACTTCGCCCACCACGCCGCGTTGCCGGCAGTGGCGCAGTTCGGTGACGAAGGCGCAGCCAACCACACGCGTTTCTGCCGTGAGTACGGCGAGGCCGGTGTCGAGTTCTTCGTGTTCGGTCGCAGTGCCTTCGACACCCGCTACCCAGCGCCGCAGAAGTACCCGGCGCGCCAGACTCTGGAAGCCTCGCAAGCGGTAGCGCGTCTGCACGGTCTGCGTGACGAGGGCGTGGTCTACGCGCAGCAGAACCCGGCGGTGATCGACCAGGGCGTATTCCACAACGACGTGATCGCGGTGGGTAACGGCGAGGTGCTGTTCTATCACGAGGACGCGTTCCTCGACACCGAGCAGATGCTGGCCGAGTTGCAGGGCAAGCTGGCCAAGGTCGGCGGCCAGTTCCAGTCGGTCTGCGTGCCGCGTTCGGCGGTCACCGTGGACGATGCGGTGCGCTCCTACCTGTTCAACAGCCAGTTGCTGTCGCGTCCGGATGGCTCGATGCTGCTGATCGTGCCGGAAGAATGCCGTGGCAACGAGCGCGTGTGGAACTACCTGCAAGGTCTGACCAGCTCCGGCGGGCTGATCCGCGAAGTCAAAGTCTTCGACCTCAAGCAAAGCATGCAGAACGGCGGTGGCCCGGCGTGCCTGCGACTGCGCGTCGCGCTCAACGAAACCGAGCTGGCGGCGGTCAACCCAGGGGTTATCATGACGGCCCCGTTGTACGGTTCGTTGACCGCATGGGTTGAAAAGCACTACCGCGACCGCCTGAGCGAAACCGATCTGGCGGACCCGCAGTTGCTGCTTGAATGCCGGACGGCACTGGATGAACTGACGCAAATCCTTAAACTGGGCGCGGTTTATCCATTCCAGATCAATTGATGGCCGGCGCGTCGCCTGAACACGACGCGCGGCTTGTCTCCCCAAGAGAGTAAAAACATGAGCGATTCCCTGCAGCTGATCCTTGAAGACACCGACGGCACGCAACTGCAAACCTCGTGCACCCGCGTCGCGGTCATGTGGCAAGGCAAAGAGCTGTGGATCCAGCAGGACGGCCGTGGCCAACTGCTGATCGGCGTGGACGTCGAGGAAGGTGACGAAGAGTACGCCAACCTGCTGCTGCGCCCATTGGCAACTAATCTGGTAAGTCTGCAACTGGAAATGGAACCGGCTGACGTCGGCGACGACGAAGACCACGTGCACGGCCCGGATTGCAACCACGATCACTAAGGAAACCGCTCTATGCTCGCCCTCGGCAAACTGCTTGAACTGACCCTCGCCGGCCGCGAACCGGCGGAGAAGACTCAACTGACTGTCGAAGGCGTGCGCATGCGCTGGTTGAGCGAGGGTGCGCTGGAAGTCCGGCCTCCCGAAGCGCGTGACAATGGCCTGGACCTGCTGCTGTCGGCAGGCATCCACGGCAATGAAACAGCGCCGATCGAGTTGCTCGATCGGCTGCTGCATGACATCGCTCGCGGCGATCTGAAGCCGCGTGCACGCATTCTGTTCCTGTTCGGCAACCCGGAAGCGATTCGCAAAGGCGAGCGCTTCATCGAGCAGGACGTCAATCGGCTGTTCAACGGCCGGCATGAACAAACCAGCGGTTCCGAAGCCATCCGCGCCTGCGAGCTGGAACGGCTGGCGGCGAGCTTCTTCAGCCTGCCGGATCGGCAGCGCCTGCACTACGACCTGCACACCGCGATTCGTGGTTCGAAGATCGAGCAGTTCGCGCTGTATCCGTGGAAGGAAGGTCGCCAGCATTCGCGCCGCGAACTGGCGCGTCTGCGTGCCGCCGGGATGGAAGCGGTGCTGCTGCAGAACAAGCCGTCGATCGTGTTCAGTTCCTACACCTACGACAAGCTTGGGGCCGAGGCTTTCACCCTGGAACTGGGCAAGGCGCGGCCATTCGGGCAGAACGAAGGGGTGGATGTTTCACGTCTGGAAACTCGTCTGAAGCAGATCATCGAAGGCAATGAGCCGGATCTGGCTGCGGAAGGACTGGATGGTTTGCAGCTGTTCAGCGTCGCCCGGGAAATCATCAAGCACAGCGATGCGTTCCGCCTGAACCTGCCGGCGGACATCGAGAACTTTTCTGAATTGGATGTGGGTTATGTGCTGGCCGAAGATCTGGCCAATACCCGCTGGGTCATCGAGGAAGAGGGCGCGCGGATCATCTTCCCTAATCCCAAGGTCAAGAACGGCTTGCGTGCCGGCATCCTGATCGTGCCGACCACCGACGAACACTTATCCTGAGAACACCTCAGACCCCATGTGGGAGCGGGCTTGCTCGCGAAAGCGGTGTGTCAGTACACAGATTCGTCACTGACACGCCGCTTCGCGAGCAAGCCCGCTCCCACATTTAGATTTGAGTGAGGTTTGGGGCCGCGCTCGACCCAGACAGACTCAGACCGCTACAGCACGCGGCTCACTGCGACGCAGCGCACGAACCTTCTGCAGCGTATCCGCGCAAGTCCGCGCCGCTTCCTGGCCCTTGTGCACGAAATGCTCGAAGAAGAATTTCTGATGTTCTTCACCGGCATGGAAGTGGTGCGGGGTCAGGGACACCGAGAACACCGGTACTTCGGTTTCCAACTGCACTTGCATCAGGCCGCTGACCACTGACTGGGCAACGAATTCGTGACGATAGATGCCGCCGTCCACGACCAGAGCGGCCGCGACGATGCCGGCATAACGGCCAGTTTTGGCCAGCAACTTGGCGTGCAGGGGCATTTCAAAGGCGCCGCCGACTTCGAAGAAGTCGATGTCCGATTCCTGATAACCCTGAGCCAGCATTTCGGCGACGAAGCCTTTACGGCTCTGGTCGACGATTTCCTTGTGCCAGCAGGCCTGGATGAACGCAACGCGCTCGCCGTGAGGGTGTTTGGTTTTGCTGTCGATAGCGGTGGGTTGCATGTTCTGACTCCTGTTTGTGTGAAAAACAGGGCGTTATGAATTGAAAGGGATTCAAGGGTACGCACGAGCACACAAGCGCGCGGGCGGCCCATTGGCGTCAATCCCGTTCTCTCTTCATCCGGACTATGACCGTCGGCCCCGGAATCACACCGGGTCTGCTGACCTTGTCGCCGATCACAGCCTTTGCCGTGTTCGTCGCCAAGCGCTCGCGGGCTATGCGCATTGCGCGCAATTACCGCCGGTGGGGAATTGCACCCCGCCCTGAGAACGTTTTTGCCGCCCTTTTTCGGGCGGCGCAGCGTTTTTATCACATATTTTCCGGCCGTGCACAGAACCTGTGGGAGCGGGCTTGCTCGCGAAGGCGGTGTGTCAGTCAGCAGATGTGTCATTGACAGACCGCCTTCGCGAGCAAGCCCGCTCCCACATTGGGTTGCGTCCTTTCAAGGAGTAATGTGCTTTTTCTCATTCAAGGGTTGATTAATCGGCGCCATGACCGCAGTAATTCACCTTCGAAAAGGGATTTCCCCTGCTGACCAGAGGCCAGGTTCATGAGCGTTATCGATCTTCGCAGCGACACCGTCACTCAACCGACTCCAGCCATGCTCGACGCGATGACTGCGGCGGCTACCGGTGACGACGTGTACGGCGAAGATCCGACGGTCAATCGTCTGGAGGCCGAATTGGCGAAAAGGCTGGGTTTCGCGGCTGCGCTGTTCGTGCCGACCGGCACCATGAGCAACCTGCTCGGGCTGATGGCGCATTGCGAACGTGGCGACGAATACATCGTCGGCCAGCAGGCGCACACCTATAAGTACGAGGGCGGCGGCGCGGCGGTGCTCGGTTCGATCCAGCCGCAGCCGCTGGAAGTGCAGGCCGACGGTTCGCTGGATCTGGATCAGGTAGCAGCGGCGATCAAGCCCGATGACTTTCACTTCGCCCGTACCCGGCTGCTGGCGCTGGAAAACACCATGCAGGGCAAAGTGTTACCGCTGGAGTATCTGGCCCGCGCGCGCCAATTCACGCGGGAGCACGGCCTGGCCCTGCATCTGGACGGCGCGCGGCTGTACAACGCGGCAGTCAAGCTTGGGGTGGATGCCCGCGAGATCACGCAACATTTCGATTCGGTGTCGGTGTGCCTGTCCAAAGGCCTCGGCGCGCCGGTCGGTTCAGTGCTGTGTGCCACTGAGCAGCTGATCGGCAAGGCCCGCCGCCTGCGCAAAATGGTCGGCGGTGGCATGCGTCAGGCCGGATTGCTGGCGGCGGCGGGGCTGTATGCGCTGGATCACAATGTCGAGCGTCTGGCGGATGACCATGCCAATGCGCAATTTCTGGCTGAAGGCCTGCGCGAGGCCGGGTTCAGCGTCGAGCCGGTGCAGACCAACATGGTTTACGTGCAAATGGGCGATCAGGCTGAAGCGCTCAAGGCGTTTGCCGCCGAACGCGGGATCAAGTTGAGCGCCGCCGCGCGCTTGCGCATGGTCACGCACATGGACGTCAATCGCTCGCAAATCGAACAAGTGATCGCGACATTCGTCGAGTTTTCGCGCAAGTGACAGCGTTAGCCGTCCAATTGACCGTTACTATCGTATAAACACGCTGTACCCCGCGCGAAGGGCCGATATAATGCGGCCCTTTGCCGTCGTTTCGTCTGTTGACGTTTCGTACAGGCCTTTGGCCGCAGCCTCCGTGGAAGAACCTAATGAAAAGCGCAGAAATCCGTGAAGCCTTCCTTCGCTTCTTCGAAGAACAAGGCCACACCCGTGTAGCCTCCAGCTCTTTGATTCCGGGCAACGACCCAACCCTGCTGTTCACCAACGCGGGGATGAACCAGTTCAAGGACTGCTTCCTGGGCCAGGAAAAGCGCGCGTACACCCGCGCAACCAGCAGCCAGAAGTGCGTGCGTGCCGGTGGCAAGAACAGCGATCTGGAAAACGTCGGTTATACCGCTCGTCACCACACCTTCTTCGAAATGCTCGGTAACTTCAGCTTCGGTGACTATTTCAAGCACGACGCGATTACCTTCGCCTGGACCTTCCTGACCGGCGTTCTGAAACTGCCGAAGGAAAAGCTCTGGGTCACCGTCTACGCCTCCGACGACGAAGCGTATGACATCTGGACCAAAGAGATCGGTGTGCCGGTCGAGCGCATGATCCGCATCGGCGACAACAAAGGCGCGCCGTACGCGTCCGACAACTTCTGGACCATGGGCGATACCGGCCCGTGCGGCCCGTGCACCGAGATTTTCTACGATCACGGCGAGCACATCTGGGGCGGCCCACCGGGTTCGCCGGAAGAAGACGGCGACCGTTACATCGAGATCTGGAACAACGTGTTCATGCAGTTCAACCGCACCGCCGATGGCGTGTTGCATCCGTTGCCAGCGCCGTCGGTCGACACCGGCATGGGCCTGGAGCGGATCAGTGCGGTGATGCAGCACGTCAATTCCAACTACGACATCGACCTGTTCAAGAACCTGCTCAAAGCCTCGGCTGAAGCCATCGGCTGCGAGAATGGTGACCAGTCGTCGCTGAAAGTGGTGTCCGACCACATCCGTTCCTGCGGTTTCCTGATCGCCGACGGCGTGCTGCCGTCCAACGAAGGTCGCGGCTACGTGCTGCGTCGGATCATTCGTCGCGCCTGCCGTCACGGCAACAAGCTCGGCGCTACTGGCAGCTTCTTCTACAAGATCGTCGCTGCGCTGGTCGCCGAGATGGGTGAAGCCTTCCCGGAACTGAAGAAGCAGCAGAGCAACATCGAGCGCGTACTCAAGGCCGAAGAAGAGCAGTTCTCCAAGACCCTGGAGCACGGCTTGAAGATTCTCGAACAGGATCTGCTGGAACTCAAAGGCACCGTGGTGCCGGGCGACGTGGTGTTCAAACTCTACGACACCTACGGTTTCCCGATGGACCTGACGGCCGACATCGCTCGCGAGCGCGGCCTGACCGTCGACGAAGTCGGCTTCGAGCGTGAAATGGAAGCCCAGCGTGTTCGTGCGCGTTCCGCCAGCTCGTTCGGTCTGGACTACAACACCCTGGTCAAGGTTGATGTGGCCACCGAGTTCACCGGTTACAAAGACACCAGCGGTTCGGCAAAAATCGTCGCTATCTATAAAGATGGCCAGTCGGTCGACGTCTTGAGTGAAGGCGAAGAGGCGGTGATCGTGCTGAACCAGACGCCGTTCTACGCTGAATCCGGCGGCCAGATCGGCGACTGCGGTTTCCTCCAGGCGGGTAACGCGCGTTTCGACGTCCGTGACACCACCAAGACCGGCGGTGCATTCCTGCACCACGGCGTGCTGGATTCCGGCAGCCTGACCATCGGCGCGCCAGTGGAAACCCATGTCGATGCCGAGGTGCGTCACGCGACTTCGTTGAACCACTCCGCGACTCACTTGCTGCACGCTGCATTGCGTCAGGTGTTGGGCGAGCACGTTCAGCAGAAGGGTTCGTTGGTGGATAGCCAGCGTCTGCGCTTCGACTTCAGCCACTTTGAAGCGATCAAGCCGGAGCAGATCAAAGTGCTGGAAGACATCGTCAACGCCGAGATCCGCAAGAACTCTGCAGTTGAAACCGAAGAAACCGACATCGAAACCGCCAAGCAGAAAGGCGCGATGGCGCTGTTCGGCGAGAAGTACGGCGACAACGTGCGCGTGCTGAGCATGGGCGGCGATTTCTCTGTCGAGCTGTGTGGCGGTATCCACGCCAACCGTACCGGCGACATCGGCCTGCTGAAGATCATCAGCGAAGGCGGTGTGGCATCGGGTGTGCGTCGTATCGAGGCAGTCACCGGTGCTGCGGCACTGGCCTACTTGAACGCTGCAGAAGAACAACTCAAGGAAGCGGCCAACCTGGTCAAGGGCAGCCGCGACAATCTGATCGACAAGCTGTCGGCCGTGCTGGAGCGCAACCGCGCGCTGGAAAAGCAACTCGAGCAGTTGCAGGCCAAGGCTGCCAGCGCCGCGGGCGACGATCTGTCGAACTCGGCAGTCGACGTCAAGGGCGTGAAGGTTCTGGCCGCACGTCTGGATGGTCAGGATGGCAAGGCGCTGCTGGCGCTGGTCGATCAGCTGAAAAACAAACTCGGCCGCGCAGTGATCCTGCTCGGCAGTGTCCATGAGGAAAAGGTCGTACTGGTTGCAGGCGTAACCAAAGACCTGACTGGCCAACTCAAAGCCGGTGATTTGATGAAACAGGCTGCTGCGGCAGTGGGCGGGAAGGGCGGTGGTCGTCCGGACATGGCGCAGGGCGGCGGTGTTGACGCCGGCGCACTGGATGGCGCACTGGCGCTGACCGTTCCATTCGTCGAGCAGGGTTTATAAGACGGCCCGCCGGGTCCGCAGTCTAGTGGCGGGTCCGGCGGCTGTTCGAGTGATTATTGGGCGCCCTTCATGGGCAGAGGCGGCTTTGAAATGGCTTTGATCGTACAGAAATTTGGAGGCACCTCGGTCGGCACTGTCGAGAGAATCGAGCAGGTCGCCGACAAGGTTAAGAAATTCCGCGATGCCGGCGATGACCTGGTGGTTGTGCTGTCTGCAATGAGCGGCGAAACCAACCGTCTGATCGATCTGGCCAAGCAAATCAGTGGCGACGTGCAACCGGTTCCGCGTGAGCTGGACGTGATCGTCTCCACCGGTGAGCAGGTGACGATTGCCCTGTTGGCCATGGCGCTGATCAAGCGCGGTGTGCCGGCGGTGTCGTACACCGGTAATCAGGTGCGGATCCTGACGGACAGTGCGCACAATAAAGCGCGTATCTTGCAGATTGATGACCAGAAGATTCGCGGTGATCTGAAAGCAGGTCGCGTGGTGGTTGTCGCCGGTTTCCAGGGCGTCGACGAGCACGGCAACATTACCACCCTCGGCCGTGGCGGTTCCGACACCACAGGCGTGGCACTGGCGGCTGCCTTGAAGGCTGACGAGTGCCAGATCTACACCGACGTCGATGGTGTCTACACCACTGACCCGCGCGTGGTGCCGGTCGCTCAGCGTCTGGACAAGATCACCTTCGAAGAGATGCTGGAAATGGCCAGCCTCGGTTCCAAGGTGCTGCAGATCCGTGCGGTGGAATTCGCCGGCAAGTACAACGTTCCGCTGCGCGTACTGCACAGCTTCAAGGAGGGTCCGGGCACCCTCATTACTATTGATGAAGAGGAAACCATGGAACAGCCGATCATTTCCGGCATCGCTTTCAACCGCGATGAAGCCAAGCTGACCATCCGTGGCGTGCCAGACACCCCGGGCGTAGCGTTCAAGATTCTCGGCCCGATCAGTGCCGCGAACATCGAAGTCGACATGATCGTGCAGAACGTTGCGCACGATAACACCACCGACTTCACCTTCACCGTGCACCGCAACGACTACCAGGCCGCACAGACCGTGCTGGAAAACACCGCTCGCGAGATCGGTGCCCGGGAAGTGGTGGGCGACACCAAGATTGCCAAGGTCTCGATCGTCGGCGTCGGCATGCGTTCCCACGCAGGCGTGGCCAGCCGCATGTTCGAATCCCTGGCCAAGGAAAGCATCAACATCCAGATGATCTCGACGTCGGAAATCAAGGTTTCCGTGGTGATCGAAGAGAAGTATCTGGAGCTGGCCGTGCGCGCCCTGCACACGGCTTTCGAACTGGACGCGCCGGCCCGTCAGGGCGAGTAAATCCGGTCACCTGAAGGGCGCGGTCTGACCGCGCCCTTTATTTTTTGAATGGCGCGAGCCCTGAACTGTTCTTTTGCTCGCGCTGGTCAATACTCAGGCATGTAGGGCTACGATCGCTCCGGTTGTAGGTCGGGTGCCTTTTTTTTGCAGACTGTTGTCCCTGAAATGAAATGCGTGAGGAGAAAGGTATGCTGATTCTGACTCGTCGGTGCGCAGAAAGCCTGATTATCGGTGATGGCGAAATCACCGTGACCGTGCTCGGCGTCAAAGGAAATCAAGTGCGCATCGGCGTCAACGCCCCGAAAGAGGTTGCCGTGCACCGTGAGGAAATTTACCTGCGTATAAAGAAAGAGAAGGACGAAGAACCAAGCCATTAATTTTTATCGATTTTTATGTTTGCAAACGGGGAAGAAGGTGGTTAATATACGCCCCGTGTTGCGGAGAGCTGGCCGAGTGGCCGAAGGCGCTCCCCTGCTAAGGGAGTACACCTCAAAAGGGTGTCGGGGGTTCGAATCCCCCGTTCTCCGCCATTATTTGCTTAGTACGTTGTAATCTGGCTTTTTCTGTAAGTTGTTGAATTTATTAGAAAAAGTGGTTGGAATAGAGATTAGACGGGCTATAATGCGGCGCAACAAATGCACTCGTAGCTCAGCTGGATAGAGTACTCGGCTACGAACCGAGCGGTCACAGGTTCGAATCCTGTCGAGTGCACCATTTAAGAGTTGTTTATAGCGATATAAAGAACTCGGCTTCAGCCAGTTGTGGTCTGGTTTAAAAACACAAATGCACTCGTAGCTCAGCTGGATAGAGTACTCGGCTACGAACCGAGCGGTCACAGGTTCGAATCCTGTCGAGTGCACCATTTAAGAGTCGTTTGTAGCAATACAGGCAACTCGGCTTCAACCAGTTGTGATCTGGTCTAAAAACACAAAATGCACTCGTAGCTCAGCTGGATAGAGTACTCGGCTACGAACCGAGCGGTCACAGGTTCGAATCCTGTCGAGTGCACCATATTCAAGAAGCCCGCGTTTAACGCGGGCTTTTTGTTGCCTGCGATTTGGCTTTTCCTTTCACGCATCCCTTCTCGTCAAAATCGACTTGAGCACTTCGGCCTCTTTTCAGGTCATAGCGATAGCTAGTCGTCGACGTTCGAATATTCACCTTGTCCGGTTTGCCGAGCGCGCTCTCGACATCCTGTTGGCTCATGCCGGCAATCACTCGTTGATTGATGATTGCTGCGCGGCGCTGCCTGGCATCGATCAGGTTGCCGCATTTGTCCTCCAGGCGGCCAACGATGCCCGGTTCACGTCCCCTGATTGTCATACCGGATATTTCCTCATGGTTGTGTTCCGGCATGATCGGTACGACGGATCCGGGCGAGTAGGGGTGAACCTGTTGCTCTGAAAGCTGCTCGTCGCTCGCACAGCTCAGGGTCGTGAAGGTGATGCCGCCGTCGGCAGCCTCGCAGCGGTGAAGGGTGGTGGCGGCTCCGGCGGGTGGCAGGCAGAGCAGGCTGGCGACTACAAAAAGGCATGTTCTGGATAGCATTCGACGTCCTCCATGACGGTCTACGCTCAAGGGTAGTCGCTACATTTTTCAACGCCGGTGTGTTTTCTTTTCAAGATGAGTCGTCGCATCTGCACGGGTCAGGACAGCGCTCAACTTTGTCGCGCAAGCACTTGTTTCGACCGCGATTTTTTAACGTTTAAAACCGTCAGGCGGTGTATCATTGCGCCCGTCAGCCCCGCCGGGGCTTATGGAAAACCTCCATGGACTTACCCAGTAGTTACTCAGTAGCCCGTTTCACCAATCATGAATTGACTGATTGATCCTTCCGGCGTGCCCCGCTGCTGGGAGTGGAGTTCGCCTATGTCCGAAATCGAAGTAAAGAAAACCCAGGAAAGCCTGCAGGATCGCCTGGCTCAGGTCGTTGAGCTGCTGCAGCGCCAGAAGGTCGTCGAAGACCTGACTCATCGCCAGGAAGGCGCGCACCACGACCGGGTCGAGAACCTGGTTCACCGGCAGAACCTCGTCGAGCTGCAACGCAAACTCGATGATCTGCACTCCGCCGACGTTGCCTACATCCTTGAAGCCTTGCCGCTGGACGACCGTCTGACGCTCTGGCAACTGGTCAAGGCTGATCGAGACGGCGACATTCTTCTCGAAGTATCCGATTCCGTTCGTGAAACGCTGATCGCCGACATGGACGATCACGAGCTCCTGGCTGCGGCCAAGGACATGGACGCCGACGAACTTGCTGACTTGGCCTCCGAGCTGCCGCGAGACGTCGTCCATGAGCTGATGGAGACGCTCGACCAGCAGCAACGCGAGCGCGTGCGTTCGGCCCTGTCCTATGACGAGGAGCAGGTCGGTGCGCTGATGGACTTCGAGATGGTGACGATCCGTGAGGATGTCAGCCTCGAAGTGGTTCTGCGTTACCTGCGTCGGCTCAAAGAGCTGCCGGGCCACACCGACAAACTGTTCGTGGTCGATTACGACGGCGTGCTCAAGGGCGTGCTGCCGATCAAGCGTCTGTTGGTCAACGACCCGGAGAAGCAGGTTTCTGAAGTCATGGCCAGCGATCCGGTGAGTTTTCACCCGGACGAAGACGCCTATGACGCGGCTCAGGCGTTCGAGCGTTACGACTTGATTTCGGCCCCGGTGGTCGACAAGAACGGCAAGCTGATCGGCCGTCTGACCATCGACGAAATGGTCGACCTGATTCGTGAGGAGAGTGAAAGCGAAGTCCTCAACATGGCGGGTCTGCGCGAAGAGGAAGACATCTTCGCCTCCGTCTGGAAATCCCTGCGCAACCGTTGGGCGTGGCTGGCGATCAACCTGATTACGGCATTTGTCGCGTCGCGGGTGATCGGTCTGTTCGAAGGCTCGATCGAGAAGCTGGTGGCGCTGGCGGCGCTGATGCCGATCGTGGCGGGTATCGGCGGTAACTCCGGTAACCAGACGATCACCATGATCGTGCGTGCCATGGCGCTCGACCAGGTCAGCACCGGCAACACCTCGCGTCTGATGCGCAAGGAGCTGGCGGTGGCGTTGATCAATGGTCTGGTCTGGGGTGGGGTGATCGGTGTGGTCGCCTACCTGCTTTACGGCAGTTGGTCGCTGGGTGTGGTGATGACGGCGGCGATGACCCTCAACCTGCTGCTCGCGGCGCTGATGGGGGTGTTGATCCCGATGACGCTGGCCAAGATGGGCCGCGACCCGGCGATGGGCGCCAGCGTGATGATCACGGCCATGACCGACAGTGGTGGCTTCTTCATCTTTCTGGGGTTGGCGACGATCTTCCTGCTCTGATTCGCTGCCATACAAAAGCCCGCCGAAATGGCGGGCTTTTTTGTGCCTGTGTCTTTATTTGTAGTGAGGGTCAGATTTCAAACAAAAAAAAGCCAGCACTTAAGCTGGCTTGAGATGTTCGGCACGACTCAGGACGCGTCTGCGGCCATCTCGGCGTCGTGAGCGATCAGCGACACCAGTGCGTTCTGTTGACGGTGCGACAGCTGACGGAAGCGTTGCAGCAGCTCACGCTCATGCAGCGAAAGCTCCGGGCTGTCCAGGCGCATGCTCAACTCTTCGCCCAGTGCACCTTCCTGAATAAGACTCTGCTCAAGGCGCGCAATGATTTCGGAGTTCATGCTGCGATGATGATTGCGAGCCACCTCGGCAATGCGTTCACGCATCCCGTCTGGCAGACGTACGACGAACTTGTCAGCCGTACGGCTGGAATAAATTGCCTGTTTCAATGGGCGCATATATTTAACCGGTTAGTTCAGGGGAGCGGTTCTCGGGATTGGCCGCAGGATGTGTGGTAGGACAAGCATCCGCGCCAAATGGTTCAACCTGAATTGTTAAGAGGCCCGCATCATGCCTCAAAATTGCCAGATCATTGGCGTCAATTCTGTGACAAATATTGAGCTGGGTAAAGGCGTAATGCCAGCACCAATTATCAGAAATGCGGACTGGTTTGAAAACTTTGCCTTGGTCCGCATCAATGACCGCTTCCGGGTGCACATCTGTTGATGTCCGAAGACGTCAGAACGTGCATGCTATGCGGCTTTCAATCCTTGTTCCTTACCTGTACAGGATAGTGGCAATTTGCCGATTTACTAGGGCAAACACCCGTTGGAGGGCGTTTTCAGGATGGATGGCAGGCTTATTTATCTGATGGGACCTTCCGGCTCAGGCAAGGACAGCCTGATCGAGGCTGCGCGAGAGCCTTTGCGCGAGTTGAACTGCGAAATCATCCGCAGAGTGATTACCCGATCAGCGGAATCGGTGGGTGAGGATGCCATCAGCGTGACGCCCGAAGAGTTCGAGCGACGCCAGCAAGCCGGGGATTTTTCGCTGTCCTGGCAGGCCAATGGGCTGGCTTATGGTATCCCGGCAGAAATCGACGAATGGTTGCGCGCTGGACGATCTGTACTGGTGAACGGCTCACGCGCTAACCTGCGTCAGGCGCTTGAGCGCTATCCGACGCTGCTGCCGGTACTGCTGACGGTCAAGGATGAGGTCTTGCGTGAACGCCTGCTCAGACGAGGGCGGGAGACGCCTGAGCAGATCGATGCGAGGCTGGCGCGCAATTCGCTGTTCAAGGACAGAAGGGCAACTGATTTGCCCGTGCATCTGATCGACAACTCGGGCGACCTGGCGGACGCCGTCAAGCAACTGCTGGGCTTGATCCGTCTTAACGCAGCACCGGATCAAACTTGATCCTGCGCCCGGCCACCAGGGCCAGCACAAACAACACCGCAAACACGCCGCAGCCAATCAGGGGCAGGGTGACTGAGGTTTCCTCGAACAGCGAAAAATGCACAACGCCACTCAATAAGGCGAGGATCAGAAATCCTGCGGCTGATTTGGACATGCTGTACTCCTGAAGATATTTCAAAAAACCAGACGTTCGGTGTCACGCGTCGGCAGTGCTTGCTCAGGCTCATTGACTGCCTGCGCCGCGAAGTCGCCCTGATCGCTCAGCACCGCCAACTGCGGCGCTTTCTGCACCTGCAAATAATGCGGCATACGCTGAGCCACCGGCTCAGCACGCTCTGGAACAAAATGAAAACCCACCAAAACCGCGAGGGCGATTGCATTTGCGAGCAGGAGAGTGCTGTTCATGGGGCGGACTCCGTTTGTTCTGTTATACGAACAGACAAAGCACCCGGCGTGCCAACAGTCTAACCGCTGTGAAGTCCTTTAAAAACAAGCATTTGGAAGGGTTTTTAGCAAGTGTCGGGTTGCAATCTGCAATGATGGCTTTTTGCGGTAGTGCAAATTGCACGGTAAATGTTCCCGCAGTATTGCAAGGCGCCTGCCTACACTTAAAAAGCCCACGGACGACATGACAAATCAGGGGCTGGCCGTTAACATGCACGCCGTCCGTCGCGCCGAGTCCGGCCGCGACAACTCAGTGTCTCAGTAGCTCAATTGGATAGAGCATCCCCCTCCTAAGGGGAAGGTTGGCAGTTCGAACCTGCCCTGGGACACCATTATTCAGAGCCTCGCCAAGGCTCGCAAAAAAGCCCCGCACAGAATGATCTGTCGGGGCTTTTTCATGCTCGTAATAAGTGGCTCAGTTCAGTGCTCCGCCGTCGGCCTTGCCAATTGAGGTGCTGACTTCGATCACATGCCGGCGCCCGTTGACCTCGTAACTGCGCCCATCTGCATCAACGTCCGGTTTGCGCAGTGCCAGTTGTGCAAACAAGCCGTGTTTCTCGTCGTAGCTGCCAAACCAGTCAACCAGTTTTCCGATGTAGCATTCGTTACCGATAATCACCGGCAGGTCGAAAACATCTTCCACCGAGTAATGCACCGGGCCGTAGCTGTAGTAATCGCTCTCGCCTGCGCCTGTTGCAGGAATCGGGCAAAGAGACGTGCGCTGAGTGTCCGGTTTACGGGGGCGTGCTTCGTTCGCCTTGGTGATTGCCTGATTGAGCGTAAGCCGCAGATCAGGTTCCAACTCAAAGGTGCTGGCGCCGTCATCCTTGTGTTGGGTGGTGGGCACGTTTAAGTAGTAGCCATATCGCACCGTCACGGTAGGCACTTCACGGTTGATCTTCAACGGATTGAGCAAGTAGATGTGATCAACGCCGTAGGCACCGTTGCGGTAGGCGAGGTAAATATTGCCCCGAGCCTTGATCCAGTACGCCGATTGGTTGGCTCCGCGATCATTGGTATAGAACAGCGCGCTTTCAGGCTCAGGAGACCTTTTGACAAAATGGTCACCGTCTCGGCGCCAGGTTTCCACGTAGGTAAACATGCCGGTGCCACCGGCGTAAGTCTGGACGATCAGGTCTCGTTGCCCGTCGCCGTCCATGTCCAGCAACGAGTAGGAGGTTTGACCGGTTTCTGCTGCCGCATCGATTTCGGTGGCGGTCAATGCCTTCCATTCATCCGGTGTAACGTCTTTGGGAATCGAAGCTGGAAAGTGCGTTTGCTCGCTGGGGTTTTCTTTGTCGGAGTCGCCTGAAAACGATGCCTCTTCAGAGTTGAAAGCCAGTGAAGCCAGCACTCGTTCAACCGCCACCTCGCGATTGCCGCCCTCGCTGGCCGCCTGAATGCTGCGTTGCAGATCTTCCAGAACCTGTTTGTCGATGTCGGTCGGTCTGTGCGCAACGGCATCCATCTGCTGCGCCTGTAATAACTTCAACCGGCCACGATAACTTTGTTCAAGGCAAGCAATATCCGCTTCGCACTGATTACGTGTCTTGAGCCACAACCGTTGTGTGCGCTTAAGTTCAGATTGCTCATCACCGGAGATCTTCATCAGCTCCCGATAAGCCGCACCCATCTGCGCATCCAGCGCATACAACCCTTTATCCGCACAGACAGCCTTCTCCACGGCACTCGCCGCTTTCGCACAATCCATTCCGCCCGCCATCGCCTGCTGGAAAAACAGCAGCGCACAGGCGGACATGATGCAACGTCCTTTGATGTACACGAGATAAACCTTGTAGGGGGAAAAGGTGAGTCGGTGCGCAGGTTAATCGCTGCGCGAGGAATCTTGAAGTGTCCGCTTCAGAGAACGTCACTTGTGGCCGATAACCCACTCGGTGACTTAAAAGTCGCGTGAAATCGCTTGATAGCATTTGGCCGGCAGCTATCATCTGCGCGCCTGAAATTGCCCTCACTTCAATTGCCTGGAAATCCTCGATGCTGTCGTATCACCAAAAGAGTTTTCTGATCGTCGATGATTTCTCGGATTTCCGCAGTTCCGTACGCTCGATGCTGCGTGAACTGGGGGTCAAGGATGTGGATACCGCCGATACCGGCGAGCAGGCGCTGAAGATGTGTGCGCAGAAGTCCTACGATTTCATCCTGCAGGATTTCCACCTCGGCGACGGCAAGAAGAACGGCCAGCAGGTGCTGGAAGACTTGATGTCGGAAAAGCTCATCAGCCATGAAGCGGTGTTTGTCATGGTCACGGCCGAGACCAGTCAGGCGATGGTGCTCAGTGCCCTGGAGCATGAGCCGGATGCTTACCTGACCAAGCCGTTCAATCGCTCCGGTCTGGCGCAGCGCCTGGAGCGTCTGGAGCAGCGCAAGACGTTGCTCAAACCGATTCTGCAAGCCCTTGATCGCGGTAAGCCGGTCGAGGTGCTCAATGCCTGTATTGCGCTGTGCAAGCAGGACATCCGTTATTCGCCGCTGTGCCTGCGTTATCGCGCCGATGCGCTGCGCGACATGAACCAGAACGAAGCCCTTGAACGCCTCTACGACAGCATCATTGCTGATCGGCCGTTGCCGTGGGCGTTTGCCGGGCTGGGCAAGTTGCTGTTCAAGCGTGGGCAAGTGGCGCAGGCCAAAGATGTTTACGAAAAGGCGCTGAAAGTGTTCCCGATGATGCCGGCGCTGTACGACGGCATGGCCGATGTGCTGGTCGCCGAGGGCGATACCAAAGGCGCGCAGCGGGTGCTGGAAGAGGCGATTCGTTTGTCGCCGCTGGCGGTGCGCCGGCAGGCGTTGCTCGGCAAACTGGCGATGGCCAACGAGGATTTCGACACCGCGTCCCGGGCCTATCGTCAGGCGGTGGCGCAGGGCGCGCAGTCGCGTTTCAAGGACCCGGAAAGCAACCTCGGTCTGGCCCATGCCCTGATCAGCAAGGGCAGTGAGCGCGGGCTCGACACGCGCACGCGGCTGGAGATCAACACCACGCTCAGCGCCGTCGCCAAAGAGAACCCGTCTGACCCCGGCCTGCAGATTCGTGCGCGGCTGATGAAGGCCACCAGTCTGCTGCTCAACGATGCCGAGACCGCCGACAAGCTTACCGAGCAAGCACTGATGCGCCTCGACGGTATGGAACAGTTCATGAGCCCTGAAGCGGCGCTGCTGGTCGCCAAGCAATTGCAGATGCTCGGTCAGGCCGAGGCGGGCACTTCGATGCTCAAGAGCTGTGCGGAGATCTACGGTGACGATCCGGCGGTGATGAAAGACATCGCCAAGCTCACCGACGACCCGACTATCCTCAGTTCGAGCAACGCCGCCGCCGACCTCAACCGTCAGGGCGTGCGCGTGTACAAGACCGGCAATCTGGTGGAGGCCCGCGAGGTGTTCCGCAAGGCGCTGAAGATGCAACCGAAGAACATCAGTATCGCGCTGAACATGGCCCAGTCGCTGCTGCACGGCACCGACACCAGTGTGCCGTCGGCGGAGCTGGAAGAATGTCGGGCCTGCCTGAAAATGGTCGGCCTGATGCCCGACACCGACGCGCGTTATGCGCGTTATCAGAAGCTGAAAAGCAAGGCGTTTGGCGAATGAACCAAGACGAGCAGGCGCTGGATTTCTCCACGGTGATCGCCTCCACCGTTCACGACATGAAGAACTCGCTGGCGATGCTGATGCAAGCCCACAGCCAGTGGCTGGCGCGCTTGCCCGAAGCGCAACGCGGTGGGGCGGAGCAGGGTGTGATCGACTTCGAGTTCGCCCACCTCAACGGCATGCTGGTGCAACTGCTTGGACTGTACAAGCTCGGCGTCAACCAGTTGCCGCTGCAACCGGCATATCACGAGCTGGATGATTTCATTGAGGCGCAACTGGCCGCGCATCAAGAGGTGTTCGCCAGTCGCGGGATCATTGCTACCTACGAAGTTGATCCGCTGAGCCCGCTGGGTTTCTTCGATCGCGAATTGGTGGCGTCGGTATTGGGCAACTGCATCAACAACGCGATTCGTTATGCCCGCGAGTCGCTGCTGATTACCGTCAGCGACGAGGCCGGGCAACTGGTGTTGAGCATCAACGATGACGGCGACGGTTACCCGGCCGAGATGCTCGAGCGTCAAGCCGATTACGTGCAGGGCATCAATCACGGCAGCGGCAGCACCGGCCTGGGCCTGTATTTCGCCAACCGGATTGCTGCTTTGCATCAGCGCAATGGCGTGGTCGGGCACACCGAAATTCGCAATGGCGGGCCGTTGGGTGGCGGGGTGTTCAGCCTTTATCTGCCGTGACTCGGGTTTTTGTTTGACGCTGCTTGATATTCCGAACAGCCGGAGCCTATTTTGTACGGGTCGCCGCTTGCGGCTCGCACAATAACAAGGATTGCGTCATGACAACCGATGGCCAGCGTTCACTCGCGCAGCGACTGACCGGCATTGATGAGATTGAATGTGTCACGCCGGATTTGAACGGCGTGCCGCGCGGCAAGGTGATGACCGCCGAGGGTTTTCTCGAAGGGCGGCGTTTGCAGATGGCGCGGGGTGTGCTGCTGCAATGCATCATGGGCGGTTATCCGCCGGCGCGGTTTTACGGCAGCGATGACGGCGACCTCGCGCTGGTGGCCGAGCCGAGCATGATCCATCCCCTGCCATGGAGCGACGAGCCACGTGCCCTGGCCATCTGCGATGCCGACGAACTGAGCGGCGAAAGCTCCAACCTGTCGACCCGTGGCCAACTCAAGAAAGTCATCGCCCGTTACGCCGCACGCGGTCTGGCCCCGGTAGTGGCGACCGAGCTGGAATTCTTCGTCTTCGCGCCGAACACCGATCCGACTCAGCCGTTCCGTCCGCCAGTCGGCCTCGACGGGCGTCGCGAGGATGGGCAGTCGGCGTTCAGTGTCAGCTCCAACAATGGCCTGCGGCCATTCTTCAGCGAAGTCTATAAATGCATGGCTGCCCTCGGTCTGCCGCGCGATACCTTCATGCATGAAATGGGCGTCAGCCAGTTCGAGATCAACTTGCTGCACGGTGATCCGCTGTTGCTCGCCGATCAGACCTTCCTGTTCAAACACCTGCTCAAGGAAGTCGCGCTCAAGCATGGTCTGAGCGTAGTGTGCATGGCCAAGCCGCTGGCGCACACGCCGGGCAGTTCGATGCACATTCACCAGAGCCTGGTCGAGATCGCCACCGGCAAGAATGTGTTCAGCGACGAGAGCGGCCAGCCGACGGCGCTGTTCCGCCATTTCATCGGTGGGCAGCAGGCGGGCATGTCCGATTTCACCGCGCTGTTTGCGCCGAACGTGAACTCCTATCAGCGTCTGTGTCACCCCTATGCGTCGCCGAACAATGCCTGCTGGTCGCACGACAACCGCGCCGCAGGGCTTCGGATTCCGGCCAGTTCGCCGGTGGCTCGACGCGTGGAAAACCGTTTGCCTGGCGCCGATGCCAACCCGTATCTGGCGATTGCCGCGAGTCTGGCCGCCGGCTTGCATGGCATCGAGCATGAGCTGGAACCGACTGCGGCGATTCAGGGCGAATTCGAAGTGCCGGACAATCTTTCGCTGCCGTGTACCTTGCATGCCGCGCTCGAGCGTCTGAAACGTAGCCAATTGGCCAGGGAACTGTTCGGACAGGAGTTCATCGAAGGCTACATCGCTTCGAAGACCATGGAGTTGACCAGCTTCTTTGATGAAATCACTCCCTGGGAACGGCGTGTTCTAGCAGCCCAGGCCTGACTAACTGTCGCCGTCGGGCTATCGTCTTGATAGTCCGATACTCACTGCAAGGAGCCGCTCGGAACGCCGATGCGCCAAATCTGGAAATCCTTTCGAGCGCTGTATTTCGCCTCGCTGATGATGTTGATCGGCTCGGGCCTTCTATCTACTTACCTGGCATTGCGCCTGGCCGCTGACCATGTCGATGGGCTGTGGGTCGGTGCGCTGATGGCGGCCAACTATTTCGGCCTGGTACTGGGCGGCAAGATCGGTCACCGCTTGATTGCCCGGGTCGGCCACATTCGCGCTTATTCGGCGTGTGCCGGGATCGTCGGCGCGGCGGTGCTCGGGCATGGCCTGGTCGACTGGCTGCCGGCGTGGCTGGTGCTGCGGACCATCGTCGGTCTGGGCATGATGTGCCAATACATGGTGATCGAGAGCTGGCTCAACGAGCAGGCCGACGCCAACCAGCGCGGGCTGGTGTTCAGCGGCTACATGATCGCTTCGTATCTGGGGCTGGTGCTCGGTCAGTTGATTCTGGTCATGCATCCGGGCCTCGGCCTGGAGCTGCTGATGCTGGTCGCGCTGTGTTTTGCCCTGTGTCTGGTGCCGGTGGCGCTGACCCGGCGAATTCACCCGGCGCCACTGCATCCGGCACCGATGGAGCCGCGCTTCTTTATCAAGCGCGTGCCGCAGTCGTTGAGCACGGTGCTGGGGGCCGGTCTGATCATCGGCTCGTTCTACGGTCTGGCACCGCTGTATGCCTCGCAGCAGGGGCTGTCGACCGAGCAGGTCGGTCTGTTCATGGGTAGCTGCATTTTTGCCGGGCTGCTGGTGCAGTGGCCGTTGGGCTGGTTGTCCGACCGTTATGACCGGGCGCTGCTGATCCGCTGTTTTGCCGGGTTCCTGGCGGTAGCGGCATTGCCGTTGGCGATCCTGCCGCAGGTGCCGCTGGAAGTTCTGTTTGTCGTCGGGTTCATGTGTTCGCTGGTGCAGTTCTGCCTGTACCCGCTGGCGGTGGCGTTTTCCAACGACCACGTCGAGGGCGATCGCCGGGTGTCGCTGACGGCGATGCTGCTGGTGACCTACGGTGTCGGCGCGAGCATCGGCCCGCTGCTGGCAGGTGTGCTGATGAAGCTGTTCGGCAGTCAGAGCCTGTACGCGTTTTTCAGTTTCTTCGCGCTGGTGCTGGTGTGGCGCATCCGCCCGAAAGCGGTGACCAATCTGCATCAGGTCGACGACGCGCCGCTGCATCACGTGGCGATGCCGGACAGCATGTCCAGCTCGCCGTTGGTGGCAGCACTCGATCCACGAGTGGATGAGCAGGTGGTGCAGGAGCAGATGCAGACCACGGTTACGCCAGAACCGGAGCCAGAACCCGAAGTGCAGCCTGAAGCGGCGGTGGAAACTGATCCGGCTGATGAGGGCGATAAACCAGCACCGGACATCAGTGGTGCCAGACCCTGAAATGTGGGAGCGGGCTTGCTCGCGAAGGCGGCGTGTCAGCCAGCATCAATTTTTAATGTCGGGCCGTATTCGCGAGCAAGCCCGCTCCCACAATGGATCTCCAGTCGCCGCGAGATTCAATCGCGCATAAAAAAGGGCAGTCCCGCCAAGGACTGCCCTTTCTATTTGCCTGTAGGAATTACAGATCGTCTTTATCGAACCGGCGTGCTTCACGCTGCAACTGATAGACGAAGCGTTCGACGTTGCGCGCCGCCTGGCCGCTGATGTTGTGGAAACGCAGGCCGGCGAAGGTGATGTTGAGCTTTTCTTCGAAGTGCAGATAACGCAGTTCGACCGAGATCGGTTGATTGCCGAACAGCGGGGTGGCGATCATGCGGTCGTAGACCTGGCCCAGTTGCAGGCGGTCGGTGATGTCGCCTTCAAAGCGCAGCTTGCAACCGGTGGCGGAAATATCCAGCAGTTTGCCGTTGATCGGCGCCTTGAGCTTTTCGCCGCCGAGTTCGACGCTGACCAGGTCAGTCAGCTTCAGGGCTGCACGAAAGGCGTTGCGGCGCTGGTGGTAAACGACTTCGGTCGGCAGTTCGCCGGTGTAGAAGCGATCGCCCTCGGACTCTTCAATGTTCAGCTTACCGGTGCATTCCCAGGCGATGCGCACGCCCTCGTGGAAGCCTTCGACCTTGAACGGTTCGCCCGCCTGCAGAAAGCGCTCGCCATCGCGCGGGATCATTTCGTCCAGGGCAATCGTCGCGGTTTCCCGGTCGACCTTGATCAAGTAGCTCTGGAAACGCTGGCTGCGCTCGTGGAACGTGATGATCAGCGGATCGTGGCTTTCTTGCAGCTGGCGCAGGTTGCTGGAGATTTCCAGGGGCGTGGTCAGCACCTTTGGTGGCTGCGGACTATCATCCGCGCTTAGGGCGTTTGGCACGTTTTCTCAATCTCCAGACAAAATTTGACTACGACTAGCCAGCATTTTGCCAGCATGTTTCGCGGGTTGATAGTGCAGGCACATCGAATGGCTCACGCCTGGCTGAGCGTACGCGGCTTGGTGGGTTTGGCGAAAGTGCCCGAGGCGTCATACAACGCTGGCGGCTCGCCCCCGGTGAGGATTTTCAGCTGATTGGCCGTGGCGGCCTGCTGAATCTGGATCGACTGGCCGTTCTTGACGTTGGCCGCCTGGCACTGGGCAATCAGGTCGGTCAACACGTCGCTCTGGGCCAGCAACTGGTCGCCAATGCTCGAGTGGCTGGCCAGTTGCTCCAGGCCCTGACGGTCGAGCGGCAGGTTGAGGCTGGCGAGGATTTCGCTGCGCTTGCGGCCATGCTGTTCAAGCAAAATGATCAATGCCTGTTTGCGCGCCAGAATATCTTCGAGCAAAGGCATGTCGCGACCGTGCAAAGCGAGGGACTCGGTTTGCAGCAACTCCAGCAATTGTTGAGCTGGAGCAAAGTCGTCGGTGATCAGTTGCAATAAATTAGTGTCGTGCATGGCTGGCCTTGGGTTTTAAGCGTCCAAAAGCCTGGCGCCGGCAAAAGCCTAGCGCTGGGCTTCGAAGTTGAGCAGTTTGCTGGCTACACGGTTGCTGTCGACTTTATAGCTGCCATCGGCAATCGCTGCTTTCAACTCGGCCACCCGGGCTTTGTCGACGGCAGGCTGATCGCGCAGCTTGTCAGTGACCTTCTGCAACTGTTGAGCCTCATTGCTGAGGTGTACCGATTCCCCGCTTTTTGCGGTACTGGCCGTTTCGGCCTGGGTATTCAGCGGCGCGGAGGTGCCGGATTCGGCGGTTTCCTTGGCGTTGCTGGTACGTGTACTGCCCGTAAGTGACGAGGAGCTGTTCAAACGGCTGAAATCGATGACCATGTTAAAAACCTCTGGGAATTTGGACGCTTGCCATGTTCTCGGCCATTCCCTGGAAAACTTTAGGCTCACTTTGCAATGAGCTGCATGTGCCGAAGCGTGTTCTTCTGCGGCACAGTTTAGGGAAGCATCGAGGCCGGCGCCAGTTTTCTGCCTGAGCGTTTTACATGGCCACTTCCACCTGGCCCGGCGCGATGACCTGCGCCTTGATCACCCGGTTGGAATTGAGGTTTTTCACCCGAATCTGTTCTTTCAAACCGCCATTGGCCAGGGCTTCGCCGGGCATGCGCACAGCGAGCGTACCGCTGCGGGCGATGATGACCACCTGATCACCCTTGCGCACCACTTCAGCCTGTTCCAGATGCACCAGGGTAATCACCTGATCGGCGACCGTTGGTCGGGTCAATTTCTGCCCGATGGCTTCATCCACCGACGTCAGGAAACCCTGATTGATCTGGCTGATGTCGCGTTCACGCAAGGTCACGTCCTGCGGCTCGATAATTCCGGCGCGTTTCAGCGGGCGAGTGGTGGTGACAATCTCGCGAAACAGGCGGACTTGAGCGGGCACGAACACCGTCCACGGCGAGCTTCCCTCGCACCGGACCTTGACCGTAACCCGGCCCAGCGGACGGGCCGGACTCTCCAGCGACGCTGTCAATTCCTTGTCGCACATAGGCATGCGCATACGCGGGTCGAGCTGGTTGACCTCGATTTCGTAGCGGCCTTCCGTTTGACTGGTAGCCAGATAGTCTTCTACGGTGAACTCAAGAAAGCCCTGGGTGACGCCGATAAGCATGTCAGGCAAGGTAACCGTATCAGCACCGGCAGGGCTGCCAGCGAAGAAGAAGCAGACGGCAGACACCGCGCACAGCGCTTTGCGGGTGCGGGAGGTCAGGCGTCGGAAAAATGTCGTTTGAGCGTTCATACGAGTTAAAAAGCAAGCGCCGTGCCGTTTAGCAATGAATGTGCGTCGCAACAACACTTGGCGTTGGTGTAGGAGTCTGGGCATGGCTGGTGTAATGGATTCGGTGAACCAGCGCACGCAACTGGTAGGGCAGAATCGCCTGGAGCTGTTGTTGTTCCGTCTCGACGGTCAACAGCTCTACGGCATCAACGTGTTCAAGGTGCGGGAAGTGCTGCAATGCCCGTCGCTGACGTTGATGCCCAAGTCCAGTCCTGTCGTGTGCGGGGTGGCGAATATCCGGGGGGCGACCATTCCGATCCTTGATCTGGCAATGGCGACCGGTTCCGGGGCGTTGAAAGACAAGAACAGTCCGTTCGTGATCATCACGGAGTACAACACCAAGACCCAGGGTTTCCTGGTTCGCTCGGTGGAGCGCATCGTCAACATGAACTGGGAAGAGATCCATCCGCCGCCCAAGGGCACGGGTCGCGATCACTACCTGACCGCTGTGACTCGGGTCGACAATCAGTTAGTCGAAATCATCGATGTCGAGAAGGTGCTGGCGGAAGTGGCGCCGACGCCCGAGGCGATTTCGGTCGGTGTGGTCGATGTCGAAACCCAGAGCAAGGCGTTGTCGCTGCGGGTGCTGACGGTCGATGACTCGTCGGTGGCGCGCAAGCAGGTCACGCGTTGCCTGCAGACGGTCGGGGTCGAAGTGGTGGCGCTGAACGACGGCAAGCAGGCACTGGATTACCTGCGCAAGCTGGTCGATGAGGGCAAGAAGCCGGAAGAAGAGTTCCTGATGATGATTTCCGACATCGAGATGCCGGAGATGGACGGGTACACCCTGACGGCGGAGATCCGCAGCGACCCGCGCATGCAAAAGCTTCATATCATCCTGCATACTTCGTTGTCGGGGGTATTCAATCAGGCGATGGTCAAGAAAGTCGGTGCCGATGACTTCCTGGCCAAATTCCGTCCTGATGACCTGGCATCCCGGGTAGTCGACCGGATCAAAGCAGCAGATATCAGCTAGGGACCTTTTGTCCCTGGCGGTCAACACGATTTAAGAGGCGGCATCATTGTCTACGGGTAATTTGGATTTCGAACAATTCCGGGTCTTCCTGGAAAAAGCCTGTGGCATTTTGCTCGGTGAAAACAAGCAGTACCTGGTCTCGAGCCGTCTCAACAAACTGATGGAGCAGCAAGGCATCAAGTCCCTGGGTGAGCTGGTACAGCGCATCCAGACCCAGCCGCGCAGCGGTTTGCGCGAGCAGGTGGTCGATGCCATGACGACCAACGAAACCCTGTGGTTTCGGGACACCTATCCGTTTGAAGTCTTGAAGAACAAGGTGCTGCCCGAGGCGATCAAGGCCAGTCCCAACCAGCGTCTGCGGATCTGGTCGGCGGCGTGCTCGTCGGGTCAGGAACCGTATTCGCTGTCGATGTCGATCGATGAGTTCGAGCGCAGCAACCTCGGTCAGTTGAAGATGGGCGTGCAGATTGTTGCCACGGACTTGTCCGGCAGCATGCTGACCAACTGCAAGACCGGCGAGTACGACAGCCTGGCAATCGGTCGCGGTTTGTCCGCCGATCGTCTGCAGCGCTACTTCGACCCGAAAGGGCCGGGGCGCTGGGTGATCAAGGCGCCGATCAAGAACCGGGTGGAATTCCGTTCGTTCAACCTGCTCGACAGCTACGCGAGTCTGGGCAAGTTCGACATCGTGTTCTGCCGCAACGTGCTGATCTACTTCTCCGCCGAGGTGAAGAAAGACATCCTGTTGCGCATTCACAGCACGCTGAAGCCGGGCGGGTATCTGTTCCTTGGCGCTTCCGAAGCGCTGAACGGTTTGCCGGATCATTACCAGATGGTCCAGTGCAGCCCGGGGATCATTTACCAGGCGAAGTGATTCAAAAGCGGCAGGCATAAAAAAAACGGGAGTCCTTAGGGGGCTCCCGTTTTTTTATGCCTGATGATTTCCCTGAGCCTACAACAATCCAATGTGGGAGCGGGCTTGCTCGCGAATGCGGTATGCCAGTCAAAGCAAATGTCGACTGACACGACGCCTTCGCGAGCAAGCCCGCTCCCACATTGGATAGTCGTTGCCAGTTACAAGCGGCAGAAAAGCGGCAGCCAGCGGAAACCGGTTGCCGCTTTTCTGGCATTGCCGCTTTGCCGGCTCCTCGCAAAGCCCCGGTTTATGGGGGTTGTTCTGTTTGGCACGGCGCTTGCTAAAGCTCAGGTACGAAAAACCGGTCACCCGAAGGTTCCCGACATGAGCATCAGCTTCGATAAAGCGCTCGGCATTCACGAAAAGGCATTGGGCTTCCGCGCCCAGCGCGCTGAAGTGCTGGCCAACAACATCGCCAACGCCGATACCCCGAACTACAAGGCTCGGGATCTGGACTTCTCCAAAGTGCTTGAAGCACAGACCCAGAAGAACGCCAACGGCACCATTGCCCTGAACATGACCAACAGCCGTCACATCGAAGCTGAAGGCCTGGGCAATGGCGACGAGTCGCTGATGTATCGCACGCCGATGCAGCCTTCGATCGACCAGAACACCGTGGACGCTCAGCTTGAACAGTCGAACTACGCGGAAAACGCGGTCGGCTTCCAGGCCAGCTTCACCCTGCTCAACAGCAAATTCAAAGGGCTGGTGTCAGCCCTGCGCGGAGAGTAATCCATGTCCCTGTCCAGCGTTTTCAACATTGCCGGCAGCGGCATGAGCGCACAAACCACGCGTCTGAACACCGTGGCTTCGAACATCGCCAACGCCGAAACCGTTTCGTCGAGCATCGACCAGACCTACCGCGCCCGTCACCCGGTGTTCGCCACCATGTTCCAGGGTGGCCAGAACAGCGGCAGCAACTCGCTGTTCCAGAGCCAGGACGCCGCAGGGCAGGGCGTGCAGGTACTTGGCGTGGTCGAAGACCAGAGCAACCTCGAAGCGCGTTACGAGCCGAACCATCCGGCCGCTGACGCCAAAGGCTACGTCTACTACCCGAACGTCAACGTGGTGGAAGAAATGGCTGACATGATTTCCGCGAGCCGTTCGTTCCAGACCAACGCCGAAATGATGAACACCGCCAAAACCATGATGCAGAAGGTGCTGACCCTCGGTCAGTAATAAGGGGCGACTGCCATGAGTGTTTCCGATACCACCAGCAGCCTGAGCATGAATGACATCCTGGCGAACTCCTCGAAGAAAACGAGCAGTTCGACCACCGGTGGCATTGCTTCGGCCACCAACAGCGCCACTGGCGGCAAAGCCCTGGGCAAGGATGCGTTCCTGCAACTGCTGGTCACCCAGCTGAAAAACCAGAACCCGCTTGATCCGCAGGACAACAGCGCCTTCGTAGCACAGTTGGCGCAGTTCAGCAGTCTTGAGGGCATCACCACCCTCAACAGCACCGTCAGTTCGCTGGCCGGCAACTACAGCTCCTCGCAAGCCCTGCAGGCGTCGTCGCTGGTTGGTCGTAACGTGATCGTGCAGACCAACACCGTGCAATTGGACGACCCAAGCAAAGGCATGACCGGTTCGGTCACCGTGCCGTCGTCGATTGCCGGTGGCACGGTCAGCATTACCGACAGCAGCGGCACGGTGGTTCGCACCATCGATCTGGGCAGTCGCGCCGCAGGCAGCGCAAGCTTCACCTGGGACGGCAAGGACAAGGACGGCAATCTGGTGAAGACCGGTACCTATACGGTCAAAGCCAACGCCTCGATCAATGGCACCGCGACCGATATGGCGACCTACCTGCCAGCCACGGTCAACAGCGTGACCATCAGCCAGACCGGTGGCGAGCTGATGCTCAACCTGTCCGGCAAGGGCACCGTCGCCCTGTCCAAAGTACAAACCATTGGTATATAGAGCCGACTAACCGGCACAAAGGAGTGGAATATGTCTTTCAATATCGGCCTTAGCGGTCTCTATGCAGCCAACAAACAACTGGACGTGACCGGCAACAACATCGCCAACGTCGCGACCGCCGGTTTCAAATCGTCCCGTGCAGAATTCGAAGACGTCTACTCGGCCACTCGCCTGGGTAGCGGCAGCAAGGTCATCGGCAACGGCGTGCGCCTGGCCAACGTGTCCCAGCAGTTCACCCAGGGTGACATCAACAACACCGGTAACGTGCTGGACATGGGCATCAACGGTTCCGGCTTCTTCACCATGAGCAACAATGGCTCGATCACCTACACCCGTGCCGGTACGTTCAAGGTCGACAATGCCGGTTTCATCACCAACACCGACTACACCTCGCGTCTGCAGGGTTACGGTGTGGACGCCAACGGCAAGATCATCAACGGCGTGTTGACCGACCTGAAGATCGACACCTCGAACCTGGCGCCGAAGTCGACTTCGTTGGTGACTTCGAGCATCAACCTGAACTCGTCGGCACCCGTGATCGACGACACAGCGGCGGCAGGCAAGTTCGACCCGGCAAAACTTGAAACCTACACCAAGTCCTTCAGCACGCCTATCTATGACTCTCAGGGCAACTCGCACGTCATGGATCAGTACATGGTGAAAACCGGCCAAAACACCTGGAAAGTCTACACCCTGGTGGACGGGCGCAATCCAGATGCAACCGGCAGCGATCCAACCAAGACCGCCCCGACTGCTTCGACACTGACGTTCGACAGTTCGGGCAATCTCACTCAGGTCAGCACGCCTAACCCGGCAGATCCGACCAAGCCGATCATCAGCAGCGACCTGAAGCTGACCGGCTGGGTACCGGGTACCGTGACCAACGGCACCTTCACGCCAAACGGCGCGTCTGCCAACACCAATGGCGTGACCATATCCATGGCCAAGACCACTCAGTTCAACGCTGACACCGCCCGTTCGATCCCGACTCAGGATGGTTACGCCACTGGTCAGATCACCAACCTGACCATCGACGGCACAGGCACGTTGTTCGCCAACTTCAGCAACAACCAGAGCAAGGCCATCGGCCAGGTTGCGCTGGCCAGCTTCACCAACGAACAAGGCTTGCAGGCGGTCGGCGGTACCAGCTGGAAAGAGACTTTTGCCTCGGGTATCCCGGGTTACGATGCGCCGGAAACCGGTACGCTGGGTTCGATCGCGTCCAACTCGCTGGAAGAGTCCAACGTTAACCTGACCAACGAGCTGGTGGATCTGATCAAGGGCCAGAGCAACTATCAGGCGAACGCCAAGACCATTTCGACCCAGAGCACTATCATGCAGACCATCATTCAGATGACCTGATTGGGTTTACCCGCTTCATGAAAAAGCCGACGCCTTGAGCGTCGGTTTTTTTATGCTTGTGGTTAAACATATTCACGATCGTACCGTTTGTCTGAATTTATGGTGTGGAAGTTGCAGCCCTGCCCGGTAAGGGACCTTGGCGTCAAAACTTCGCACAACCTGCTTCATTGAGCCAGGACACTGTACGGCGATATGGAAATCAGGAAGCTCCTACCAGGTTTTTCAACGTAGTTTCCAACACAAAAACACAAGGACGATGTAATGGCGATAATCAACGGGACCGCTGGTGCCGATAATCTGATCGGTTCTGCGGGCGATGATCAGATACGCGGGTTGGCGGGAAATGATGTTTTGAATGGTGGCGATGGTAATGATCTGTTGATCGGCGGCGATGGCGCCGATCAACTGATTGGCGGCGCAGGTTTCGATATTGCCAGCTATGAAGACGTACCCAACAGCGTTGCGGTAACCCTGAACCTGAAGACGGGTGTGCATACCGGGTATGCAGCGGGCGATACGTTTGTCGGGATCGAGAGTTTCCGTGGTTCAAATTATGACGATACGTTCTTTGCCAGCGCTGCTGCCGACAATCTCGATGGCTACAACGGCAACGACCGGCTGAGCTACTCGCAGTCGGAGCAAGGCGTCAACATCACCATGACCGCTGCACGTTCGGGTACCGGTCTGGGCGGCGACGCTCAGGGCGATACGTTCTCCGATTTCGAAACCATCATCGGCTCGAACTACAACGACGTGTTCACGGCAT
>NZ_OBDS01000021.1:0-3024 GCF_900215165.1 Pseudomonas sp. LAMO17WK12:I5 | reverse complement strand
TCGGCGAAGCCGTGCTGCTGACCCGGCCGAAGGTTCAGCAGGCCGAGGCCGATGGCACTACCTTGCAGCCGATCAAGGCCGTGGAAGCCCTGACCGTCAACATCGATTCGCAAGACTTGCTGCCCAGCGATCTGCTCAGCGTGACCTGGACCGGCGCACCCGGCACTGCCGCCGGCGGCTCGCACACCACCCCGGCAAGACCCATCAGTGAAACCACACTGACAATCGAACTGCCGGTCACCGTGCTGGCATTCAACCTGGGCAAAACCGTCACCGTGACGTACACCGTCACCCGCAACGGTGTGCCCCGGACCTCGTTGCCGCTGTTGTTGAATGTCGGCACCTTGCCGGACTCAAGCTTGAAATCGCCGGTGATCATGGAAGCCGACAACGATGGCGAAGGCCCGGAATTCAATGTGGCCAATCTGACTGCCAACGCAGTCGCTCGCATAGATGTCTGGCCGTTGATAGCTACCGGTCAGCGTATGTGGATGCGTTTGACCGGAACCAATGCCAACGACACTCCGTACATCAACGATATTGCACCTGGGGATCCTGTCACTCAGCCGTTGATCGATAGGGGCTACCAAAATCGCGGACTCACTCAAGCAGCAATGAAAAACCTGAAAGATGGCAGTGACTTGACCATCGAGTGCAAAACGACGTTCAACAAGAGCACGAATGAAAGCGAGGCGGTGCCCTTCCCCGTGCGCACTTACACGATCAAAGCGTTTGAGGATGTGCGGCCAGAAATTATCCGTGTGGAAGACTCCAAAGGGAATGAGATTCTCCCGGGCGCCACGACCGTTGACACTTCGATCAAGCTTGAAGGGAAAGGGGCTAAAGGTCAGAAAGTCCTGATCAAAGACGGCAACATCGAGATAGGCATTGCCGACGTCGATCCACAGAGTGGTGACTGGGAGTTTCCGGTGACGGGGCTGGCCCTTGTCTCCCATAGTTTCACCGCCACTGCCCAGTACGGCAATGGGCAGGTATCGGATCCATGGGTCGTGGTCGTTACCGCTCCTACCGCGCCAACTATCACTCGGGTGGAAAACTCCAAAGGGGAAGAAATTCTCCCGGGCGCCACGATCGTTGACACTTCGATCAAGCTTGAAGGGAAAGGGGCTAAAGGTCAGAAAGTCCTGATCAAGGACGGCAATATCGAAATAGGCACGGCCGACATCGATCCACAGAGTGGTGACTGGGAGTTCCCGGTGACGGGGCTGAGCGCCGACACCCATAGTTTCACCGCTACTGCGATGTATGGCAGCGGGCAGGTGTCGGATCCGCCGCGGATCGTGGTCGTGGTGGCTGCCGACACACCGGCCATCACATCAGTAAAAGACGAGAGCAACTGGAACATCCGCGAAAACGGTTACACCGTGCACACCAGCATCACGCTCACTGGCTCCGCACCGACCGGCCAGGAGGTGGAAGTTTTCCTCGGTGCGGTCTCCAAAGGCAAGGCCAAGGCAGAGAGCAACTCCATCTGGACCCGTACCGTGAGCGGGTTATCACTGGACGTGTTGCATACCTTCAAGGTTATTGGTCAATACGCAAATAACCCGCCGTCGAATACTTGGCGCCTGACCGTGTTGAATGGGGTCCGGCCGGCCATCACCGGTGCGGAAGATTCCAAAGGGCAGCCAATCAGCAATGATGGAAGCACCGGTGACACCACTGTTCGTCTGAGGGGGACGGCGACCAAGTATCTTGAGGTGGAAATTTTCGACGGTAACAGCTCCACTGGCAAAAGGGTCGAGGCCAATGGGAATGGCATATGGACGGTTGAACTGACCGGGCTGACACGTACAAAGCATGTGTTCAAAGCCAAGGCGTTGTATGGCAGCGGGACGGATTCGGGAGAGTGGATAGTGAACGTGGTCGATCTCGTTGACCTCGTTGAAAATTTTAGTTCATATCCGCCATCCGTGCGCCTCCGAATCCCGGGAGAATCCATGCAGGGGGACAACACTAAAGTAACGCTTAATGAAATCTACGGGGGGCAGGAACCTATCAATCATGTGGTTGCCATGGAGTCCAGAAAGCTAATAGGTAGTTTGGCTACCCGAACTACTCAAAACATACTCGTTTATTCCTTAGCACTGAAACAAGGGAGTGCCAAGAGTACGATCCTCCGCGGATGGTTTAACGGATTCTATCAAGCGCCTGTTTCCTGCAGGCTCGAGTTCCTAAAAAACAATGTTGTGGTGGACTCAACAGAGATCCTCCGGGGCAATTACGACTCCCATGTAATTTATGCGGAATACGCCCCCATTAACGGCCAGGCGTTCGATACACTTAAGTTCGAAACTAAAGCGCTGAGTTACCAGAACACACAAGTGAAAGTTGAAATAAGTGAGGTAACTTTCAAAAGCTAAACGGTTGCCGTGATCTTACCAAGAGCATCACTGATTCGGAAATCGGTAATCCACGCCAAGCGCCTTTCCTTGATGGGGAGGTGCTTGGCACTTGTTCCTAAAACTGGTGTGTTTTCGATGAACTGAAGGGAATACAGGAGGTTATTGGCCGGGGTAACGCTTTTTCAGGAAAGTGTCACCCCGATCAATTGATCCCAAGCATAGCTTTATCCGAATACTTACATCCACTACGCAAAATATATTCAGGCCAACTCTTGGGCTGCGAAAAACAATCTGGAATAAGGCGGGAGAAGGGGACGAATTTATTTAATAGACTCACGCCTGCAAGGGATCTTTGTCGGGCACAAAACCTGTGACCAACGCAGATCCCCTGTGGGAGCGGGCTTGCTCGCGAAGAGGCCAGAACTGTCAGCGCCTATTCCTTGGGCACAACATTATCCAGCGCCTGATTCACCGCCAACTCCCCCAGCATCACCACCTGCGCAATGCCCAACACCGTATTACGACTCGGCCCCTCCAGCGTGCCGGCGAAATCACCGAGCATGACCGTGGCCGAGGCCAGGGATTCGCAGGCGTTGGCCAGCAGGGATTCGGTGTCGGTTTGTGGATTGACGAGGAACATGCTGCTGGGGGTGTATGG